>NZ_JBYTBC010000002.1:0-739405 GCF_058788795.1 Variovorax sp. FW301-JW7
TGCAGGATGGGGACATCACCTTCGAGTGTCCGGGGAAGATCACTTATCACTCGGTGCAGCGGAAGTTGGCCGGGCCGGTGCAGAAGAGTTACCCGTTGCCGGCATTTCCCAAGAGCATCTGCGTGGCGTGCCTCCTGAAGTCGCTCAAGTCGGCGCCGGCCTTCACCCAGGTGGAGTAACGCACGATGAACCTGATCGACAAGCACGCACCCGGATGGATCGACGCCCTGTTTGCGGAGGGCGGCCCTCTTGCCTCCGGCGCTGAGGAATTTCGCTACGCCTTGATCGATTGCGCCTTCGCCCCGCAATGCCATCAGCTGCTCAAGAGCCACCTGGGCTCCGGCTCCTGGCGGTCGCTCTACGAGAACATGCCCGGCGCTTCAGATGAAGCGATCCAGCATTCACCCGTGCTGCTGAACATCGATGCCGTCGAGAGGCCCTTGCTCGATCGTGTGCTGCTGCTGACGAATGGCTTGCCGATGCTCAGCTTCATCCGCTCGGACGAACCGCTCGAATCGCTGTTCGAGCGCCTGAGCCCCTGGTGCATCGTGAATGCGGATGGACAGTATTTCGTGCTGCGCTTTCCCGACACGCGCCGCCTGCCGGATGTGTTGGCTGCGTTGTCTCCGTTGCAGCAGATGGCGTTCTGCGGTTCCGGAGCCACATGGCATTTCCGTCGGCGCGACGCCGGCTGGAGCACTTTCCTTGCACCCGGGCAAATGAACGCCTCCATGTTGCTGCCTCCGTGCGCGCCGGTCCTCGATGGTGAACAATGCGTGGTACTCATCGCTGGCAGCGAAGCGGACGAGATGGTCGCGAACCTGCTGCAGCTCTCGCCGGCCTATGAAGCGAAGCATTCGCCCTCGGCCTTGCACGCACTCGCGGAGCGCGGGCTCGCCGAGGCCAATGCCATGCACCTCGACACGGTGGCACAACGGATGAATCTGTGCGAAGTGTTTTGGCAGCATCCCGAACTCAGCCGCAGCGTTCGTTCAGACCATGAGGCGCTGCGCGCCTTGATGGTCTAGCGCACCACAGCAGGAACAACAGATGCTTCTCAAGAACTGGCTCCTTCCCCTCGTGCTTCTTGCATCCCTGGCCGCGACAGGATGCGCCATCGGTCGTGCCGACACGGTTCCAGCATCGGTCAGCGGCGTCAACTACACCGACCAGGACATCCACTACCGGCTGTTCGACCCCAAGGATCCGAAGCAGACCACACTTGCCTCCGAAGACATTGGCCCATTTTCCGCAGGAGGCGTGCTGTGCTGTTACGGCGTACCGAAGACCTGGGCGCCTGGCATTCAGGTCGGTGTGATTCTGCAGAGCTACGACAACAATGCGCGCGACTACCGGCCGCGCCAGACCTTCATCGTTGATCTGCCGCCGTACGACAAGAGTGGCAAGGCGGGGGATGTGTGGTTTATCAACTATCCCGATGGCACGGTGGGGGTGGTTTCAACCGCTTACCGGCCCAACGGCGATGGGTGGCCCGGGAAGATCAAGGGATGGCCCAAGCCTTCGCTGGCTTTTCAGCGGGAGTTGTGGGAAAGGGATATGCGGTTGGCAGAGGAAGGGTTGGCGTCGAGTGCAAGGTCGCTGCAAAGACTGAAGAATGACCCGAAAAAGTACCTGAGGGAAGAGTGGGATTGGCTCTCAAAGAGCTATGCATTCAGGCACAAACTAAAGCTATTCTCAGGGCCAGACGATCCCGCATTCTTTGCAGAGGAAAAAGAAACGATGGAGAGGCTCGTGGCGTGGCAGCAAGAGAAGATCGACCGCTTGATGAAGATAAAGCCATGACCATGCTTTCCGAACAACACTGCAAAGAAGCGCCTCGCGCTTTTCGTACTTAGCTTGTCGCAACAGGAACGACAGATGATTCTCAGAAATTGGCTACTTCCCTTTGCGCTTCTTGCATCACTGGCCACCAGTGGTTGTGCTTTAGGCCGCGCCGACACGGTTCCGGCTTCGGTCAGCGGCGTCAACTACACCGACCAGGACATCCGCTATCGACTGTTCGACCCCAAGGACCCGAAGCAGACCGTGGTCGCCTCCGAAGAGATCGGTCCGTTTGCCGCAGGAGGCGTGATCTGTTGCTACAACGTGCCGAAGACCTGGGCACCTGGCATCCAGGTCGGAGTGATCCTGCAGAGCTACGACAACAACGCACGCGACTATCGGCCGCGCCAGAACTTCATCGTTGATCTGCCGCCCTACGACAAGAGTGGCAAGGCGGGGGATGTGTGGTTCATCAACTATCCCGATGGCACGGTGGGTGTCGTTTCAACCGCGTACCGACCTAACGGCGACGAATGGCCCGGGAAGATCAAAGGGTGGCCCAAGCCTTCGCTGGCTTTTCAGCGGGAGCTGTGGGACCGGGACATGCAATTGGCACGGGAAAGTTTGGAGTCGAGCGCGGAAGCACTGCAGGAGTTGAATAAAGATTCCAAAAAATACCTCAAAGAGACATGGGACGAGCGCGCAAAGGAGTTTGCTTATCGAAAGGAACTCGCCGCGTTTTCGGGGCCAGACGATCCCGCCTTTTTCACCAAGGAAAAGGCCATGCTGGAGAGGTTGATAGTCTGGAATCAAGAAAAAATTGATCGGCTGATGAAGGTCAAGCCATGACAGCCCATCTTGCAATCTCGATTGACGAGATGACTTTTTTTAACCCCTCAGATCGAAAAGTATTTTTTGGGAAGAACAACAAGAAGATTGAAGATGACTATGAAGTCGGCCGGGAATTGCGCCCCATAGGCCAGCCCGGCAAGTCCTGCGACGTGAATCTCTTCATGGGCTTCTTCTTCGATGGCACGCGAAACAACTACGACAGCAGCACAAAAAACGAGGACTACACGCATTCCAACGTCGCACGCTTGTACGGCGCGTATCCGGGACAGAGCGTGCCTGGGGTGCCAGCTGACCCCGATGCGCAATGGACCACCAACCCCGAAAACTACCAGCACTTCTTCAAGGTCTACGTTCCGGGCGTGGGAACGCCCTTCATGCAAGTGGGCGACAGCGGCGTCGGCAAGGATGCGCTGCTGGGCAACGCCACTGCTCGCTACGGCGAGCGCCGCATCCTGTGGGCGTTGGCGCAAGCGCTCAACTGCGTCTACCGCTACCTCACCCGGAGCGGCAAAGGGCCGGGGTTATTCTCGGCCGAAGAGGTGATGCGGTTCTGCGAGGATTTCAGCCTCGGCAAGGAGGAGCTTCTGGAGGCGTCCAACGGGGCCGCTGAGAAGCGCCAACGCGACAACAAGAATCGCCGCACGCTGGAGGTGATGCTCAACAAGCTGCACGATTCAATCAGGCCGCACATGATCGACCCCGAAACCGGCCAGTGCAGCAAGGTCGATCCAGGTCGGGTGCAACGCATCTTCGTCAGCGCATTCGGCTTTTCGCGGGGAGCAGCCGAGGCACGGGTCTTCGTCAACTGGTTCCTGGCGATGTGCCAGATCGATGCTGAACTTCGCGGGCAGACGGGGCCGACGTTGGCCTCGTTCCCGGTGACCTTCGACTTCCTGGGATTGTTCGATACGGTCGCGTCGGTCGGTGTAGCGGCCTCGTCGCTGTTCGCCGACGGGCATGGCGGATGGGCCGATGCGGACGCCTCGATGCGCATTCCGGCCGAGGTGCCCTGCCTGCACATCGTGGCCGCGCACGAGTTCCGTCGCAGCTTTCCGTCGGATTCCGTTCACGTCGGCAATACGTTGCCTGAGAATTCTCGGGAGTGGGTGTGCCCCGGCATGCACTCGGACGTCGGCGGAGGCTACATGCCGACGGAGCAGGGCAAGGGAGTCCATCCCAAAGGCGATGACATGCTCTCGCGCATTCCCCTCGCCCTGATGTACCGTGAGGCGCGAATACTGGGCGTGCCACTGAAGCTGGAACTGGCACGTCCGGTCATCAAGGATCAGTTCATGGTCGCCAAGGAACTGATCCGTGATTTCAACGCCTACCTTGCCGTATGCCAGGTCAAGGAAGGTCTGTTGCGCGATGTCATGGCAGAGCAGCGCAAGCTGTTCATCCAATGGCGCAAGTCCTGGGCTGGCCACGCGGCCACCATGCCGTTCGTCTTGCGTGCTTCGGAGGCAGACCGGGCGGACCTCAAGTCGGCCGACGAGCAGTTCGTCAAGGAAGTAGAAGACTTCGAAGCCTGGCGAAAGAAAAAGAAGCGGATCAGCGGTCGCAACAGCCCGGACGGCACGCCGCGCGAGGTCGACAACGTGCCCGGCATCGATTCGGAGCGGGTGGGCGAGTGGGGGCGTATCGAGCCGTACTGGAACGAGCCCGTGCTCACCAGCAAGCTGTTCGAGGACCGTGTGCACGATTCTCACGCATGGTTCAAGCTCACTGGTCCCGAGGCGGCCGAGTTCAAGGCGCAACTCGAAAAGCTGGTGGCCCGCAAGAAAAAGGCGGACGAGGCACGCACGGGGATCGATCCACCCAGAGGTGGAGCACCGGCCGGGCTGACGCGCCGCCAGGAGCGATGGGTCAACCTGTACCTGACCACGGGCGAGTACGCGCCCGATTTCACGGAAGGACGCGAATGGTATGCGTGGGGTGCCGGCTACTTGCGCTATCGCCGTGTGTATGCGGGCGCGGACGAGACACGACTGACTCAGAACCGTCGACCCGTTGAAAGGGAGTCACCGGAGCCGATGACGGCCTGATCCGAACGGCAGGGCGGTGTCCTGCCGCTCCTTTGTTCAGAACGGATAGTGCCGAGGCGTCGTCTGCACCGTAATCCACCGCAGCTCCGTGAACGCTTCGACGCCGGCTCGCCCACCGAACCGCCCGTACCCTGACGACTTGACACCGCCAAACGGCATCTGCGCCTCGTCATGCACCGTCGGCCCGTTGACATGGCAGATCCCCGCCTCGATGCGCTGCGCCACGTTCCACGCACGCGCCACATCGCGGCCGAACACCGCTGATGACAAACCGAACTCGTTGTCGTTGGCCACCGCCACGGCCTCTTCCACGCCATTCACGCGCACGACCGCCTTCACCGGCCCGAACGATTCCTCGCGGTAGATGGCCATCGCGGGCGTGACGTGGTCGAGCACGGTGGCGGGCATCAGCGTGTTCTGTGCCTTGCCGCCGCACACGAGGACCGCGCCCTTGGCGAGGGCGTCGTCGATCAGGGCGTTGCAGCGCGTCACGGTGCTCATGTCGACGACCGAGCCCAGCACGACGGGGCCTTCGCGCGGGTCGCCGAGCGGCAGCGCCTGTGCGCGGGCGGCGAACTTCGAGACGAACTCGTCGGCCACCGCGTTGTCGACCACGAGGCGTTCGGTCGACATGCAGATCTGGCCCGAGTTGGCGAAGGCGCTGAAGATCGCGCCGTTCACGGCTGCGTCGATGTCGGCGTCGTCCAGCACCACGAAGGGCGCCTTGCCGCCGAGTTCGAGCACGGCGGGCTTCAGGTACGTGGCGCAGGTCTGCGCGATGAGGCGGCCCACGCGCGTGGAGCCGGTGAAGTTGACGCGCCGCACCGCCGGGTGCGCGACCATGGCCTCGACCACGGCGCCGGCGTCGGCCGGCGCGTTGGTGACGAAGTTGACGGTGCCCTTGGGCAGGCCGGCCTCGGCCAGCGCTTCGATGATGAGCGCGTGCGTCTCGGGGCACAGCTCGGAGCCCTTGAGCACGACGGTGTTGCCGCAGGCCAGCGGCGTGGCGATGGCGCGCGTGGCCAGGATCACGGGGGCGTTCCAGGGCGCGATGCCCAGCACCACGCCGGCGGCCTGCCGCACGCCCATGGAAAGGCTGCCGGGCACGTCGGACGGAATGACCTCACCCGCGATCTGCGTGGTGAGCGACGCGGCCTCGGTGAGGATGCCGGCCGCCAGGTGCACGTTGAAGCCGGCCCACAGCGCCGAGGCGCCGGTCTCGCGCGCCATGGCCTGCACGAAGGCGTCGGCGCGCGCTTCGAGCGCGTGCGCGGCCTTGAGCAGCAGGGCGCGGCGCTCGTTGGGGCCGGTCTTCGACCAGGTGACGAAGGCGCGCTGTGCGGCGTCGACGGCGGCGACCGCGTCGGCGGGCGTGGCCGCGGGCGCGCGCGTGGCGATGCCGCCGTCCAGCGGGTTGCGGCGCTCGAAGGTGGCGCCGCCGGTGGCCGTGCGGCGTTCGCCGTCGATGAGCATGGAGATGTCGGTCATGGGTGTCCTTTGCAAGAAAGAAAGAGGAAGAGGGGTGTTCAGGTCACGCCCAGGTAGGCCTGGCGCACGGCGTCGGAATGCAGCAGCGCCTGCGCCTCGCCCGAGGCGACGACGCGCCCGCGTTCGAGCACGTAGCCGCGGTCGGCGGCCTGCAAGGCCTTGCGCACGTTCTGTTCGACCATGAGCACGGTCACGCCCTGGTCGGCGATGCGGCGCACGATGGCGAGCAGCTCGTCGACCATGCGCGGCGCCAGGCCGAGCGAGGGCTCGTCGAGCATCAGCAGGCGCGGCCCGCTCATCAAGGCGCGCGCCACGGCGACCATCTGCTGCTCGCCGCCGCTCATGGTGCCGGCGAGCTGCGTGGCGCGTTCCTTCAAACGCGGAAAGTCGTCGAAGGCGCGCGCGAGGCGCTCGGCGCGCAGGCGCGCGGGGATGAGCCAGCCGCCGAGTTCGAGGTTCTCGGTGACGGTCATCTGCGGGAACAGCTGTCGGCCCTCGGCCACCAGCGCCAGGCCGCGTCGCACGCAGGCGGTGGCATCGGCGGACGGCAGCGCCGCACCGTCGAGCACCGCGTCGCCCGTGCGCGGCAGCAGCCCCGCCAGCGCCTTAAGCAGCGTGGTCTTGCCCGCGCCGTTGGGTCCGAGCACGACGGTGACACCGGGCGTCACGTCGAGGTCCAGGCCCTGGATGACCTGGAAGCCGTGGTAGCCGGCCGAAAGGCCGCGCACGGTCATGAAGGTGCCGCTCATGCCGTGGCCTCCATCTCGTCGCCCAGGTAGGCCTCGACCACCTCGGCATTGCGCACGACCTCGGCCGGCGTGCCGTCGGCGATCTTGCGGCCCTGGTGCAGCACCAGCACGCGCTCGACGTACTTCAGCAGCGTGGTCACCGCATGCTCGATCCACACGACGGCGAGGCCGTGGTCGTCGCGCAGGCGGCGGATGCGCCGTGCCATGGCATCGACCTCCGCCTCGGTGAGGCCGGCCGCCACTTCGTCGAGCAGCAGCACGCGCGGCCGGGTGCCGAGCGCCATGCCGATCTCGAGCAGCCGCTGCTGCGAGGGCGTGACGTCGGCCGCGATCTGCGTCGCGAGGCCGCCCAGGCCCAGCATGTCGAGGATCTCGTCGGTGCTGCCCAGGCCCGCGATGGGCGCGCGGCGGCGGCCTGCGAACTGCATGCCGAAGCGCACGTTGTCCTCGAGCGTCATGTCGGCCATCACGCGCGGCGTCTGGAAGGTGCGCGCGATGCCGTGTGCGGCGTACAGGTGCGGGCCGCGCCGCGTCAGGTCGACATCGCCTTCCACCAGCAGCCGGCCCGACGTGGGCATGACCACGCCCGAGATCGCGTTAAAGAAGGTCGTCTTGCCCGCGCCGTTGGGGCCGATGATGCCGACCAGCTCGCCCGCATGCAGCGTGGCGCTCACCGCGTCGACGGCGGTGAGTCCGCCGAAGCGCACCGTGAGGTCACGGGCTTCGAGAAGCGGCGTGGCCTTCATGGTGCGTGCCTCCGCAACGCCGCCGCCTTGCGCTGCCACAGCGACGCGAGGCCGTTGGGCAGGTACATCACGCACAGGATGAGCAGCAGCCCCAGCACCATCATGTAGCCGTAGGGCAGCTGCAGCCGCAGCGTCTCCGACAGCAGGCTGAACACGATGGCCGCGGCCACCGGTCCGCCGATGCTGGCGGCCCCGCCGATCATCGCGATCAGCACGGTCTGGAAGCCGATGAAGGGGCTGAACACGGCGGCCGGCTCGATGTAGGTCCAGCGCACGGCCATCGCGGCGCCGACCGCGCCGGCGAAGGCGGCGGTGAGTGCGAAGCCGGCGATCTTCACGCGGCGCGTGTCCACGCCCAGTGTCTGCGCGCGTTGCTCGTCGGCACCGATGCCGGCCAGCGCCAGGCCGAAGCGGCAGCGCTTCACGAGCAGCGCGGTGGCAATGGCCGCGCCCGCAATCGCCAGCACCGTGAGGTACACCGTCTCGTTCGACGGCACCACCGTGAGCACGCGCCCCACGGTGCCCGAGACCTGCTTCTCGACGAAGGTGACGGCATGGCGGATCAGCTCGGTCATGCCGAAGGTCAGCACCGCGAAGTAGGTGCCGCGCAGGTGCAGCACGGCCGCGCCCATCAGCACCGCCACCGCGCTCGCGATGGCCGCGCCGCTCAGGATGACCAGCGGCCAGGGCAGCACCTCGAGCAGCGTGGCGCTCGCGTACGCGCCCAGGCCGAAGAAGGCCGAGGTGGCGAGCGACAGGTAGCGCGTGGCACCGCAGAACAGCGACCAGCTGGTGGCCAGCGCGATGTACATCAGGCAGCCGAGCGCGACCGAGGCGATGAACTCGCTCGCGACCCACGGCACGGCGGCCGCCAGCGCGAGGCCGATGCAAAGCACCCACCACGGTTTGTTTTGAAAGAGGGAATTCATCTTCTGGAGAACAGTCCGTTGGGCCGCCAGATCAGCACGCCGATGAACACGGCGTACGACAGCAGCATCTTGAGCGAGGGGCTCGTGTAGTACATGCCCAGCGCTTCGACCACGCCGAGCAAGAGGCCGCCGACGAGGCTGCCCGCGATGCTGCCGAAGCCGCCGAGGGTGATGACGATCAGCGCCGTCACGGTGTAGGGCTCGCCCATCGAGGGCGAGATCTCGTAGGTCATCGACAGCAGCGCACCGGCCACCCCCGACAGGCCCAGGCCGATGCCGAACATCAGCGGGTGCAGCCGCCTGGTGTTGATGCCCACCAGCTGCGCGCCGGTGGGCGACTGCATCAGCGCGCGCACCGCCTTGCCCAGCAGCGTGAGCTTGAGCAGCGCGATGAGCACGAGGCTCAGCGCCAGCGCCACGCCGAACAGCACCAGCTTGTTGGCGGTGAAGCGCATCTCGCCCAGCTGCACCGGCTCGGCCAGGTAGTCGTAGCCGCGCAGGTCGCCGCCCCACACGAGCAGGGCGGTGTTCTGCACGAAGAACATCAGGCCGAAGCCGACCATGAGGCTGCGCGCCTCGAACACGTCGACGTTCGGCGCGCGCGCCGCCACCTGGCGAAAGCACAGCCAGTGCACCGCCATGCCCAGCGCCATCAGCAGCACGAAGGCCACCGGCATGAACACCAGCGGCGAGACGCCCAGCGCCGTGTGTGCCCACCAGGTGAGAAAGGCGCCGAGCATCAGGAACTCGCCGTGCGAGATGTTCATGATGCGCATCAGCCCGTACTGCAGGTTCAGTCCGATGGCCACCAGCGCGTAGATGCCGCCCGTGATCAATCCGCCGGCCAGGAGCTCGGCCCATCCAGAGAACGACACGCTGTTATTTCCAGGCCGGCTTCGGCATCAGTTGCGCGGTGGCGCGGTCTTTGGGCCACACCACTTCGAAGTCGCCGCCCTGCCATTGCGACACGGTGCCGGGGATCGACGCGTTCTCGCTGCCCTCGAAGCGGATCGGCCCGAGGATGGTCTTGAACTCGTTCTTCGCGATCTGCTCGCGCAGCGCCTTGCGATCCAGGCCCACCTTCTCCACCGCCTGCTGCAGGATCTGAAGGCCGGCCCACGCGTGGCCGCTGGCCCAGCGGTCGGGCTCCTTGCCGAACTTCTTCGTGTGCGCGTCGAAGTAGGCCTTGGCCTCGGGGCTGGTCTTGCCGTTCCACGAGCCCATGCCGATCACGCCCTCGGTGTTGGCGGCCATCACGTTCTTGTAGAGCTGGAAGGCGGTGCCCACCGAAGCGTAGAAGTACTTCGGGTTGAAGCCCACCTCGCGCGCCTGCCGGCTCGCCAGGATGGTGTCCGGCGGGTAGGTGATGCCGATGAAGGCGTCGGGGTTCAGGTCCTTCATGGTGCGCAGCACGGGCGCGAGGTCTTTCACGCCCAGCGGGTAGCTCTTGCGGTCGAGCACCTGGATCTGCGTCTTCTTCAGCGCGTTGTTCAGCGCCGCGAAGTTCTCCAGCCCGAACAGGTCGTCCATGTAGACGATGGTGATGGTCTTCACGTTCTGCGCCACCAGCATGTCGACCAGCGCGCCCATCATCTTGTCGGGCTGCTGCAGCAGCGAGAAGAAGAAGGGCAGGCGCATGTCGATGAGCTTGCGCGACAGGGCCGTGGGCGCGAGCAGGGGATAGCCGAAGCGGTTGGCCAGCGGCGCGACCGCGAAGTTGGCGCCCGACCCCCAAGGCGGCAGCACGAGGTCGACCTTGTCGCTGCCCATGAGCTTTTCAAACGTGCGCACGCAGGTCTCGGTCTCGCTGCGGTCGTCGTAGCCGATCAGCTCGATGGGCCGCTTGGTGCCCTTCACCGACAGGCCGCCCGCGGCGTTGACCTGCTCGGCCCACAGCAGGTAGTTGGGTTCCTGGCTCACCTGTGCGCCCGCGGCCCAGGGGCCGGTGCGGGCGATGGCGTAGCCGATGCGAACGGGGGCGCTTTGCGCGAACAACTGCGGCGCGACGGCGGCCGCGCCCAGCGCGGTGGCTGTGCCCTGAATCCAGTGGCGGCGGGTGGGGTGAAGCATGGAGGTCTCCTTCCGGGCGTCGGTATGCGCCCGCTGACCGGGATCGTAGAAACGCACGCCCTTCGACGCTGTGCCTGCCGCGCACAAAGCACTTGACGCAGCGTGCAGGCGCCTAGTGGTTAACCCGCAAAGGCGAGGGCTTTGCGGGCACTCCACAATGCGCGGCATCCCGCTGCCGTGTTGCAATCTTTCGTCTTCACTGCTTTCGCTCCATGACCGCGTCCCTGCTCCTGTCCACCGACGCCATCCCGCCGAAGGAACGCGGGCCGCTGTGGTGCGAGTGGGTGTGGCGCCACTTCGGCGGCCTCGGCTCCGACCTGTATGGCGACAGCGATTTCGACGGCCACCTCGCGTCTTCGCACGCGGGCGACGTGATCCTCACGCGGCTCGAAGCCAACCGCCATCGCGTGCTGCGAACCCCGCAGATGGCGCGCCTGAGCGATGCGCCCTACCTGAAGATCGTCGCGCCCTGGCAGGGCTCGGCCGAGGTCACGCAGCGCGGGCGCGCGGCGGCGGTGCGCGCGGGCGGCTGGACCTTGTACGACACCACGCTCGACTACACCGTGGCCAACCCCGAGCGCAGCGACCACCTCATCGTGATGCTGCCGAAAGACCAGATCGCCTCGCCCGCGCTGCCGCTGGGCGACCTCGTGGCGCGGCGCATCGGCGGCGACAGCGGCATCTCGCGCGTGGCGCTGGAGACCATGCGCAACACCTACCTGGAGCTGCCCCACATGAGCGAGGCCGCCGCGCGCGGCGCGGGCGAGCTGCTGATCCAGCTGGTGCGCCTGTCGCTCATGGAGCTCGCGGGCCGCAGCACCGCCCAGACCCAGCGCGAGGCGCTGAAAGACCGCATCCACCGCCACGTGGCGCAGAACCTGCGCGACCCCGCGCTGTCGATCGACGGCGTGGCGCTGGCCCTGCGTTGCAGCAAGCGCCTGCTGCACCAGGCCTTCGCGGGCGACGACGACACGCTCACCGGCTACATCCAGCACCAGCGGCTGGCCGCCAGCATCCGCGACCTGATCGACCCCGCGAACGCCGCGCGCTCCATCACCGACATCGCACTGGGCGCGGGCTTCGGCAACCTCTCGCACTTCAGCCGCGTGTTCCGCGCGCACACGGGCGGCAGCCCGAGCGAGTTCAGGCGGCAGGCGACGCTGCCGCGCTAGCCCGGTTCGCGCGGCTCGTGCGGCAGCCGCGACGCGCCGGCCTGCACCGCATCGTCCACGCTCCACGGCGCATACACCTCGGCGTGCAGGTCGGGCGAATCGACCTTGGCCAGCAGGTCGCGCACGCCGTCCTTCACGCGCGCCAGCGACAGGCGCGCGCCGCGCGCACGCACGTAGGCCGCAAAGTCGCACAGCGCCTCGATGCTGGTGGCGTCGAGGTCGGGCGATTCCTCCAGGCTCAGCACCATGCGCTGCAGGCCCGGCGTGGCGTCGATGCGCGCGCGGATCGATGCGAACACCGCGTCCGCGTTGCCGAAGAACAGCGGCACCTCGGGCCGCGCGATCAGCACGCCCGGCGGCACCACGGCCTCGGGGTGGCGGCCGGTGTCGACGTAGTCGTGGCTCTGGCCCAGCCGGCCGAGCCAGCTCACGGTGGTGCGCGAGAAGCCGCGCAGCAACAGCAGCAGGCTCACGCCGATGGCGGCCAGCAAGCCGTCGAGCACGCCCAGCAGCAGCACGGCCGCAACCGCCACCAGCGCCACCAGCCGGTCGCGCCGCCAGTGGAAGTACGGCCGCAGCGACGAAGGGTTCAGCGAATGGCTCACGGCGTTGATCACGATGGCCGCCAGCAACGGCTCGGGCGTGTGCGCGATCCACGGCAGCAGCGTGAGCACCGCCACGAGCACCACAAGCCCCGCCACCAGGCCCGCCGCACGGCTGCGTGCGCCCGCCGATTCGTTGGCCGAGGTCGCCGAGTACCCCGCGCCCACGGGCATGCCCTGGAACAGTGCCGACAGCAGGTTGGCGCCGCCCAGCGCCAGCAGGTCGCGGTTGGCCGACACGTTGTCGCCGTGGCGCATGGCGAAGGTGCGGATCGAGCCGTAGGACTCGGCATAGAGGATCAGCGCCATCGCGAAGGCCAGCTCGCCCATCCCCAGCCATTGCGTGCGCCCCAGCGAAGGCACGCCCGGGTGCGAGAAGTCCAGCGAGATCGGCCCCACCGCCGCCACGCCCCAGGCCTGGCACAGCCCGCTCACGTCCAGCGCGATACCGCCCACGATCACCAGCAGGGCCGCCGGCACCGCGCGCCAGCGCGCCAGGCCGCGCAGCAGCACCAGCGCCGCCAGCGCCATCGCCGCGCCGGCCAGGTTCCAGTGCCGCCACTCGGCCGCCAGGCCCGCGACGAGGCGGAAGAAATCGCTGTGCGCCGGCTGCACCGCCAGCACCTTCGGCAACTGCTTGACCACGATGGTCAGCGCCAGCCCGAGCGCGAAGCCGCGCAGCACCGGCTTGGCGATCAGGCTCGACACCGCGCCGAGCCTGGCGATGCCCGCGATGACGAAGAAGACCCCGGCCAGCAGCACGATGCCCGCGCCCAGCGCCAGCCGCGTGGCCGTGTCGACGCCCGGCATCGACGTGGTGGCCGCGAAGAGCACCGCCGCCGACGACGAGGTGGCCGAGACGATCGCGAAGCGGCTGCTGCCGAACAGGCCGTAGACCAGAAGGCCGGCGAACAGCGCGATCACGCCGGCCTGCGGCGGCAGGCCCGCGATGCCCGCATAGGCCACGGCTTCGGGCAGCAGCAGGCCCGCGATGGACACGCCTGCCACAACGTCGGCGAGGCCGGGGCGGCGGGCGGCGCTGTCGTTCACTTCGCGGGCGTGGCGTTGGTCACGCCGGTCCAGCCCGGCAGGTAGCGCGCGTCGGCGGTGCGCGCCAGCGCCACGGCCTTGTCGATGGTGGCCTGCGGCAGCGGCTCGGTGGCCGAGGGCTGCAGTTTCTTCGCGGGCACCAGCGGACGGAAATGGTCGGCCCACAGGAACTCCGCATAGGGCGCCGCGTCCTTCGCGTAGCCGCCGGCCTTGCGCACGAAGCCGGCCAGGGCGCGGTACGGGTCGTCGCGCAGCTTCGCCACGCTGGAGGGGATGGCGCTGAACGCGCGCCGCTTGCCCTTCTCGTCGAAAGGGTGCGCCCAGCGGTGGAATTCCATGAGGCGCCAGAACTGCTCGCCCCGGACCTCGCTGAGGTCGTCCAGCTGCATCACCCACACCGTGCCCACCGACTCTTCGTGCAGCGCGCGGCCCAGGTGATGGTGATCGACGATGTAGTAGTGCCCGCCCGGCCCGCGCACGGCAGGAAACCAGTGCGCGGCCAGCGTGTGCTCGCGCTCCTTGCGCTTGAGCTGCTTCCACTGCGCGCGCTTGGTGGCCACTTCGGCGCCGCCGACCGTGATCTGGGTCGGCCGCAGTGCATCGAGGGAAACGGGGATGAGGTTCGGCTTGGCGGTCATGCGGGGACGCTCCGTGGTGACGAGGGAGGCTTGCGGCGGCGGGCGCGGGCGATCATCGCCACCCGCGCGCCACACCGCAAGTCGGCCGCACGCTACCAGCGTCAGGCGGACCGGAACCTGACGGCGCGCGCGACGTGCGCGGCGCCGGCGGGCTGCAAGCCGTTGCGGCCCGCGGGGTCGTAGCGCGCCAGCGCCTGGTGGCCGTCGAGGTCCTCCTGCAGCGCAAAGCCCGTGTCCCGCAGCAGCGCGCCCAGCGTCGCCGGATCGAAGCCCGACAGGAAGTCTTCGCCGACCGACGACACCTCGCTGCGCAGCCGCTGGAACGCGGCGTTGCCCGCCGCATCGGGGCGCAGTGCCGCCTCGTCGATGTAGGTGAAGACCAGCTCGCTGCCCTCTGGCCCGCAGCCGGCGATGGCGCGCAGCGCCGCCAGGTTGGCCTCCCGCGTGAGGTACACGGTGACGCCCAGCCACGCGAAGAAGGCGGGCCGCGTCGCATCGAAGGGCGTGCGCGCGAGCGCAGCGGCAAGGTCTTCGACCGACAGGTCCGCCGCGACGAAATGCACCGAGGGGGAAGGCGGCACGCCACAGGCTTGCAGGCGCTGGCGTTTCAGCTGCTGCGTGGCCGGGTGGTCGACCTCGTAGATGGCCAGGCCCTGCGCCCACTCGGGGATGCGGCACACGAAGCTGTCGAAGCCCGCGCCGATCAGCACGTACTGGTCGACGCCGCGCGCGACCGCGTCCTTCAGCGCGTCTTCCGTGTAGCGCGAACGCAGGATCACGTCGGGGTAGGCGGCGTTGGCGCGCATCGCGTCGTCGAGCGCTGTGTCGGGCGAGCCTGTCGAGGTGGCGTCGCGCCGTGCCAGCGCGCGTTCGAGGAAGGCGGCGCGCACGCTGTCCGGCACCAGGCGCTCGCCCCACGGGTCGTCCAGCAGCGGCGCGGGCGCGCTGCGCGCATGGATGGCGCGCATGAGCGCGGTGGCGAGGGCGGTGCGGCTGGCTTGCGAGGAAGGATTCAAGGCGGGGGCTCCGGTGGTGCAAGGGGTGCAAGGGGTGGAAGGGCGCGAAGTTTCAACCCGCGCGAGGCGTCTGTACAGTGCATTGTTCAAAGCAATGACCTGCACCAAATGAATTCCATGGACCTGAACCTGCTGGCCGCACTCGACGCGCTGTTGAGCACCGGCAGCGTGAGCGCGGCGGCCGAGCGCATGCACCTGAGCGCGCCGGCCATGAGCCACACGCTCGCGCGCATCCGCGAGGCGCTGGGCGATCCGATCCTCGTGCGGGCCGGCCGCAAGCTGGTGCCCACGCCGCGTGCGGTGGCGTTGCGCGATCCGGTGCGCCGCCTGATTGCCGACGCGCGCCTGCTGATGCAGCCCGACGGCGGCGTGCCGCTGGCGCGCGTGACGCGCGAGTTCACGGTGCGCGCGCCCGAAGGCATGGGCATCGTCTACGGCGCCACCTTGCTGGCCGCGCTGCGGCGCGACATGCCATTGGCACGCCTGCGCTTCGTGCCGGAAAGCGACAGCGATGCGATGGCCTTGCGCGAAGGGCGCATCGACCTCGACGTGGGCACGCTGCCTGACAAGGGGCCGGAGGTGCGCAGCGAGTTGCTGTACGCGCAACGCATCGTCGGCGTGGTCGGGGCGGGGCATGAACTGCTCAAGGCGCGCGTCACGCCCAAGCGCCTGGCGGCCCAGCAGCATGTGGCGGTCACGCGGCGCGCCAGGTCCGTCGAGCCCCTCGACAGCCTGCTCGCGGCACAAGGTTGTGCGCGGCAGATCGCATTGACCGTGCCCAGCGCCTATGGTGCGCTGATGGCCGCCGCGCGTTCGTCGCTGGTGGCCTGCGTGCCCGAGCCGCTCGCGCGCACCGTGGCCGCGAGCCTCGGCCTGTCGATGTTCAAGCTGCCGGTGGCCGTGCCGCCCGAGCAGGTGCTGCAGGCCTGGCATCCGCGCGACGAGGTGGACCCGGCGCACCGCTGCCTGCGCGATGCGGTGGCGGCCGTGTCGAAAGACACGCGCTTCGGTCCGCTCACGGGCCGCGACGCGCAGGCCCCGATGCGCGGGCGCGCACTGGCGGCACACCGCGCGCTGCTTGCAAAGTTGCCATGAATGCTTAAGCAGCGGTTGTGTCGAAGCGGGCATCAAACTTACATCTTCTCGGTTAACGGGCTTCGCGGCAGGCGTTGCTTGTTCAAAAAAAAGATGCCTTGAGGCCTGCTTGGCCTCGAGAGCGACGCTTCCCGCTGGTATGGTCGTGCGCGCAATCCAGCTCCACGTCACCCCGCCCGTTGTCGACGCATTGGGTATTTGCTTCACATGCCCCTTCGTCACGACCGCATCTTTCCGCGCTACGCGTTCTACTGTGTGCTGGCCGGCCTGGCCGCGATCTATGTCTTCTGCGCCATGGTGCTGGTGCCGGCAAAGATATACATCCTTCCGTACCTCATCACGCCGGACTTCGTGCGCTACAAGGGCGCCTTCTTCGTGCTGGTGCTGGCGATCCCGGCCGCGATCTACCTGATCGGCTGGAAGGGCAGCGACTTCTTCGCGTGGCTGCGCACCCCACCAGTACTGACGCTGACCGCGCACGGCCTGCAGTTGGGCACGCAGACCATCGCTTTTGCCGACGTGACGCGGCTGCGCCACCGCCACAACCGCAACCACCTGCTGCTCACCACCCGCGACGGCCAGACGCTGCGCCTGCGGCTCGACCTGTGGGACGACCCGTACGCGCTCGTCGCTGAAGTGGAAGAAGCCGTGGGCGAGGTGCTGCGGCACGACGTCGAGCGGCGCCTGCATGCGGGCGACACCGTGCCCTTCGGTGCGCTGGCGCTGAATGCCGAAGGGCTGGTGCACAAGGGCCAGCTCATCGCGTGGTCGAGCATCGACACCATCCGCACGCAATCGGACGCCGAAGCGATGGACGTCGACGAGCACCTGCTCATCGTCGCCAACGGCAAGACCCGCAAGATCGATCGCTCCAAGATCGACAACGAGCCGGTGCTGATGGTGTGCCTCATGCAGCGCCTGCCGTCGGCCTGACCCTTCTTCTTTTTCTTTTCAATCTCCAAAGTACAGCGACTCAAAAAAATGGAAATCTACAGCTCCGCCCGCCAACAGGAAAAAACCCGCCAGGACCGCCCCGTCTTCTACTCCCGCACGCGGCTGATCGCCGGTGCCACGCTCTGGGTGGTGGTCGCGGTCGTGCTCGCCGTGCTGTGCATTCGCGCGCAGGACAAGAACATCGGCATCCTCATCGCGGCGGGCTTCGGCCTGCTGGCCGCGTGGCTGGCGGTCAAGTGCATCCGCACGCTGGCCAACATCGGCACGCCGGCCTTCGTCATCGGCCACCAGGGCCTGACCTTCGAGAACGGCCTGCTGCTGCCGTGGCCCAACATCGTCGAGAACATCTGGGTCAACCAGGACTACATGGGCATTCCCATCGGCAAGCAGATCCAGATCAGGACCGACCTGCCCAAGCCGAAGGCGCGCGTGCTGCGCCGCGCGACCGCGCTGGAGATTTCGGGCGACGAGTACCTCGCGCTGTGCGACGCCTACCGCTGAGCCGCAGGGGCTGAAAGCCCCTTGGCAGCGGGGCGTCAAAAAAGGGTTCGATAGACTGCAGGGGTGACATCCTCTTCAGAGCCTCCCAGTAGGTCGCTGGCCTGCGCCAGCTTTCGCCTGCACCGCTGCGTTGCCAACCACGCATTCGCAGCGCACGTCCTCCCCGTCTTTGCACTGTCGCCCGACATGGCCCGCGCCATGCCGGGCCGCACCCGTTGCCCGCGCGCCTTCCATGATTGAACTCCTCACCGACCCGACCGCCTGGATCGGCCTCCTGACGCTGGTCGTCCTGGAGATCGTGCTGGGCATCGACAACCTGATCTTCATCGCGATCCTCGCGGAGAAGCTGCCGCCGCACCAGCGCGACCGGGCGCGGCGGATCGGCTTGGGCCTGGCGCTCTTCATGCGGCTGGCGCTGCTGTCGATCGTCTCGTGGCTGGTCACGCTGACCACGCCGCTGTTCAGCGTGTTCGGCCAGGGCTTCTCGGGTCGTGACCTGATCCTGCTGCTGGGCGGCCTGTTCCTGCTGTTCAAGGCCACTTCCGAGCTGCACGAGCGGCTGGAAGGTGTGACGCACACGGCCAGCGGCTCGACCGTGTATGCGGGCTTCGCGCTGGTGGTCACGCAGATCGTGGTGCTCGACGCCGTGTTCTCGCTCGACGCGGTGATCACCGCCGTGGGCATGGTGGAGCACCTGCCGGTGATGATGGCGGCCGTCGTCATTTCCATCGGCATCATGCTGTGGGCATCGAAGCCGCTCACGCGTTTCGTCAACGCGCACCCGACGGTGGTGGTGCTGTGCCTGAGCTTCCTGCTGATGATCGGCCTGAGCCTGGTGGCCGAGGGCCTGGGCTTCCACATTCCGAAGGGCTACCTGTACGGCGCCATCGGCTTCTCCGTGATGATCGAGGCGCTGAACCAGTGGGCCAAGCGCAATGCGCTGCGGCACGAGGCCCGCCGGCCGCTGCGCGACCGCACGGCCGAATCCATCCTCCGGCTGCTCGGCGGCCGGGCGCCCGGCGAGCCGGTGCCGGCGGGCGGCGCGCCCGACGCGGCGCTGGCGGCGCAGCCGGCCTTCGCCGTGGCGGAGCGCAACATGGTCAGCGGCGTGCTGTCGCTGGCCGAGCGCAACGTGCGCTCGGTGATGACGCCGCGCACCGACATCTCGTGGGTCGACCTGAACGACGAACCCGACGCGGTGCGCGAGCAGCTGCTCGACACGCCGCACGGCATCTTTCCGGTGTGCCGCGGCTCGCTGGACGACGTGGTGGGCGTGGCCCGCGCGAAGGACCTGCTGGGCCACCTGCTGCGCGACGGAAAGATCGACGAGCGCGGCGGCCTGCGCACGCCGATCTACGTGCCCGAGTCGACCACCGTGATCAAGCTCATCGACACGCTGCGCGGCGCGCGCGGGCAGCTCGCGCTGGTCAACGACGAGCACGGCACGCTGACCGGCGTGGTCACGCCCATCGACGTGCTGGAGGCGATCGCCGGCGAGTTCCCCGACGAGGACGAGACCCTGGAGATCCTGCAGACCGCATCCGATGCGTGGACCGTGTCGGGCAGCGCGGACCTGCACCTGCTCGAACAGGCGCTGCAGACCCATGGCCTCGTGAGCGACGACGACAGCTACACCTCGGTGGCGGGCTTCCTGCTGGTGCGCTTCGGCGGTCTGCCGCCCGCGAAGGCGACGTGGGTGCACGACGGGTACGAGTTCGTGGTGACCGAGGTCGATGCGCAGCGAATCCGGACCGTGGCGGTGCGCCGGCTGCCGCCGCCGGAAGCCGAGGCCTGAACACGACGACGCGACGCGTGCCGGCCGATTTGTTAGGCTGGCGCCCCGTCGTCGTCACCTTCATTCCACGCGCATGAACGCCTCTCACCGCCGGCCGGTTCCGCTGGCCAAGGCCTACCGCCTGCTGAACCACGGCCCGACCGTCCTCGTGAGCGCTGCGCACGACGGCCGGCGCAACATCATGGCCGCGGCCTGGGCCATGCCGCTGGACTTCGATCCGCCCAAGGTGGCGGTCGTGCTCGACAAGAGCACCTGGACGCGCGTGCTGCTCGAAGGCGCGGGCACCTTCGCACTGCAGGTGCCCACGCGCGCGCAGCTCGACCTGACCGAGGCGCTGGGCAACAGCTCGGGCCGCGAGATCGCCGAGCGCGACGGCAGCGACAAGTTCGCCGCCTACGGCCTCTCGACCTTCGCGGGCGAGGCCACCGGCGTGCCGCTGCTCGAAGGCTGCGCGGCCTGGCTCGAATGCCGGCTGCTGCCCGAGCCGCCGATCCAGCAGCGCTACGACCTGTTCCTGGGCGAGGTGATCGCGGCGCAGGCCGACGCGCGCGTGTTCTCCGAAGGGCGCTGGCATTTCGAAGGACACGACGAACTGCGCACGCTGCACCACGTGGCGGGCGGGCACTTCATCGTCGATGGCGAGGCGGTCGATGCGAAGGCGCTGCCGCGCGTGACACCGTAGCCGGCATGCCGGACCTGAACCCAGTCATCACCGTCGTCGGCTACAGCCTCATGGGGCTGCTGGTGGCCATGATGGGGTCGCTGGGCCTGGCGGCGCTGTGGACCTGGCGCGACTGGCCCGGCGCCGACCGCCTGACCGGCCTGGCCGCGCGGCTCGCGATCCTCACGTGGATGGTGGGTGGCGTGATGCTGATCTTCGGCGGGCTGGCGATGGCCGGCCTGGCGACCTGGGTCATCTTCTGGGCGGCCAAGCCGCTGCCGGGCACGCTGCTCGGCATCGCGGGCTACGTGGCCTCGCGGGCCGTGCTCGTGGTCATGGCGGTGCTGCTGGTGCGCCAGGGCGGGCTGGTCCTTGCCGCCTGGTGGGGCGCGCGAGGCGAAGGCACCGGGACGACGCCCGACAAGCCGTAGCTGTTCAAGCCGCGGCCGGGTGCGGCACCTCGACCGGGAGCGCGCCGAGCCAGTGCGACAGCGGCGCCAGCACCACCTCGCCGGCACCGTCGGCATCCCGCACCGGAAACGCCAGGTCGCGCAGCACCGCGTACTCGCGCAGCCGCGCGGGGCCGATCGGGTCGCCCGGCGTCAGGCCGGCGGAGGGGTGGCACATGAGCACATCGCCCGTCTCGCTCGCCGCGATCCATGCCGTGAGGCGCTGCCGGTGGTCTTCCATGTCGCCCTCGAAGTCGTACACGCCGAGCAGGCGGCGGCTCGTGGGAATGCCGTGGCGGCGGGCCAGCGCCGACAGGCCCGCGGCGCCCAGCGCATGGATGAGGCCGGCCTTCAGCCGCTCGGTGCCCCGGCCCGGGCCCGGCGCCGTGTGGCGCAGCCACGGCGGCGACGCGCCGTAGCGCCGCACGATCTCTTCCACCAGCAGCTCGCGCACCATCGGCAGCTGGTGCACGTGGCGGTGCCCGTCGACGAAGGCGGGCGCGCGGTGCATGGCGTCCTCGAAGCGGGTGAACTGGTCGCGGATGTCGGCGCGCAGCCCCGGGGCGAAGGCCGTGCGCGTCCAGGTGCGTGCCACCAGCCCGGTCAGGGCCGGCTCGGGGCCGCCGGAGACCTCGGGCCGCGTGAGGTCCAGGTGCAGGCCGGCGTCGAAGGCGCCGGCGTCGATGCGCAGCAGTGCCCGTGCGCCGGCCAGCCAGGCGCGGCGGCGCACCATGCAGCTGGTGGCCGAGACGATGCCTCGCTCCGCCAGGTCGATGACGGCCGCGTTCACGCCGGCGCTCAGGCCGAAGTCGTCGGCGCAGATGCACAGGCTGCGGGACGGGGCGGTGGGGGTGCGCATGTCAGTCATTGGCGCTGGCCGGGGCCGCCGGCGGGAGGCCCAGGCACTGCGCGTCGCCCGTGGCGCTGCCCGGGAAGCGCCAGGCCGCGACGGCCGGGGTGAAGGCGACCAGCCGGGCCCGCGCGAGCCACGGGTGGGCAAGCTGCGCGTTGCTCGGGCCCACCAGCCAGGTGGTGCGCGGCGTGCACAGCGCGGCGGCCAGCTGCGTGCGGTCGACCAGCAGGTCGGCGGCGCGCGCGGGGTCGAAGCGGGCCGCGTCCGCGATCTCCTTGCGCCAGTTGTCGCGCGTGTCGGTGGCGGCGGCTTTCCAGTCGTCCGCGATCCGCACCGGCGTGCGCAGCTTCCAGTAGAACGGGATCTCGTAGAGGTAGCTGTCGAGCATCAGCACCTGGTCGCCGGCCGCCACGGCCTGGCCCTCGGGCAGCCGCAGCATCGTGCCCGGCGGCCGTGCGTAGAGCGCCAGGCCGGCCACGCAGGCGATGCACACGAGGGCCGACGCCAGGGCCGTCGCGCGGACCTTGGGCAGCAGCGTGTCGGGCACGCGGCCCGCGAGCACGCGCTGTGCGATCAGGCAGGCCAGCGGCGGCAGCGCCGGCAGCACGTAGCCGACCAGCTTGGAGCGCGGCAGCGAGAAGAAGCCGACGATGACCACGAGCCAGATCCACATGAGCCAGTCGATGTCGGAGAAGCGCGTGCGCGGCGCCGCCGCGTCGCGCCCGCGCGGCACCAGGGCCCAGGCGAACCACGGCAGCGTGAGGGCCGCCAGCACCGGCAGGTAGAACCACATGCCGTGCTCGTTGTTGAAGCCCGAGGACGCGAAGCGGCGGAAGTGCTGGGTGATCACGAAGTAGTCGAAGAACTCGGGGTACTTCATCTGCATCGCGACGAACCACGGGCCGGCCACCGCGAGCAGGATCGCCCAGCCCGGCAGCCACACGGCCAGGCGCAGCACCACCGCCTTGCGCGTCACCGCGCACCAGGCCAGCAGCACCAGCGCGGGCAGCAGCAGGCCGATGAGCCCCTTGGCCAGCAGCCCCGCCGCCGCCAGCAGGTAGGCGCCCGCCAGCAGGCCGCGCCACGGTTCCTCGCGCTCCCGCGCCAGCACGGCGCCGGCGCCGAACAGCACGGTGCCCGAGATGCAGCCGGCCACCAGCATGTCCAGGTTGGCGAACTGCGCGCCCAGGAAGAAGAAGGGCGTGGTGACGAGCACCACGGTGGACAGCAGCGCCAGCCGCACCGTCGACCAGCGGCGCAGGAACAGGAACAGCGCCGAGGCCGCGATGCCCGCGCCCAGCACGGACGGCAGCCGCGCGGCCCATTCCACCGGCCCGGCCACCGCCATCGCGGCGGCGCCGATCCAGTAGAACAGTGGCGGCTTGTGGAAGAAGGGCAGGCCGTCCAGCCGTGGCACGAGCCAGTCGCCGGAGTGCAGCATGCCCAGCGCGATGCCGACGTAGCGGCCTTCGTCGGGCGCCATCAGCGGCCGGGCCCAGGCCGTGATGAGCAGCCAGGCAAAGATCCCCGCGATGAGCCACAGCGGCTGCGGCGCGGTCCACCAGGCGGGCGTGGTCGTGGTCGTGCGCGGTGTCATGGCTGCCCGGCCCCGAGGCCGGTTCCGCGCTCCTGGCGCACCACGTACAGCGGCCGGCCCTTGGCCTCCTCGTAGATGCGCGCGATGTACTCGCCGACGATGCCGGTCGAGATCATCTGGATGCCGATGAAGAACATCAGGCTCACCACGATGGTGGTCCAGCCGGAGACGTCGTTGCCGAACAAGAGGTGGTCGATGGCCACGAAGATGCCGTACGACAGCGCCGGCACCGCGAACAGCAGGCCGACCACGCTCACCATGCGCAGCGGCCAGGTGGTGAAGGCGGTGAGCCCGTCGATCGCCAGGCTCACGAGCCGACGCGCATTGAAGCTGCTGGCGCCCTGCGCGCGCGGGGCCGGCGTGTAGGGCAGCGCCACGGCGCGGAACCCGACCCACGCGTACAGGCCCTTCATGAAGCGGCTGCGCTCGGGCAGGCTCTTCAGCGCGTCGACCACCTTGCGGTCCATCAGGCGGAAGTCGCCCGCGTCCTTGGGCACCGAGAAGCGGTCCGAGTCGTTCATGAGCCGGTAGAACAGGCGGCTGCCGAGCTGCTTGAAGCGGCTCTCGTCATGGCGCGCCTCGCGCACCGCGTAGACCACCTCGGCGCCGGCGCGCCACTGCGCGAGCATGTCGTGGATGAGTTCGGGCGCGTGCTGCAGGTCGCCGTCGAGCAGCACCACCGCATCGCCGCCGGCCGCCACCAGGCCCGCGGTGAGTGCGGCCTCCTTGCCGAAGTTGCGCGACAGCGAAATGCAGCGAAAGCCCGACAGGTCGCACCAGGCCTCGGCCACGGCGGCGGTGTCGTCGGTGCTGCCGTCGTCGACCACGATGATTTCCCAGTGCATCCGCGTGGCCCACAGCACGTCTTCGAGCAGCGGCAGCAGGTGGCGCAGGTTGGCGCCCTCGTTGAAGCAGGGGATCACGCACGAGAGGCTGCGCGCGCCGGGCGGCGGCGTGTCGGGGTCGACGCTCCGCGGCGAGGGGGCGGCCGTGGCCGTGGCATCGGTGTCCGGGTGCAGGGTCGAGCTGGCGGTCATGAGGGTCTCCAGGCGGAAGCTGTCGCACGGGTGGCGGCGCGCACGGCCGCGCGGTGGGCCAGCCACTGCGCGGTGCCCAGCGCGCCGACGAGCGCGGCGGCCAGCAGCAGGCCGGCCGCGATGTCGAACGGGAAATGAACCCCGGTGTAGACGCGGCCCCAGCCCGTCGCGGCGGCCAGCAGGAACAGCGGCACGCCGATCGCGCGCAGGCCGGTGCGCGCCAGGAAGGCCAGCGCGACCGTGAACATCACGCTGGCATGCGTGCTCGGCAGCGAGCCGTTGACCGCGTGCGTGATGTAGGCCGGCACCAGCCCCTGCGCGAAGGGGCGCGGCACGTTCAGCCGCAGCGCAATGGCGTGCGACAGCATCGAGGCCAGCCCGGCCAGCAGCGCGACCGCGACCAGGTAGGCGCGGTCGTCGGGCCGACGCCACAGCATCGCGAGCGCGACGGCGGCGCACAGCCAGCTGCCGCCGAGCGCCAGCGCGCGGGCGCACATCAGCACCCACGGCGTGGGCTGCGCGCCGGCGGCGAGCCATTGCAGCAGGGCGAGGTTCAGCGCGTGCAAGGCGGCACCTCGCTCGGCACACGGCCAACGGTGGACGCAGGGCGATGCGCGCACGAAGAGAAAGCGGACATGGTCGGACCTTTCGACAAAGACGAGGGGGCGCCGGCCGCGCGCAGGGCGCAGCACAGCCGCTCGGCGCGCGAGGCGCCGTTTCTCAGGTCGCGAAGGGCGGGGCGGCGGGGGGAGGCAGGCGCCGCCAGGGGGCGGACGGTGGTGGCGCCCCGGCATGCCACGGCACGGGCTCGGGTGTTCTGCGGCCGGCCGGCTTCGCCCGCCGCATCAGCACCACGGCCAGCGGCAGCAGCGCCAGCAGCAGGGCCAGCAGCGTGTCCAGCCCCAGGTTCAACGTGTCGGGCAGATGAATGCCCGCGGGGCCCTGGGCGAACACCGTGGTCTCGCGGTCGAACGGGTGGTCCGCGCGGTCGTCCGCTTCGAACTGCGTCGTCTCGCCGACGCCGCGCAGCCGCAGCATCGGTTCGTCCTCGAGCCCGTCGCAGTTGAAATGCACAGCGATGAAGGGCTGCAGCAGGCTCAGCAACAGGGCCGCGAACCACCATGCCCGGCGATGGGCATGAGCGAGACGGCGGATGCGTGCGAGCAACATGCGCGAATGCTAGGAGCCTCGCATGAACGGAACCTGATCGTGCAGGTCAGCGTCCCGCAAGGTAGCGGGGGTGCGCGGAAGGGGCAGGGCCGGCCGGCGCTACCGGGCCGGCGCCGCGCTCACAGCAGGAACGGAATGAAGCGCCGCGTGCCGCGCATGTAGTCGCGGTAGGCGTCGCCGAAATGCGCGAGGCATTCCTTTTCGTCGCGCAGCGCCGTCAGAAAAAGGAACAGCGTGGCCGCGAGCACCAGCGCCAGCGTGAGCCAGGTGAACTGCTTGAGGAACGCGCCCCAGGCCAGCAGCATCAGCGCCGTGTACATCGGGTGGCGGATGTAGCGGAAGGCGCCGGTGGTCACCAGCGCCGAGGTCTTTTCAAAACCGTACAGGGCCGGGTCGTCGTTGCGCGCCTCACTCGGCTTGCCGTGTGCCTTGAGCAATCGCACCGCGTGGATGGGCAGCCAGATCGACAGCGCCAGCAGCACGCACGAGAGCAGCTGCGTGAACGAGAGCGGATCGACATGCCACACCGGCAGGTTCAGCACGATCAGCACCAGCATGCATTCCCACGCGAAGAAGCGGTAGAAGCCGTGCGAGCCGGGCTGGCTCAGCGGCCCGCGCGACACGTACAGCAGCGCGGCCGTGCCGGCGACGAAAAGAAAGAGCTGGAACCAGAAGAGCATGGCGGCCGAATTTACACGGCCCCGCGCGGTCGGTGTGGCTCAGCCGGAGATCGAAAACCCGCCGTCGACCGGGATGGCGGTGCCGGTCACGTAGTCGGAGGCGGCGCTGGCCAGGAACACGGCGGTGCCTGCGATGTCCGAGGGCTGGCCCCAGCGGCCGGCGGCGGCGCGCGCCTTCACGCGCTCGTACAGGCCCGGGATCTGGGTGCGTGCGCCGTCGGTCAGCTCGGTCTCGAACCAGCCCGGCAGGATGGCGTTGACCTGGATCTGGTCGACCGCCCACGAGAGCGCGGTCGACTTGGTGAGCTGCACGATGCCGGCCTTGCTCGCGGCGTAGGCCGGGGCGTAGGGCGCGCCGAAGATCGACATCATCGAGCCGATGTTGATGATCTTGCCGCCGCCCGCGGCCTTCAGATGCGGGTGCGCGGCGCGGCTGCACAGGAAGGCGCTGGTGAGGTTGGTGTCCATCACCTGGTGCCACTCGGCCAGCGCGAGTTGGTCGACCGGCTTGCGCACCGTGGTGCCGGCGTTGTTCACGAGGATGTCGAGCCGGCCGCAGCGCGCGGCGACCTCGTCGAAGGCCTTCTGCACCGAGGCTTCGTCGGTCACGTCGAGCGCGAGCGCGAAGCTGTCGCTGCCCAATGCCTTCAGCGATTCGACCGCGGCGGCCGACTTCTGTGCATTGCGCGCCGCAATGACGACGCGGGCACCGGCCTTCGCGAGGCCCTGCGCCATGCCGAGGCCGATGCCGCCGTTGCCGCCGGTAACGAGCGCGACTTTGCCTGTGAGATCGAACATCAAGGGGTTGCTGGTTTCTTGGAGACGAGCGTCAGGATATCGTAGCTAGCGACCAGCTCGCCGAGCTGGTTGGTCACCTCCACGTCCCAGGCCACCACGCCCTGGCCCTGGCCGCTCGCGTCCTTCTTGTTGCGGTCGATCTTGCGCTTGCAGGTCAGGCGCGCCTGGATGGTGTCGCCGATGCCCACGGGCTTGACGAAGCGCAGCGTGTCCAGGCCGTAGTTGGCCAGCACCGGGCCGGGCGAGGGCGACACGAACAGGCCCGCGGCCGCCGACAGCACGAAGTAGCCGTGCGCGATGCGCTTGCCGAAGGGCGAGGCCTTGGCCGCCTCTTCGTCGAAGTGCATGTAGAAGTAGTCGCCCGAGATGCCGCCGAAGGCGACGATGTCGGCCTCGCCCACGGTGCGGCGGTGCGTGAGCAGCGAATCGCCGATGCGCAGTTCTTCGAAGTAGCGGCGGAAGGGATGCACCTCGCTCTCGCGCAGCGCGGCGCCGCGCACGTGCTCGCCGGTCACGGCTGCGAGCATGGTGGGCGAGCCCTGCAGCGCAGCGCGCTGCAGGTAGTGCTTCACGGCGCGCAGGCCGCCGAGCTCTTCGCCGCCGCCCGCGCGGCCCGGGCCGCCGTGCTTCAACACCGGCAGCGGCGAGCCGTGGCCGGTCGATTCGGCGGCGGCCTCGCGGTCGAGCACCAGCAGGCGGCCGTGCCACGCGGCAGCGACCGGGATGGCCTTGGCGGCGGTGGCCGGGTCGCGCGTGACCAGCGTGCCCACGAGGCTGCCCTTGCCGCGCGCGGCCAGCGCCAGCGCTTCGTCGATGCCGTCGTAGGGCATGAGCGTGCTGACGGGGCCGAAGGCCTCGACGTCGTGCGCCGCATCGTGTTCGAGCGGCTTGCGGCTCAGCAGCAGCGTGGGTGCGAAGAACGCGCCTTCGCTCACGCCGTCGCCCACCGGCGAGAAGCCGTCGCGTTCGCCGTACACCAGCTCCGCGCCCTGCAGCAGCGTGGCGACGCGCTCGGCCACGTCGGCCTGCTGGTCGCGCGAGGCGAGGGCGCCCATGCGCACGTCTTCGCGCGACGGATCACCGATGACGGTCTTGGCCAGGCGGGCGCGCAGCTTCTCGGCCACCGCATCGAGGTGCTGGCGCGGCACGATCGCGCGGCGGATGGCGGTGCACTTCTGGCCGGCCTTGATGGTCATCTCGCGCGCCACCTCCTTCACGAAGAGATCGAACTCCTCGTCGTCGGGCGTCACGTCGGGCGCGAGGATCGCGCAGTTGAGCGAGTCGGCCTCGGCATTGAACGGGATCGACTGGCGCACCAGGTTCGCGTTCACGCGCAGCTTGGCGGCGGTGTCGGCCGAGCCGGTGAAGGTGACCACGTCGGGCCCTTCGAGGCGGTCGAGCAGGTCGCCCGTGCTGCCGATCACCAGTTGCAGGCTGCCTTCGGGCAGGATGCCCGACTGCACGATGAGCTTCATCAGCGCCTCGGTGAGGTAGCTGGTGGCCGTGGCCGGCTTGCCGATGCAGGGCATGCCCGCCAGGAAGCTGGGCGCGAACTTCTCGAGCAGGCCCCACACCGGGAAGTTGAAGGCGTTGATGTGCACCGCCACGCCGCCGCGCGGCACCAGGATGTGCGTGCCCGCGAAGCCGCCCTTCTTGCCCAGCGGGAAGGCCGGGCCTTCGTGCACGAGGTTGCCCGAGGGCAGCTCGTTGGTGCCGATGCTGGCGTAGGCGCTGAGCGTGCCGGCGCCGCCCTCGATGTCGATCCAGCCGTCGGCGCGCGTGGCACCCGTGTGGGCCGACACGGCATACAGCGCTTCCTTGTTCGCGGCCAGGTACTTGGCCAGCGCCTTCAGGCGCTCGGCGCGCTGCTGGAAGTCGAGCTTCATGAGCGCGGGGATGCCGACGCGGCGCGCGTGTGCCAGCGCTTCGGCGAAGTCGATGGCCTCGGCGTGCGTGCTCGCGACGGCCTGGCCGTTGACGGCGCTGCGCAGCGATTGGGCGGCTTGCTGGCCGATCCAGCGGCCGGCGATGTAGCTTTGAAGGGTGGTCATGGCGCGTGTCCTTTGAAGAGGGAAGGCGCAGCGGCGCAGTGCGCGCGCTGCGCGGGGGTCATTTCTTGTTGCCGATGCCCAGGTAGGTATCGATGATTCGCTGGTCGTGCAGCAGATCGCCGGCATTGCCTTCGAGCGCCACGGCGCCCATCTCGAGCACATAGGCGCGGTCGGCCACCTGCAGGGCGGCGCGGGCGTTCTGTTCGACCAGCAGCACCGACACGCCGTGCTTGCGCAGCTGCGACACCACGCGCAGCACCTCGCGCACCACCAGCGGGGCCAGGCCCAGCGAAGGCTCGTCGAGCATCAGCAGGCGCGGGCGCGCCATCAGTGCGCGGCCGATGGCCAGCATCTGGCGCTCGCCGCCCGAGAGCGTGGAGGCCATCTGCGGACGGCGTTCCTTCAGGCGCGGAAAGATCTCGAAGATCTCGTCCATGCGCGCGCGCTGGTCGCGCTGGCCCTTGCGCCATTGATAGAAGCCGCCGAGCAGCAGGTTGTCTTCGACCGACATCTCGCCGAACAGCTCGCGCCGCTCGGGCACCAGCGCCACGCCGCGCGCCACCATGGTCTCGACGCCGGGGCGCGCGATGCGCTCGCCGTCGAGCGACAGCTTGCCGCTCGACTGGAGCAGGCCCATGGCCGCGCACAGCAGCGTGGTCTTGCCGGCGCCGTTGGGGCCGATCACGGTGACGATCTCGCCCTCGTTCACGTGCAGGCGCACGCTGTGCACCGCCTCGACGGTGCGGTAGGCGACGCAGAAGTCTTCCAGTTGAAGAATGGGGTGGCTCATCGGGCGTCTTCCAGCAGTTCGTCGTCGGCGCCGCCCAGGTAGGCCTCGAGCACGCGCGGGTTGGCCTGCACTTCGGCCGGCGTCCCGGTGGCGATCACGGTGCCGAACTCCAGCACGGTGATGCGGTCGGCGAGGTTCATCACGAACTCCATGTCGTGCTCCACCACGAGGATGCCCAGGCCTTCGGCGCGCAGCTGGCCCAGCAGCTCGGAGAGTGCGCGCTTTTCCAGGTGGCGCAGGCCGGCGGCAGGTTCGTCCAGCAGCAGCACCGACGGCTGGCCGGCGAGCGCGCGGGCGATCTCGACCACGCGCTGCTGTCCCAGCGAGAGCGAGGCGGCCGGCGTGTCGGCGTGCGCGCCGAGGCCGCAACGCTCGATCTGCTTGCGGGCTTCGGCCATCAGCGCGGCCTCTTCGGCGCGGTCCAGCCGCAGCATCGCCGCGAGCCAGCCGCGCCTGGCGCGCAGGTGCGCGCCGAGCGCCACGTTCTCGACCACGCTGCGCTGGCCCAGCAGGCGCACGTGCTGGAAGGTGCGGCCCAGGCCGCGCGCCGCAAAGGCGCGCGAGGGGCGGCCCGACATGGCGTCGCCTTCGAGCCGCACTTCACCCGAGCTGGGGTCGTCCACGCCCGAGATCATGTTGAAGAAGGTGCTCTTGCCCGCGCCGTTCGGTCCGATCAGCGCGTGGATCTCGCCGGCCTTCAGCGTCATCGAGATGTCGTTGTTGGCGATGAGGCCGCCGAAGCGCTTGCTGACCGCGTCGGCCTGCAACAGCATCGTGCCTGCCGCCGGCAGCACGCGCTGCGCGAGCTGCGCCGCCGGTGCGGCTGCGTTGGCGGCGGGCGCCTTGGCGACCGGCCGCACCCAGCGGCTCACGAGCCGCGCCAGCGTGGGCCACAGGCCGTCGGCAAAGCGCTGCAGCACGAACAGCATCAGCAGGCCGAACACCACCACTTCGAAGTTGCCGCTGGTGCCCAGCAGCGCGGGCAGGATGTCCTGCAGCTTCTCCTTCAGCAGCGTGATCAGCGTGGCGCCGAGCACCGCGCCCCACAGGTGGCCCGCGCCGCCGACCACCGCCATGAACAGCATCTCGATGCCGATGTTCAGGTTGAACGGCGTCGGGTTCACGAAGCGCTGCATGTGCGCGTAGAGCCAGCCCGACACGGCCGCCAGCAGCGCGGCCAGCACGAACAGCTTGATGCGGTGGCGTGCCGTGTCCACGCCCATCGACTCGGCCATGAGCCGGCCGCCCTTGAGCGCGCGGATGGCGCGGCCTTCGCGCGAGTCGAGCAGGTTGTGCAGCGCCCACAGCGCCAGCAGCAGCACGGCCCAGATCACCACGCCGAGCGCGCGCGGCGAGGCCAGCGAGATGCCCGCCACCACCAGCGGCGGCACGCCCGTGATGCCGGTCTGGCCGCCCAGGAACTCCATGTTGCCGAGCAGGAAGTACAGGCTCAGGCCCCAGGCGATGGTGCACAGCGGCAGGTAGTGGCCCGACAGCTTGAGCGTGACTGCGCCGAGCGCCCAGGCCAGCGCGAAGGTCAGCACCAGCCCGAGCAGCAGGCCCAGCCACGGCACCAGCGCCGAACCGGCCATGCCGCCCAGCCAGCCCGCGGCCGTGGGCGAGGTGCAGATCCACGCGGTGGCATAGGCGCCCATGCCGACGAACGCGGCCTGGCCGAAGGAGGTCATGCCGCCCACGCCGGTCAGCATGACCAGCCCGGCGGCCACCAGCGCGTACAGGCCGATGTTGCTGAGCACCGCGACCGTGAAGTCGGGCAGCCAGCCCCAGGCCAACGCGAGCGCCACGATGCACACCAGCGTGAGCGTGCGCGGCGTGACCAGCGGACGGCCCGCGTGCGCGGCGGTGGCGGTCGAAGATGAAGTCGACGGCGCGCTCATTCCTCGTCCTCCACATGATGGCTGCGCAGCGAACGCCACCACAGCACCGGAATGATCAACGTGAACACCAGCACTTCCTTGTAGGCGCTGGCCCAGAATGAAGAGAAAGCCTCCAGCAGGCCGACCAGCAGCGCGCCCGCGAGCGCCAGCGGGTAGCTCGCGAGCCCGCCGACGATGGCGGCCACGAAGCCCTTCAGGCCGATGAGAAAGCCGGTGTCGTAGTAGACCGTGGTGATCGGGGCGATCAGCAGGCCCGACACCGCGCCGATGAGCGCCGCGAGCGCAAAGCTCAGGTCGCCGGACAGCTCGGTGGGAATGCCCGAGAGCCGCGCACCCACGCGGTTGATGGCCGTGGCGCGCAGCGCCTTGCCGACCATGGAGCGGCCGAAGAACCAGAACATGGCGATCACCAAGAGCAGCGTGACGCCCACCACCACGAGCGACTGGCCGCTCACGGGGATGCCGCCGATGTCGAAGCGCACGTCCGAGAACGGCGTGGTGCGCGAACCTTCGGCACCGAAGAAGAACAGGCCCAGGCCGACCAGCACGCCGTGCAGCGCGACCGAGACGATCAGCAGCATCAGCACCGTGGCGTCGGCCAGCGGGCGATAGGCCAGGCGATAGAGCAGTGGGCCCAGCGGCGCGATCAGCACCAGCGTGGTCACCGCCTGCATGGTCATCGACGTGGGCTTGAGGCCCAGCACCAGCACCGCGGCGATCGCCGGGAAGGCCACGCACCAGGTGAAGGCCGAGCGCCAGTCGATGGTCGCGCCGCGCTTCCAGCGCCACACCTCCACGGCCAGCGCCATGACGCCCAGCGCCACCAGCAGCCACAGCGTGGCCGGCGTGCGCCCGCCCTGCAGCGCCGCCATCGAGAGCGCGCCGAAGGCGACGAACTCGCCCTGCGGAATGAAGATCACGCGCGTGACCGAAAACACCAGCACCAGCGCGAGCGCCATCAGTCCGTAGACCGCGCCGTTCACGATGCCGTCCTGCCCCAGCAACAGGGCAATCTGCAAGTCCATATGAAAACCTTCGGGCGGGGCCCGTGTGTCGAATCAGTGTCCGTATGACGCCTTCCCCCTCTGGGGGAAGGTTGGGATGGGGGCAGCCACTGCGTTCAAGGCTGCGCGGCATTCAAAGCCGTCGTGCCCCCACCCCGGCCCTCCCCCAGCGGGGGAGGGAGCAAGTCAGAGAACGTTCAGGGCTGGAATTTCCAGGCGCCGTTTTCGATCTTCACCATCACGCGGGCACGCTGGTCCAGACCCAGGTGATCGGCCGCCGTCATGTTGAACACGCCGTGCGCGCCCGACACGTCCTTGGTCTGCTCGAGCGCGTCGCGCAGCGCGGCGCGGAACTCGGGCGTGCCCGGCTGGGCCTTCTTCAGCGCGACCGGCACGGCCGAGCTCATCAGGAGGCCCGCGTCCCAGGCGTGGGCGCCGAAGGTCGAGACCGTGCCCTTGCCGTAGGCGGCTTCATAGGCGGCGACGTAGGCGAGCGCAGACTTCTTCACCGGGTTGCTGGCGGGCAGCTGGTCGGCCACGAGCACCGGGCCGGCCGGCAGGAAGGTGCCGTCCACGTCCTTGCCGCCCACGCGCAGGAAGTCGGCGTTGGCCACGCCGTGCGTCTGGTACATCTTGCCGGTGTAGCCGCGCTCCTTGAGCGTCTTCTGCGGCAGCGCGGCCGGCGTGCCGGAGCCGGCGACCAGCACCGCGTCGGGCTTGGCCGACATGAGCTTCAGCGCCTGGCCGGTGACCGAGGTGTCGGAGCGCGCATAGCGTTCGTTGGCCACGATCTTGATCTTCTTCAGGTCGGCGGCTTTGGCGAACTCCTGCGACCAGCCTTCGCCGTACGCGTCGGAGAAGCCGATGAAGCCGACCGTCTTCACGCCGTTGGCGGCCATGTGCTCGGCGATGGCCAGCGACATCATGATGTCGTTCTGCGGCGTCTTGAAGACCCACTTCTTCTTGGCGTCCATCGGCTCGATGATGCGGGCCGAGGCGGCCACCGAGATCATCGGCGTCTGCGCCTCGCTGGCCACGTCGATCATCGCGAGCGAGGCCGGCGTGGTGGTCGAGCCCAGGATCACGTCGACCTTGTTCTCGGCGATCAGCTTGCGCGTGTTGTTCACGGCGGCCGTGGTGTCGGAGGCATCGTCCAGCACGATGTAGTTGATCTTCTGCCCGCCGATCGTCTTGGGCATCAGCGCGATGGTGTTCTTCTCGGGAATGCCGAGCGACGCCGCCGGCCCGGTGGCCGAGATGGTCACGCCGACGTTGACGTCGGCCCAGGCCGAGAGGGCCGTGGCGCACAGGGCGGCGATCAGCAGGGGCTTGAAGAATTTCATGGTTGGTTTGTCTCCGGGTTGAAAGGGGAAAGGCCGAGGAAAAAGCCGTGCGTTCAGCGCTCGTCGAAGGACAGCGTGACGCGTTCGGTCAGGGGGTGGGCCTGGCAGGTCAGCACGAATCCCGCGGCCACCTCATTCTTGTCGAGTGCGAAGTTTCTTTCCATGCGGACTTCCCCGTCCACGCACTTCGCGCGGCAGGTGCCGCACACGCCCGAGGTGCACGAGAACGGCACCTCGAGCCCGGCCGCCGACGCCGCATCGAGGATGCTGGGCTGGCCCTCGGTGTAGGTGATCTCGCGCTGCAGGCCGTCGCGCACGATGGTCACGCGCGCCTGCTTGGCGTCGCCCGGCTGCGCCTCGTGCACCACCGCGCCGACCTGGTTGGCCGAGGTGGCCGAGGGCAGCGCGACGCCGAAGCGCTCGATGTGAATGCGGTCTTCGGGCACGCCCGCGGCGAGCAGCGCGGCCTCGGCCTCGTCGTTCATCTGGAACGGGCCGCACACGTACACGTGGTCGATCTGCGCGGCGGGCACCACCGAGGCCAGGAACTCGCCGATCTTCTCGCGGTTCATCACGCCGAAGCCCAGCGGCGAATCGGTGTGCTCGTCGGAGAACACGTGCTGCAGCACGAGGCGCGTCATGTAGCGGTTCTTCAGGTCCTCGATCTCTTCCTTGAACATCGTGGACTGCAGCTGGCGGTTGCCGTAGATCAGCGTGAAGCGGCTTTGGGGCTCGCGCGCCAGCACGGTCTTCATGATCGACAGGATCGGCGTGATGCCGCTGCCGCCCGCGATGCCCACGTGGTGGCGCGCGGCCTCGGGCTCGATGGGCACGAAGAAGCGGCCTTGCGGCGCCATCACCTGCAGGCTGTCGCCGGGTTGCAGGTGGGCGTTGATCCAGTTGGAGAACACGCCGCCGCGCACCTTGCGCACGCCGACGCGCAACTCGCCGTCGTCGATGCCGGCGCAGATCGAATAGGAACGGCGCAGGTCCTGGCCGTCGATGTCATGGCGCAGCGTGAGGTACTGGCCCTGCGTGAAGCCGAAGACTTCGCGCAGCGCGGGCGGCACCTCGAACGAGACGATGACGGCCTCGTGCGTGTCGGGCTCGATGGCCTTCACGCGCAGGGGGTGGAAGAGGGTGCTCATCGTGGGCGTGCCTCAGATAGGCTTGAAATGTTCGAAAGGTTCGCGGCAGGCCATGCAGCGGTACAGGGCCTTGCACGCCGTGGAGCCGAAGGCCGACAGGCGCTCGGTGCGCTCGCTGGCGCAGCGCGGGCAGGCGATGCGCTCGCCGGCCATGCGGCCGAACAGCTTGATCGGCACGGCGGTGTTGGAGGCCTGCTCGGGCGTGAGGTGCGCGGGCGGGGCGATGCCGTAGGCCTTGAGCTTGTCGCGGCCTTCGTCGCTGATCCAGTCGCTGGTCCAGGCGGGCGCGCGGCGCAGCGTGGCGCGCGCGCGGCCCAGGCCCGCGTGCTCGATGGCGGCCAGCACGTCGTGCTCGATGGCTTCGGTCGCGGGGCAGCCCGAGTAGGTCGGCGTGAGCACGATCTCCAGCCCGTCGTCGTGCTCGATCACCTCGCGCACGATGCCCAGGTCGCAGACCGACACGGCCGGCACCTCGGGGTCGGGCACGGTGTGCAGCACGGCCCACGCCGCATCGACACGCGACGCCAGTGCGTTCGTCACCACACGCCCCCGGGGAAGCTGCGCTGCAGGTGCTGCATCTCGGCCAGGATGTAGCCCATGTGCTCGCTGTGCACGCCGTGCTTGCCGGTGCTGCGGAAGGCGGCTTCCTTCGGCATGGTGAGGCCGGCGGCGTCGAGCACCTGCTGCATCTCGGCCAGCCACGGTTCGCGCAGTTCGCTCCAGGCCGGGCCGAGGCCGCTGGCGCTGGCCTGCGCATCGACGTCGTCGCTGTCGAACAGCTCGGGCACGTAGAGCCACAGCTGCTTGAGCGCCTTCTCGGTGCGGCGGCGCGATTCGTCGGTGCCGTCGCCCAGGCGCACGACCCAGTCGGCCGAGTGCTGCTGGTGGTAGCGCGCTTCCTTCAGCGCCTTGCCGGCGATGGCGGCCACTTCGGCGTCGCTCGACGCGGCCAGGCGTTGCCACAGCAGCTTGAGCAGCGTGGCGACCATGGTGTTGCGCAGCACGGCAAAGGCGAAGTCGCCGCGCGGCAGCTCGACCAGCGTGAGGTTGAAGTAGTCGCGCTCGTCGCGCAGGTAGGCGAGCTGGTCTTCGTCGTGCGCGCGGCCGGCGCCTTCGAGCTGGCCGGCGTGCGTGAGCACCGCGCGGGCCTGGCCGACGAGGTCGAGCGCGATGTTGGCCATCGCGATGTCTTCTTCGAGCACCGGTGCGTGGCCGCACCATTCGCCCAGGCGCTGCGCGAGCACCAGGCAGGTGTCGCCGATGCGCAGCAGGTAGTGCACGGCGGGCGTGCGGTTCAGTTCGATCGAGGCTTGCATGGCGTGCCGTTCCTGGCTCACATGTGGTCCACGGACTTGGGCAGTGCGTAGAAGGTGGGGTGGCGGTACACCTTGTCTTCGGCCGGGTCGAAGAACATGTCCTTGTCGCCCGGGTCGCTGGCCACGATCTGGTCGGAGCGCACCACCCAGATGCTGCTGCCTTCCTGGCGGCGGGTGTAGACGTCGCGCGCCATCTGGATCGCCATCTTCGGATCGACCGCGTGCAGGCTGCCGCAGTGCTTGTGGTCCAGGCCGGCCTTGCTGCGCACGAACACTTCCCACAGGGGCCACTCTTGCTTCATTTCGGTGCTCATGCTGCTTCCTTCAAAGGTTGTTTGTTGGCGTGGGCCATTGCGGCTTCGCGCACCCAGGCGCCGTCGTCCCAGGCGTCCACGCGGGCCTGCAGGCGTTCGCGGTTGCAGGGACCGTCGCCGGCGATCACGCGCCAGAATTCGCTCCAGTCGATGACGCCGAAGTCGTGCGCCTGGCGTTCTTCGTTCCACTTCAGGTCGGGGTCGGGCAGCGTCACGCCGAGGATCGCGGCCTGCTCGACGGTGGCGTCGATGAACTTCTGGCGCAGCTCGTCGTTGCTGAAGCGCTTGATGCCCCAGCGCATCGACTGCGCCGAGTTGGGCGACTGGTCGTCCGGCGGGCCGAACATCATGATCGAGGGCCACCACCAGCGGTTGACGGCGTCCTGCACCATGGCTTTTTGCGCCTCGGTGCCGTGGGTCATCATGGTCAGCAGCGACTCGTAGCCCTGGCGCTGGTGAAAGCTCTCTTCGCGGCAGATGCGGATCATGGCGCGCGCATACGGTGCGTACGAGCAGCGGCAGATCGGCACCTGGTTCATGATGGCCGCGCCGTCGACCAGCCAGCCGATGGTGCCCATGTCGGCCCAGCTGAGCGTGGGGTAGTTGAAGATCGAGCTGTACTTGGCCTTGCCCGTGTGCAGCGCGTCGAACATCTGGTCGCGCGAGGTGCCCAGCGTTTCGGCGGCGGCGTACAGGTACAGGCCGTGGCCGCCTTCGTCCTGCACCTTGGCCAAGAGGATGGCCTTGCGCTTGAGCGTGGGCGCGCGGCTGATCCAGTTGCCCTCGGGCAGCATGCCGACGATTTCGGAATGCGCGTGCTGGCTGATCTGGCGCACCAGCGTCTTGCGGTAGTGCTCGGGCATCCAGTCTTTCGCCTCGATGAAGTCGCCCGCGTCGATGCGCGCGTCGAAGCGTTCCTCGAGACGCAGCTCGTCGGCGGAGCGCACGGCCTTCTGCTTGCCGTCGCCTGCGTCCTTGCCCATCGTGTCCATGGCCTGGGTGTACATGTGCGTGTCCTTTCGGTGCGGTGTGTGGGGGCGCGGGCGCTCAGCGCGGGCGCGTGTCGACGACGCGCCGGGCCTTGCCGGTCTGCGTGCGTTCCATTTCGTCGGGGCCGTGCACGACCACGCGGGTGGAGATGCCGATGAGCGTCTTCACGCGGTGCTGCACCCACTCGGAAATCGCGTTGCGGTCGGCCGCGGCGGCTTCGTGCGGCGTGAGTTCGCAGTGCACCTCGACCTGGTCGAGCAGGCCTTCGCGGCTCACGCGCACCTGGTACAGGCCGGTGAGGGCGCTGTGCGCGAGCACGATCTCTTCCACCTGCGTGGGGAAGACGTTCACGCCGCGGATGATCATCATGTCGTCGCTGCGCCCGACGATCTTGCCCATGCGGCGGAACGACCGCGAGGTGGGCGGCAACAGGCGCGTGAGGTCGCGCGTGCGGTAGCGCACGATGGGCATGGCCTCCTTGCTCAGCGAGGTGAAGACCAGTTCGCCTTCTTCGCCGTCGGCCTTCAGCTCGCCGGTCTCGGGGTCGATGATCTCGGGATAGAAGTGGTCTTCCCAGATCACCGGGCCGTCCTTGCTCTCGACGCATTCGCTGGCCACGCCCGGGCCCATCACTTCGGAGAGGCCGTAGATGTCGACGGCGTCGATGCCGGCGCGGGTCTCGATGTCGCGGCGCATGGCTTCGGTCCACGGCTCGGCGCCGAAGATGCCGACCTTGAGCGAGCTGTCTTTCGCGTCGAGGCCCTGGCGCTCGAACTGCTCGATGATCACCTGCATGTAGCTGGGCGTGACCATGATGATGTCGGGCTTGAAGTCCTGGATGAGCTGGACCTGCTTCTCGGTCTGGCCGCCCGACATCGGGATGACGGTGCAGCCCGCGCGCTCGGCGCCGTAGTGCGCGCCCAGGCCGCCGGTGAAGAGGCCGTAGCCGTAGGCGACGTGGATCATGTCGCCGGGCCGTCCGCCCGCCGCGCGGATCGAGCGCGCGACCAGGTCGGCCCAGGTGTCGATATCGTTCTTGGTGTAGCCCACCACGGTCGGCTTGCCGGTGGTGCCCGATGACGCGTGGATGCGCGCCACCTGCGTGCGCGGCACGGCGAACATGCCGAAGGGGTAGTTGTCGCGCAGGTCGGTCTTCACCGTGAACGGGAATTTCGACAGGTCGGCCAGCGATTTCAGGTCGTCGGGGTGCACGCCCTTGGCATCGAAGGCCTGGCGGTAGTGCGGCACGTGGTCGTAGGCGTTGCGCAGCGTGGCGCGCAGGCGCGTGAGCTGCAGGGCGGCGATCTCGTCGCGGCTGGCGGTTTCGATCGGGTCGAGGTCGCCGGGGGCGGGGCGTTTCACGGTCATGGTGGGGTGTCTCCTCAAGCGGCCGGGACGGCCGGCCGGCCCTTGGCGGTGTAGGAGCGACCGCGGAACATCGCGATGCGCTCGCCGCGCTGGTTGGTGATTTCGGTGTCGTACACGCCGGTGCGCCCGGCCTTGGAGACTTCGAAGCAGCGCGCGGTGAGCACGTCGCCCTCGCGCGCCGGCGCGAGGAAGTCGATGGCGAAGCCCGAGGCCACGGTCAGCTCGTTGTACGAGTTGCAGGCGAAGGCGAAGGTGGAATCGGCCAGCGTGGCCATGAAGCCGCCGTGGCAGATGGCGTGGCCGTTGAGCATGTCGGGGCGCACGCGCATCTCGAGCGTGGCCTGGCCGGGGCCGACCTCCACGATGCGCATGCCCAGGCCCTTGCTGGCGTTGTCGTTCGCGAACATGCCGTCGCGCACGAACTCGGCGGTCTGTTGCGGGGTGCGGGAAGCGTCGGTCATCTCAGCGGTCCTTGAACACCGGGGCGCGCTTGGCGCGGAAAGCCTCGACACCTTCGCGGTAGTCGTCGGCGTTGCCCATCTCGCGTTGGATGCGCGCTTCTTCGGCAAGTGCCGCGCCCAGGTCGAGGTTTTGCGCGGCGGCCATCGCTTCGCGGGTGGCAACGAGTGCGCGCGTGGGCATGCCGGCCAGGCGCGCCGCCAGCGCGGCGGCGGTGTCGGCCAAGGCCGCGTCGTCCACGCACTGCCAGATGAGGCCGATGCGCGCGGCGTCTTCGGCCGGGAGCTTGTCGCCCAGCATCGCGATGCCCAGCGCGCGCGCCGGGCCCACGAGGCGCGGCAGCAGCCAGGTGCCGCCGGTGTCGGGCACGAGGCCGATCTTGGTGAAGGCCTGGATGAAGCTGGCCGAGCGGCCGGCCACGACGAGGTCGCAGCACAGCGCTAGGTTGGCGCCCGCGCCGGCCGCCACGCCGTTGACGGCGGCAACCACCGGCACCGGCATCGAGCGCAGGCGTGCGACCAGCGGGCCGTAATAAGCAGAGATGACGTGGCCCAGGTCCTTGGGCGCGGCGCCCGGCGTGGGGTCGGGTGCGACCGACGGGTCGGCCAGGTCCTGCCCCGCGCAGAAGGCGCGGCCGGCGCCGGTGAGCACCACGCAGCGCACGCTGCTGTCGGCGGCAGCGGCTTCGAGCGCGGCCAGCAACTCGGCATGCAACCCGGTCGTGAAGCTGTTGAGCGCCGCGGGGCGGTTCAGGCTCAGCGTGCGGACGGCGCCGCTGTCGCTGATGAGTACCAAAGGCTCAGTCATGCGTGTCTCTTTCATCCTTTGTGGGGCCGTATCGGCAGGCAAACACTATTGACCGACCGTTCGGTTGATTTTAGGATCGACCTCGATTCCGGCACAAGCGGGGTGCATTCAGGGCAAACCCTGAGACTCGCAAAAAACAAGGAGACCGAATGCCCAGCTATTCCATCGACGGCGTGATTCCTGTCGTCGACCCGAGCGCCTACGTGCATCCCACGGCCGTGCTGATCGGCGACGTGATCGTCGGCCCCAACTGCTACGTCGGCCCCTGCGCCAGCCTGCGCGGCGACTTCGGCCGCATCGTCTTGCAGGAGGGCGCCAACGTGCAGGACCACTGCTGCATCCACGGCTTTCCCGACAACGACACGGTGGTGGAGGTCAACGGCCACATCGGCCACGGCGCGATCCTGCACAGCTGCATCGTGCGGCGCGATGCGCTGGTGGGCATGAACGCGGTGGTGATGGACGAGGCCGAGGTGGGCGAGAAGGCCATCGTCGCGGCCTGCGCCTTCGTGCCCGCCGGCATGAAGGTGCCCGCGCGTTCGCTCGCGGCGGGCATCCCGGCCAAGGTGCGGCGCGAACTCAGCGACGAAGAGATCGCCTGGAAGCTCGAGGGCACGCAGACCTACCAGGCGCTGACGGTGCGCAGCCTGGCCAGCCTGCACGAGGTGGCGCCGCTCGCCGAGGTGGAAAGAGACAGGCCGCGCCTGCCCGCCACCGACGTGAAATCCCTGATCGCCACCCGCCGCGGATAGCCCTGCGGCTTCATGCAAGATCGCGACTGCTGCAACCCAGCAACCGACAGACAACCCAGGAAGAAGACCCGATGCCGCGTGGAAGATCCGCCACCTACGACGACCAGCGTGAACTGATCCTCGCGCAGGCCGCCCAGCTGTTCGCCCGCCGCGGCTACCCCGCGACCTCGATGAACCAGGTCGCCGAGGCCTGCAACCTGTCGAAGGCCACGCTCTACCACTACTACAAGGACAAGAGCAGCCTGCTCATCAGCATCGCCGAGACGCACGTCTCGAAGCTGGCGGCGTTGGTGGCCGAGGAAGAGGCCCAGCCGTCCACCGACGAGGAGCGCCTGCGCCGCTTCATCTACCGCATCGTCGAGGAGTACGCCGGCGCGCAGGACGCGCACCGCGTGCTCACCGACGACGTGCGCTTTCTCGAGGACGAAGACCGCGAGCGCGTGCTCGACCAGGAGCGCGCCGTGGTCGCCGGCTTTGCGCGCGCCGTGTCGGCGCTGAGGCCCGGCGCGCCGAGCGACGAGCTCGCCAAGCCGCTGACCATGCTGCTGTTCGGCATGATCAACTGGATGTTCACCTGGATGAAGCCCGGCGGCCGGCTCGACCACGCGGCCATCGCGCCGATCGTGGCCGACCTGTTCCTGGGCGGCGTGGGGGCGGTGAAGCTGCCGGACCCCGCGGCGACCCCCGCCGGAGCCGATCAGGCTGCTGCCAGGTAGCGCGTGGCCGGCTTGCCGGTCTGCGACGCACCGAACAGGGTGGCGCCCGCCTCGGTGAACGCCGCGAGCAGCTTGGCCTCGTTCACCGAGGGCAGGGTGATCGGCTCTCCCAGGTCGAGCCCGGCCAGTGCGGCATCCACGCAGTCTTCGGCGGCCATGATCGTGCCTTCGGCCAGCGTCGACATCGGCACGCCCGACAGCTCCCAGATGTCGGTGGCCGTGGCCGCCGGCAGCACCAGCTGCACCTTCACGCCGGTGCCCGCCACTTCGTCCTGCAGTCCGCGCGTGAACGCGACCACGAAGGCCTTGGTGCCGCTGTAGATGCTGCTGATCGGCAGCGTGTGGAAGCCCAGCACCGAGCCGACGTTCACCAGCGTGCCGCGGTTGCGCGAGGTGAAGGCGGTCAGCGCGGCGCGGCTCAGGTGCGCGAGCGCGTTGATGTTCACGTCGAGCATGCTTTGCAACTGCGCGGGCGTGGTCTGCGCCACGGGCGCGAGCGTGGAAATCCCGGCGTTGTTGACCAGCAGCGTGACCGACGGGTCGGCGGCCACGGCCTGGGCCACGCGTTCGAGGTCGCTGTCGCTGGCCAGGTCGGCGGCCAGCGTCTGCACCTTCACGCCGTACCGGGCGCGCAGCTCGGCCGCGACTGCTTCCAGCAGCTCGGCGCGCCGCGCCACCAGCAGCAGGTCGTGGCCGCGGCGGGCCAGGCGGTCCGCATAGATCTTGCCGAGGCCGGCCGAGGCGCCGGTGACGACGGCGGTGCCGGGGGTTGCTCGATCGCTCATTTCGAATCCGTTCAAAAGGGTAGGGATGGGTCGGAAAAGCCGTTTGCACTGCAAGCATGATGATCATCATGTTTGAGGTGGCGAAGCATGACGACTATCATGAATAGCGTCAAACGGGGGATCGAAGTACCCCGCAACAGAAAGAGGTCACATGCGCTACCCCGCAGCAGAAACCGCCGAAAAGCACCAGAAGATCCTCGAGGAAGCGTCGCGCCTGTTCAAGGAGCGCGGCTTCGGCGTGAGCGTGAGCGAGGTCATGAAAGCCACCGGCCTCACGCACGGGCCCTTCTACAACCACTTCGATTCGAAGGAGGCGCTGATGGCCGAGTGCATCACGCACTCCGCGGTGTCCGCGCTCGCCGACCTGGATACGGCCGGCGAAACGCCCGAAGGCATGCGCGCCTACGTGCAGGCCTACCTGAGCCACGAGCACCGCGACGCGCGTGCCGAGGGCTGCCTGGTGGCGGCGTTCGCCGGCCAGGCGGGCAACGGCGAAGGCGTGAATGCGTCGTTGACGGCGTACCTGAAACTCGTCATCGACCGCTTCACCCGCCACTTTCCATGGCGCGCGAAAAAGAATGCACGGGGCGATGCGATCCGCACGCTGGCATCGATGTACGGCGGCGTGGTGATGGCCCGCGCGGTGGACGACGAGGCGTTGTCGGAAGAAATCCTGCGCGAGGTGCTCGCCGGCCTCGAGGCAGCGCCCCAGCCTCGCGCTTCGCGCGCTAAAGAATCCGGTTGAACCAGAGCAGCGACAGCCCCGCCGACAGCAGCGTGAGCACCGCCGCGCCCAGCGCGAACAGCGCGGAGATCTCGGTTTCCTTCTTCTCGACCGTGAGCCTGGAGCTCAGCGTTTCGTAGACCTTCTTCAGGTCGCTCGCGGTGCCGGCGTAGAAGTACTCGGCGCTGGTCTTGTTCGCGATGGCCTTGAGGGTTTCTTCGTCGAGCCGCACGCGCATCGACCAGCCTTCGAAGCCGATGGTCTCGCCGTCGACCGTGCCCACGCCCACCGTGTAGATGCGCACGCCGCGGTCGGCCGCGGCCTTGGCGGCGTCCAGCGGGTCGACGCCGGTGGTGCGTTGGCCGTCGGTCAGCATGATGATCGCGGCCGAGGTGAACGAGCCGGGCGCCACGGGCGTGAACTCTTTCAGCTGCTTCTCGTTCTGGTCGATCGGGATGCCGCGCTGGCGGCTGGGCGCGCTGAACTGCGAGATGTCGATGCCCGCGTCGGGGAACAGCGTGGCGAGCGACACCACGATGGCGTTGCCCGTGGCCGTGGCGCGCTGCAGCTGGAAGCTGTCGATGGCCGTGACAAGGTCGTCGTGGCTGGTGGTGGGCAACTGCGCCACCTGCGCGCTGCCCGCGAAGGCGACGATGCCCACCTTCACGTGGCGCGGCAGGTCTTTGATGAAACTCTTGGCCGCCTCCTGCGCCGCCACCAGCCGGTTGGGCAGCACATCGGCCGCGCGCATGCTGCCCGACACGTCCATCGCCAGGATGATGGTCTGCTGGTTCGAGGGCAGCACCACCACCGCCATCGGCCGCGCCGCCGCCACGAGCATCGCGGCCATGGCCACCAGGAACAGCAGCGGCGGAATGTGGCGCCGCAGGCTCTGGCCCGGGCCCATGGCCTCGCGCACGATCGACAGGCTGGCGTAGCGCACCGCCATCTTCTTCTTGCGGCGGATCAGCCAGACATACAGCAGCACCAGCAGCGGCAAGGCCGCCAGCAGCCAGAGGAATTGAGGCCAGAGGAATGTCATGCCGCCACCACCGCCTTCCCGCCACCCGCTGCGACGCCGCGGACCCGGCGCTTGCGCAGGTCCGCGAATCGCACGATGGCTTCGACCAGATCGTCGTTGGTCGAGAGTTCGAGGGCGTCGACGCCGGCCCGGGCCAGCGACTCGCGCAGGGTGGTCTCGCGCTCGGCGGCCAGCCGCGCGAAGCGTTTGCGGAACCCCGCGTCATGGGTGTCGACCCACAGCTGCTCGCCGGTCTCGGCGTCGCGCAGCGGCACCAGGCCGAGGTCGGGCAGCTCGAGCTCGAGCGGATCGAACAGGCGCACGGCAATCACTTCGTGCCGCTGCACCAGCTGGCCCAGCGGGCGCTCCCAGCCGGGCTCGCTGAGAAAGTCGGACACCACGAACACGGTGGAGCGGCGCGGCATGAGCGCGGCGGCGGAGGTCAGCAGGTCGGCCAGGCGCGTCATGCCCTTCTGCGCGGGCGCGGCCTCGGCCTGGTGGGCGCGCTTTTCCATGGCGTGCAGCAGGTGCAGCACATGGCGGCGGCCGGTGCGCGGCGGAATCACGGCCTCGAGGTCGCGGCCGTAGACCAGCGCGCCGACCCGGTTGCCGTGCCGTGTGAGCAGCCGCGCGAGCACGCCGACGAAGCCGGCCGAGATCTCGCGCTTGGCCTTCAGGCCCGAGCCGAAATCGACCGAGCGGCTCAGGTCGAGCACGAACCACGCGGCCATCTCGCGGTCTTCGGTGAACACGCGCACGTGCGGCGTCTGCAGCCGCGCGGTGACGTTCCAGTCGATGTGGCGCACGTCGTCGTGGTGCTGGTACTCGCGCAGGTCGGCCAGGTCGAGGCCGGTGCCGCGCATCAGCGTGCGGTAGTCGCCCTGCAGCAGGCCGTCGAGGCGGCGGATCACGGTCCATTCGAGCCGGCGCAGCGCGCGTTCGGCCCCGCCGGCTTCGATCGCGAGCCGGTCGTCGTTCGCGGCCTCGGGGGCCTTACGCCACCAGCTTTTCATGTTCCAGAGGTTTGGGAGGAGCGGGAACGGCCTTCATGATCTTCTCGATCAGCCCGTCGGGCGTGAGCCCTTCGGACAGGCCTTCGTAGGACAGCGTCACGCGGTGGCGCAGCACGTCGGGCACCAGCGCGCTCATGTCTTCGGGCAGCGCGTAGCTGCGACCGCGCAGCAGCGCCAGGGCGCGCGCGCCTTCGGTGAGGCTGATGCTGGCGCGCGGGCTGGCGCCGAAGGTGATGAAGCGGCGCAGGTCCTTCAGGCCGTGCTTCTCGGGCGTGCGCGTGGCCGACACCAGCTTCACGGCGTACTGGATCAGCGAAGGGTCGACGTACACGCGCCGCGCCTCGGCCTGCAGTTCGGCCAGCTGTTCGGTGGTGGCGACCGGCGTGGCCGAGACGGGCGGGCCGATCACGCGCTGCACGATCACGAACTCTTCCTCGTCGCTCGGGTAGTCGACCATGACCTTCATCATGAAGCGGTCGACCTGCGCCTCGGGCAGCGGGTAGGTGCCCTCGGTCTCGATCGGGTTCTGCGTGGCCATCACGAGAAAGGGGCGCGGCACCTTGTGCGTCTCGCCGGCGATCGTGACCTGGCGCTCCTGCATCACTTCGAGCAGCGCGCTCTGCACCTTGGCCGGCGCGCGGTTGATTTCGTCGGCCAGCAGCAGGTTGGCGAACACCGGGCCCAGCGAGGTGCTGAACTCGCCCGTCTTCTGGTTGTAGATGCGCGTGCCCACGAGGTCGGCCGGCACCAGGTCCGGCGTGAACTGGATGCGCTTGAACTGGCCGCGCACGGTGTCGGCCAGCGTCTTGATGGTGAGCGTCTTGGCCAGCCCCGGCACGCCTTCGACCAGCAGGTGCCCGCCCGCGAGCATCGCGACCATCACGCGCTCGAGAAAGCGGTCCTGCCCCACGACCACGCGCTTCACCTCATAGAGGATCTGCTCCATCAGCTCGGCGGTGGCGGGGGCGGTTGCAAAGGTCGACGAGGTCGGGTTTTCTGTGCTCATGCGAAGGGCTTTCTTTCGAAGAAATCAGAAAGGCGGCGAGCCTGCTGCCGAGGCGGCGTTCTCGATCGGCACCGCGAAGGCGATGCCGATGAAGGTGCGCTGTTGCGTCGGGTTGAGGATGGCGGTGACGATGCCCAGCACTTCGCCGTCCATGTTGATGAGCGGCCCGCCCGAGTTGCCGGGGTTGGCGGCGGCGTCGAACTGGATCAGGTTACCCAGCTCCTGCTTGCCCTCGGGCGAGCGAAAGGAGCGCTTCAGGCCCGACACCACGCCGGCCGACACAGAGGGCCCGATGCCGAACGGAAAGCCCACCGCGGCCACCTGGTCGCCGGGGCGCAGGTCGGCGGTGGAGCGCATCACGGCGGGGATCAGGTCGTCGGGAATCTTCTGCGCCTGCAGCACCGCGAGGTCGTTCTCGGGCTGCACGCCGGTGATGACGGCGATGGCCTCCAGGCCGTCGGCGAAGGTGACCTTGATCTTCTCGGCGCCGGCGACCACGTGCAGGTTGGTGAGGATCACGCCCTTGTCGACGATCACCACGCCCGTGCCCACGCCGCGTTCGACCTCGCCCGGCGTGCCGCCGTCGGCGGGCGCTTCGGGCGGCTTGCCCTTGGCCATGTTGCGGCCGCGCTTCTGGGTCCTGGCTTCGGGCGTGGCCTTCTCGGGGCCGTAGCCGACCACGCGAACCACCGAGGGCCGCACGATGTCGGCGGCCTTGGCAGCCGGTGAGGGCAGGGTGTTGGTCTGCAGCGTGCGCAGCACGGCGGCGTCGATGTCTTTCTGCGTGAGTGCCTTGGCGCCGTGGCGCGGTGCCCAGAAGGCGCCGCCGGCGGCGATGGCGATGCAGGTGACGGTGAGCAGTGCGAAGGCGCGGCGCCCGGGCTGCCAGCGTGCGCGCGGTGGTGGGGCTGGCACGGCGTCGGCCCCGGCCACAGCCGCGGCATCCGCCGGCGACCCGGCCGCCGGTTCTGCGGCCGGCGGCAGCGTGCGGGGCGAGCGGCTGTAGAAAGCGGGCCTGCGCATCGGAGAACCTCCGGCTAATAAGACGCGAGAAGGAGTTCACAGTAGCACGCTTTCCGCGCCTGTGCATCCCTTCGGGCATCATCGCGCGATGGCTGCGTTTGTCGATACCCACTGTCACCTCGATGCGCCCGAATTCGGTGCCGAGATGCCCGTCATCCGCGCCCGCGCAGCGGCGCAGGGCGTGGTGCTGTGCGTCATTCCGGCGGTGGCGGCCTTCAACTTCGCCACCGTGCGCGAACTGGCGCACGCGCAGGGCGACGCCTACGCGCTGGGCATCCACCCGCTGTGCACGGGGCAGGCGAGCGACGCCGACCTGCACACGCTCGATGCCGAACTGCATGCGCGGCGCGACGACCCGCGCCTGGTGGCGGTCGGCGAGATCGGGCTCGACTACTTCGTCGAAGGCCTGGACGCCGACAAACAGGAACGCTTCTTTCACACTCAGTTGCAACTGGCGCGCAAGCACGGACTGCCCGTGCTCATCCATGTGCGGCGCTCGGTCGACAAGGTGCTCAAGCACCTGCGCCAGACCGCGGGCGGGCGGCCGTGGCAGGGCATCGCCCACGCATTCAACGGCAGCGAGCAGCAGGCGCAGGCCTGCATCGAGATCGGCCTGAAGCTGGGCTTCGGCGGCGCCGTGACCTTCGAGCGCGCGCTGCAGCTGCGCCGCCTCGCGGCCACGCTGCCGATGGACGCACTGGTGATGGAAACCGACGCGCCCGACATCCAGCCGCACTGGCTCTACCGCACGCAGGCGCAGCGCGAGGCGGGCCAGGCGCAGGGCCGCAACGAGCCCGGCGAGCTGCCGCGCATCGCCGAAGTGGTGGCGCAGCTGCGGGGCATCGACATCGCGTCGCTGGCTGAAAACACCACGCGCAATGCGGTGGCAGCCCTGCCGAAGCTCCAAAGTCTGCTGAACGTGTCGGAGGGGCGTCCGCCTGCCGCGTAGGTCAAGTTCCCGACTTGCGCCAGCGCAGGTCATCGGGCCGGTTTTGCTGTCATCCTTGAAGTTCGAAGTGGCGTTGGTTGTCCAGTGGCACTGTCGTCACTCCGCACTTCACTCAAAAAAGGAGTCTTTCATGACCACATCTTTTGTTCGCACCCTGCCCGTCGCGCTCGCACTGGCGCTGGCCTCCATCGGTGTCTCGGCCGTCGCGCAAACCGCCGCGGCGCCCGCCACGGCGCAGCCCGCTACGGCCCAGCCTTCCACGGTCGAGAAGGTGAAGGAAGCCGGCAAGGACGCCGTCGATGCCACCGCACGCGGCACGGAAAAGGCCTGGGACGCCACCAAGAGCACGACCAAGAAGGCCGTGAACGCGACCGAAAGCGGCGCCGAGAAGGCCTGGGATGCCACCAAGAGCGGCACCAAGAAGGCAGCCAACGCCACCGAGCGCGGCACCAAGAAGGCCTGGAAGGCCACCAAGCACACCACCAAGAAGGCGACCGCCGCCACCAAGAATGCCGCCGTGAAGACCGGCGAGGCTGTCGAGAATGCCGGCCACAAGACGGCCGACGGCATGCGCAGCGCCGGCAAGGCGATCGGCGAGAAGGTGCCGGGCACGGCCGAAAACGAAGCGGCCAAGAAGTAAGTCACCCATCCCGATGCCGGACCTGTTCCGGCCTTCGCGAAAGAACCCGCTTCGGCGGGTTTTTTCATGGCTGCCCGCAGCAAGGGGATGGTGTGCTCGTAGTCAGGTGACGACACTACGCTGGACAGGCTCCGCTTTCCGGCGGAATGATGGAGAAGGACGTGACTCACTCCAGCGCCTCGCAAGTCGTACGGCAAATCCTCGAGGGGCCGGTCACCCGCCCGGCGCTGCTGCGCTGGCGTCGCCAGCAGTTTCTTTCCGAGGCCGGTTTCGGCAGCTACTTCGGCGTGTTCGATTCCTTCGCGCAGGCGCGCGACTGGCTGCCGGCCAGCCCGGAGTTCGACCACGCGGCGCTCGCGGCCGAGTACGTGGACGTGCGCACGAAGAAGGTGTTCCCCTACGACTACCCCGTGATGTGGTGGCTCGACCGCGCGTTCAGGGATGGCGCCACCCGCGTGCTCGACATCGGCGGCTCGGTGGGCGTGCACTTCTACGCCTACCGCCGCTATGTCGAGATGCCGCGCGGCTTGTCCTGGCGCGTCGTCGAAGTGCCGGCCATCGCATCGATCGGTCGGGACATGGCCGAGCGTCCCGGGGCCGAGGCCGATGGCCTGAGCTTCACGGGCGACCTGGAACATGCCATGGGCGGTGGCGACGACATCTGGATCGCCGCCGGTTCCCTGCAGTATTTCGAGAACGCGCGTCCCGGCGAGTTGCTTCGGCACTGCGCGGTGCGGCCCCGCCATCTCCTGCTGAACAAGCTCCCGCTGCATGACGGCCAGGACTACGTCACGGCGCAGAACATCGGAGCCGGTTGCTTCTCGCCGGTGCACGTCTACAACCGCAAGCACTACGTCGAAGAGATCGAGGCGCGCGGCTACGTCCTGCGCGACCAATGGCCGGTGCTCGAGCGCTCGCTGTACCTGCCGGGCTTTCCCGAGCGCTGTGTGCCGCAGTTCAGCGGCCTGTACTTCGTGCGCTGAGCGGCGCCGGGCAGGCGGCGGCGGTGGCACGATACCGCCCATGAAGCCTTCCGCCGCACCCGATGCCGCCACCGCCGCCGCCCTGCTCACCGGCCTGCCGCCCATCGTCTCGCCACAGACCGTTGTGCTCGTCCTCGGCAGCTTCCCCGGGGTCAGGTCGCTCGAGCGGCAGCAGTACTATGCACACCCCCAAAACCAGTTCTGGAAGATCTTGCAAGCCGTCTGGCCCGAAGTCCCCTTGCCGTCGGGCGTAGACAGCTACGCGCAGCGCTGCCGCTGGCTGCTCGACCGTGGCCTGGGCGTGTGGGACGTGTACGCATCCTGCGAGCGCGAGGGCAGCCTCGATTCGGCCATCCGCGCGCCGGTGGCGAACGACATCGCCGGCCTGCAACTGCCGAAGCTCGCCGCCATCGCGCACAACGGCGGCGAGAGCTTCAAACACGCACGTCACACGCGCACCCTCGGCGTGCCGGTCTATTCGCTGCCATCCACCAGCCCCGCCAACGCGTCGTGGTCCTTCGAGCGCAAGCTCGCGGCCTGGCGCGAGGTCTTCGTTGCCCACCACCTTCTCTGATGGCTTCCTCCGCAAACAAGAAAACCCTCGTCCTCCCCGAAGTCAATTTTTCCGACTGGGGCGACATCCGCTACCTGCACCTGGGCACCGAATGGGTCCAGGGCTCGATGAAGCTCGACGCACCCTTCGAGATCGAACTCGAGTACGTGCAGCGCATGATGGCCTGGCTGCTGTTCGTCGACAGCAAGGGCGTGGGCAACCGCCACGCGATGCAGCTGGGCCTGGGCGCGGCCACGCTCACCAAGTTCAGCCGCAAGACGCTGCGCATGCGCACCACCGCGGTCGAGCTGAACCCGCAGGTGGTGTCGGCCTGCCGCGGCTGGTTCAAGCTGCCGGCCGACGACCTGAAGCTGCGCGTGGTGATCGCCGATGCGGCCGAGGAAATCCGCAAGCCCGAATGGCTGGGCACGGTCGACGCGCTGCAGGTCGACCTGTACGACCACGAGGCGGCCGCACCGGTGCTCGACAGCGAAGACTTCTATGCCGACTGCCGCGCGCTGCTCACCGAAGACGGCTGCATGACGGTCAACCTGTTCGGCCGCTCGTCGAGCTACGAGCGCAGCCTCGAGAAAATCGCCGCCGCCTTCGGTGCCGATGCGGTCTGGGCCTTCAAGCCGACGCGCGAAGGCAACACGGTGGTGCTGGCCCAGCGCACGGCGTCGCGCCCGAAGCGCGAGGTGCTTGCCGAGCGCGCCCAAACCATCCAGACTCGCTGGGGCCTGCCCGCGCCGAAATGGCTGCGGGTGTTCAAGCCGATGACGCTTTCCCTCACCACCTGATTCCCGGTTCATGAGCGCTGTACCTGCCGCCGCCGCTGCTGCTGTCCGCCACGAAGGTCCGCTCGACCTGCGTCGCCTGATCGAATGGCTCGCCACCGACGGCGTGATCTCGCCGATGGAGGCCAAGCGCACCATCGCGCGCTGCGCCCAGGCCGAGAGCCGGCAGGCGCCGCTGGTGCGCCTGGCCAACGTGGCCATGACGCGCGAGGCCGACGGCAAGCCGCTCGACCTCGAGGCGCTCACGCAGTGGCTCGCCGGCCGCGCCGGCCTGGCTTATCTGCGCATCGATCCGCTCAAGGTCGACGTGGGCAAGGTGGCCGACACCATGAGCGCCGGCTACGCCGAGCGCCACAAGGTGCTGCCGGTGCAGGTGCTGCCGAACGAGGTGGTGGTGGCCACGGCCGAGCCCTTTCTCACCGACTGGATCGCCGAGGTCGAGCGCCAGTCCAAGCGCACCGTGCGCCGCGTGGTGGCCAACCCGGCCGACATCCAGCGCTACACGGCCGAGTTCTTTGCGCTCGCCAAGTCGGTGCGCGCCGCGCAGAAGGCCGGCGGCAACACCGGCGGCGCGAGCTTCGAGCAGCTGGTCGAGCTGGGCAAGAGCACCAAGCAGCTCGACGCGAATGACCAGAGCGTGGTGCAGGTGGTCGACTGGCTGTGGCAGTACGCCTTCGACCAGCGCGCCAGCGACATCCACCTGGAGCCGCGCCGCGAGCAGGGCGTGATCCGTTTTCGCATCGACGGCATCCTGCACCCGGCCTACCAGATGCCCATGGGCGTGATGAATGCGATGGTCGCGCGCATCAAGTTGCTGGGCCGCATGGACGTGGTCGAAAAACGCCGTCCGCTCGACGGCCGCATCAAGACCCGCAACATGCGCGGCGACGAAGTCGAAATGCGCCTGTCGACTTTGCCGACCGCCTTCGGCGAGAAGATGGTGATGCGGATCTTCGACCCCGACACCGCGGTGAAGGACCTCGACGCGCTGGGCTTCGCGCAGCACGACGCGCAGCGCTGGGAACAGTTGGTCACGCGGCCCAACGGCATCATCCTGGTGACCGGACCCACGGGCTCGGGCAAGACCACCACGCTGTACTCCACGCTCAAGCGCGTGGCGACCGAAGAAGTGAACGTGAGCACGGTCGAAGACCCGATCGAAATGATCGAGCCGTCGTTCAACCAGACGCAGGTGCAGCCGCAACTCGACTTCGGTTTCACCGAAGGCCTGCGCGCGCTGATGCGGCAGGACCCGGACATCATCATGGTCGGCGAAATCCGCGACCTCGCCACCGCCGAGATGGCGGTGCAGGCCGCGCTCACCGGCCACCTCGTGTTCAGCACGCTGCACACCAACGACGCACCCAGCGCCATCACGCGGATGATGGAACTGGGCGTGCCCTCGTACCTCATCACCGCCGTGATGCTGGGCGTGCTCGCGCAGCGCCTGGTGCGCACGCTGTGCCCGCATTGCAAGCAGCCCGACGACGCGGTCACGCGCGAGAGCCTCGAAGCCATCGTCAAGCCGTGGCAGATCACCGGCCCGGTGCGCGCCTACAAGCCGGTGGGGTGTGTCGATTGCCGCATGACCGGCTACATGGGTCGCATGGGTTTGTACGAACTGCTGAGCGTGACCGAGCCGTTCAAGGACCAGGTCACCAAGGAACCCAACCTCACGGGCCTGCGACGCCAGGCCGTGATCGACGGCATGCGACCCTTGCGATTGGCCGGCGCACTGCGCGTGGCCGAGGGCGTGACGACCATCGAGGAAGTGCTCAGCGCAACGCCTCCGCTCGAGTAGGAACAGCTGCCTCGGGTCCTGCGAGGCATGAGGCATTTCGGGTTATCCCTAGTCCTTCGGTTAGTGGAATCCACATCAGCCTGACCGGAGGCTGACTCGACAATCCCGCATCGAAATTGTTCGAGGAGACTGTTCGTGAAAATCAAAAGTCAGAAAGACTTTTTCTCGGGACTGATGTTCACCGTCGTGGGCGTGGCGTTCGCATGGGGCGCCACCACCTACAGCGTGGGCAGCGGCGCCCGCATGGGTCCGGGTTACTTCCCGCTGATGCTGGGCATCCTGATGGCGCTGATCGGCCTGGGCATCATGTTCAGCGGGCTCACCGTTGAAACGACCGACGGCGAAAAGATCGGCAAGTGGGCCTGGAAGCAAGTGGTGTTCATCCTGGGCGCCAACCTCGCCTTCGGCGTGCTGCTGGGCGGCCTGCCGAGCATCGGCGTGCCGGCCATGGGCATGATCATCGCGATCTACGCGCTCGTGATCATCGCCAGCCTCGCGGGCCACGAGTTCAAGCTGCCGACCGTGCTGATCCTGGCCACCATCCTGGCCATCGGCAGCTACGTCGCATTCATCTGGGCGCTCAAGCTGCAGATCCAGGTCTGGCCGACCTTCATCACCGGTTGAGAAGAAAGCTGCTCACACCATGGAACTGTTTGAACACCTCTCGATGGGTTTTGGCGTTGCCTTTACCTTCACGAACCTGCTGTACTGCCTGGTCGGCTGCATTCTGGGCACGCTGATCGGCGTGCTCCCGGGCATCGGCCCGGTCGCGACCATCGCGATGCTGCTGCCCGCCACGTACGCGCTGCCGCCTGTGTCGGCGCTGATCATGCTGGCCGGTATCTACTACGGCGCGCAATACGGTGGCTCGACCACCGCGATTCTGGTGAACCTGCCGGGCGAATCGTCGTCGGTGGTGACCGTGATCGACGGCTACCAGATGGCGCGCAAGGGCCGTGCAGGTCCGGCGCTCGCTGCGGCCGGCCTGGGCTCGTTCTTCGCAGGCTGCGTCGGCACGCTGATTCTTGCCGCCTTCGCGCCGCCGCTGACCGAGCTGGCCTTCAAGTTCGGCCCGGCCGAATACTTCTCGCTGATGATCCTGGGCCTGATCGGCGCCGTGGTGCTGGCATCGGGTTCGCTGCTCAAGGCGATCGCGATGATCGTGCTGGGACTGCTGATGGGCCTGGTCGGTACCGACGTGAACTCGGGTGTCGCACGCTACAGCTTCGACATTCCTGAACTCACCGACGGCATCGGCTTCGTGGCCATCGCCATGGGCGTGTTCGGCTACGGCGAAATCATTGCCAACCTCTCGCGTCCGGACGACGAGCGCGAAGTGTTCACCGCCAAGGTCTCGGGCCTGTTCCCGACCAAGGAAGACTTCAAGCGCATGGTGCCTGCCGTGCTGCGCGGCACGGCGCTGGGTTCGGCCCTGGGCATCCTGCCCGGCGGCGGTGCACTGCTGGCGGCTTTCGCGGCCTACACGATCGAGAAGAAGACCAAGCTGAAGCCGGGCGAAGTGCCCTTCGGCAAGGGCAACATCCGCGGCGTGGCAGCTCCCGAGTCGGCCAACAACGCCGGCGCGCAGACCTCCTTCATTCCGCTCTTGACGCTGGGCATTCCGCCCAACGCCGTGATGGCGCTGATGGTGGGTGCGATGACCATCCACAACATCCAGCCGGGCCCGCAGGTGATGACCAGCAACCCCGAGCTGTTCTGGGGCCTGATCGCCTCGATGTGGCTGGGCAACGCGATGCTGATCATCCTGAACCTGCCGCTGATCGGCATGTGGATCAAGCTGCTGTCGGTGCCCTACAAGTTCCTGTTCCCGGCGATCGTTCTGTTCTGCGCGATCGGCGTGTACTCGACCAACAACAACACCTTCGATATCTGGATGGTGGGCATCTTCGGTCTGGTGGGCTACACCTTCTTCAAGCTGGGTTGCGAGCCTGCGCCGCTGCTGCTGGGCTTCATCCTGGGCCCGATGATGGAAGAGAACCTGCGCCGTTCGCTGCTGCTGTCGCGTGGCGACTGGAGCGTGTTCGTCACGCGTCCGATCTCGGCCAGCCTGCTGGCGGCGGCGGCCCTGCTGCTCATCATCGTGCTGTTGCCGGCCGTGAAGTCCAAGCGCGAAGAGGCCTTCGTCGAAGACTGATCGACGGGCTTTCTCTGAACGCACAAACGGCGCCCTCGGGCGCCGTTTTTCATTTTTGGGGGATGCTGTTGGTCCCTATCTGCCCAGCGCGCTGAGCACCGCCACGGTCATCGCGTGCACGCCGGTTTTGATCGACGGCTCGGGCACCGGTGCGAAGAAGGGCGAATGGTTGCGGGCCAGCGGCTTGCCGCCGGGTTGGGCGGAGGCCGCGATGTCCCGCGCATCGAGCACGCCGATCGTGAAGTACATCGACGGCACACCGGCGTTGACGAAGGCCGAGAAGTCTTCGCTGCCCGTCGAGGGCACTGTGGATTGAACGACCTGCGCCGCGCCCAGCGCCTGCTTGAGCGCGGTGACTGCGCGCGTCACGACCGCTTCGTCGTTGACCAGCGCTTCTCCGCCCGGCATCAGTTTGACCGCGGGTTCGGGCGCACCGCTCGTCGCGGCGGCGGCCATGGCCATGCGGCGCACGCCGGCCAGCAGCTGCTCGCGCACCTGCGGCTTGTACGAGCGGATGGTGCCGCGCAGCGTGACCGTGTCGGGAATGATGTTGCCGGCGGTGCCGCCCTGGATGGCGCCGATGGTCACGACACCGAATTCGGCCGGGTCTTTCTCGCGGCTCACCACGGCCTGCACGTCGGTGACGAAGCGCGCGGCGGTCACGATCGGGTCGATGGTGGTGTGCGGGCGCGAGCCGTGGCCGCCGCGTCCCTTGAAGACGATCTCCAGCGCGTCGGAGTTGGAACTGCTGATGCCGACGCCATAGCCGATGGCGCCGTGGGGCGTGGGCGCCGTGTGCAGCGCGAACGCGGCGTCGGGCTTGGGAAAGCGCGTGAACAGGCCGTCCGCGAGCATCGCCTTGGCGCCCGAGACGGTTTCTTCGGCGGGCTGGCCGATGAACATCAGCGTGCCTTTCCATTGGTCCTTGAGCGCGACCAGCGCGCGCGCGGTGCCGAGCCAGCTGGCCATGTGGATGTCGTGGCCGCAGCTGTGGGCCACGAAGCTGTCGCGCCCGCCCCAGTCGGTGCGGGCCTGGCTGGCGTAGGGCAGGCCGGTCTTCTCTTCCATCGGCAGGCCGTCCATGTCGGTGCGCACCATCACGACCGGCCCGGGGCCGTTGCGGTACAGCGCCACGACGCCGGTGCCGCCGACCTTCTCGGTCACCTCGAAGCCGATGGTGCGCATCTCGGCGGCGAGCAGGGCGGCGGTGCGCGTTTCCTTGAAAGCAAGCTCGGGGTGGGCGTGCAGGTCCTTGTAGAGGGCGTCGAGCCGGGGGTACATCGCATCGACGAGCGGCGGGATCGCCGACGCCTGAGGTGATGCGGCGGGCTGGGCCTGCGCGCCCGCGCCGAAGGCGAGGAGGGCGGCCACGGCCAGTGAACGAAGCGCAAAGGTGGAGGTGTGGGTCATCGTGGAATGAATGCAGGGGCGCATGAAAACGAAGATCAGAAGATGTGGCGGATGCCGAAGTCGTAGCCCGTGGCGCTGCGCGGGCGCCAGCCGCTGGCGGCCACGTAGACCGGATAGGGCGCGTCGCTGGCGCTCGTCACAGCGCTGATCGCCTTGTCGTTCTGGCCGTCCCGGATGCGAACGCGCGCGAACGTGGCGTACAGCGCCGTGCGGCGGGACAGGTGGTGCACGTAGCCCAGCGCCCATTGGCTGGCGCTGGCGCCTTGCGCGGTGTCTCCCGGCAGGCCGGTGGCGCCGGCCTTGTAGCTGACGCGACCGAACGACGCGCGGACGAGTCCCGGGCCCACGGGCACCGTGGCGCCCACCAGGTAACCGTTGTATTTGTCGGTGCGATCCTGCATCCACGGCTGCGCCTGCGCGCGCCGGTGCCGCAGCTGCGACAACTCGCCCAGCAGCTTGACGGGGCCGAAGTCGTAGGTGGCGCTCAGGCTGACGGTCTTCAGCCGGTCCTCGCCGCCAGCGTCGACGGGCGGCTTGGCTGCCGAACCCGAGGGCAGGCGGTCCTTGTTGTCTTCACCGAACGCCAGCGCCACGTTGAGCGGCCCCTTGGCATAGCCGAAGCGCCCGCCCAGGTAGCGCCCGCGCGCGTTCGTCGGCGTCACGTCCGGGCTGTAGCGGGTGTTCTCGGGCAAGGCGTACTGGAGCTGCCCGTGGAAGCCGCCGAGGTCCGGCGGCAGGAAGTAGCCGATGCTGTTGCTGGCGCGTGCGTAGTTGTCGCCGGCCGCCACGCCGGCCGGTGCGCCGCCCAGGAGCGTGGACGAGGCGCTGTTGACGCGCGCGATCACCGACAGGCCCGCGCCCTGCACGGCGAAGGGGTCGGCCAGCGAGTCGTTGCGAAAGATCGGCGTGTAGTCGCGGCCCAGCCGCAGCTCGCCGAAGCAGCCCGACAGGCTCAGCGTCGAACGCTTGGCGAACGAGGCCAGGCCCGTCTTGCCGTCGTCGTTGGCGATGTTCGACTCCAGCCAGAAGCTCGCCGCCAGGCCGCCGCCCAGGTCTTCCGTGCCCCGAAAACCCAGGCTGCTGCCGCGGTAGCCGCCGCGCGACAGCGTGGTCTGGCTTTGCGTCACCCGCGGCACGGCCGCGGCGAGCACGGCGGCGGTAGGGCGCCGTGGATCGAACGCCGGGCGGTACTCGCTGACGGTCTCGAAATGGCTGACGCCCGCATCCATGACGCCGAAGAGCGTCACCGAGGACTGCGCCGAGGCCGCGCCGGCCAGCGCCAGCAGGGCCAGGCCGAGCGGGTGCCGCTTCACGCGAAGAACGCGCGAGCTGAAGCAGAGGGCGCCGGCATCGGCGCCCTCGAAGGAAGGAAAGTTCAAGGGGAGGTCTCCTGTGCGCCACTTCTGTGTCGAGTGGACTGGCGCGACTATCGGACGGCAGGGCGCCCGGGAGGAAATACCGTTTGCTGATGCGACCCCATCGCTATTTCTGATGGTCGGGCGCGGGGCCTCGCGCCGCGTGATGGCCGAGGCAATGGCCGTGGCCACATTGATGCGCCAGATTCATATATCTATCCGATAAATCCATTTCCCTTTTCAATGCCCCGCGTGTCCAATCCTGCGGCCACGTCGGACAAGGCGCGCTCCCGACACACCACCTCGGACACAATGAATTCCATGAAACGAACCACCCGCGCCGCGCTTGCCGCGGCTGCGCTGGTGCTGGCCGCGGTGCCCGCACTGGCCCAGAACTACCCGAACCGGCCCATCCGCCTGATCGTGCCGTTCCCGGCGGCCGGCGCCACCGACCTGTTTGCCCGCACGCTGGGCCAGAAGATGGGCGAGAAGCTCGGCGCCACCCTGGTGGTCGACAACAAGCCCGGCGCGGGCGGTGCCATCGGTTCCGACCAGGCCGCCAAGGCGCCGCCCGACGGCTACACGCTGCTGCTCGCGACCACGAGCACGCACGCCATCGGCCCGGCCATCACGCCCAAGCTGCCCTACGACACGGTGCGCGACTTCACGCCCATCGCCCACGTGGGCGATGCGCCGAGCATCATGCTGGTGCCGGTCAACACGCCCGCCAAGACGGTGCGCGAGTGGATCGACAGCGCCAAGAAGAACCCCGGCAAGCTCAACTACGCATCGAGCGGCAACGGCACCATCGTGCAGCTCACGGCGGAGCTCTTCAAGGCGCAGGCCGGCGTGTTCGTCACGCACATTCCCTACCGCGGCACGGCGCTGGCGGTGCCCGACCTCATCAGCGGCAAGGTCGACGTGCTGTTCGACTCGCTGCCCACCGGCATGCCGCACGTGCGCGACGGCCGCCTGCGCGCGCTCGGCGTGACCTCGCTCAAGCGCAGCCCGCTCGCGCCCGAGCTGCCGCCCATTGCCGACACGCTGCCCGGCTTCGAGTCGACCACCTGGTTCGGCTTCTACGGTCCGAAGGGGCTGCCGGCCGACATCGTGGCGCGCGTGAACAAGGCCGCCAACGAGGCGCTGGCCGATCCGGAACTGAAGGACAAGCTCGCGCGCCTGGGCATCGAGCCGGCGAACGCGGGCACGCCCGAGCAGTTCGCAAAGATGGTGGCGGTTGATGCCGCCAAGTGGAAAAAGATCGTCGTCGATCGCAAGATCACGAACGATTGACTCGGCTCGCCCCCAGGCTTCGCGCACTTCGTGTCGCTTCTCCAACCCCCTACCGGGGGCAACACCAGCGGCCCGGCAAAGCCGGTTCCGCGGTGTTCCTGAATGGTTCATGTCGCCCTTGAAAGCACCGTATGAAGTTTGATTACGTCAACCCCTACCTCTCGACCCGCCTCCCGGTCTTCGCGCGCAACGTGGTCGCGACCTCGCACCCGCTGGCCGCGCAGGCGGGCCTGCGCATCCTGCAGCAGGGCGGCAACGCGGTCGATGCGGCCATTGCCACGGCCGCCGTGATGACGCTGGTCGAGCCCGTGAGCAACGGCCTGGGCAGCGACGCCTTCTGCATCCTGTGGGATGGCAAGGAGCTGCACGGCCTCAACGCCTCGGGCCCGGCGCCCAAGGCCTGGACGCCCGAATACTTCAAGGCCAAATACGGCGCCGACGCCGCCACGCCGCCGATGCGCGGCATCGACTCGGTGACGGTGCCGGGCGCGGTGCGCGGCTGGGTCGCGATGAGCGAGCGTTTCGGCAAGCTGCCGTTCGCCGACCTGATGGCGCCCGCCATCGACATCGCCGAGCGCGGCTACCTCGTGCCGCCGGTGGTGCAGGGCAAGTGGGCGGCGGCCACGCCGATCCTGCAATCGCAGCCCGGCTTCGCGCAGGCCTTCCTGCCCTGGGGCCGCGCGCCCGAGGTCGGCGAGCTGTTCCGCTTCACCGCGGCGGCGCGCGCGCTCAAGGCCATCGCCCGCACCAAGGGCGAGGCCTACTACAACGGCGAGATCGCCGAGGCCATCGCCAAGTTCTCGAAGGAACAGGGCGGTGCGCTCACCGTGGCCGACATGGCGGCCTACCAGCCCGAGTGGGTCAAGCCCATCTCGCGCGACTACCGCGGCCACACGCTGCACGAGATCCCGCCGAACGGCCAGGGCATCGCGGCGCTGATCGCGCTGGGCATCCTCGAGAAGTTCGACATCGCCTCGCTGCCGGTCGACTCGGTGCAGTCGCAGCACCTGCAGATCGAAGCCATGAAGCTGGCCTTCGCCGACGTGTACCGCTACGTGTCGGAGCCATCGTCGATGACGGTGACCCCTGCGCAAATGCTCGATGACGCCTACCTGGCTTCGCGTGCGAGACTCATCGACGTGAACAAGGCGCAGGACTTCAAGGCCGGCAACCCGGTCAAGGGCGGCACCATCTACCTCACGGCCGCCGACGAGAGCGGCATGATGGTGAGCTTCATCCAGAGCAACTACATGGGCTTCGGCTCGGGCTGCGTGGAACCCGAATTCGGCATCAGCCTGCAGAACCGCGGCCACGGCTTCAGCCTCAAGGCCGAGAGCCCGAACGTGGTGGCACCGGGCAAGCGCCCGTTCCACACCATCATCCCGGCCTTCCTCACCAAGGACGGCCAGCCGGTGATGAGCTTCGGCGTGATGGGCGGCAACATGCAGCCGCAGGGCCACATGCAGACGCTGGTGCGCATGCTCGACTACGGCCAGAACCCGCAGGCCGCGTGCGATGCGCCGCGCTGGCGCTTCAACGCGGGGCTCGAGATCAACGTCGAGGCCGCGATGAATGCCAACACCTTGCAAGGCCTGCGCGACCTGGGCCACCACCTCGAGGTGATCAACGACTCCTACCAGGACTTCGGCGCCGGCCAGTTCATCTGGCGCGCAGGCGAGCCTTCGGTGGAAGGCTACGTGGCCGCGAGCGACCCGCGCCGCGACGGCCTCGCTGCAGGCTACTGAGGATCAAGGGATGATCGGGGGATGAACAAGACAGCCGCATCGGTCGGCATTCCCCCGCACGGACACGAGGCCGCCCGCAAGGGCTACGCCACCGGCCTCGTCCTTGCCACGCTGGGCGCCATCGCCTTCAGCGGCAAGGCCATCATCGTCAAGCTGGCGTACCGCTACGGCGTCGACGCCATCACGCTCATCATGCTGCGCATGCTCTTCGCGCTGCCGCTGTTCGCGCTGATGGCGTGGTGGGCCGGGCGCGGCAAGCCTGCGCTCACGACGCGCGACTGGCTCGGCATCCTCGGGCTCGGCTTCTCGGGCTACTACCTCGCAAGCTTTCTCGACTTTGCCGGGCTGGCCTACATCTCGGCCAGCTTCGAGCGGCTGATTCTTTACCTCAACCCCACGCTGGTGCTGTTCTTCGGCTGGCTGCTGTACCGGCGCCGCCCGACGCGCCCGCAGGTGGTCGGCATGGTCGTGAGTTATGCCGGCGTGCTGCTGGTGTTCGGCCACGAGCTGTGGACCGGCGGCGACGGCAAGGGCGGCGGCGCCGCCGCGTGGGGCGCGTTCCTCGTGTTCCTGAGCGCGGTGAGCTATGCGGGCTACCTCGTGTACAGCGGCGAGTTCGTCAAGCGGCTGGGGTCGCTGCGGCTCGTGGGGCTGGCGACCACCGTGGCCTGCGTGCTGTGCATCCTGCAGTTCGTGCTCACGCGGCCGATGAGCGCGGCGATGGCGGTGGCGCCCGAGGTGATCTGGCTGTCGGTGCTCAACGCCACGCTGTGCACGGCGGTGCCTGTCCTCATGGTGATGATGGCCATCGAGCGCATCGGCCCCGCCATTGCGGCGCAAACCGGCATGATCGGGCCCCTGTCGACCATCCTCATGGGGGTGGTCATACTGGGTGAGCCGTTCACCGCGTGGATCGCGGCCGGCACGGTGCTCGTCATCGCGGGCATCTTCGTTTTCACACGCAAGGGGCGGTAGCCCCTGCAGCATCGATCGATCGATCGACGGGAGCAAACACATGGATCTGGGCATTGCAGGCAGGACCGCACTCGTGTGCGGCGCGAGCAAGGGGTTGGGCTACGGCTGCGCCGAGGCGCTGGTGCGCGAGGGCGTCAACGTGGTGATCGTGGCGCGCGGCGCCGAGGCGCTCGACGCAGCAGCCAAGCAGCTGGTGGCAGCGGCCGGGCCGTCGGGTCCGTTCGTCAAGCACGTGGCGGCCGACATCACGACCGAAGCCGGCCGCGCGGCCGTGTTCGCGCTGGGCCACGACTTCGACATCGTCGTCACCAACGCCGGCGGTCCGCCCCCCGGCGACTTCCGCAACTGGGACCGCGAGGCGTGGATCAAGGCGGTCGACGCCAACATGCTCACGCCCATCGAGCTCATCAAGGCCACGGTGGACGGCATGGCGAAACGCGGCTTCGGTCGCATCGTCAACATCACGTCGAGCTCGGTGAAGTCGCCGATCGACATCCTGGGCCTGTCGAACGGCGCGCGCAGCGGCCTCACGGGCTTCGTGGCCGGCGTGGCGCGCACGTCGGTGGCGGCGCAGGGCGTGACCATCAACAACCTGCTGCCGGGCTCCTTCGAGACCGACCGCCTCAAGGGCACGATGGCCGGCGCGGCGCAGAAGTCGGGCCAGGATTTCGACACCGTGTGGGAAGCGCGCAAGAAGAACATTCCGGCCAAGCGCTTCGGCAACCCGGCGGAGTTCGGCGCGATCTGCGCGTTCCTGTGCAGCATGCAGGCCGGCTACATGACCGGCCAGAACGTGCTGGCGGACGGCGGCGCTTACCCGGGCACTTACTGACCGACGCCGCGGCGCGCGTTCAGCGCCGCGACGACACCACGATCCCGCCCACGATCAACACGAAGGCGGCGCCGTGGTACCAGTACGGCGCCTCGCCGAGGAAGGCCGCCGACAGCACGGCCGCGAACAGCGGCGTGAGGTTCATGAAGATGCTCGCCGCCTGCGGCCCCGCGCGCTGCACGCCGGTGCCCCAGCAGCGGTAGGCCAGCACGGCGGGGCCGATGCCGATGAACAGCATCGCGCTCACGAGCGGCCAGCCCAGGTCGATGTGGGCGGGCGTGAACGTCCACTCGCCGGCGGCCAGCGCGCCCGACCACGCCACGCCGAACACCAGCTGCGCCATGAGGAAGGCGGCCCAGTCGCTGCGCACATTGACGGGCTCGTGCGTGCGTGCCAGCAGCCAGCTGTAGAAGGCCCAGGCGATGGTGCCCGCGATCATGTACAGGTCGCCCGGCACCAGCCGCAGCGCCAGCAGCTGCTGCCACTCGCCGCGGCTCAGCACCAGCAGCACGCCCAGCATCGACAGCAGCGCGCCGCCCAGTGCGCGCCGGCTGACGCGCGCGCCGAAGCACAGCGTGCCCACGGCCAGCATCCACAGCGGCAGGCTCGAGCCCACCAGCGTGACGTTGATCGGCGTGGAGGTCTGCAGCGCCAGGTACTGGAAGGCGTTGTACAGGCCGATGCCCAGCAGGCCCAGCAGCGCATAGCGCTGCCAGTGCGCCCACAGCGGGCTGTCGCGGCGCAGCACCCAGGCCGCCAGCGGCAGCAGCAGCAGGAACGCGATCACCCAGCGCACGAAGTTCAGCGTCAGCGGCGACACCAGCGCACGCACCAGCCGGCCGACCACCGCATTGCCGGCCCACAGCAGCGGCGGCACGGTGAGGAGCAGGGCGGTGAGGGGCGTGAGGCGGTGGTGCGATGCGGACGACATGGCCGCCGACTCTACCGGGCCCGCACGGAGACCGTGCCGCGTCGAGAAAAAGGCAAACGTGGCACGATGCCCGTCCCATTCTTTTTTCCCCTGCGTGGAGACAGCAACGATGTTGAGCAAAGCCGTCCGTATCGACCGCCACGGCGGTCCCGAGGAACTGAAGGTCGTCGAGGTCGAGGTGGGCGAGCCCGGCCCCGGCGAGATCCGCATCCGCCACAAGGCCGTGGGCCTGAACTTCATCGACACCTACCAGCGCACCGGCCTGTACCCGTTCCAGATGCCGCTGCAACTGGGCATGGAAGCCTCGGGCATCGTCGAGGCGGTGGGCGAGGGCGTGACGCACCTGAAGGTGGGCGACCGCGCCGCCTACGCGAGCCAGCCGCCCGGCGCCTACTGCGAGCTGCGCGTGATGCCCGCCAAGTGCGTGTGCAAGCTGCCCGACGACATCTCCTTCGAGACCGGTGCGGCCATGATGCTCAAGGGCCTCACCGCGCAGTACCTGCTGAAGAAGACGCTGCCGGCCGAAGGCCTGCAGCCCGGCGACTTCGTGCTGTTCCATGCCGCGGCCGGCGGTGTCGGCCTCATCGCCTGCCAGTGGGCCAAGGCGCTCGGCCTGCAGCTCATCGGCACGGCCGGCAGCGACGCCAAGTGCCAGCTCGCGCTGGCGCACGGCGCGGCGCACGCCATCAACTACAGCACCGAGAACTTCGCGGCACGCGTGAAGGAGATCACCGGCGGCCAGGGCGTGAAGGTGGTGTACGACTCGGTGGGCAAGGACACCTTCGAAGGCTCCGTCGACAGCCTGCGCCCCTTCGGCCTGCTGGCGATCTTCGGCAACGGCTCGGGCCCGGTGCCGCCGGTCAATCTCGGCCTGCTGGCCTCGAAGGGCTCGCTCTACGTGACGCGCCCGACGCTGTTCACGCACATCGCCACGCGCGAGCGCACGCAGGCCATGGCCGACGACCTGTTCGCGGTGGTGCAAAGCGGCGCGGTGAAGATCCCGATCGACCAGCGCTACGCCCTGGCCGACGTGCAGCAGGCGCACCGCGACCTCGAGGCGCGCAAGACCACGGGCTGCACGATCCTCACGCTCTGAACCAGCGCACGGGCCAGCGGGTGATGTCCTACGTGCGGTGGGGTGTCACACCTTCGACTTGTGGCGGGCGCAATTTGTAGCCTGCACTTGTCCCTTTGCAGAGCCCGCCATGACCACCGTCCGCGCCTTCATCGTCGAAGACAACCCCGCCCAGCGCGCCAGCCTGGCGGGCACGCTGCGCGAGATGGCGCGCGTCGATCCGGTCGGCCAGGCCGAATCGGAGGCCGAGGGCACGCGCTGGCTCACGCGCAACCCGGCGCTGTGGGACCTGGCCATCGTCGATCTGTTTTTGGGCGACGGCACAGGCTTCAGCGTGCTCGAGGCCTGCCGCAACCGCGACCCGAAGCAGAAGATGGTGGTGCTCAGCAACCACGCCACGCCCGAGACGCGCCGCAAGTGCGCGCAGCTCGGCGCCGACGCGGTGTTCGACAAGGCCACCGAGGTCGAGGAGCTGATCGACTTCTGCGTGCGCCAGCGGCAGGAGCGCTTTTTCAGCGCGCCTTCGTCGGCGGGGCCGCGGGCGCCTCACTGAGCGCCGCCGTCTCGCGCACCATGCGCCAGACCCGCTGCGCGAGCGGCGACAGCTCGCGGTTGCGGCGCCGGATCAGCATGATCGCGCGCTGCACGTTCGGCACCAGCGGGCGCACCACCAGCCGCGCCAGCCCCTCGGGCGGCAGCGACAGCCCCGGCATCACGCTGATGCCGATGCCGGCCTCGACCATGCGGAATACGGTGGTCGCATGGCCCAGCTGCTGCTTCACGTCGCAGCGCGCGCCGTGCCGCTCCAGCGCCTGGTCGATGAGGCGCCGGCTGCCCGAGGCGTGGTCGAGCAGCACCAGCGGCTGGCCGTCGAGCGCCGACCAGTTCACCGAGGCCTTCTTTTCCGTCAGCCGGTGGCCGGACAGCGTGACCACCATGAAGGGGTCGTTGAGGATCGATTCGCAGTGCAGGTCGTCGGCCTCGGAGGGCTCGATCACCACGCCGAAGTCGACCTCGCCGCTGCGCACGCTGTCCAGCACGTCCTGCTGGATGCGGTCGAGCAGCAGGAATTGGATGCCCGGCGCCTGCACCGCACAGGCCGCGATGCAGTCGGGCATGAGGTTGGCCGAGAGCGTGGGGCTGCTGGCCACGCGCACCTTGCCGCCGCGCGCGCTGGCCAGGCCGGCCACGTCCTGCAGGGTCTGGTCGAGTTCGTCGAGCACGCGGTCGAGCCGGGCCGCGAACGAGTGGCCGGCTTCGGTCAGCACCACCTCGCGCGTGGTGCGGTCCAGCAGCTTGAGGCCGAGCTGGGCCTCGAGCTCCGAGATCGACCGGCTCACCGCCGGCTGGCTCAGGCCCACCTGGTCGCCGGCACGGCTGAAGTTGCGGCCCTCGGCCACCGAGCGGAAGACGCGGAGTTGGCGCAGCGTGACGTTCATGCGCTCAAATCATATATCCATCCGATAAATCCATTTCTCTTTTGAATGGCCGGAAGGTCCAATGCAGGGCATGGCACGTTCACGCTTTCTTCCTGACAACTTCACGCTCACGCTCGTCGCGGTCGTCACCCTGGCCAGCCTGCTGCCCGCCAGCGGCCGCGTGGCGCATTTCTTCGAGGGCCTGACCACGGTCGCGATCGGGCTGCTGTTCTTCCTGCACGGCGCCAAGCTGTCGCGCGAGGCGATCCTCGCGGGCATCACGCATTGGCGGCTGCACCTGCTGGTGTTCGCCTGCACCTTCATCCTGTTTCCGGTGCTGGGGCTCGCGCTGCGGCCTGTGCTGGGGCCGCTGGTGACGCCGCTGCTGTACACGGGCGTGCTGTTCCTGTGCGTGCTGCCGGCCACGGTGCAGTCGGCGATTGCTTTCACTGCGATGGCGCGGGGGAACATGCCGGCCGCCATCTGCAGCGCCTCGGCCTCGACCCTGCTGGGCGTGTTCATCACGCCGGTGCTGGTGAGCCTGGTGGTGTTGCCTGAAGGCGGGGCGGTGGCGTCGTCTTCGTCGCTCGACGCGATCGGGCGCATCCTGCTGCAACTGCTGGTGCCGTTCGTCATCGGTCACCTGTCGCGTCCGTTGATCGGCAAGTGGATCCAGAAGCGCGCTGCGGTGCTGAAGTTCGTGGACCAGGGCTCGATCCTGCTGGTGGTCTACACGGCGTTCAGCGCGGCCGTGATCGAAGGGCTCTGGAAGCAGATTCCCGTGAGCGCGCTGCTGGGCCTGCTGCTGGTGTGCGGTGTGTTGCTGGCGCTGGCGCTGGGTCTCACGACGTTCATGGCGCGGCGCTTCGGCTTCAACATCGAAGACGAGATCACCATCGTCTTCTGCGGCTCGAAGAAGAGCCTGGCGAGCGGGATTCCGATGGCGAAGGTGCTGTTCGCCTCGCACGCCGTCGGCGCGATCGTGCTGCCGCTGATGCTGTTCCACCAGATGCAGCTGATGGTGTGCGCGGTGCTGGCGCAGCGCTACGCGCGGCGTGCGGCGCCAGCCCCGGCGCCTGCGCTTCGCACGGCTGAGTAGCCTTTTCGGCGCAAGGCGTTCACGCACCGGCCGGCGCGTGAACGCAAAACAACACCCCTGAGGGGAGGGCTGGCGTCCACCAGATTCCTCCAATTTTGAACAGGACCATCCGGTCAGCGGCTCGATGAAGAGCAGCTGAAAACCCCGGAGAAACCTGAATGAAGAAATCCCTCACGGCACTCGCCGCGCTGGCCGTCACCGGCCTGGCTTCTGCCCAATCGTCGGTCACCCTGTTCGGCGTCGTCGATGCCGGCGTGAGCTACCAGAGCGCCACCTCGCGCAACCCCGTCACGGGCACCACCAGCAAGCAGAGCCAATGGAGCCTGGCCAACTCGGGCTACAACTCCAGCCGCATCGGCTTTCGCGGCACGGAAGACCTGGGCGGCGGGCTCGCCGCCAGCTTCTGGCTCGAGGCGCCGATCAGCAACGACGACGGCGCCACCGGCATCGCCAACTTCAACCGCCGTTCCACCGTCAGCCTGTCGGGCGGCTTCGGCGAAGTGCGGCTGGGCCGTGACTACACGGCCACGTTCTGGAACGACACGGTGTTCGACCCGTTCGGCACCAACGGCTCGGGCTCCAGCGTGATCAACACGGTGAGCGGCAGCACCGCGCTGGGCAACACGAACTACGTGCGCGCCAGCAACATGGTCGGCTACTTCCTGCCGCCGAACTTGGGCGGCTTCTACGGCCAGCTGCAGTACAGCCTGAACGAGAACACGAAGACCAGCGCCACCGACACCACGGCAGCCACCAGCAGCAGCGCCGGGCGCTATGTGGGCGGGCGTTTCGGCTATGCGAACGGGCCGCTGGACATCGCGCTGGCGGTGGGCCAGAACGTGGCGGTCGACACCACCACGCTCACGCGCAAGGTGCAGACCATCAACCTCGGCGCGTCGTACGACTTCGGCCCGGTCAAGCTGTTCGGCGAGCTGTCGAATGTGAAAAACAAGTTCGACCTCGCGGCGCTGGGCAACCGCCACGACAGCTACAACGGCTACCTGATCGGTGCGAGCATGCCGGTGGGCGCGGGCCTGATCCGCGCGTCGTACTCGACGGTGCGCTACAACGAAGGCGCGGTCGGCGTCACGGGTAACGACCCGCGCGCGAACAAGCTCGCGATCGGCTACGTGCACAACCTGTCCAAGCGCACCGCGCTGTACGCCACCGTGGCGCGCGTGAGCAACCGCAACGACGCGAACTACACGGGCAGCCTCACGGCCGCCAGCACCACGGGCTACGGCAGCACCGGCGTGGGCTACACGGGCCTGCCGCGTTCGTCGACGGGCTACGACTTCGGCATTCGCCACGCGTTCTGATCGGTCTCCGTTCGCGTGTGGCGGCGCTGCCGGTGCACGCGAACGGGCCCTGCCGTCGAACCAGTCATGCATCGATTCACATGATCCGAATTCATCACCTCGCAGGCGTGCTGGCAGCGCTCGGCCTGTCGGGCTGCATCGTGCTGCCGCCGCCTCTTTATCCGCCCGGGCCACCGCCGGGGTTTCGCGGCGAGGGACCGCCGCCACTGCCACGCTGCGAGGCTCCGAGCGGCTGCGCGCGACCGGCCTTTCCTGAAACGCGCTGAGGACTGTCGACCGTGTACGGCAGTTCACTCGGCCTGGTCATCGCCACGCTCATCGGCCTCGGCCTGGCCGGCGTGCTCGCGCTGATGGGCGCGCTGTTCGTCGCCAACGCCCGCGCGGCCGTGCACGCCCGTGGCCTCGCGCAGCAGGCCCGCACCGAGCTGCACCAGCACCTGGCGGACAGCCGCGTGCAGGATCTGCGGCCTTTGCTCGGCGCGACGCCCGATGCTGCAGACGCGTTGCGCCTCGCGGTGGACCTGCCCGCGGAAGCGGTGCCGGTCTTCGGCATTCCGTCGGAGCTGCGCGAGCTGCTGGCCAAGGTGGCCGCGCATGCCGCGCGCGTGATGGCGGCGGGCGCGACGCTGCAGGTGCGCGCGCGCATCGAAGGCACGCAGGCCGTCGTTCACTGGCGCGACCTCGACGCCGACAGCGAACGGCCCCCGCTGGCGCGCTTCTTCGACGCGCTCGACGCCGCCTCGCTGGCCAGCGCGCGCATCTGCGAGCGCATCGCGGGGCGCCACGGCGGGCGCATCTATTCGGCGCCGGACGACGGCGGCGTGCTCGGGCTGACGCTGCGCCTGCCGCTGTACGCGCCGGCGGTGGCCGCCGGATCAGTCGACTGAGGTGCGCGTCGGCGCCGACGCGGCCGGTACGCCCGACAGCTCAAGCGCCTCGAGCGCCTCGTACTCCACCGCCAGGAAGTCCACCAGCTTGCGCACCGACGGCAGCAGGCCGCGGCGCGAAGGGAACACCGCGTGCACGATGCCGCTGCGCGGCGCCCATTGCGGCAGTGCGTCGACGAGGCGGCCGGCCTGCAGGTCGTCGCGCACCATCATCGTCGGCATCTTGGCCACGCCCACGCCCTGCAGGGCGGCATGGCGCAGCGCGGCCATGTCGTCGGTCACCAGGCGGGGCTGGTGGCGCACCTCGGCGCTCGCGCCGTCGGGGCCTTCGAGCGACCAGGTGTGGTGCGGCTGGGCCGGGCCGAGGTCCAGGCTGGGCAGCAGGCCGATGTCGGCGGGGCTGGCCGGCGCCGTCAGGCCTTCGAGCAGGCGCGGGTGGGCCACCAGCCGCTGCGTGCTGTGGCCCAGCACCTTCATCACGAGGTCGGTGTCTTCGAGCGGCGGAAAGCGCACGCGCAGCGCGAGGTCGAAGCCCTCGCGGATCACGTCGACGCGGCGGTTGGTGCTCTCCAGCTGCACGGTCACGCGCGGGCACTCGGTCATGAAGCGGGCGAGCATCTCGGCCACCTGGTAGTACACCAGCGCCGGCGGGCACGACAGCCGCACCAGCCCCTGCGGCTGGGCCTGCAGGCGGTCGATGGCCTCCTGCGCGGCGTCGGCCTCGACCAGCATGGCGACGCAGTGCTCGTAGTACTGGCGGCCGATGTCGGTGACGCTGAAGCGGCGCGTGGAGCGCTGGATCAGGCGCACGCCCAGCCGCTCTTCGAGCAGCGCGATGCGCCGGCTCAGGCTCGACTTGGGCACGCTGAGCGCGCGGCCGGCCGGGGCAAAACCGCCGTGGTCGACCACCTGGGCGTAGTAGTAGAGATCGTTCAGGTCGCGCATGGCTTTGGGGGGCCCTCCGTGCCGTTGATCGTTCGCCAGATGGAACGATGAGGGCGAATTCTGGCATCTACTCAAAGCATCGTTGCGGCCCCATCCTTGATCCATGGCTTTCCCGTTCCGGGCGAGCCGCCAGATGGAAAGGAACACAGACCATGAAGAAGATCCTCGGCACCTACAGCGCACCGCGCCCGCACTGGGTGGGCGACGGTTTTCCCGTGCGCTCGCTGTTCAGCTACGACACGCTGGGCCGCCACGCCAGCCCCTTCCTGCTGCTCGACTACGCCGGCCCGGCCCAGTTCACCCCGACCGCACAGCCGCGCGGCGTGGGCCAGCACCCGCACCGCGGCTTCGAGACCGTGACCATCGTCTACAAGGGCGAGGTGTCGCACCGCGACTCGACGGGGCAGGGCGGCACCATCGGCCCCGGCGACGTGCAATGGATGACCGCCGGCGCGGGCATCCTGCACGAGGAGTTCCATTCCGAAGCGTTCACGCGCGACGGCGGCGAGCTCGAGATGGTGCAGCTGTGGGTCAACCTGCCCGCCCGGGACAAGATGGCCACGCCCGGCTACCAGGCCATCGTGGATGCGCAGATTCCGTCGGTGCCGCTGCCCGAAGGCGCGGGCAGCGTGCGCGTGATCGCGGGCGACTACCTCGGCCACAAGGGGCCGGCCCGCACCTTCACGCCCATCGACGTGTGGGACCTGCGCCTGAACCAGGGCGCGCAGGTGACGCTGCCGGTGCCCGAAGGCCACACGGCTGCGCTGGTGGTGCTGCGCGGCACGGTGCAGGTGAACGGCGAGACGGTCGTGCGCGACGCGCAGATGGTGCTGCTCGACCGCGCGGGCGATGCGCTGACGATCGATGCCAACAACGACGCGGTGGTGCTGCTGCTCAGCGGCGAGCCGATCGACGAACCCATCGTCGGCCACGGCCCGTTCGTGATGAACACGCGCGACGAGATCGTGCAGGCGATGAAGGACTTCGGCAGCGGGAAGTTCGGGCAGATGCCGGAGGCCGTGGCGCACTGAGCGCCCACCGCCGCCCTGGTTGAAGAATCAGGCGGCGGTGAGCATGCCCCGGGCTTCGATGAAGGCCACGACCTCGGCGACGCCCGTCAGCGTCTTGAGGTTGGTCATCACGTAGGGGCGCTGGCGGCGCATGCGCTGGGTGTCCTGTTCCATCACGTCGAGGTTCGCGCCCACGTAGGGCGCGAGGTCGGTCTTGTTGATGACGAACAGGTCGCTCTTGGTGATGCCGGGCCCGCCCTTGCGCGGGATCTTTTCGCCGGCCGCCACGTCGATCACGTAGATGGTGAGGTCCGACAGCTCGGGGCTGAAGGTGGCGGCCAGGTTGTCGCCGCCCGATTCGACGAACACGATGTCGGCATCGGGAAAGTCCTCGAGCATGCGGTCGATGGCCTCGAGGTTGATCGACGCGTCCTCGCGGATCGCGGTGTGCGGGCAGCCGCCGGTTTCCACGCCCATGATGCGCTCGGCCGGCAGCGCGCCGGCCACGGTGAGCAGGCGCTGGTCTTCCTTGGTGTAGATGTCGTTGGTGATGGCGACCAGGTCGTACTTGTCGCGCATCGCCTTGCAGAGCATTTCGAGCAGGGTGGTCTTGCCCGAGCCGACGGGGCCGCCGATGCCCACGCGCAGCGGCGGGAGCTTCTTGGTGCGGTTCGGGATGTGGTGCAGGGCGGAGGTCATGGGCGAAAAGGTCCGGTTCGGTCAGCTTCGGAAGAGGCGGGAATATTGTGTTTCATGGCGGGCCGACAACACCGCCAGCAGGGGCGCGAAGGCCTGGCGCTCGTCGTCGCCCAGTTGCATGGCGCGGTCGACGGCCGCAGGGATTTCGTTGGCCAGCCGCGCCAGGATGCGCTGGCCCGCGCTCTGGCCCAGCGGCACGGCCTTGACGGCGGCGGCGACCATGTTCTCGGCCCAGCCGAAGGCGAAGGCCAGGCAGCCGTCCTGCACGGTGGCTTCGGTGCGGCTGGCGGCGAACGCGAAGGCCACGGGGTAGGTCGCGGGCAGGCCGGCGAAGACCTCGGCCGTGTCGGCGTGGTGCAGCTTGAGCCACTCGACGAAGGAGCGGCCCATCTGCTCGGTCTGCAGGAAGAACTCGGCGGATTCGCGGGTGTGCAGCACCCAGTCGTTGAGGGTGCGGATGCGCTGCGCGTCGTTCGCCCGCCAGGCGGTGATCGCCTGGGCGGCCAGGGCGAGGTCGCCGCGCGCGAAGCTCAGGTGCAGCTGGTCGGAGAGCCACTCGGTGGCGCCGGCTTCGGAATGGATGCCGGCCCATTCGACCGCGGCCTCGACGCCTTCGGAGTACGAGAAGCCTCCCACTGGCAGGGCGGGGGAGGCCAGCCAGATGAGCTGGAGGAGGCTGTGCGGGGTTGGCATTTGTTTATTGGCGCGCGCTGCTGTTCAGGGCGCGTGCGCAGGCCACCGGGTACTTCCCTTCGCGAATGTCCCCCGGGGCTTCGCCCCTCCTCCTTGATTTCGCTGCGGGAAGCACCCAGTGCCCTGCGCACGAGAAGAGCGGTGGGTCATTTCAATGCGAGTGGCCGTGGGCGTGATCGTCGTCGAGCAGTTCGGGGGCGAGCACGAGGGGCTTCGGGCCGCTCTTGCCGTGGGAATGTCCGTGGTCATGGTCATGGCCATGGTCGTGGTCATGACTGTGGCCGCCATGCGAATGTCCTTGCGCCCCGTACGCGCCGCCTTCGGGCTCGAAGGCTTCTTCGACGGCCACGACGATCAGGTGCATCGAACGCAGCATGTCGGCCAGCACGTGGTCGGGTTCGATCTTCAGGTGGTCGGGCTTGAGCTCGATCGGCACGTGCCGGTTGCCCAGGTGGTAGGCCGCGCGCGTCAGGTCGAAGGGCGTGCCGTGGGCGGTGCAGTGCGTGATGCGCAGCACCGGCTGCGGCGCCGCGATCACGCGCACCAGCGAGCCGTCTTCCGCCACCAGCACGTCGCCGCCGCGCACCGCGGTGCCGCGCGGCAGGAAGATGCCGATCTGCCGGCCCTGCGAGTCGGTGGCGTCGAAACGGCTTTTCTGGCGCACGTCCCAGTCGAGTTCGATGGTGGCGGCACGCTTGAGCAGCACGGGCGCGAGACCGCGGCCCTGGGGCATGAGTTTGTTGGCGGTGAGCATGGCGGGTTGCGGGGTCGAATGAGGCCGATGAATGTAGCGCCTCTTGCAGCCCCTGTTCGGCGTGGTGTCCCAAGCCCGTCGGCGAGGCCAACGTGCCGAGAACGGGCTTTCCTTGGTTAGCAAATATCGGGCCTTGTGGGCTCGGGGGCTTGCCTGCGCGCCCCATCCGCCCCAGCATCCGCGTCATGAACAGCCTGGCCTACCTGACGACCGACGTCGCCACCCCGCTGCGTTTCGACTACTGGCACGACGTCGTGTGTCGCCACTGCATTCCCGCGGCCAGCCGTGCGATGACGGCCGAGCCGTTCGAAGGGCGGCTCGACGTGCGCGAGGTGGGCGCGGTCAGCGTCAACCGCATGTCGGCGCCGATGCATCACTGGTCGCGCGACGCGCCCCACCTGCGCCGGCACCCGCTGGACGACCTGTGGCTGGCGTTCGTGCAGGAGGGCGAAGGCACCTTGGTGCAAGGCGGGCGGCAGGGGCGGCTGCGCAGCGGCGACATGCTGCTCTACGACGCCGGCCGGCCGTTCGAATGCACGCTGGACGCGCGCTCGGTCTACCTGGCGCGCATGCCGCGCCGGCTGCTGCTGCGGCGCTTCGCGAAGGCTGAAGACTTCACCGCCCGCACCATCGCCGCGGACCGCCCCGGCGCGGCGCCGCTGCACGCGATGCTGCGGGAGACGGCGAACCCGGCCTTTGCGCAGCCGCATTCCACCGCCGCCGAACGCTTCGGCGGTGCGCTCATCGACCTGCTGGCCGTGACGCTCGAACTGCAGCAGGACATGGCTGGCGACGCCGGCGCCGAGCGCGGCTTGCATGCGCGCATGACGGCCTACATCGAGCGCCATCTGGACGACCCGGCGCTGTCGCTCGATACGTTGGCGCAGGCGCACCACGTCTCGGCGCGCACCGTGGCGCGGGCGTTCGCGCGCCAGGGCGAGACGGCGATGGGCGCGGTCTGGCAGGCGCGCCTGGCGGCCAGCCGCGAGGCGCTGGTGGGTGGGCGTGCGCACAGCGTGACCGACGTCGCGTTCCAGCACGGGTTTTCCGACCTGTCGCATTTCAGCCGGGTCTTCCGCAAGGCCTACGGCTGCGCGCCGCACACGTTGCTGAAGCCGCGCTGAGCGCCGCGCGCGGGGTGTCCGCCCCAGCACAAGTGCATGTCCGAAAGAGACCAGCGCGGGCCGCCCCGCGCCGATAAGGTTCGCCCGGGGTGGCAGCTTCGCCACTTGGATTCAGACCTTCTTTCTCAACCCTACACACGCGGGAGTCAGTCATGGCGGACAAGGAATTGCATCATCTCGAACTGCTGGAAGTCGGCCGGCAGATCCAGTCGCGCGAGCGCTCGTCGGAAGAGGTCACGCGCGCCATGCTCGCGCGCATCGAGGCCGTCGATGGCCGGCTGCGCAGCTACGCGACGCGCATGGACGCGCTGGCGCTCGACGAGGCACGCCGCGCCGACACCGAGATCGCCGCCGGCCGCGCGCGCGGACCGCTGCACGGCGTGCCGCTGGCCGTGAAGGACCTGCTGTGGACCGAGGGCGTGCCGAGCGCGCACGGCATGACGATCCACAAAGCGTTCCGCCCGACGGAAGACGCGACCGTGGTGCACCGCCTGCGCGAAGCCGGCGCGGTGATCCTGGGCAAGCTGCAGCAGACCGAAGGCGCCTTTGCCGACCACCATCCGCAGATCGCGTCGCCGGTCAACCCGTGGGACGCCACGCTGTGGCCCGGCGTGTCGTCCAGCGGCTCGGGCGTGGCCACGGCGGCGGGGCTGTGCTTCGGCGCGCTGGGCACCGACACGGGCGGGTCGATCCGCTTTCCGTCGGCGGCCAACGGCATCACGGGCCTGAAGCCGACGTGGGGGCGGGTGAGCCGCCACGGCGCCTTCGAACTCGCCGCCTCGCTCGACCACATCGGCCCGATGACGCGCAGCGCGGCCGACGCGGGCGCGATGCTGGCGGCCATCGCCGGCGCCGACCCGCGCGACCCGACGGCCAGCACGCTGCCGGTGCCCGACTACCTGGCGACGATGACGCGCGGCCTGGACGGCCTGCGCGTGGGCATCGACCCCGCCTGGACGCTGGACCGCGTGGACGCACCGACGCGCGCCACGCTCGCCGCCGCGATTCGCACGGTCGAATCGCTGGGCGCTTCGGTGCGCGAGGTGGTGTTTCCCGACACGACACAGGCGGTGCTCGACTGGTCGCCGCTGTGCGCGGTCGAGACCGCCGTGGCGCACGAGGCCACGTACCCGTCGCGGCGCGACGAGTACGGCCCGGGCCTCTCGGGGCTGATCGACCTGGGGCTTTCGCAAAGCGCCACCGACTACCAGAAGCTGCTGCTGCGCCGCGCCGATTTCACCGGCCGTGTGCGCACGTTCTTCGAGCAGGTCGACCTGCTGCTGATCCCGGCCATTCCCTTCGCGGCGCCGACACTCGAACGCGCCGGCCAGCTCGGCGTGGACCCGGAGCTGCTGGCGGGCATGCTGCGCTACACCTGCCCGTTCGACCTCACGGGCAGCCCCACGCTCACCTTGCCGGGCGGCGCCACCGAGGCGGGCGTGCCGGTGGCCTTCCAGTTCGTGGCGCCGCACTTCGGCGAAGACCTGCTGGTGCGCGCGGGCTGGGCATTCCAGCGCGCGACCGACTGGCACCGCCGGCATCCGGAGGTGTAAGTCACCGCAGCAGCCGCAGCGCGGCTTCCGTCAGGTCAGAACAGGAAGTAGCGCTGCGCCATCGGCAGCACTTTGGCCGGCTCGCAGGTCAGCAGCTGGCCGTCGGCGCGCACGGCGTAGGTCTGCGCGTCGATCTCCATCTTCGGCGTGTAGCCGTTGTGGATCAGGTCCTGCTTGCGCACGTTGCGGATGTTCTTCACTGCGCTCAGGTGCTTGCTCAGGCCGTAGCGCTCCTTGATGCCCGCGGCCAGCCCGGCCTGCGAGACGAAGGTCAGCGAGCTCTTCGCCAGCGAGCCGCCGTAGGCACCGAACATCGGCCGGAAGTGCACCGGCTGCGGCGTGGGGATCGACGCGCTGGGGTCGCCCATCGCGGCCATCGCGATGGTGCCGCCCTTGATGATGGTGAAGGGCTTCACGCCGAAGAAGGCCGGCTTCCAGACCACGAGGTCGGCCCACTTGCCGACCTCGATGGAGCCCACCTCGTGCGCGATGCCGTGCGCGAGGGCCGGATTGATCGTGTACTTGGCCACGTAGCGCCGCGCGCGGAAGTTGTCGTTGCGTTCGCTGTCCTCGGGCAGCGTGCCGCGCTGCTGCTTCATCTTGTGCGCGGTCTGCCAGGTGCGGATCACCACCTCGCCGACGCGGCCCATGGCCTGGCTGTCGGAGCTGAACATGCTGATCGCGCCCAGGTCGTGCAGCACGTCTTCGGCGGCGATGGTTTCCTTGCGGATGCGCGACTCGGCAAAGGCCAGGTCTTCGGCAATGCCGGCGTCCAGGTGGTGGCACACCATGAGCATGTCGACGTGCTCGTCGAGCGTGTTCACGGTGTAGGGCATCGTCGGGTTGGTCGACGAGGGCAGGAAGTTCGACTCGCCCACCACGCGCAGGATGTCGGGCGCATGGCCGCCGCCCGCGCCCTCGGTGTGGAAGGCGCAGATGGCGCGCCCGCCCACGGCGGCGATGGTGTTCTCGACGAAACCCGATTCGTTCAGCGTGTCGCTGTGGATCGCCACCTGCGTGTCGGTGGCATCGGCCACGTCCAGGCAGTTGCTGATGGCCGACGGCGTGGTGCCCCAGTCTTCGTGCAGCTTCAGGCCCATGACGCCGGCCTCGATCTGCTCGTGCAGCGCGTCGGGCAGGCTGGCGTTGCCCTTGCCGAGGAAACCCAGGTTCATCGGGAACGCATCGGCCGCCTGCAGCATGCGTTCGATGTGCCACGGGCCGGGCGTGGCCGTGGTCGCGAAGGTGCCGGTGGCCGGGCCGGTGCCGCCGCCGAGCATGGTCGTCACGCCCGAGGCCAGCGCCTCCTCGATCTGCTGCGGGCAGATGAAGTGGATGTGGCTGTCGATGCCGCCCGCGGTGACGATGGTGCCTTCGCAGCTGATGATCTCGGTGCCCGGGCCGATGACGATGTCCACGCCCGGTTGCACGTCGGGGTTGCCGGCCTTGCCGATGGCGGCGATGCGGCCGTCCTTCAGGCCGATGTCGGCCTTCACGATGCCCCAGTGGTCGAGGATGAGGGCGTTGGTCATCACCGTGTCGACGGCGCCTTGGGCGCGCGTGCGCTGCGACTGCGCCATGCCGTCGCGGATCGTCTTGCCGCCGCCGAACTTCACCTCTTCGCCGTAGCCGCCGGCGCGCAGCGTGTAGTCGGCTTCGACTTCGATCAGCAGGTCGGTGTCCGCAAGACGAACCCGGTCGCCCACGGTGGGGCCGAAGATTTCTGCGTAGGCGCGTCGCCCGATGGTGGCCATGTTTTAGAGCTTCCCTTGAACCAGGCCGCGAAAGCCGTAGACGATGCGATCGCCGGAAAAATCGACCAGCTCGACCGTGCGTTGCTGCCCCGGCTCGAAGCGCACCGCGGCGCCCGAGGCGATGTTCAGCCGCATGCCGCGCGCGGCGGCGCGGTCGAAGTCGAGGGCGCCGTTGGTCTCGGCAAAGTGGTAGTGCGAGCCGACCTGGATCGGCCGGTCGGCCGTGTTGCGCACCACCAGCGTGAGGGCGCGGCGGCCGGGGTTGAGCGTGTGCTCGCCGTCGTCGGTGAAAAGTTCGCCGGGCGTCATGGCGGCCTCAGATTGCCTGGGCCAGCAGCGTGGCGCCCAGGGCGACGACGGCGGCACCGGCCACGCGCGGCAGCCAGGCGTTGGCGTGGCGCAGCGCCCAGCCCAGCGCGATGCCGGCCGCGTGCAGCAGCAGCGTGGCGCTGACCATGCCGGCCAGCGTGAGGGCCGCGCCGTGCTCGCCCGCGAGTTCGTGGCCGTGCGCCACGCCGTGGAAGACGGCGAACAGGCCCACCACGGCCATGGCGACGCCGGCCGGCAGGTGCACGCGCGTGGCGACCAGCAGGCCCAGCACCAGCAGCGAGGCGGCGATCATCGGTTCCACCGCTGGCAGCTGCACGCCGGCCAGCCCGACCAGCGCACCTGCGAGCAGCATGCCCGCGAAGGCCAGCGGCGCCCACAGCAGGTCGGGCCAGGCGCGGCGCGCGACCAGCGCGCTCCACAGGCCGACCGCGACCATCGCCGCGAGGTGATCGGCGCCGGTCAGCGGGTGCATGAAGCCGGTGACAAAGCCGTGGTGCACGCCACCGTCGACGCCGGTGTGGGCGCTGGCGGCCAGCGGCAGCAGGAGAAGGGTGGCGAGCAGGGCGGAAGTCTTTGCGAAGCGCATGGAGGGATCTTTCTTCTTGTGGCGGAGGTTCAGACGATCGGCTGGTGGACGGTCACGAGCTTGGTGCCGTCGGGAAAACTGGCCTCGACCTGGATGTCGGGAATCATCTCGGCGATGCCGTCCATCACGTCGGCGCGGGTCAGCACGCTGCGGCCCTCGCTCATCAGCTCGGCGACGCTCTTGCCGTCGCGGGCGCCTTCCATCACGGCGGCGGTGATCAGCGCGACGGCTTCCGGGTAGTTGAGCTTGAGCCCCCGCGCCTTGCGGCGCTCGGCCAGCAGCGCGGCCGTGAAGATCAGCAGCTTGTCTTTTTCGCGCGGGGTCAGTTCCATGGCGGGGGTGGGGTCGGGTGGCGGTCGGTGATTATGGGCAAGGCTGTGGCTTTGCAACAGTCGTGCCCTGTTCGCCAAATGCCGTACCCGGTGGCACGGAAGCTGCACCGAAACGGTGTGAACGCAGCCGACGCCCCCCTCCTTCCCGACGACGCCCCCCAGCGCATCGTCAAGGTGCGGCGCGACTACAACAGCTGGGTCGCGAGCGAAACGCTGGAGGACTACGCGCTGCGCTACACGCCGCAGCGCTTTCGCAAATGGTCCGAATGGCGGGTGGCCAACACGGCCTTCGGGGCGGCCTCGTTCCTGGTGCTGGAGGCGGTCGGCGCCACGCTGCTGGTTCAGTACGGCTTCGCCAACGCCTTCTGGGCGATCCTCGTCACGGGGCTCATCATCTTCCTGGCGGGGCTGCCGATCAGCGTGTACGCGGCGCGCTACGGCGTCGACATGGACCTGCTCACCCGCGGCGCGGGCTTCGGCTACATCGGCTCCACGCTCACCTCGCTGATCTACGCGAGCTTCACCTTCATCTTCTTCGCGCTCGAGGCGGCCGTGATGGCCTACGCGCTCGAGCTGGCGCTGGGCATTCCGCCGGTGTGGGGCTACCTGGTGTGCGCGCTGGTGGTGATTCCGCTGGTCACGCACGGGGTGTCGGTGATCAGCCGGCTGCAGCTGTGGACGCAGCCGCTGTGGCTGCTGATGCTGGTGGTGCCCTTCGTCTTCGTGCTGGTGCGCGATCCTGGTGCGTTCGCGGGCATCACGCACTACGGCGGGGCGAAGTCGGGCGCGCAAGGATTCAACCTGCACCTGTTCGGTGCCGCTCTGACGGTCGGCATCGCGCTCATCACGCAGATGGGCGAGCAGGCCGACTACCTGCGCTTCATGCCGGCGCGCACCGCGGGCACGGCGCGCCGCTGGTGGGCCGGCGTGCTGGCGGGCGGGCCGGGCTGGGTGGTGCTGGGCGTGGTCAAGATGCTGGGCGGGGCGGCGCTGGCCTACCTGGCGATCACGCACATGGTGCCGGTGGAGCGCGCGGTCGACCCGAACCAGATGTACCTGGCGGCCTACGAGTACGTGTTTCCGAACTACGGCTGGGCGGTGGCGGCGACGGCGCTGTTCGTGGTGGTCTCGCAGCTGAAGATCAACGTGACCAACGCCTACGCGGGCTCGCTGGCCTGGAGCAATTTCTTCTCGCGCGTGGCGCACAGCCACCCGGGGCGTGTGGTGTGGGTGGTGTTCAACGCGCTCATCGCCTTCATGCTGATGGAGATGAACGTGTTCGAGGCGCTGGGCGACGTGCTGGGGCTGTTCGCCAACATCGCCATCGCCTGGATGATGGCCGTGGTGGCCGACCTCGTCGTCAACAAGCCGCTGGGGCTGTCGCCGCCGGGCATCGAGTTCAAGCGCGCGCACCTGTGGGACATCAACCCGGTGGGCGTGGGCGCGATGGCGCTGGCGTCGGTGCTGTCGATCACGGCGCACCTGGGCGTGTTCGGGCCGCTGGCGCAGGCCTTCTCGGCGCTGATCGCATTGGGCACGGCGCTGGTCGCGTCGCCGCTGCTGGCGTGGGCCACGGGCGGCAAGTACTACCTGGCGCGCACGTCCGACGCCGGCGGCTCGGTGCTGTTCGCGCCGGCCGCGGGCGGGCGCAAGGTGCGCTGGGCGCGGGTCGAGCCGTCGCCGGACGAAGGCGGCAGCTACCAGCGCCTGAAGGTGCAGCACTGCGTGATCTGCGAGCGCGAGTACGAAGGCCCCGACATGGCGCACTGCCCGGCCTACCAGGGCGCGATCTGCTCGCTGTGCTGCACGCTCGACGCGCGCTGCGGCGACCTGTGCAAGCCGCACGCGAGCCTGTCGGCGCAGTGGTCGGCGGTGCTGCGCTGGTTGCTGCCGCGTCGCAGCTGGCGCTACCTCGACACGGGGCTCGGGCATTTCCTGCTGCTGATGCTGGTCATCGTGCCGCTGCTGGCGGTGGTGTTCGGCGTGCTCTACCAGCAGGAGTTGCGGGCCCTGAGCGAGAGCGCGCTCGCGCTGGCGGCGCAGGCCGACGTGGGCGGGGCGCTGGTCGCGGTGCAGCAGGCGTCGTTGCGCTCGGGTTTTCTCAAGGCCTACATGGCGCTGCTGGTCATCGCGGGCATCGTCGCGTGGTGGCTGGTGCTGGCGCACCAGAGCCGCAAGGTGGCGCAGGAAGAATCGAACCGCCAGACCCACCTGCTGGTGCGTGAGATTGCCCTGCACCGCGAGACCGACCGCGCGCTGCAGGACGCCAAGCAGAGCGCCGAAGAAGCCCGCGAGATCGCCGAACACGCCAAGCTCGCGGCCGACCAGGCGCGGCGCGCGGCGGACCTCGCGAACCAGGCCAAGAGCCGCTACATCAGCGCCATCAGCCACGAGCTGCGCACGCCGCTCAACAGCATCCTGGGCTACGCGCAGCTCATGGGCGAAGACCACTCGGTACCGCCGCACCGCCAGCAGGCGGTGGCCGTCATCAAGCGCGGCGGCGAGCACCTGCTGTCGCTCATCGAGGGCACGCTGGCCATCGCTCACATCGAGGCCGGCAAGCTCACGCTGGACGCGCGGCCGATGCGCTTTGCCGACGCGATGCGCGAGCTGGCCGACATGTTCGAACTGCAGGCGGCCGAGAAGGGCCTGCGCTTTCGCTTCGAGGCGGCCGGTACGCTGCCCGACGTGGTGCGCGCCGACGAAAAGCGCGTGAGCCAGATCCTCATCAACCTGCTGGGCAATGCGATCAAGTTCACGGCGGCGGGGCAGGTGACCTTGCGCATTTCGTACGCGCGCGAGTTCGCCGCCATCGAGATCGAGGACACCGGGCCGGGCATGACGGACGCCGACATCGAGCGCATCTTCGAGCCCTTCGCGCGCGGCCACGCGGCGGTGTCGTCGGCGCCGGGCGCGGGCCTGGGCCTGACCATCGCGAAGATGCTGACCGACCTGATGGGCGGCGAGATGAAGGTGCGCAGCACGCCGGGCGAGGGCTCGCTGTTCTGCGTGCGGCTGTTCCTGCCGCGCGTGCACGAGGCGGTGGCGGGCAGTGCGCGCGTTGCACCGGCGCCGCGCGCGCGGCGCGGCTACGAGGGCGCGCGCCGTCGCCTGCTGGTGGTCGACAACGAGGAGGCCGACCGCGAGCTGCTGGGCCATGTGCTCGCGCCGCTGGGCTTCGAGCTGCGCAGCGCGGCCAGCGGGCACGACGCGCTGGATCTCATCGCCGCCGGCTACCGGCCCGACGCCATGTTCGTCGACCTCGCGATGCCCGGCATCGACGGCTGGGAGACCATCCGCCGCGCGCGCAAGCTGGGGCTGGCCGATGCGTCGGTGGCCATCGTCTCGGCCAACGCTTTCGACAAGGGGCTGGACAACGACGTGGGCATTGCGCCCGAAGACTTCTTCGTCAAGCCCGTGCGCCACACCGAACTGCTCGACTGGCTGGAGCGCCGGCTCGCCCTGCAGTGGACCGACACCGCCGCGCGGCCCGCGCCCGCCGTGGCCGCGCCGCGCGCGATGCAGCCGCCGTCGCTGGCGCGCCTGCGTGCGCTCGACGAGGCCGTGGGCCTGGGCTACTTCCGGGGCATCATGAACCAGCTCGACGACATCGACGTCGCGCAGCCCGAGTGCGCCGCGTGGACCGAGGCCCAGCGCGCGCTGGCCCGCCAGTTCCAGTTCGAGGCCATGGGCCGCGCGCTGGCCGAAGCCGCCGAGGGCGCCGCATGACTTTCTTGTCTCCACCGACCCTGCCCGCTTCACCGCTCGCCCGCACGCTGCGCGAGCAGCAGGGCGCCCACGGCGACCTGGTGCTGATCGTCGACGACGTGCCCGACAACCTCGCCGTGCTGCACGACGCGCTCGACGAATCGGGCTACACCGTGCTCATCGCCACCAACGGCGAGCAGGCGCTGCAGCGCGCCGCGCAGGCGCGGCCCGACATCGTGCTGCTCGACGCCATGATGCCGGGCATCGACGGCTTCGAGGTGGCGCGCCGGCTCAAGGCCGATGCGGCCACCGCGCACATCCCCATCGTGTTCATGACGGGCCTCACCGAAACCGAGCACCTCGTGGCCGCGCTCGAGGCGGGCGGGGTCGACTACGTCACCAAGCCGATCAAGCCGAAGGAGGTGCTGGCGCGCATGAACGTGCACCTGCAGGGCGCGCGCCGCGCGCGGCAGGAGGCGCACCAGGCCGGGCAGGCGCGCAACGCGCTCGATGCCTTCGGCTACGCGAGCATCACCGTGCGGCTGCCCGAGGGGCGGTTGATCTGGCAGACGGCGCTGGCGCGCGAACTGCTGGCGCGCTATTGCGAAACGCAGGCGCCCGAGACGCCGCCGGCCGTGCTCGGCTGGCTGCGCCAGCACGCGCCCGAGGCCCGCGCGCGCGGCATCGAGCCGCCGGCGCTGGTCATCGCGCAGGGCGCGCGCAGCCTGAGCCTGCGGCTGCACCGCCAGACCGGCGAGGACGACGCCGGCGACGAATGGATGATCGTCATGCGCGAGGTGTCCGACACCGCCGTGATCGAGGCCATGAGCCTGAGCCTGAAGCTCACGGCGCGCGAGGCCGAGGTGCTGTACTGGGTGGTCAAGGGCAAGACCAACAAGGACATCGGCGAGATCCTCGGCAGCAGCCCGGCCACCGCCAAGAAGCACCTGGAGCGCGTGTACGTGAAGCTGGGCGTGGAGACGCGCACGGCCGCCGCGGGCGTGGCGATCAAGCGCATCCGCGAGCTGCAGCCGCAGTTCGAGTTCTGAGGTCGTGAAGGGTGCGAGGGCCGCGCCGCGTCATGGCGTGGACTTTCGGGCTTCCTAGAATGAGGCAGGGCTCTCTGAGGGAAGCACGAGATGAAGAACAACAACAAACGCACCGCACGCCTGCTCTTCGCCGCATGCGCGGCGCTGTCGGGCCTGGGTGCACAGGCCGCCGGCCACTTCGATGTCGACGATGCCGGCACGCTCGATCCCGGCCAGTGCCAGTACGAAACCTGGTGGGGCCGCAGCGGCGCCGAGCCGGTCACGACGGGTTTCCATGTCGGGCCGGCCTGCCGGGTCGGGCCGGTCGAGCTGGGGCTGAACTTCGACCGGCTCTCGGCGCAGGGCGTGCATTCGGTCACGGGCGGCCCGCAGCTCAAATGGACCTTTGCCGGCACCGCCGCCGACGCGCCTTTCAGCGCCGCCGTGTCGATGGGCGCGGTGGCCGACCTGCGGCGTGGCGGTCGCTGGGGCGGCCAGCTGGTCGTGCCGCTCACCTGGCGACCCACCGGCAGCCTGCAATTCCACGCCAACCTGGGCGCCGACTGGGCGCTGGGCAACGGCGTGCGCACGCCGCGCGGCGGCCTGGCGGTGGAGTGGGCGCTGAACGACGCCGTGTCGCTGATCGCGGAGCGCAACCGGGCCGGGGGCGTGTGGACCTCGCGCGTGGGCGGCCGCTTCAGCCTGACGCCGCTGATCAGCGTCGACATCAGCACCTCGCGCACCGGGCCACAGGGCGTGCGCGGCGTGGTGATCGGGCTGAACCACGAATTCACGTGGAAATAAGTGAAGGAAATCTGAAATCCACTGCAATGGGATGAACTCCCGTATCGTGGATTTCGTTGATTTTGAATAAGATTCGGTCACATTTATTAACGAGTCAACGATCCGTGACCCCATCGCCCGTTCTGGACTTCAAGTTCACCGCGCCGCCGGAGAACCCCGCGCAGACCTTCCTGCCGGGCCGGCCGGCCGGGGTGCTCGGCCGCTCGTTCACGCCGCAGCGCAATCCGCGCCTGCAGGGGCTGCAGTGCCTGCGCTGCGACACGCTGTACCCGGTCACGCTCGCCAACGACGGCTGCCCGGCCTGCCGTCAGGCCGGCTTTCACGTCGGGCTGCGCGCGAGCTACCGGCCCGGCGGCCCGGACGTGGTGCCGATGCCCTACGTGCAGGGCTTTTCGCTCGGCGAGGGAAACACGCCGCAGCACGACATGCCCGACCTGGCACAGCAGTTCGGCGTGGCGCGCCTGAGCATCAAGGACGAATCGCGCAACCCGACCGGCTCGCCCAAGGACCGGCTGACCGCGATGGGCGTGGCCCAGGCGCTGGACGCCGGCGCCCACACGCTGGTGCTCGCCTCGTCGGGCAACACGGCGGTCTCGGCGGCGCACTACGCGTGGGCCGCGGGGCTTGGTTGCGAAGTGGCCACTTACGAGGCGATGCCCGCCACCTATGCGCGCCAGCTCGACGCGCTGGGCGCGCGGCGTTACGTGTTCGCCGACAACACCGGCCGCTGGGGCTTCGTGCGCGAGCGCTCGCAGTACCCGGGCTATTTCGCGCTCTCCAACTACCGCCTGCCGGCGCTCGGCAGCGCGCCCTTGGGCGTGGAGGGCTACAAGGCCATCGCCGAAGAGTGCCTGCAGGATGGCGGCCTGCCGGACCACGTCGTGGTGCCGACCGGGCGCGGCGACATGGCCTGGGGCATCTACGCGGGCTTTCGCGACCTGCTGGCGGCCGGGCGCATCGCGCGCCTGCCGCGGATGTGGCTGGTCGAGCCTTTCCCGCGGCTGTCGCGCGTGCTCGAGGGTGGGGCGCTCAACGGCAGCTACCCCGGTCGCACGGCGCAGCTGTCGAGCGCGGGCGCGACGGTCACCTATCTGCAATGGCAGGCCGCGACGGCCAGCGGCGGCGGGGCCGTGGTGGTGGGCGACGACGAAGCCCGCGCGGCGCGGCGGCTGCTCACCGCGGCCGGCGTGAGCGCCGAGCTGGCGGCGGCGGCAGGCCTGGGGGCGGTGCGGCAATTGCGTGAGGCCGAGACCATTGCGGCCGATGCGCACGTCGTGCTGGTGCTGACCTCCGACGCGTCGAGCGATCCGAGCTGGCCCGATCGCGCCGTGGCCTGAGCCGCGCGTGCCGTGCGGCTACGGGGCTCAGCGCCCCGTGTACACCTTGATGCGGATCGTCGCGACGTCCCAGCCCCGGTTCTTCAGGCGCGTGACCAGCATCGGCGACAGCTGGCGCAGCTTGGCGGCCGCGGCACTGCCCTTGACCAGCAGGCACCACACGTCGCCCTCGGCCGGCCCCGGCTGGATGGCCGCACGCATGGCCGGCGGAATCAACCCTTCGATCGCCTTCAGCCGCTCGGCCGTGTCCCGCGCGCGTGCCATCAGGCTCCCCAGGGTGGGGGCGCCTGCCGCAGCTTCGTGCAGTGAAATGGCGGGGGGAAGTCGGCGATACATGGGTAATCCAGGGGTTAGAAACAAGACAGCTAAAATGCCCGGTTTGCCGACGCGTGCGTCGGCGTTTGTTCCGGAACGGGGCCATCCGACTTCGAGACTTGCCAAGCTTGCATTCGAAGAAGGTGCGCCCAACTGCTTTCACCATATCTTAGGGAATCCGGTCGCAGTGCCTGTCGTGTCAGGTGCCCGCCCCTCTCCACGCCCATGGCAACCAACTTCCTGACCCAGATCTTCGGCAGTCGCAACGACCGGCTCCTCAAGCAGTATCGCAAGACGGTGACGCGCATCAATGCGCTCGAACCCGAATTCGAAAAGCTCAGCGACGACGCGCTGCGCGCCAAGACGCAGGAATTCAAGGACCGCATCGCCAAGGGCGAGTCGCTCGACGACCTGCTGCCCGAAGCCTTCGCCACCGTGCGCGAAGGTTCCAAGCGCGTCATGAAGATGCGCCACTTCGACGTCCAGCTGCTCGGCGGCATGGCGCTGCACAACGGCAAGATCTCCGAAATGCGCACCGGCGAAGGCAAGACGCTGACCGCCACGCTGCCGGTGTACCTGAATGCGCTGTCCGGCAAGGGCGTGCACGTGGTCACGGTGAACGACTACCTGGCCAACCGCGACGCGACCTGGATGGGCCGCCTGTACAACTTCCTGGGCCTGTCGGTCGGCATCAACCTGCCGCAGATGCCACGCGAGGAAAAGCAGGCCGCCTACAGCAGCGACATCACGTACGGCACGAACAACGAGTACGGCTTCGACTACCTGCGCGACAACATGGTCTACGAGCCCGGCGACCGGGTGCAGCGTGGCCTGAATTTCGCAATCGTCGACGAGGTGGACTCCATCCTGATCGACGAGGCCCGCACGCCGCTGATCATCAGCGGCCAGGCCGAAGACCACACCGACCTGTACCTGGCGATCAACAAGGTGGTGCCGCTGCTCAAGAAGCAGGAAGGCGAAGCCGATCCGCGCACGGGCGAGGGCGTCACGGTGCCCGGCGACTTCACGGTCGACGAAAAAACCCACCAGGTGTTCCTGACCGAAGACGGCCACGAGAACGCCGAGCGCATCCTGGGCGAGCTCAAGCTGATTCCCGAAGGCGCGTCGCTGTACGACCCGGCCAACATCACGCTGATGCATCACCTGAATGCTGCGCTGCGTGCTCGCCACCTGTACCACCGCGACCAGCACTACGTGGTGCAGCAGGGCGAAGTGGTCATCGTCGACGAATTCACCGGCCGCCTCATGAGCGGTCGCCGCTGGAGCGACGGCCTGCACCAGGCCGTGGAAGCCAAGGAAGGCGTCGAGATCCAGGCCGAGAACCAGACGCTGGCCTCGATCACCTTCCAGAACTACTTCCGCCTGTACGGCAAGCTGGCCGGCATGACCGGCACGGCCGACACCGAGGCCTACGAGTTCCAGGAAATCTACGGTCTCGAGACCACGATCATTCCGCCGAACCGCATCAGCAAGCGCGACGACCAGCTCGACCGCGTCTACAAGACGACGCGCGAGAAGTACGAAGCAGCCATCCAGGACATCCGCGAGTGCTACGAGCGCGGCCAGCCGGTGCTGGTGGGCACCTCGTCGATCGAGAACTCGGAAATCATCGACGCCCTGCTCGAGAAGGCAGGCCTGCCGCACCAGGTGCTCAACGCCAAGCAGCACGCCCGCGAAGCCGACATCGTGGCGCAGGCCGGCCGCACGAAGATGATAACCATCGCGACCAACATGGCCGGCCGCGGTACCGACATCGTGCTGGGCGGCAACATCGAGAAGATGATCGAGGCGATCGAGAACGACGAAGGCCGCGACGAAGCCACCAAGCAGGCCGACATCGCCCATGTGCGCGCCGAGTGGACCAAGGACCACGAGTTCGTGAAGTCGCTGGGTGGCCTGCGCATCATCGCCACCGAGCGCCACGAGTCGCGCCGCATCGACAACCAGCTGCGCGGCCGTTCGGGCCGCCAGGGCGACCCGGGTTCCTCGCGCTTCTACCTGAGCCTGGACGATCCGCTGATGCGCATCTTCGCGGGCGACCGCGTGAAGGCGATCATGGACCGCCTGAAGATGCCCGACGGCGAAGCCATCGAAGCCGGCATCGTCACGCGCAGCATCGAGAGCGCGCAGCGCAAGGTCGAGGCGCGCAACTTCGACATCCGCAAGCAGCTGCTCGAGTACGACGACGTGTCGAACGACCAGCGCAAGGTGATCTACCAGCAGCGCAACGACATCCTCGACGCGGCCGACCTCACGGCGCAGATCGCCGCGCTGCGCGAAGGCTGCTTCACCGACCTCGCGCGCCAGTACGTGCCGCGCGAATCGGTCGAAGAGCAGTGGGACCTCGACAGCCTCGAGAAGAGCCTGTTCAGCGAGTGGGGCATCGACATGCCGCTCAAGCAGCAGGTCGAGGCCGCCGATGCCATCTCCGACGAGGAAGTGGTCGAGAAGATCGTGGCCTACGCCAACGAGAGCTTCGACGCCAAGGTCACGCTCATCGGCCAGGAGAACTTCACTCAGTTCGAACGCATGGTGCTGCTGCAGAGCATCGACACCCACTGGCGCGAACACCTGGCCTCGCTCGACTACCTGCGCCAGGGCATCCACCTGCGCGGCTATGCACAGAAGCAGCCCAAGCAGGAATACAAGCGCGAGGCCTTCGAGCTCTTCGGCCAGCTGCTCGACTCGGTCAAGAACGAAGTCACGCGCCAGCTCATGACGGTGCGCGTGCAGTCGGGCGAACAGCTCGAGCAGGCGGCCGAGGAAATGGAAAGCCGCGGCGAGAACGTCTCGAACATCACCTACACCGCGCCCACCGAGACCGGCGAGGTCGAGGTGCGCGTCGACGAAGAGAACCAGCGTCGCCTGGCGGCCGTCGGCACGGGCGCCCTGAGCGCCGAAGCCGCCGCCTTTGCGCGCGTCGGCCGCAACGACCCCTGCCCCTGCGGCAGCGGCAAGAAGTACAAGGCGTGCCACGGCAAGCTGAACTGAGCTGAAGTCCCGCACCTTTCATTGAGAGAAATCCCATGCCCGTGAACCTGTCCGCTCCCGATCCCGCCGCGCTGTTCGCGGTGCCCGGCGTCCGCATCGGCGTGGCCGAAGCCGGCGTGCGCAAGGCCAACCGCAAGGACCTGACCGTCGTGCTGATCGACGAAGGTTCGGCGGTCGGCGGCGTGTTCACGCAGAACCGTTTCTGCGCCGCGCCCGTGCAGGTCTGCCGCGACCACCTGAAGGCCAGCTACGGCATTCGCGCGATGGTGATCAACACCGGCAACGCCAACGCCGGGACCGGCGAAGACGGCCTGATGCGCACGCGCTCCACCTGCATCGCGCTGGCGCGCCACCTGGAGCTGGCGCCCGAGCAGATCCTGCCGTTCTCGACCGGCGTGATCATGGAGCCGCTGCCCGTGGACCGCATCGAAGCCGGCCTGCCGGCCGCGCTGGCCGACGCGTCGGAAAACAACTGGGCCCGTGCCGCCGAAGGCATCATGACCACCGACACGATCCCCAAGGCGTTCAGCCGCCGGGTGCAGATCGGCGGCGCCACCGTCACCATCACCGGCATCAGCAAGGGCGCCGGCATGATCCGCCCGAACATGGCGACCATGCTCGGCTTCATGGCGACCGACGCGAAGATCGACCCGGCGCTGATCCAGCCGCTGGCCACGCAGCTGGCCGATGCCTCGTTCAACCGCGTGACCATCGACGGCGACACCTCGACCAACGACTCGTTCGTGGTCATCGCCACGCAGAAGGCCGCGCACGCCACCATCACCTCGCTCGACTCGGCCGACGGCCAGGCGCTCGTGGCCGCGATGCGCGACGTGGCCCGCCTGCTGGCGCAAGCCATCGTGCGCGACGGCGAAGGCGCGACCAAGTTCATCACCATCCAGGTCGACGGCGGCAAGGACGGGGCCGAGTGCCGCCAGGTGGCGTACGCCGTGGCGCACTCGCCGCTGGTCAAGACCGCCTTCTTCGCCAGCGACCCGAACCTGGGCCGCATCCTGGCGGCCGTCGGCTATGCCGGCATTGCCGACCTCGACCAGACCGGCATCGACCTGTTCCTCGATGACGTGCACGTGGCGGTGAAGGGCGGGCGCAACCCGTCGTACCGCGAGGAAGACGGCCAGCGCGTGATGAAGCAGAGCGAAATCACCGTGCGCATCGGCCTGGGCCGCGGCGCCGCCAGCGACACCGTGTGGACCTGCGACTTCAGCCACGAATACGTCACGATCAACGCCGATTACCGGTCATGAGCGAGCAGTTCCAGAAGCTCATCGAGCGCGCCGAACAGCTCATCGGCCGCATCGAATCGATCCTGCCGCAGCCGCTGTCGGCCCCTCCCGACTGGAATGCGTCCATCGCCTGGCGCTACCGCCGTCGCAACTCCGGCCATGGCGTGCTGGAGCCCGTGAAGCACGTGGCCACGATGGCGCTCGATTCGCTCAAGGAAATCGACGTCCAGAAGGAAAAGATCGAGCGCAACACGCGCCAGTTCGTCGAAGGCAAGCCGGCCAACAACGTGCTGCTGACCGGCGCACGCGGCACGGGCAAGTCGTCGCTGATCCGCGCCTGCCTGCAGGCCTACGCGCCGCAGGGCCTGCGCCTGATCGAGGTCGACAAGGCCGAACTCACCGACTTGCCCGACATCGTCGAGGTGGTGTCGCAGCGCCCCGAGAAGTTCATCGTCTTCAGCGACGACCTGAGCTTCGACGAGGGCGAGCCGGGCTACAAGGCGCTCAAGTCGATCCTCGACGGATCGATTGCCGCGTCGACGCCCAACGTGCTGATCTACGCGACCAGCAACCGGCGCCACCTGCTGCCCGAGTACATGAAGGACAACCTCACGTACAAGCACACGGACGACGGCGAGGTGCATCCGGGCGAGGTGATCGAAGAGAAGATCTCGCTGTCGGAGCGCTTCGGCCTCTGGGTGAGCTTCTACCCTTTCAGCCAGAACGAATACCTGACGATCGTGGGCCAGTGGCTCTCGTCGTTCGGCGTCGACGACGCGGCCATCGCGGCGGCGCGGCCCGAGGCGCTCGTGTGGGCGCTCGAGCGCGGCTCGCGCAGCGGCCGCGTGGCCTACCAGTTCGCGCGCGACTATGCAGGGCGGGCCGGCGCGTGAGTGAGACGGCACGCAAGCACACCGAAGTGGCCGTCGGCGTGCTGATCCGTCTGGCCGACGATGCGCTGCTGCTCACCACGCGGCCCGAAGGCAAGGCCTATGCGGGCTACTGGGAGTTTCCAGGCGGCAAGATCGAGGCCGGTGAAACGGTCGAAGAAGCCCTGCGCCGCGAGTTGCAGGAAGAGCTGGGCGTCACCATCGGCGGTGCCGAGGTCTGGAAGGTCACCGAGCACGACTACCCGCACGCGCTGGTGCGCCTGCACTGGTGCAAGGTGACGGACTGGACCGGCGAATTCGAAATGCGCGAAAGCCAGGCCATGGCCTGGCAGCAGCTGCCGCTGGAGGTGGCGCCGGTGCTGCCGGGCGCGCTGCCGGTGCTGCAGTGGCTGGTCGAGGAGCGCGGGCTGCCTGCGTCGGCCGCCGAGGCGGTGTCGACCCTCGCCTGACCTTGCACGGCGAGACCGTGGTCGAGAAGTAAGAGACATGCATCCCAAGTACCGTGCCGACATTGACGGCCTGCGCGCCGTGGCCGTGGCCTCGGTCGTCATCTTTCACGCGTTTCCGAAGCTGCTGCCTGGCGGCTTCATCGGCGTCGACATCTTCTTCGTGATCTCGGGTTTCCTGATCACGACGATCATCATGCAGAGCCACGCGGCCGGTGATTTCAGCTACCGCGATTTCTATGCGCGACGCATCCGCCGGATCTTCCCGGCGCTGATGCTGGTGCTCGCGGCGGTGCTCGCCTTCGGCTGGTTCGTGCTGCTGAACAAGGAGTTCGTCGAGCTGGGCAAGCAGGCGCTGGGCGGCGTGGGCTTCGTGGCCAACTTCGTCTTCTGGAGTGAGGCGGGCTACTTCGACACGGCCGCCGAGACCAAGCCGCTGCTGCACCTGTGGTCGCTGGGCATCGAGGAGCAGTTCTATATTTTCTGGCCGCTGCTGCTCGGGCTGGCCTGGCGCCGGCGCTGGCCGATCGTGCGGGTGTTGTGGGTGCTGGCGGTGGTGTCGTTCCTCATCAACGTGACGACGATCCACCCGTTCCGCACGGCGGCCTTCTATTCGCCGGCCTCGCGCTTCTGGGAACTGATGGTGGGCGGCATCCTGGCCTGCATGCGGCTGAAGCCCTCGGTGCCGAACATCTGGCGCAGCCATGTGCAGTCGGTCCTGGGCGTGGGCCTGATCGTGCTCGGCCTCGTGATGATCCGCAGCGACAAGGCCTTCCCGGGCTGGTGGGCGCTGCTGCCGACCCTGGGCGCGGTGAGCTGCATCGCGGCCGGCCCGACGGGCGTGCTGAACAAGTACTTCCTTTCCAACCGCGTGATGGTGTGGATCGGCCTGATCAGCTATCCGCTGTACCTCTGGCACTGGCCGTTGCTGGTGTTCGAGCGGATCATCAAGGGCGCCGAGTTGTCGGTGGCCACGCGTGTGACGATGGTGGTCGCGAGCGTGCTGCTGGCCTGGCTGACCTATCGCTTCATCGAGCGGTTCACGCGGGCCCGCGTGGGCGTGGGCATGCTGCGCACCCTCGTGGGAACGGGCGCCTTCGTGGCGGTGGCGGGCCTGGCCGTGTTGAACGGCCTGCCGGCACGTCACAACAGCGAGCTGCTGCAGAAGGTGACCGATGCGACGGTGGACGGTGACTACTACGCCGGCTTTTCTTCGGAAAACTTCGGACCCTACGCGGTGAACCGCATCGGTAACGGCGCTCGCAAGGTGCTGCTGATCGGCGACAGCCACGTCATCGAATACGGCCCGCGCGCCGCAGAGCTGGCACGCATCGCGCCCGAGCGCATGGCGACCACGTACTTCTTCACCTACGGCGCGTGCCCGGCCATTCCGAACGTCTTCGCCGAGCAGAACCCGGGTTGCGGCCCGGCCCGCGATCAGTGGATGGCGATGGCGCGCGACCCGCAGATCGACACCGTGGTGATCGGAAGCTGCTGGAACTGCTATTTCACGGGGGAGTTCCCGCTGGACTACGTGCTGCGCCAGAACGGCGCGTCGCTCTCCCTGACCCGCGGCGACCGCGCCGGCATCGAGCCCTCGCTGGTGGCGCTGCAGGCGTGGGTGACCGAACTGGTCAAGCAGAAGAAAAAGGTCTACCTGCTGCTGGACAACGCGCTGGGCGACGACTTCGAACCCCGTCGGATGATCGAGGGCAGCCGGCTGCGCACGCTCTCGGTGGTGGGGAATTCGCCGACCGCGCCCGTACTCGCCGACCAGGTGAAGCTCAACCAGCGGCTCCTGCAGATCGCGGCCGCCAGCGGCGCGGAGGCGATCGACGTGCTGGGCGCGCTGTGCAAGGACGGTCAGTGCCCGCGGACGATGCCCGATGGTGCGCCCGCCTACAAGGACCACGGGCACCTGCGGCCCGCGTTCACGCGGCAGTTTGCGACCTACCTGGACAAGGTGTTCCTGGAAGAGGGCGTGCAGCCCGCGACGGCCAACTGACGGCGACTCCGCAGCCCCAGGGCTGCGGCGCTGCTGGACACCCTATTGCGTCAGTTTGGGATCGCCGAAAGGCTCTTCGTCAGGCGGTGCCTCCGCCGGCATCCTGAACTCCTCGCTGGCCCAGGCGCCGAAGTCGATGCCCTTGCAGCGTGCACTGCAGAACGGCCGGAACGGGTTGCGTTCGGCGTAGATGCTGTCGCCGCCGCAGCTCGGGCAGCGGACGATGCGCTCGTCTTCTTTCTTCGTGCTCACGCCGGGCCTCACGCGCAAAGCGTCAGTTCGAAGGGGGTGTCCCCCGTGCTTGGGTGCAGGCGGTCGTCGGCTTCATGCCGCATGAGCCGCACGGAGACCATGAGGCGGTTGCCACTGATTTCCGGGACCAGGCCCAGCTTGGGATCGATGCGCAGCCGCAGCAGTTGGAAGCTGCGTCCCTGCGGCAGGTTCTGCTGGAACTGCCCGTGGGTGGCGATCACCTTGTAGGGCACGTCGGCGTCGCGCAGCAGCTTGAGCAGCAGGTAGATCGACGAGGCCAGCGGCGACAGCGTGTTCGACCAGCGTTCCAGGTCGGCGCGGCGGCTGGCCGGCGTGCGGTGCTGCCAGGCGTAGTAGGCGGGCAGGTCGAATTCGCAGGTGCCGCCCGGAATGCCGGCGCGGCTGCGGATGCTCATGAGCCACTCGTTCTCGGTGAGCGCTTGGCCCGCCTTGCCGGCCACGCCGTTGAGCGCGCTGAAGTTGCGTTCGAGCTGGTCGACCACCTGGTTCAGCACCGTCTCGGCGATGGCCGGATTGCCCCGGTAGCTGTTGAAGACGTTCTTGTGCTTGTCGAGGTCGCGCAGCACATCGGCCTTGAGGTCGGCACGTGCCGCCACATCCATGATCTCGAAAATCGTGACCAGGGCGTAGTGGTGCGAAAGCGGCGATTCCGAGGGCACCAGTTCCCCGAGACGACGGAACAGATGCTCCAGCCTCAGGTACGTGCGGATGCGCTCGTTGAAGGGGTACTCGTAGAGGATCACGCGTATTTGTCGGTTTCCTGTCGCGGAATCATAACTTCAGGGCGATTTGGAAGGGGGTGTCGGCATCACTTCACGCACCGCAGCCAGCATGCGCTCGCCGAGTGCGAGCTGTCCATGCATGGACATGTGCGTGTCGTTCGAGAAGTAGAAGTCGCGGATCTGCGTGTGCTTTTCGCGGGTGAAGGCGTAAAGGTCGGGGCCCAGCTTCGCGTCGCGGAAGCCGCTTTCGAAGTCCTTCGAGAAATCGGGCTTGAGGTAGACCGTGGTCTTGTTGGGCACCACCATCCACAGAAGCGGGATGGTGCTGTGCGCAGCGGTGAAGTTCTTCATTCGCGCCAGCGTGTCGAGGGTCAACGGGCCATTGTCTTCGTCTTCCTGGAAGAAGGGCATCCGGTCGCACTGGCGATGCGAGAAGAATTTGCAACCGTCGGGGACTTTCCTTACCCAGGTGTCACGATCGAAATAGGTGTCTACCGGCGAGTTCTTGGCCTTCCACGTGTGGTAGTAGGTCACGACGCCGGTCATGTACTGCACTTCCCAGTTGGGCGCGAAGGCCGGCACGGTCTCGTCGGGCTCGATCAGGGGCTCGGCCTTGGCGCTGTAGGGGAAGATGGTCTTGCCGTCCTTGCAGCGCTCGCTGTAGCGCATGCGCATGTCCAGCAAACGCTCCACGCTTTCGATGATGACCAGCTTGCCCTTGAAGCCGGAGTCATGGACCCACTGGCTGAAGTCGCCGCACAGCGATTCGCCGTACTGGCCCCAGTACGAGGTCGAGACCCGGTAGCCGGCTTTGGCGAGCACGGACTGCCAGCGGTGCGTCATGGAAAAGCTGTCGCCCACGACCATCACGTCTGCCTGTTCGATGGGCGTGCTGGCAAGGTAGGCCGGGTCGACCTTGGGTGGTGGGTCACGCCAGCCGAACTCGCGTTCGGACAGGCGTCCGATGCGCGTGAGGTCGCCGTAGGGCACCGGGCTGGTGAGCGAAATGATCCACAGGGCCATCAGGACGAAGTAGCCGAAGAGGAAGAACCGCAGCCAGACTTTCGCGGGCGTCGTGGTCGTCGTCATGTCGAATCAGAATTGGAAATAGAGGAAGGGGCTGTAGCCGCCCAGCTTCGAAACGCACCACGCGAACAGTGCGAAGGTACCGATGGCGAGCACCACGGTCGACAGGCGGGCCATCACCGGACGGCCGGCCATCGACTTCGGATGGGGAATCCAGCGCTCCAGGGTGATGGTCGGCGGCAGCGTCAGGCAGATGACGATCGCCACCAGCATGAGCTGGAAGAACTCCGGCTTGCGGAACGGCACCTTGCCGAATTCGCTGAATGCCGAGGCCGGCGCGCCGTGCAGGCCGAGCATGCCCTTGTAGATCGACATGGCCGTGTTCATGCCGTCGGCGCGGAAGACGATCCAGGCCACCACCACGCACAGGAAGGTCAGCAGCCAGCCCAGCACGCGCGCGATGCGCCCCGGGGTGGCGTTGCGACGGACCTTGGCGTTCCAGAGGTGGTTGACCATCAGGAACGCGCCGTGCATCGCGCCCCAGACCACGAAGGTCCAGGCCGCACCGTGCCACAGGCCGCCCAGCAGCATCGTGAGGAACAGATTCAGGTAGCGCCGCGCCGGGCCCTTGCGGTTGCCGCCTAGCGGCACGTAGAGGTAGTCGCGCAGGAAGGTCGACAGCGAGATGTGCCAGCGGCGCCAGAACTCGATGATGTTGGTCGACTTGTAGGGCGAGCGGAAGTTGAGCGGCAGCTGCACGCCCAGGCACATCGAGAGGCCCACGGCCATGTCCGAGTAGCCCGAGAAGTCGAAGTAGATCTGCAGCGTGTAGGCCAGCGCGCCGAACCATGCGGTGTACAGCGTGGGCTCGATGCCCTTGTGAACGCCGTTGAACATCAGGTCGGCGTACTGCCCCATGGGGTCGGCAATCAGCAGTTTCTTGGCGAGGCCGAAGACGAAGATCGTGAGGCCGATGGCGACCTTGTTCGGGTCCATTCGGTAGGTCGCGGGGTTCGCGAACTGCGGCATCATCTGCGCGTGGTGCAGCACCGGGCCCGCGATCAGGTGCGGGAAGTAGGTGACGAACAGCATGTAGTGGATGAAGCTGCGCTCGTGCACCTTGCCCTGCCAGCAGTCGACCAGGAAGGCGATCTGCGTGAAGGTATAGAACGAGATGCCGATCGGCAGCACGATGTGCACCAGATCGATCGGTGTGAGACCCGCTGCGACCAGTCCGGCGTCGACGTTTTCCAGGAAGAAGTTGGCGTACTTGAAGACGGCCAGCACGCCCAGGTTGATCACCAGCGCGGTGATCAGCAGCGTCTTGCGCTTGCGGTCGTTGCGGCCCGGCGCGGGTGTCAGCTGCAGGCCGAACCAGTAGTTGACGCAGATGGAGCCCAGCAGCAGCGGCAGGGCCTGCATGCTCCACCAGCCATAGAAGAACAACGAGGCCAGTCCGAGGAAGCCGGCGGCGGCGCGGGTGTTGCGCTTGCCGATCAGGAAGAACCCGATCAGGACCAGCGGGAAATAGACAAAAATGAAGGGATACGAGTTGAAAAGCATCTCGGGGAGGGCACTGCAGTGGCGAGCGCCTTTTTGTCGTAATCGTTATAGAGCCGCCGGGGCGGCTGGTCTCCGATTATCGCGTGGTGGCCGCAGCCCACAGCTTCCAGAGACCCCGCACCTCGGTGCCCAGTTCCGCGAGCGTCAGTGACTCGTTGTAAATCACGGCGTCGGCGGCGGCCCGGCGTGCCTTGCGCGGGGCCTGCTGGGTGATCACGGCGCGCACCGCTTCGGGTGTCCAGCCTGAACGCGCCATCACACGCTGCAGCTGGGTTTCTTCCCGCGCATCGACCACCAGCACGCGGTCCACGAGGGCGCGCCAGCGGCCGGATTCAACCAGCAAGGGCACGTCGAACACGACGACGGCATCGTTGCCGGCCGCGGCGGCCTGGCGCTGGGTCTCGGTGCCGATCAGCGGGTGCAGGATGGCTTCGAGGCGGGTCTTGGCGCCCGCATCGGTGAACACGAGCTGGCGCATGGCGGCCCGGTCGAGGCCGCCGTCGGGCGCGATGACGGAAGGGCCGAACGCGGCCTCGAGGGCGGGCATCGCAATACCGCCGGGCTGCGCGATGCGGCGTGCAATGGCGTCGGTGTCGACCAGCACGGCCCCTTCGGCCGCCAGCAGCGACGCAACCGTGCTCTTGCCGCTGCCGATGCCGCCGGTCAGGCCGATGCGCTTCACCGCCATGCCGCTGTCGTTCTCAAAGGGCCAGGGCCCCGAAAGGGAAGGCGAGAGGAATCCACTGCTTGACGACGGCGGGACCGGCCACGAGGCAGATCAGGCCGGCGCCGGCCAGGAAGGGGCCGAAGGCGATGGGGATGTCCTTGTGGGCCAGCTTGCCGGCGAAGCGCAGCGTGAGGCCGATCACGGCGCCCACCACCGACGAGACGAGGATGATCGCGATGAGGTAGTCGGCGCCGAGCCAGGCGCCCAATGCGGCGAGCAGTTTGAAGTCCCCATGTCCCATGCCTTCCTTGCCTGTGGCCAGGCGATAGCCATGGTACACAAGCCACAGGCTCAGGTAGCCGAACACGGCGCCCCAGACGGCGGCACTCAGGGCAACGCCGGTCCAGCCCATGGCGGCGCCGATCAGGCCGAGCCAGAGCAGCGGGTAGTTCAGCGCATCGGGCAGGAACTGGGTGTCGAAGTCGATGAGGAACTGGCAGATCAACACGGCACCGAAGGCCGCCCACAGTGCGCCGGTGGGGGTGAGGCCGAAGCGATATGCGCACAGCGCGAACAGCGCGCCCGTGATGAGCTCCACAAGAGGGTAGCGGGGGCTGATCGAGGTCTTGCAACTGGCGCATCGGCCACGCAGCAGCAGGTAGCTCAGCACGGGGATGTTCTGGTACCAGCGAATCTTGTGACCGCAGGCACCGCACCGCGACGCAGGGCGCGACAGGTCGAAAGGCGGCAGCTTCTCGAGGGCTTCGGCCGCCTTGTCCGCCGCCGCTTCGAGGCCGGCTGGCGGCGTGGCCTTCGGGCCGAACACCAAGGACCAGAGCGATGGCATGTCCTTCGACGACATGAGGTTGGCGACCGCATCGCTCAGCCAGCCCCGGTACATCATGACCGGGGTGCGGTAGATCACCACATTCAGGAAGCTGCCGACCAATAGCCCCAGCACACCGGCCAACGCGGTGTCGAACCCTTGCGACACGAGCATCAGACGACCTGGCCGAGCTTGAAGATGGGCAGGTACATCGACACCACGATGCCACCGATGATGACGCCCAGGAACACGATGATGATGGGTTCCATCAGGCTGGAGAGGCCGGCGACCATGTCGTCGACTTCGGACTCGTAGAAGTCCGCGGCCTTGCCGAGCATGTGGTCGATCGAGCCCGACTCCTCACCGATGGCGGTCATCTGGATCACCATCGAGGGGAACAGGTTGACGTTGGTCATGGCCGTCGTGAGGCTGGTGCCGGTCGAGACTTCCTGCTGGATCTTGGCCGTGGCATCGCCGTACACGGAGTTGCCCGAGGCGCCGCCCACGGAGTCGAGGGCTTCCACCAGCGGCACGCCGGCTGCGAACATGGTGGCGAGCGTGCGGGTCCAGCGGGCCACGCAAGATTTTTCGATCAGCGCGCCGAAGATGGGCAGGCGCAGCAGCAGGCGGTCCATGACCTTCTGGACGCGCTCGTTGCGCTTCCAGGCTTGCAGGAAGAAGTAGATGCCACCGCCGAGCACGCTGAAGATCAGCCACCAGTAGGAAACGAAGAACTCGCTGATTCCCATCACGATCAGCGTCGGCGCGGGCAGGTCGGCACCGAACGAGGTGAACACTTGCTTGAACGCTGGGATCACGAAGATCATGATGATCGCCACCACGATGAAGGCCACGACGACCACCGAGGTCGGGTACATCAGCGCCGACTTGATCTTCGACTTGATCGCCTCGGTCTTCTCCATGTAGGTCGCCAAGCGGTCGAGCAGGTCCTCCAAAATACCGGCCGCTTCACCGGCTTCCACGAGGTTGCAATAGAGGTTGTCGAAGTACTTCGGAAACTTGCGGAACGCGGCCGAAAGCGAGGTGCCAGTTTCGACATCGCTGCGGATGTCGTTCAGCAGCTTGGCGACGCTCGGATTTGCATTGCCGCGACCCACGATGTCGAAGGACTGCAGCAACGGCACGCCGGCCTTCATCATGGTCGCAAGTTGGCGCGTGAAGATGGCGATGTCCTTGGGCTTGATCGCCTTGCCCGAGCGCATGCGGCGCTTCTTGATCTTGGACGCCAGCACGCCCTGGCGGCGCAGTGCCGCCTGCACCTGGTTCTCGCCGGCGGCGCGAAGCTCGCCGCGCACCAGCTTGCCGTTGCGGTCCTTGCCTTCCCATTCGAAGACGAATTCCTTGTGTGTGACCTGCGAGCGGGAGGGTGCCACTGTTGCCATTCGATCTCCGGTTCAGTGTGTTCGTTATAGGTTGGTGCAGGCCACGACTTCTTCGAGCGAAGTGAGGCCCTGCATGACTTTGCGAAGGCCGGACTGGCGCAGCGAGCGCACGCCTTCGGCTTCGGATTGGTTCGCGATGTCCAGTGCGCTGCCATCGCGCAGGATGATTTCCTGGATGGCTTCCGAAATCGGCATCACCTGGTAGATGCCGACCCGGCCTTTGTAGCCGCCGCTGCAGGCGGCGCAGCCGACCGGGCGGTATGGCTTCCAGGTGCCGTTGATGTCTTCCTCGTTGAAGCCGGCTTCGAGCAGGGCTTCACGCGGGATATCGATCGGCGCGCGGCACAGCATGCACAGCCGGCGCGCGAGGCGTTGCGCGGTGATCAGGATCACGCTCGAGGCGATGTTGAAGGGCGCGATGCCCATGTTGCGCATGCGCGTGAGCGTGGTCGGGGCGTCGTTGGTGTGCAGCGTCGACAGCACCAGGTGACCCGTTTGCGCGGCCTTGATCGAGATGTCGGCGGTTTCGAGGTCGCGGATTTCGCCGACCATGATGATGTCGGGATCCTGCCGCAGGAAGGCGCGCAGCGCCGCCGCGAAGGTGAGGCCGGCCTTCTCGTTGACGTTGACCTGGTTGACGCCAGGCAGGTTGATTTCCGACGGGTCTTCCGCCGTCGCGATGTTGACGCCCGGCTGGTTGAGCAGGTTCAGGCAGGTGTACAGCGACACGGTCTTGCCCGAGCCCGTGGGGCCGGTCACCAGCACCATGCCGTACGGGCGGCCGATGGCGTGGAGGAGCCGTTCCTTTTCGTCGGCGTCGTAGCCCAGGGCATCGATGCCCATGCGCGCGCTGCTCGGGTCCAGGATACGCACGACGATCTTCTCGCCGAACAGCGTGGGCAGCGTGCTCACGCGGAAGTCGATCACGCGGTCGGGACCGATCTTGAGCTTCATGCGGCCGTCTTGCGGCACACGTTTTTCCGAGATGTCGAGCCGGGAAATGACCTTGATGCGCGAGGCCAGCTTGTCCTTGATGACCGTGGGCGGGGAGGCGATTTCGCGCAGTTCGCCGTCGACCCGGAAGCGCACCCGGTAGTGGTGTTCGTAGGGCTCGAAGTGGATGTCCGAGGCCCGCATGCTCACGGCGTCGAGCAGCATCTTGTGCAGGAAGCGCACCACAGGTGCGTCTTCGACCTCTGCGATGGCCTGTTCGTTGGCGTCACCCGAGGTGTCGGCTGTGACATCGTCGAACTCGAACTCGGCGCCGACGATGCTGTTGATGGACTCCGCCGCGCTGACCGCAGCGGCCTCGATCATGCGAGAGAGCTTGTCGTACTCCGCGATGACCCAGTCCACGCCCATCTGCGAGGCGAACTTGATTTTTTCTGCAGCCTGCTGGTCCGACGGGTCGGCCGTGGCGACGATCAGGCGGTTGTTGCGCTTGCTGAGAACGACGATGCGGTAAGCGTGGCAGAGCTTTGGATCGAGCAGGTCCTTGGGCAAGCGCTGGTGATCGATGGCATCGAGGTCGAGCAGTGGGGCTCCGAAAGCGCTCGACAGGGTGTGGGCGAGGTCCGCAGCCGAGACGGCACCCGTGCCGGTCAATTCGGCGATGAAGCTCGTGCGCCCGCTCAGTGACTTCTGATAGATCTCTTCGGCTGATTTCGCTGCAAGCTTGCCGGCGGACACCAAGGCGCGCGCCAGGCCGGGAAGGGCGATCTGCGTAGTTTCTTTAACGGGAATTTCGGCAGCGGCCATTCAGCGAATGCAAAAGATGTGAAAAAGTGCTTCACGATCATCGCTGAACACGCCTGTGCTGTAAATCGTTACACAGCAACAGGGGCTGACATTAACTGGACCAGTCGAGAAAAACTGGTCGGGGTGAGAGGATTCGAACCTCCGGCCTCTACGTCCCGAACGTAGCGCTCTACCAGGCTAAGCTACACCCCGATTGGTTGCAAGAAAAAGAACTCGTCCTAGATGCCAACTCTGTGGAGGTGTTTCAGGCACGTCGCTCAAGCAACTGAGCCGCTAATTGTAGCAAACCTGAAGCGTGCAAATTCGACGGAAGGTCGCGCAATGCATGAATTGCGCGTTCGGCCTCTGCCGCGGCCGCTGCACGCGAGGCTTCCAGTGCGCCCGTTTCGCGAACGATCTCGACGATTTTTCCCAGCTGGGCAGTGTCGCCGGCCTCGATGGCGGCGCGCACCAGCGCGCTCTGTTCGGGCGTGCCGCGCTGCATGGCGAAGATCAGTGGCAAGGTCGTCTTGCCTTCGCGCAGGTCGTCGCCGACGTTCTTTCCGGTTTCGTGAGCGTCGCCTGCGTAGTCGAGCACGTCGTCGATCACCTGGAAGGCGGTGCCCAGTGCTTGCCCGTAAGTGGCGCAGGCCTCTTCGACTTCGGGCGTGGTGCCGGCCAGCACGGCTGCCAGCCGGGTGCTCGCCTCGAAGAGTTTGGCGGTCTTGGAGCGGATCACGCGCAGATACGCCGCTTCGTCCAGCGAGGCGTCGTGCATGTTCATCAGTTGCAGCACTTCACCTTCCGCGATCACGTTGGTCGCTTCGGCCAGGATCTGCATGATGCGCATGTTGTTTGCATCCAACATCATCTGGAAGGCGCGCGAGTACAGGAAGTCGCCCACCAGCACGCTGGCGGGGTTGCCGAAGGATTCGTTGGCGGTGGCGCGGCCCCTGCGCAGGGTCGATTCGTCGACCACATCGTCGTGCAGCAGGGTGGCGGTGTGGATGAACTCCACCACGGCCGCCAGATTGAAGCGTTGGTCGCCGGTGTAGCCGAGTGCGCCTGCCATGAGCAGCAGCAGCGCCGGCCGCAGCCGCTTGCCGCCCGCCGAGATGATGTATTGCGAAACCTGGCTGACCAGCGGGACGCCGGTATTGAGGCGTTGGGCGATCACACGGTCGACTTCGACCATGTCGCCGGCAATCAGGTCCAGCACGGTGGCGGTGGGGGAGGTGTCGGCGGCGGGAACTGGCAAAGCGAAGGCGCGAGGCGCTGCGAAGATGAGGGCGGCCCTGGGGGCCGGAACGCCGGAATTATAGGGAGCCGTGCACGAATCCCAGGCGTGTCTCAGAGTCGGGGTGGTGAGCGATCGCAAACCGCGCTATAATCTTGGGCTCTGCGGAATTCGCTGCGGAGACTCATTTCTAAGAGGTTTACATGTACGCGGTCATAAAAACCGGCGGCAAGCAATATCGCGTTGCTTCCGGCGAAAAAATTAAAGTAGAACAGATTGCTGCGGACGTAGGCCAGGAAATCGTGATCGACCAGGTTCTGGCTGTCGGAAACGGCGCTGAAATCAAGGTTGGTACGCCCCTGGTGTCCGGCGCAACGGTGACAGTCACGGTACTGTCGCACGGCAAGCACGACAAGGTCGGCATCTTCAAGATGCGCCGTCGCAAGCACTATCAGAAACGTCAAGGCCATCGCCAGCAGTTCACCGAACTGCAAATCGGCGCGATCGCCGGCTAAGGAGCACATTCCATGGCACAGAAAAAAGGCGGCGGCTCCACGCGAAACGGGCGCGATTCCAAGCCCAAGATGCTCGGCGTGAAGGCCTTCGGCGGCGAACTGATCAGCGCAGGCTCGATCATCGTGCGCCAGCGCGGCACCCAGTTCCACCCCGGCGTGAACGTCGGCGTGGGCAAGGACCACACGCTCTTCGCTCTGGTCGACGGCCACGTGTCGTTCGGTCACAAGGGTGCGCTGAACAAGCACATGGTCAACGTGACGCCCGCGGCCTAAGCCCCGCAGTCACTTCGATCTTTCCGAGGCCCCGCATTGCCGGGGCTTCTTCATTTGTAAACTGGACATCCCATGAAGTTCGTCGACGAAGCCTTCATCGACATCGCCGCGGGCGATGGCGGCAACGGCTGCGTGTCGTTCCGTCATGAGAAGTACAAAGAGTTCGGCGGCCCCAACGGCGGCGACGGCGGCCGTGGCGGCCACGTGTTCGCGGTGGCCGACTCGAACCTCAACACCCTGGTCGATTTCCGCTACTCGCGCCGGCACGAAGCCAAGCGCGGCGAGCACGGCATGGGCTCCGACATGTTCGGCGCCGCGGGCGATGACATCGTGCTCCGGATGCCGGTCGGCACGATCATCACCGACGCCGAAACCGGCGAGGTTCTGTACGAGATGCTGACGGAAGGTGAGGTCGTCACGATCGCCAAGGGCGGTGATGGCGGTTTCGGCAACATGCGCTTCAAGAGCGCGATCAACCGTGCGCCGCGCCAGAAGACGCCCGGCTGGCCCGGTGAGAAGAAGAGCCTCAAGCTCGAACTCAAGGTGCTGGCCGATGTGGGCCTGCTGGGTATGCCCAACGCGGGCAAGTCGACCCTGATCAGCGCCATCTCGAATGCCCGTCCCCGTATCGCGGACTACCCCTTCACCACGCTGCACCCCAACCTGGGTGTGGTGCGCGTCGGCCCGGAGCAGAGCTTCGTGGTCGCCGACCTGCCCGGCCTGATCGAAGGCGCCTCCGAAGGTGCCGGCCTCGGTCACCTGTTCCTGCGGCACCTGCAGCGCACGCGCCTGCTGCTGCATGTGGTCGACATGGCGCCGTTCGACGATGCCGTTGACCCGGTCGCCCAGGCCAAGGCCATCGTGGGTGAACTGAAGAAGTACGATGCCGCGCTCTACGACAAGCCTCGCTGGCTGGTGCTGAACAAGCTCGACATGGTGCCTGGCGACGAGCGCGCGGCGCTGGTCAAGGACTTCGTCAAGCGCCTGCGCTTCAAGGGCCCGGTCTTCGAGATTTCGGCGCTCACGCGCGAGGGCTGCGAGCACCTGATCAAGGCCGTGTACCAGCAGGTCAAGGCGCAGCAGGTGGCCGAGCACGAAACCGTCGTGGTCGATCCGCGCTTCGTTCCGCTGCCGCCCGAAGGAAACTGAGGGCGTTGCATCGCCTTCGGTGCTGCAAAATGGATAGCAAGCAGCGCAGGCTGCATCCCTGAAACACGCCTTCTTCCTTCATGACCTCGAATTCCGGTTCCACTGCCTTGCGGGATGCCCGCCGTATCGTCGTCAAGGTGGGCTCCAGCCTCGTGACCAACGAGGGGCGCGGCCTCGACGAAGCCGCCATCGGCGAGTGGTGCCGGCAACTGGCGCAGCTGGTGCGCGACGGGCGCGAAGTGGTGATGGTGTCGAGCGGCGCCATCGCTGAAGGCATGAAGCGCCTGGGCTGGAAGACCCGGCCGCACGAGATCCACGAACTGCAGGCTGCGGCGGCCGTCGGGCAGATGGGCCTGGCCCAGATGTACGAGACCAAACTGCGCGAGAACCAGATCGGCAGCGCGCAGGTGCTGCTGACGCACGCCGACCTCGCGGACCGCGAGCGCTACCTCAACGCACGCTCGACCCTCGTCACCTTGCTGCGCCTGGGCGTGGTGCCGGTGATCAACGAGAACGACACCGTCGTCAACGACGAGATCAAGTTCGGCGACAACGACACGCTCGGCGCGCTGGTCGCCAACCTGGTCGAGGCCGATGCGCTGATCATCCTGACCGACCAGAAGGGCCTGTACACGGCCGACCCGCGCAAGGACCCCGACGCCAAGTTCGTCCACGAAGCCGCTGCCGGCGACCCGGCGCTCGAAGCCATGGCAGGCGGTGCCGGCTCGAGCATCGGGCGCGGCGGCATGATCACCAAGATCCTTGCAGCTAAGCGCGCGGCGGGTTCCGGCGCTTCGACGGTCATCGCCTGGGGTCGCGAAGCCGATGCGCTGTTGCGGCTCACGCGTGGCGAATCCATCGGCACGCTGCTGGTGGCGCAGACCGCCAAGCACCAGGCGCGCAAGCGCTGGATGGCCGATCACCTGCAATTGCGTGGTGCCGTCATCGTCGACGCCGGCGCGGCTGCGAAGGTGCGCGGCGAAGGCAAGAGCCTGTTGCCGATCGGCATGACGGGCGTGTCGGGTGAGTTCTCGCGCGGCGACGTGATCGCGGTGCGCGACGTCGACGGCGTCGAGCTGGCCCGTGGATTGGCCAATTACTCGAGCGTGGAGGCCCGGCTGCTGTGCCGCAAGCCTTCGGCCGAGTTCGAGCGGCTGTTGGGCTACGCGGCCGAGCCGGAGATGGTGCACCGCGACAACATGGTGCTGATGCCCGGTTGATCTGCTGGGCGGGGCGCAATGCCCCGCCGCCGGTTTACGGCAGTTCGCGCAGCGGGTTGCGGATGTTCTGCACCATCTCTGTGACCGAGCTGCGCGGCGCGTTGCCGCGGCACAGGCCCTGGGTCGCCAGCGCCGGCACGTAGCTGGAGTTCATGTCCCTCACGCGCTTCCATTCGGGCGACTTCGTTTCCTGCCAGGCACCGTTGTTGAAGCGGGCATAGCTCTTCATCTCTGCCGTCGAGCAGCGTACGCCTTCGTAGAAGGCATTGACGGCGCCACCGGCCCGGTTCTGTGCCACCACCACGTAGCGCACGATGCCGTCCTTCGTGATGGCGATGGTGTTCGGATCGACGCCGAACTTCAGTGTCATGTAGGGCGGCATCGCGATCGGCAGCAGACGGCTTTCGCTGAAGGCGGGCGGTGGCGGCACCGCGGTTTCTTCCCACTCCTTGTCCTGCTCCGTGCTCTTGGGTGCGGGCGGCATGCCGGCCTGGGCCCAGTCGGGGTTGTCGGTGTCGTAGCCGCGGGAGGCGCAGGCGGCCAGCAGGCTGACGCAGGCGATGACGAGCGCACGCTCAGCGTGGCGTCGGGAAAGAAGAAGGCGCGCTGTTCTTGGGAGGAGGTTCATCGCTCGCAGAAGGAAGGTCGGGATGCGGATCGAAGCTGCCGCCGGGCGGCAGGTCGAGGCCCGCAGGTGCTCCATGGTCCAGCGTGTGGCGCTCGAATTCTCGGGCGCGCACATTGCTGCGCAGGAAGCGGTTGCGGAAATCCTGCCGGGGCAGGTAGCGAGCAAGCTCGGTAAGCGCCATCTCGTAGACGCCGCGCTTGAACTCGACGACCACGTCGAGCGGGACCCAGTAGTCATGCCAGCGCCAAGCGTCGAATTCGGGATGGTCGGTGGCACGCAGGTTGAGATCCCAGTCGTGGCCGACAAGTTGCAGCAGATACCAGATCTGCTTCTGGCCTTTGTAGTGGCCCCGTGCGTCACGGCGGATGAACCGATCCGGCACCTCGTAGCGCAACCAGTCGCGGGTACGGGCCACGATGCGCACATGCTCCGGGTGGAGCCCGACTTCCTCGTGCAGTTCCCGGAACATGGCTTGCTCGGGACTTTCGCCACGGTCGATGCCGCCTTGCGGAAACTGCCAGGAATGCGTGCGTATGCGCTTGCCCCAGAAAACCTGGTTTCTCTGGTTGAGCAGGATGATGCCGACGTTGGGCCTGAAGCCGTCCCGGTCGAGCATAATCAAACCCCAATTTTTGAACTGAGTCGATTATGCATGCCGGGTTGCCCTCGGCAAGCGACCGGTTCCGGGCTCTCAGGGTCTCTCCGGGGTGCCTGTCTCCCTCCTCACTTCGAACCCACCTGCGCGATCCCGATGAAAGCTTCCCGATTTTTTGTCTCCACCCTGAAGGAAGCGCCCGCTGACGCCGAGGTCGCGAGCCATCGGCTCATGATGCGCGCCGGCATGATCAAGAAGCTCGGCACGGGCATCTACACGTACATGCCCATGGGCCTGCGCGTGATTCGCAAGGTCGAGGCGATCGTGCGCGAGGAAATGAACCGCGCCGGCGCCGTCGAGCTCACGATGCCCGTGGTGCAGCCGGCCGAGTTCTGGCAGGAGACCGGCCGCTTCGACAAGATGGGCCCCGAGCTCTTGCGCATCAAGGACCGCCACGACCGCGACTTCGTGATCCAGCCGACCAGCGAAGAAGTGGTGACCGACATCGCGCGCCAGGAAATCCGCAGCTACAAGCAGCTGCCGAAGAATTTCTACCAGATCCAGACCAAGTTCCGCGACGAGCGCCGTCCGCGCTTCGGCTTGATGCGCGGGCGCGAGTTCATCATGAAGGACGCCTACAGCTTCGACCGCGACCTCGACGCGGCCAAGGCCAGCTACCAGGTGATGGCGCAGGCCTACCGCAACATCTTCGACCGCTTCGGCCTGCGCTACCGCGCCGTGGCGGCGGACAGCGGCGCCATTGGCGGCGACCTGAGCGAAGAGTTCCAGGTGATTGCCGCCACGGGCGAAGACGCCATCGTCTACTGCCCCGACAGCAATTACGCCGCCAACATGGAAAAGGCCGAGGCGCTGGCCCCGGCCGGCCCGCGTCCCGCCGCCGCCAACGCGCTCGAGAAGACGCCCACGCCCGGCAAGAGCACCTGCGCCGACGTGGCCGAGCTGCTCGGCGTGCCGTTGGCCACCACGGTCAAGTCGCTGGTGCTGGCCACCGACATCCTCGACGATGCCGGCAACATCCAGGGCGCGCAGGTCTGGCTGCTGCTGCTGCGCGGCGACCACGACATGAACGAGATCAAGGTCAGCAAGCTGCCGGGCCTCGACAAGGGCTTCCGCTTCGCCACCACCGCCGAGATCGACGAGCACTTCGGCTGCAAGCCGGGCTACCTCGGCCCGCTGAACCTCAAGAAGCCCGTCAAGCTCGTGGCCGACCGCGAAGCCGCCGTGCTGGCCGACTGGATCACCGGCGCCAATGAGATCGACTTCCACATGACCGGCGTCAACTGGGGCCGCGACCTGCCCGAGCCCGACCTGGTCGCCGACCTGCGTAACGTGGTCGCCGGCGACGCCTCGCCCGACGGCAAGGGCGTGCTGGCCATCGAGCGCGGCATCGAAGTGGGCCACGTCTTCGTGCTGGGCACCAAGTACAGCAAGGACATGAACGCCACCTACCTCGACGAAGGCGGCAAGCCGCAGTTCCTCGAAATGGGGTGCTACGGCATCGGCATCACGCGCCTGCCGGCCGCCGCCATCGAACAGAACCACGACGAGCGCGGCATCATCTGGCCCGACGCGCTGGCGCCGTTCACGGTGGTGGTCTGCCCGATCGGCATGGACCGCAGCCCCGAGGTCAAGGTCGCGGCCGAAGCGCTCTATGAAGAGTTGCTGGCCAAGGGCGTCGACGTGCTGCTCGACGACCGCGGCGAGCGCCCCGGCGCGATGTTCGCCGACTGGGAGCTGATCGGCGTGCCGCACCGCGTGGTCATCTCCGACCGCGGCCTCAAGGAAGGCCAGCTCGAGTACCAGGGCCGGCGCGACACCGCCGCCACCAAGGTGCCCGTGGCCGGCATCGCCGACTTCATCGCCGGCAAGCTCGCGGCATGAGCGTGGCGGGGGGTCTTTCGCGACGCAGCTGCCTGTTAGGTGTGGGCAGCGCTGCGGCAGGCGCCCTGGCAGTTCTGTCGCTGCCGCAAACGGCCTGGGCCGGCGCGCAGATCGAAGAGCCGCTGATCGACTCGGTGCGCACTGCGCTGAGTTCGGCCATCCACAACAAGGCGCCGCCGGTGCCGCAGTTTGCCGACACCGAGGCCCGCCTTGCGTACCTGCGGTGGCTCGGCGAGATGAGCGAGCGCCTGCGCAAGAAGGTGGCCGATGCGTCCACGCGCATCGAGTTCCTGCAGACCGTCTGGTACGAGGCCAAGCGCTCGGGGCTCGACGTGAGCCTGGTGCTGGGCCTGATCCAGGTCGAGAGCAACTTCCGCAAGTTCGCGGTCTCCAGTGCGGGCGCGCGCGGCTACATGCAGGTGATGCCGTTCTGGACCCGCGTGATCGGCGACAGCGACTCCGCCAAGCTGTTCCACATGCAGACCAACCTGCGCTTCGGCTGCGTGATCCTGCGCCACTACCTCGACCGCGAGAAGGGCGACCTGTTCATGACGCTGGGCCGCTACAACGGCAGCCGGGGCCGGGCGCCGTACCCGGACGCCGTGTTCGCGAACCAGCGGCTTTGGGCGTACGCCGACAAGGACCGCGAGCGCGACCGCTCGGCCGCCTGAACACTGTCGCTCAGTCGGCGACCACGGCCTTCGCGGTGGCCGAGCCCCTGGTGACCATCACCTGGTCGATGCGGTAGCTGTCGACGTCCATCACCTCGAAGGTGTAGCCGCCCCAGGTCACGCTGTCCGTGCGCTTGGGCACGCGGCGCAGCATCACCATCAGGAAACCCGCCAGCGTCTCGTATTCCTCGGCATGCGGCAGCTCGTCGATGTGCAGTGCGCGTTGCACGTCCTGGATCGGTGTGATGCCGTCGATGAGCCACGAGTTCTCGTCGCGCTTCACGATCTGCTCTTCTTCGGGCGTCGAGGTCGACACCAGGTCGCCCATCACCGTGCTCATCACGTCGTTGAGCGTGATCACGCCCACCACCAGGCTGTACTCGTTGACGATGATCGCGAAGTCTTCGCGCGCCTGCTGGAACTGCTCGAGCACCTCGGTGAGCGAGAGCCGGTCGGGAATCACCAGCGCCTTGTGCAGCGTCAGGCCCTGGTCGAAGGCCAGCGGCTGGCCGCTGAGCACGCGCTGGAACATGTCCTTGGCGTCCACGTAGCCCAGCACGTGGTCGATGTCGCCGTCGCACACCGGGTAGGCCGAGAACGGCTCGGCCACGATGCGCGCACGCAGCACCGACTCGGGGTCGTCGTGCAAAAACCAGGCAATGCTCTCGCGCGCGGTCATCACGCTGCTGACGAGGCGCGTTTCCAGCTCGAACACGTTGGCGATCACCTGCTGCTCGCGTGCCGCCAGCACGCCGGCCTGCGCACCCGCCTCGGTCATGGCGAGGATGTCGGCCGAGGTGATCTTGTCGTCGCGCGCCATCGGCATGCCCAGCACCTTGAACAGCAGGTCGGTCGCGCGCGTGAAGAACCACACCAGCGGCTTGAAGGCGGTGATCAGCAACAGCATCGGCCCGACGATGCGCACGGCAAGCCGTTCGGGCGCGCTCATGCCCAGGCGCTTGGGGAACAGGTCGGCGAACACCAGGAACACCGCGATCACGATCACGAACGAGCACAGGAAGGCGATGTTGGCCGCCACCTCCACGCTCAGCCAGTTCTCGAAGAAGCGGGCGAAATACGGGCTCAGCGAGCCTTCGCCCACCACGCCGCCGAGGATCGCCACCGCATTCAGGCCGATCTGCACCACGGTGAAGTAGTGGCCCGGCTGCTCCTGCACGCGCAGCACCTTTTCCGCGCGCGGGTCGCCCTCGTCGGCCATCTGGCGCAGACGCAGGCGGCGCGAGGCGGCCAGGCAGATTTCGGCGAGGGAGAAGAAGGCGCTCATCGCGATCAGCAGCGCGATGATGAGCAGGCTTTGGGTGAGAGTCATGGCGGCACGTTGTAGACCGCCATGGTGCCATGACTGGCACCGGGTTCGGGCGCGCGCGGGGCGCGGCGCCCGTCAAACAGGGAGCGGAAGGCTCAGGCGGACGCGCCGCCGCCGATCACCTGCTGCAGCTCGCCCGACTCGTACATCTCCATCATGATGTCCGAGCCGCCCACGAATTCGCCCTTCACGTAGAGCTGGGGAATGGTGGGCCAGTTGCTGTATTCCTTGATGCCCTGGCGGATGCCGTCGTCTTCGAGCACGTTGACGGTCTTGAGCGCCTTGGTGTCGACGCCGACGGCCTTGAGGATCTGGATGGCGCGGCCCGAGAAGCCGCACATCGGGAAGCTGGCGTTGCCCTTCATGAAGAGCACGAGTTCGTTGGACTTGACGAGGTCGTCGATACGTTGTTGAGCGTCGGACATGGGGACTCCTGAAGAAAAGTGGGCTGGGGGGATTATTTCACCGTGCGCCAGATGCCGCCGGAGCAGCGCGCGATGCCGGCGAGGTCGTCGCGGCTTTGCACCTCGGCAAAACCGCGTTCGGCCAACAGCCGGCGCACCGCCTCGGCCTGGTCGTGGCCGTGCTCCAGCAGCAGCCAGCCGCCGTCGGCCAGGTGGGCAGGGGCGTCGCGCACGATCTGGCGGATGTCGTCGAGGCCGTCGGCGCCCGCGACCAGCGCGCGGGTCGGCTCGTGGCGCAGCGCGGGCAGGTGCGGGTCGCCGGCGGCGATGTACGGCGGGTTGCTGGCGATGACTGCGTAGCCGTCGGCGGCGCCGTCGAGCCAGCTCGATTCGGTGAAGCGCACCGGCAGGCCCAGGCGCTGCGCGTTGGCCCGGGCCACGGCGAGCGCGTCGGCGCTGGCATCGACCGCGTCGACCTGCGCGTCGGGGCGCGCATGCTGCAGCGCCAGCGCGATCGCGCCGCTGCCGGTGCCGAGGTCGAGCACGCGCGGGGCGGGGCGACCATCGAGGCAGGCCAGGGCCCATTCGACCAGCGTCTCGGTGTCGGGGCGCGGCACCAGCACGCGGGCATCGACCTGCAGCTGCAGGCCGTGGAATTCCTTCTCGCCCAGCAGATAGGCGACCGGCTCGCCCGCCGTGCGGCGCGACAGCTGGCGCGCGAACGCGGGCCAGGCCTCGCCGGGAAACGGGTCGGTGTCGTGCGCGAGCAGCCAGGCGCGGTCGTTCACGGGGCGGCCCAGCGCGTGCAGCAGCAGCAGCTGGGCGTCGAGGCGGTCGATGCCCAGGGCCATGGCCGCGGCCAGTGCCTGCGCCACGGTGGAGGGGGCGGAGGCTTCGGTCATCACGCGGGCAGGCTCGATTCCAGCTCGGCCAGCTGCTCGGCCTCGCGCGCGGCGCGCAGCGCCTCGAGCACATCGCCCAGGTCGCCTTCCATGATGGCGAGCAGCTTGTAGAGCGTGAGGTTGATGCGGTGGTCGGTGAGCCGGCCCTGCGGGAAGTTGTAGGTGCGGATGCGGTCCGAGCGGTCGCCGCTGCCGATCAGGCCCTTGCGCATCGCCGCGTCCTTGGCCGCGCGCTCGCTGCGGTCCTTCTCCTGGATGCGCGCCGACAGCACCTGCAGCGCCTTGGCCTTGTTGCGGTGCTGGCTGCGGTCGTCCTGGCACTCGGCCACGATGCCGGTCGGGATGTGCGTGATGCGCACGGCCGAGTCGGTCTTGTTGATGTGCTGGCCGCCGGCGCCGCTGGCGCGGTAGGTATCGATGCGCAGGTCCGCGGGGTTGATCTGCACCGCCACGGTCTCGTCGGGCTCGGCCAGCACGGCGACCGTGCAGGCGCTGGTGTGGATGCGCCCTTGCGTCTCGGTGGCCGGCACGCGCTGCACGCGGTGGCCGCCCGATTCGAAGCGCAGGTGGCCGAACACGTCGTCGCCGACGATGCGGATCACCACTTCCTTGTAGCCGCCGAGCTCGCTTTCGCTCTCGCTCACCACTTCGCAGCGCCAGCCGGCGCGCTCGCAGTAGCGCGTGTACATGCGCAGCAGGTCGCCCGCGAACAGCGCCGATTCGTCGCCGCCCGTGCCGGCGCGGATTTCCATGAAGGCGTTGCGCGCGTCGTCGGGGTCCTTGGGCAGCAGCAGGCGCTGCAGCTCGTCTTCGAGCTGCACCAGCTCGGCCTCGGCACCGGCGATTTCTTCCCTGGCCATCTCGGCCATGTCGGGGTCGTCGAGCATCTCCTTCGCGCCCGCGATGTCGGCTTCGCGCTGCTTGAAGCGCTCATAGCGGCCGGCGATCTGCGTGACCTCGGCGTGCTCGCGCGAGATGGTGCGGTACTGCGCCATGTCGCTCATGATGTCTTCGCGCGAGAGCAGGAAGTCGAGCTCGCCCAGGCGTTGGGCGTAGCGTTCGAGTTGGTGGCGCAGGAAGGATTTCACGACGGAAGGGGCTCGAAAAAGGGGGGAGAGGAACGCCGCAGTGCAGCGGCAGGGCGCATGAAAAGCGCGGCCCGCGCGGCGAGCGGGGCCATCGACGCGCGTCGTCGCTAACGCTCTTTGCGCAGGAACAGGCGCGACAGCGTCTGCGCCGTCTGTTCGCGCGAGGCGGCATCGCCCGCGTGCAGCTCGGCCATGGCGCCGTGCATCATCTTCTGCGTGAGGCCGCGCGACATGGCTTCGAGCACCGCATCGATCGATTCGCCCTTGGCCAGCAGCTTGCGCGCGCGGGCCATTTCGGTGGCGCGCCATTCGTCGGCCTGCGCGTTGAGTTGCTGGATCAGCGGCACGGTGCCGCGCTGGCCCAGCCAGTGCATGAAGCTCTGCACGCCGGCGTCGATGATGACTTCGGCCTGTGCCACGGCGGCCTGGCGGTTGGCCTGGCCCTGTTGCACGACCTGGGCGAGGTCGTCCACGGTGTACAGGTAGATGTCTTCGAGGGCCTTCACCTCGGGTTCGATGTCGCGCGGCACGGCCAGGTCGACCATGAACATCGGGCGGTGCTTGCGTGCCTTGAGCGCGCGCTCCACGGCGCCCAGGCCGATGATCGGCAGCGTGCTCGCGGTGCAGCTGATGACGATGTCGAACTCGGCCAGCCGCGCCGGCAGGTCGGCCAGGCGCATGGCTTCGCCGCCGAAGCGTGAAGCCAGCTTTTCGCCGCGCTCCAGCGTGCGGTTGGCGATGGCGATGGCCTTGGGCTCCTTGGCCGCGAAGTGCGTGGCCGCGAGGTCGATCATTTCGCCCGCGCCGACGAACAGCACGCGGGTCTTGCGCAGGTCTTCGAACAGCTGGCCGGCCAGGCGCACGGCGGCCGCGGCCATGCTGATCGAATGGGCGCCGATCTCGGTGGCGGTGCGCACTTCCTTGGCGACCGCGAACGAGCGCTGGAACAACTGGTTGAGCGTGCTGCCGAGCGCGCCGGCGGTTTCGGCCGCGCGCACGGCGTCCTTCATCTGGCCGAGGATCTGGGCCTCGCCGAGCACCATGGAGTCGAGCCCGCTGGCCACGCGGAAGGCATGGCGCGCGGCTTCGTCGTCGTGCAGGGTGTAGGCGTGCGAGCGCAGCAGGGCGGGGGCCACGCCGCCGCTCTGGGCCAGCCAGCCGAAGGTGTGGTCGAGCGCGATGTGCTCGGAGGCGCAATAAATCTCGGTGCGGTTGCAGGTCGAGATGATCGCGGCCTCGACCTGCGGGTGGCTGCTGCTGCCAAAAGAACTGCGCAGGCTGTGCAGCGTCGGGGCGATCTGGTCGAGCGCGAACGCGAAACGACCGCGCAGATCGAGCGGCGCGGTCGTGTGGTTCAAGCCGAGAGCCCAGACTGACATGGCCATGATTATAAAATCAGCAGCCGGGCGAGGTTTGCCGAGGGGCAAATGGCTTTCCCTATGACAGCCATATGCGCCGCCACATGGCCTTGCGCTCACTCACAGCCCCTCATGGACCTGCTGGATCTCTTCAACCACCTGCTTAATTTTGCGGCACCGGCGGCCTTCATCGCCTTGGTGCTCGTGGCTGTCGGGCGCTTCCTCGGCGGCCCGCGCACCGGCATCCCGCGCTGGTGGATGCAATGGGCGATCACCTTCGGAGCCGGCCTGCTGACCTCGCTGGCCGGGCTGATCGTCACGGGACGCGACGGCTCGATGGTCACCTATGCCGCGCTGGCGGTGGTCTGCGGCACCGTGCAGTGGCTCGCGATGCGCGGCTGGGGCCGCTGAGCCGGCCTCAGTCCAGCCGGCGGGCCATGTAGACCGAGTCCCCGGGGTAGGTTGCCAGCCGGGCCTGCTGTGCGTCGTCGGCCGGTGCCGTGGCCGCATAACCCTGGCGCTCCCAGAACCCCACCGAAGCCTGCACCGACACCAGCGTCGAGTGCCGCCAGCCTGCGCGCAGCGCGTGGGCCCAGGCGTGGCGCACGAGGCGCGGCCCCAGGCCCAGCCCCGAGGCCTCGGGGTGCACGGCCAGGTCGTGCAGGTAGAGCGCGTCGGCGTCGGGCGCCACCTCGAAATCGCCGTGCAACGGCGTGAGCTTGCCGCGCTGCGAGGGGTAGGCCGCCAGGTAGGCCTGCACGGCGCCGCCGTGCTCGGCCACCCAGCCGGTGTGCGGCGAGGCCGCCAGCCGCCGCGCGATGAGCACGCCGTCCTCCACGAAGCCCGCGCCGTAGCAGGCGAGCTGGATCGCCAGCACGGCCTCGAGGTCGTCCGCGCGCATGTCGCGCACGAGAAGAGAAGGCGCTGCGTCCATCAAGCGAGCAGCAGCTTGTCGTCGTCCAGCTTCTCGCCGCGCGTCTGCTCGAACATGCGCAGCAGGTCGGGCACGTCCAGGCCCGAACGCTGGTCGCCGGCCACGTCGAGGATGACCTGGCCTTCGTGCAGCATCACGGTGCGCGAACCGTAGTCCAGCGCCTGGCGCATGCTGTGCGTGACCATCATCGCGGTGAGCTGGCTGCCTTCGACGATCTTGGCGGTGAGCTCCAGCACGAAGGCGGCGGTCTTCGGGTCGAGCGCGGCCGTGTGCTCGTCCAGCAGCAGGATGCGCGAGGGCCGCAGCGAGGCCATCAGCAGGCTCACGGCCTGGCGCTGGCCGCCCGAGAGCAGGCCGATGCGGTCGGCCAGGCGGTTTTCCAGGCCCAGCTTCAGGATCGACAGCTTCTCGCGGAACAGCTCGCGCAGGTTGCGGTTGAGCGAAAAGCCGAAGCCGCGCCGCTCGCCGCGCTTCCACGCCAGCGCCATGTTCTCCTCGATGGTCAGCGCCTCGCAGGTACCGGCCATCGGGTCCTGGAACACGCGTGCCACCATGCCCGAGCGCTGCCAGGCGTTCAGGCGCGTCACGTCCTTGCCGTCGATGTCGATGCGGCCCTTGTCGACCATCAGGTCGCCGCTGATCGCATTGAGAAAGGTCGACTTGCCCGCGCCGTTGGAGCCGATCACGGTGACGAACTGGCCGGTCGGAATGTCCAGGCTCAGGCCGCGCAGCACGCGGTTCTCGATCGGCGTGCCCGGGTTGAAGGTGATTTCGAGTTGTTGGGCGCGCAGCATCAGTTCTTCCCCTTGAAGAGTCCGCCCAGCTTGCGCTTGTAGGCGGGCACCAGCAGCGCGAACGCCACGAGCACGGCGGTGACCAGGTTCAGGTCCTGCGCCTGCAGGCCCATGAAGTCGGTGTTCAGCGCCATCGCGATGAAGAAGCGGTACAGCAGCGCACCCAGCACGCAGGCCAGCGTGGTGATGACCATGCTGCGCGCGGGCAGCAGGGTCTCGCCGATGATCACGGCGGCCAGGCCGATCACGATCGTGCCCACGCCCATCGAGATGTCGGCCGTGCCCTGGCTCTGCGCGAACAGCGCACCGGCCAGCGCCACCAGCGCATTGGAGAGCGCCAGGCCCGCCATGGTCTGGAAGTCGGTCGAGATGCCCTGGGCCCGCGCCATGCGCGCGTTGCCGCCGGTGGCGCGCATCGCCAGGCCCGCTTCGGAGGCAAAGAACAGGTCGACCACGATCTTCGCGGCGATCACGATGATCAGCAGCAGCAGCGGCTTGGCCCACTGCTCGGGCATGCCGCCGAAGCTGACCATGCTGAACACGGTGGGTTCGGTGATGAGCGCCACGTTGGGCTTGCCCATCACGCGCAGGTTGATGGAGTACAGCGCGATCATCACCAGGATGCTCGCGAGCAGCTGCATGATCTTCAGCTTGACGTTGAGCCAGGCCGTGAGCCAGCCCGAGGCGGCACCGGCCACGCAGGCCACGGCCGTGGCGGCGGCGGGGTTCCAGCCCGCGACGATGAGCGTCGCGGCCACGGCGGCGCCCAGCGGAAAGCTGCCGTCCACCGTGAGGTCGGGAAAGTTGATGATGCGAAACGACATGAAGACGCCCAACGCGACCAGTCCGAAAATCAGACCGATCTCGATGGCGCCCAGCGAAGCAATGAGGGACATGGGGGCTTCCGGCGGGAGCGCAGTCGGCGGGCCCCGGCGCCCGGCCTGCGCCGGGAGCAGAAGGCCCGCCGGGGCGGCGTTTACTTGGTGCTGACGACCTTCGCCGACTTCAGCAGCGCGTCCGACAGGGTCACGCCCTGCAGCTTGGCCGCGCCGGGGTTCACCACCAGCTCGAAGCTGGTGCTGGTCTGCGAGGCGATGGTGCCGGGCTTCTCGCCCTTGAGGATGCGCACCACGATCTTGCCGGTCTGGCGGCCGATGTCGGTGTAGTTCAGGCCCAGCGCGGCCACGGCGCCGCGCTCGACGGTGGCGGTGTCGGCGGCCACCACGGGCAGCTTGGCCTGCTGGGCCACCTTCACGATGCCCTCGAAGGCCGAGACCACGTTGTTGTCGGTGGGCGTGTAGATCACGTCGGCCTTGCCGACCAGGCTCTGGGCAGCGGTGGGCACGTCGACCGTGCGCGCGGCGGCGGCTTCGACCACCGTCATGCCGGCGGCCGAGGCGGCCTTCTTGAGCGACTCGACGATGGCCACCGAGTTGGCTTCGCCGGGGCTGTAGATCACGCCGACGCGCTTGGCGTTCGGCACGACCTTCTTGATCAGGTCGATGTGCTTCTCGAGCGGCGACAGGTCGGACACGCCCGTCACGTTGGTGCCCGAGGGCTCCCAGTTCTTCACCAGCTTGGCGGCCACCGGGTCGGTGATGGCCGAGTACACGACGGGAATGGTCTTGGTGGCGGCCACGGTCGCCTGCGCCGACGGCGTGGCGATGGCGACGATCACGTCGGGCGCATCGCCCACGTACTTGCGGGCGATCTGGGCGGCGGTGCCCACGTTGCCCTGGGCGCTCTGGTAGGTGAACTTGAGGTTCTTGCCTGCTTCGTAGCCGGCGGCCTTCAGCTCTTCCTTCACGCCGTCGCGCACGGCGTCCAGCGCCGGGTGCTCGACGATGGCGGTCACGGCGACCGACTTGTCGGCGGCCAGGGCCGGTGCGGCGGCGAGCACGCCGAGGGCCAGGGCCACGGCGCTGAAGGGGGTGCGAAGCAAAGCGTTTTTCACGTAAGGGTCTCCGGGTGGGGAAAGGGGTGTGGGTGCGTTCGAAGCCGCCGGCAAGGCACCGGCAAAGCACCAGGGCGCGCAATTCAGCGGCCCGGCGTGGCGCAACGCCGTCCGGGCGCGTCGAAGTCTAGATCGTACTTTGCACAATTAAGGTGCATGAATGCCTCGGGCTTTCCCCGCTTTAGGAAACATAATTTCATCATTGATTCCTACGAGGAGACGAAATTGCAGATCATCGAACTCGACCGGACCGATCGGCGGATTCTGGACCACCTCCAGGCGCACGGCCGAGCCTCCAACCTGGACCTGGCCGAGGTGGCCCAGCTGTCGCCCGCGCAGTGCCTGCGGCGCCACCGGCGGCTCGAAGAGTTGGGGCTGATCAGCGGCTACGCCGCGCGGCTGAATGCGCGCCACATCGGGCTGGGCGTGATCGCCTTCATCCACGTCACGATGGCGCGCGGCCATGTCGACGAGCTGCCCAAGTTCCAGGACCTGATCGCCGACATGCGCCAGATCCTGGAGTGCTACTCGGTGACCGGCGACTTCGACTACGTGCTCAAGGTGGTCGCGCGCGACCTCGAGGCGCTGTCGCAGTTCCTCATGCACACGCTGATGCACATGCCGGGCGTGTCGGCGGTGCGCTCCAGCGTGTGCCTGAACGAGATCAAGTGCACGGGAGCGCTGCCGCTCGAATAGAGAGGCGGATGCCTCAGGTGCTCGTGGTGCCCGGCAAAGGAGAGGCCGGCGTGGCCGGCGCAGGCGACGGTTCGGCGGGCAGCACCGGCGCGGGCGCCGCCATCACCAGCGTCGTGGGCGTGGCCAGCGGCAGGTCGGCCTGCTTGAGCGCGTCGAGGATCGTGAACAGCAGGTCGCTGCGCACGCCGCCCGCCAGCCGGGGGCTCGGCACGTAGGCGATGGCCTGGAAGATCAGCAGCCCGTTCTCGATGCCCTCGAGCGTGAGCGAGGGCGCCGGCGTTTCCAGCACGCCCTCGTGCGCGCGGCAGGCCTCGAGGATCAGCTCGCGCACGCGCTGCGCGTCGGTGGTCAGCGGCATCGGCAGGCGGATCAGCACGCGGCCTTCCGCGTTGGCCAGCGTCATGTTGCGCACGGTCTTGGTGATGAACTCCGAGTTCGGCACGATCAGCGTCGAGCGGTCGCCCAACTGGATCTCGGTGGCGCGCACGTTGATGCGCCGCACGTCGCCCTCGGTGGTGCCCAGCACCACCCAGTCGCCCACCTTCACCGGCTGCTCCGCCAGCAGGATCAGCCCCGAGATGAAGTTCTGCACGATGGCCTGCAGGCCGAAGCCGATGCCCACCGACAGCGCGCTCGCCACCCACGCGATGCGCTCGATGCCGATGCCCAGCGCCGACAGCGAGAACGCCACCACCAGGATGCCGCCCACGTAGCCCAGCAGCGTGGTGATCGAGCTTTGCATGCCCGGCTCGAACTGCGTGCTCGGCAGGTAGCTGCGCGAGAGCCAGCGCTTGAACACCCGCAGCACGATGAAGCCGACCACCGCCACGGCCACGGCGCTGAGGATCGCGCCCGGCACCAGCTGGAACTCGCCCACCTTCACGCCGGTGCCGAGCTTGCCGCCGCGCTGGAACACCTCGCCCGGGCCTGTGCCCAGCGGCGCGGCCAGCGCGACCAGCATGTAGAAGAACAGCGCCACGCGGCTCAGGCCCGAGAGCACCGTGGCCGCCTGGTCGAGTGTCTGCGGCGCCAGGCCGAAGCTCTTCTGCAGCCGCTGGCCGGAGGCGCTGCGCGAGGACACCACGGCCATGAACAGGTCGTCGGCGAACTTGAACAGCACATAGAAGGCCGCCGCGACGATGCCGCTCCAGGTGAGCTGCGAGGCCAGGAAGCTCGCCAGCGCCACGTAGCCGAAAGCCACCAGCACCCAGATGGTGATGACCAGCACCACGATCAGCGCCACCAGCACCCCGACCCACATCGGCCGTTCGGGCAGGCCGGCGTCGGGTGCGTCGGCGCGCAGCGCCTTCAGGCGGTACACGACGGTGCCGACCAGCGCGGTGAGCAGCAGCGCCGTCGCCACATGCGTGGTGACCACGGCGGCAAAGCTGGCGTCGATGAGCGCGTTGAGTTCGGCGGGCGTCCACGCCAGCGCGGCCACCAGCGCCACCAGCCACGGCAGTGCCGACAGGCGCTGCGCCGTGAGGTCGGGAATGGCCGGCAGGCGCCACGACGGCCGCCCCGTGGCCAGCAGCCCGCGCCCCAGGCCGATGATGAACGCCATGAAGGTCAGCGTCTGCGCCGCCGACTGCAGCGCCTTGCGCGCCTGCGCGTCCCACGTGGCGTGCGCCTTGAGCACTTCGACGACGCCGTGCGCGGCCACGGCGACCAGCAGCACGTGCGTCGCGACGATGGCGATCACCAGCAGCGAGCGGCGCAGCCGCCCGGCCGGCAGCACGCGCGTGGCCAGGCGCGCCAGCCCGCGCTCGGCGGCCCAGACGCCCAGCCATGCGAGCAGCAGCGCGCCGATGAACGAGGCGATCACCGGTGTGCGGCTTTCGGGCTGCAGCGCCTGGTCGAAGCCGTCGCCGAGCGCCGCCCCGATCGCCTGCAGCCGTTCGAAATCGTCGGGCCAGGCCTCGCGCAGGTCGTCCCAGAACTCGCTGCCGAGCGGCGAGGCGGCGCGGCTGGTGAGCTCGGCCTCGAACTGCTGGCGCCGCTGCGACACCACGTCGGTGCCGCGCTGGCGCACGTCGATCGCCAGCAGCTTGGCCAGGCGGATGTCCGCATCGAGCGCATTGCGCTCCTTGGTCAGCTGCGCGCGCTGGCGCGTGATGTTGGGGTCTTCGGTGGCGCCGGCGGCGGGCGGGTTGCCGAGTTCGCCGAGCCGCGCGTTCAGGTCGGCCAGCTCGCCGGTGCGGGCGGCGACGAACTTGTCGGCCTGCACGCCGATCTCGTTGATCTGCGCGAGCTGCTTGCGTGCGTCGTCTTCGGCGCCCGGAACGACCGTGGCGTTGGCTTTGCCCGAAGGGGCGATCCGGGCGAACTGCGCGCGCAGCTCCGCGATGGTGGGCGGCGCGGCGGCGGCTGTCGCGGTGTTGGCGCTGTTGTTGGGGTTGCCGTTGCCGGCGTTCATGCTGGCGTCCGGCTGCGCGAAGGCGCCGCCGCACGTCAGCAGGGCCCACAGAGCCAGGAGGGCGGGGAGGCGCAGGCCCGCGAGGCGAGAGGTCCGATTCATGGCCGCATCATAGAAGCCGCCATGACGTAAGAACGGGTAAGAAATGCAGCGTCAGCCCGCAGGACTGAACAGGTCCACCCGGTCGGTGATGATGCCGTCGGTGCCCAGGTCGATGAGCCGCTGCGCGGCCCATTCGTCGTTCACCGTGTAGCTCAGCGAGCGCAGGCCCGCGCCATGCACCTGCGCCACGGTGGCGGCGTCCCACAGCGCTTGGTTGCAGACGATGGCCTGGCAACCCAGGCTCAGCGCGGTGTCGAGCCAGCCGTTCCAGAGCGTGTCGAGCAGCAGGCCGCGCGGCAGCTCGGGCTGCACGGCCTGTGCGCCCTTCAGTGCGTCGACCTGGAACGAAGTGAGCAGCGGCGGCACGGCCGCACCCTGCCAGAGGCGCGCGGCTTCGCGTGCCACCACCTCGCCGGTCTCGCGCTCGGTGCCGGGCGTGGGCTTGATCTCGATGTTCAGCAGCAGCTCGTTGGCACGGCAGAAGCGCGCCAGGTTCTCCAGCGTGGGCAGCGGCTCGCCCGCGAAGGCGCGCGAATGCCAGCCGCCGGCGTCGAGCTGCGACAGCGCGCTCCACGCCTGCTGGCCGCCGATGCCATGGCCGTTGGTGGTGCGATCGAGCGTGGCGTCGTGCATCAGGAAGACCACGCCGTCGGCGCTGAGCTTGGCATCGCACTCGAACATGCGGTAGCCGTGCGAGGCGCCGAAGCGGAAGGCGGCGAGCGTGTTTTCAGGCGCCAGCTTGCCGGCGCCGCGGTGCGCGACCCAGCGGGGGTAGGGCCAGGGGCTGCGTTCCGGCATCGCTCAGTCGGCGCGTTTGCCGGAGCCGGCGTCGAACCAGTGCAGCTTGTCTTCGCGCGCGGCGATCTTCACCGTGTCGCCGGCCACCGGCGGGTGGTCGCCTTCGTCGGTGCGCATGATGATCTGCTCCTCGCCGATGCGGCCGTACACCAGGCGCTCGGCGCCCAGCAGTTCGACCTGCTCGACCTGCACGGTCCAGCCGCTTTCGTCGAGCTTCATGTGCTCGGGGCGGATGCCCAGGATCTGGCCCGGACGCACGCCCGGTGCGTGCTTGAGCAGGTTCATCGGCGGCGAGCCGATGAAGCTCGCCACGAAGGTGGTGGCGGGCTTGGAGTACACCTCTTCGGGCGTCGCGAACTGGTCCATCACGCCGCCGTTCATCACGATGATGCGTTGCGCCAGCGTCATGGCCTCGACCTGGTCATGCGTGACGAACAGCGAGGTGATGCCGAGTTCGCGGTGCAGCTTCTGGATTTCGAGGCGGGTCTGCGCGCGCAGCTTGGCGTCCAGGTTCGACAGCGGTTCGTCGAACAGGAACACGCGCGGCTGGCGCACGATGGCGCGGCCCATGGCCACGCGCTGGCGCTGGCCGCCCGAGAGTTCGCGCGGCTTGCGTTCGAGCAGGTGGCCCAGCTCGAGGATCTTGGCCGCCTTGTCGACGCGCACCTTGATCTCGGCGGTCGGCACCTTGGCGATCTTCAGGCCGTAGGCCATGTTCGCGAACACGCTCATGTGCGGGTACAGCGCGTAGTTCTGGAACACCATGGCGATGTCGCGCTCGGAGGGTTCGAGCTGGTTCACCACCTTGCCGCCGATGGCGATCTCGCCGGCCGAGATTTCCTCGAGGCCGGCCACCATGCGCAGCAGCGTCGATTTGCCGCAGCCCGAGGGGCCGACGATGACGATGAATTCATGGTCGGCGATCTCGGCGCTCACGCCGTGGATGACCTGGTTGGCTTTCGGCCCGTGGCCGTAGCGCTTGATGACGTTGCGTAGGGAAAGAGCTGCCATTTTTTATTTCTCGGTATCAACAAGGCCCTTGACGAACCACTTTTGCATCAGGATCACCACCAGCGCGGGCGGCAGCATCGCCAGGATGGCGGTGGCCATCACGACGTTCCATTCGTTCTGTCCGTCGCCGCCGGCAATCATTCGCTTGATGCCGACCACCACGGGGTACATGTCTTCGCTCGTGGTCGCCAGCAGCGGCCACAGGTACTGGTTCCAGCCGTAGATGAACTGGATCACGAACAGCGCCGCGATCGAGGTCTTCGACAGCGGCAGCAGCACATCGAAGAAGAAGCGCATGGGGCTCGCGCCGTCCATGCGCGACGCTTCGGTGAGCTCGTCGGGCACCGTGAGGAAGAACTGGCGGAACAGGAAGGTCGCCGTGGCCGACGCGATCAGCGGCACCGTCAGGCCCGCGTAGGTGTTCAGCATGTTCAGGTCGGACAGCACCTTGTAGGTGGGCAGGATGCGCACCTCCACCGGCAGCATCAGCGTCACGAAGATCGCCCAGAAGCAGATCTTCTTGAATGGGAAGCGGAAGTACACGATGGCGAAGGCCGACAGCAGCGAGATGGTGATCTTGCCGATGGCGATGACCATGGCCGTCACGAAGCTCACCCACATCATGTGCGCCACCGGGGCGTTGGAGCCCGCGCTGCTCTCGCGCCCGAACAGGGCGCCCTTGTAGCTGTCGACGATGTTCGAGCCGGGGGTCAGGGGCATCGGCGCCTGCACGATCTCCTGGGCCGTGTGCGTGGACGCCACGAACGCCAGGTAGAGCGGGAAGGCGACGATGAACACGCCCAGGATCATGATGACGTGGGCCAGGATGCCCTGCGTACCGCGTTTCTCAACCATGCTGCGCTCCGCCCAGTTCGATTTGTTCTTGTTGCTTCATCAGTACTGCACTTTCTTCTCGACGTAGCGGAACTGGATGACGGTCAGCGCCACCACGATCACCATCAGCACCACCGACTGCGCGGCCGAGCCGCCGAGGTCGAGCCCCTTGAAACCGTCGTGGTAGACCTTGTAGACCAGGATGGTCGTGTCCTTGCCCGGGCCGCCCTGCGTGGCTGCGTCGACGATCGCGAAGGTGTCGAAGAAGGCGTAGACCACGTTGATCACCAGCAGGAAGAAGGTGGTGGGCGACAGCAGCGGGAACTGCACGGTCCAGAAGCGGCGCCACGGGCGCGCGCCGTCGATGGCCGCAGCCTCGATCAGCGACTTCGGAATCGACTGCAGCCCGGCCAGGAAGAACAGGAAGTTGTACGAGATCTGCTTCCACACCGAGGCCATCACGATCAGCGTCATGGCGTGGCCCGAGTCGAGCAGGTGGTTCCAGTTGATGCCGATCTTGCCCAGGGCATAGGCCACCACGCCCAGCGAGGGCGAGAACATGAAGACCCACAGCACAGCCGCCACGGCGGGCGCCACGGCGTACGGCAGGATCAGCATGGTCTTGTAGAACATGCCGCCGCGGGTGATGCGGTCGGCGAACACGGCCAGCATCAGCGACAGGCTGATGCCGATGCCGGCCACCAGCACCGAGAACAGCGCCGTGGTCTTGAACGACTCGGCATAGGCCGGGTCGTCGAAGAGCTGGCGGAAGTTGTCGAACCCGACGAACTCGACCGAGGTGCCGAACGCGTCCTGCTGCTGCAGCGACTGCAACAGCGCCTGGCCGGCCGGCCAGAAGAAAAACACGAGGATCACCGCCATCTGCGGTGTCAGCAGCAGCCAGGGCAACCAGCCCGAGCGAAAGAAAACGCGTTTTTCCATGAAGCCCCTACATAAAAAATCCCGCCCGGCGCGCCCTGGAAGAAGGGCGTGCGGGGGCGGGCGATATTAGCCGGACACGGAGCCCGGAACTTCAATCGTTAGCTTTTGTTCGCCTTTTGGAAGCGTTCCAGCTGTTCGTTGCCGCGGGTCACGATGGCGTCGAGGGCTTCCTTGGCCGTCTTCTTGCCGCCCCAGACCTGTTCGAGCTCTTCGTCCTCGATGGCGCGGATCTGCACGTAGTTGCCCAGGCGGATGCCGCGGCTCTTGTCGGTGACCTTGCGGATCATCTGCGTCACGGCCACGTCGGTGCCGGGGTTCTGCTTGTAGAAGCCCGATTCCTCGGTGAGCTTGTACGAGGCGGTGGTCACCGGCAGGTAGCCGGTGCGCTTGTGGCTGGCGGACTGCACTTCAGGCGTCGAGATGAAGCTGAAGAACTTGGCCACGCCCTTGTACTCGGCGGCCTTCTTGCCCGACATGACCCACAGGCTGGCGCCGCCGATCACGGTGTTCTGCGGTGCGCCCGGCACGTCCGGGTAGTAGGGCAGGGGGGCCAGGCCGTAGGCGAACTTGGCGTTCTTGGCCACGTTGCCGTAGAAGCCCGAGGACGTGTTGATCATGGCGCACTCGCCCGACACGAACGAGGCTTCAGGCACGTTGCCGCGGCCCTTGTAGATGAACAGGCCCTGCTTGGACATGCTGGCCAGGTTCTCGATGTGGCGCTGGTGCAGCGGCGAATTCACCTTCAGGCGCGCGTCCAGGCCCTGCAGGCCGTTGGCCTTGCTGGCGAACTCCACGTTGTGCCAGGCCGAGAAGCTCTCGACCTGCGTCCAGTTCTGCCAGGCCGTGGTGAACGGGCACTTGTGGCCGCTGGCCTTGAGCTTGGCGGCGGCGGCCACCACTTCGGGCCAGGTGGCGGGCGCCTTGTCGGTGGGCAGGCCGGCCGCCTTGAAGGCGTCCTTGTTGAAATAGAAGATGGTGGTCGAGCTGTTGAACGGGAAGCTCAGCATCTGGCCGTTGGGGGCGGTGTAGTAACCGGCCACGGCGGGGATGTAGGCGGCCGGGTCGAACTTCTCGCCCGCGTCCTTCATGACCTGGCCGACCGGAATGACGGCACCCTTGCTGGCCATCATGGTGGCGGTGCCCACTTCGAACACCTGCAGGATGTGCGGCGCGTTGCCCGAGCGGAAGGCCGCGATGGAGGCCGTCATGGATTCGTCGTACGTGCCCTTGAAGGTCGGGACGACCTTGTAGTCCTTCTGGCTCTCGTTGAACTGCTTGGCCAGGTCGTTGACCCACTCGTTGTTGACGGCGGTCATGGAATGCCACCACTGGATCTCGGTCTGGGCCTGGGCTGCATTGAACAGCGTGGCGGCCAGCGCCGATGCCAACGCGAGCGTCTTGAATCGCATGAAGACTCCTGAAGGGAAAAATGGAAAGCGCGAATGCTAGGGCATGTGCGTGACACAGCCGCGTCACATTGGGGCACGGACCCGGGGGCTATTCCAATCGGGGAAACCCCTTTGGCGCCAAGCCCGGCGCGGGTTGCGGGGCTCATGCTGCGCTGCACCATGCTAGCATCGTCCTCCCCTTTTTTGGCCTAGCTTGTCGCCATGGCCGGGGCCTCCTCGAGTACGTCATGAGCAGCAAAACCTCCCTCGACAAAAGCAGGATCAAGTTCCTTTTGCTCGAAGGCATTCACCCCTCGGCCGTGGAGGTGCTGCGCGCCGCCGGCTACACCAACATCGAGTCGCTGCCGGGTGCATTGCCCGACGCCGAACTCAAGGCCAAGATCGCCGACGTGCACTTCGTGGGCATCCGCTCGCGCACCCAGCTGACGGCCGATGTGTTCGCTGCCGCGCACAAGCTGGTGGCGGCCGGGTGCTTCTGCATCGGCACCAACCAGGTCGACCTCGAAGCCGCCCGCGAACACGGCGTGGCCGTGTTCAACGCCCCGTATTCCAACACCCGCTCGGTGGCCGAGCTGGTGCTGGCCGAAGCCATCCTGCTGCTGCGCGGCGTGCCCGAGAAGAGCGCTGTGGCGCACCGTGGCGGCTGGCTCAAGTCGGCCGACAACGCCTTCGAGATCCGCGGCAAGACGCTGGGCATCGTGGGCTACGGCTCCATCGGCGCACAGCTGTCGGTGCTGGCCGAGGCGCTGGGCATGCACGTGGCCTTCTTCGACGTGGTCACCAAGCTGCCGCTGGGCAACGCCCGCCAGGTGCGCGAGCTGCACCAGCTGTTGGGCCAGAGCGACATCGTGACCCTGCACGTGCCCGAGACGCAGGCCACCCAGTGGATGATCGGCGCGGCCGAGATCGCCGCCATGAAGCCGGGGTCGATCCTGATCAACGCCTCGCGCGGCACCGTGGTCGAGATCGAAGCGTTGGCCGGGGCGCTGAAAGACAAGAAGCTGCTGGGCGCCGCGATCGACGTGTTCCCGGTGGAGCCGCGCAGCAACAAGGACGAGTTCCAGTCGCCGCTGCGCGGGCTGGACAACGTGATCCTCACGCCGCACATCGGCGGCTCGACCATGGAGGCGCAGGCCAACATCGGGCTCGAAGTGGCCGAAAAGCTGGTCAAGTACAGCGACAACGGCACCTCGACCTCGTCGGTCAACTTCCCCGAGGTGGCGCTGCCGGCGCACCCGGGCAAGCACCGCCTGCTGCACATCCACCGCAACGTGCCGGGCGTGCTGTCCGAGATCAACAAGATCTTCTCGGACAACAACATCAACATCTCCTCGCAGTTCTTGCAGACGAACGAGAAGGTCGGCTATGTCGTGATGGACATCGACGCGGCCTCGTCCGACCTGGCGCTGGAGAAGCTGGCCAAGGTGAACGGGACGATTCGCAGCCGCGTGCTGTTCTAAGCCCCCTGTCTTTCCCCCTCTCCCTCGGGAGAGGGCGGGGGTGAGGTCCGGCGGCCTCCACGGCAGGCATCGGGCCTGCCATAGGGAATAGCGGAAAGGGAAGGGCAAAGACCCCAAGGCCTGCCCTAAAATCCACCCCCCGGCTACATGGGCGCGCAGCGCCTGGCCAAGGGCCCCACCCGATGAATGCTCCGACCGCGTTGAATACGCTGTTGTCACAGGCCGCAGAGCCTGTACGACTGCGCGAGATCCCTTACAACTACACCAGCTTCTCCGACCGGGAGATCGTGCTTCGCCTGCTGGGCGAACGCGGCTGGGACCTGCTCCAGACCCTGCGTGCCGAGCGCCGCACCGGCCGATCGGCGCGCATGCTCTACGAGGTGCTGGGCGACATCTGGGTGGTGCAGCGCAACCCCTACCTCGTCGACGACCTGCTCGACAACCCGCGCCGCCGCGGCCAGCTGGTCGACGCCCTGCGCCACCGCCTGGGCGAGGTGCAGAAGCGCCGCACCCCCGACAGCGACCTGCCGCGCGACCAGCTGGTGGGCGAGCTCACTGGCCTCGTCAGCCAGGCCGTCGCCGCCTTCGACGACACCTTCCGCGAAGTTGCCGCCCTGCGCCGCAAGGCCACGCGCGTGCTGCGCCGGCTCACGGCCAAGGACAACATCAAGTTCGACGGCCTCTCGCGCGTGTCGCACGTGACCGACGCCACCGACTGGCGCGTCGAGTATCCCTTCGTCGTGCTGTGCCCCGACACCGAGGTCGAGATGGCGCTGCTGGTCAAGGGCTGCATCGAGCTGGGCCTGACCATCATTCCGCGCGGGGGCGGCACCGGCTACACCGGCGGCGCCATCCCGCTGACCTGGAAGAGCGTGGTCATCAACACCGAGAAGCTCGAGGCCATGACCGAGGTCGAGCACGTGGCGATGCCCGGCCTCGACCACCCCGTGCCCACCATCTGGACCGAGGCCGGCGTGGTCACCCAGCGCGTGGCCGACGCGGCCGAGCGCGCGGGCTTCGTGTTCGCGGTCGACCCGACCTCCGCCGAGGCCTCGTGCGTCGGCGGCAACGTCGCCATGAACGCCGGCGGCAAGAAGGCCGTGCTCTGGGGCACGGCGCTGGACAACCTCGCCTCGTGGCGCATGGTCACGCCGCAGGCCGAATGGCTCGAAGTGACCCGCATCGGCCACAACCTGGGCAAGATCCACGACGCCGAGAGCGCCCTGTTCGAGCTGCAGTACTTCGCGGCCGACGGCAAGACCAAGCTGCGCACCGAGCGCCTCGACATTCCCGGCAAGACCTTCCGCAAGGAAGGCCTGGGCAAGGACGTGACCGACAAGTTCCTCTCGGGCCTGCCGGGCATCCAGAAAGAGGGCTGCGACGGCCTCATCACGAGCTGCCGCTGGGTGGTGCACAAGATGCCGGCGCACACGCGCACCGTGTGCCTCGAATTCTTCGGCAACGCGAAAGACGCGGTGCCCAGCATCGTCGAGATCAAGGACTTCATGTTCGCCGAGCAGAAGCGCTCGGGCGTGCTGCTGGCCGGCCTCGAGCACCTGGACGACCGCTACCTCAAGGCGGTCGGCTATGCGACGAAATCAAAGAAGCACGGCGGCCTGCCCAAGATGGTGCTGTTCGGCGACATCGCCGGCGACGACGCCGATGCGGTGGCCCGCGTCACCTCGGAAGTGGTGCGCATCGCCAACTCGCGCAGCGGCGAAGGCTTCATTGCCATCAGCCCCGAGGCGCGCAAGAAATTCTGGCTCGACCGCAAGCGCACGGCCGCCATCAGCAAGCACACCAACGCCTTCAAGATCAACGAAGACGTGGTGATCCCGCTGCCGCGCATGGCCGAGTACAGCGACGGCATCGAGCGCATCAACATCGAACTGTCGCTGCAGAACAAGCTGGCGCTCACCGACGCGCTCGAAGCCTTCCTCACGCGCGGCAACCTGCCGCTGGGCAAGACCGACGACGCGCACGAGATTCCCGCGGCCGAGTTGCTGGAAGACCGCGTGGCGCAGGCCGTGGCGCTGGTGCACGAGGTGCGCGCGCTGTGGGCCGGCTGGCTGCAGAACGTCGACGCGCTGTTCCCGCAACTGCAGGACCACACCTTGCGCGCCAGCTGGAAGACCCAGCTGCGCCAGCCGCTGCAGGAGATTTTCTCGGGCGCCGAGTTCGGGCCGATCCTGGCCGAGTGCACCGCCATCCACAAGCAGGTGCTCAAGGGCCGCGTGTGGGTCGCGCTGCACATGCACGCGGGCGACGGCAACGTGCACACCAACCTGCCCGTGAACAGCGACAACTACGAGATGCTGCAGACCGCGCACGCCGCGGTGGTGCGCATCATGGCGCTGGCACGCAGCCTGGACGGCGTGATCTCGGGCGAGCACGGCATCGGCATCACCAAGCTCGAATTCCTGAGCGACGAAGAGCTGCGCCCCTTCACCGAATACAAGGCCCGGGTCGACCCCGAAGGCCGCTTCAACAAGGGCAAGCTGCTGCGCGCGCCCGCGGGGCAGGCGCAGACGCTGCACGCCGACCTGACCAATGCCTACACGCCGAGCTTCGGTCTCATGGGGCACGAGTCATTGATCATGCAGCAGAGCGACATCGGTGCCATCGCCGACAGCGTGAAGGACTGCCTGCGCTGCGGCAAGTGCAAGCCGGTGTGCGCCACGCACGTGCCGCGCGCCAACCTGCTGTACAGCCCGCGCAACAAGATCCTCGCGACCTCGCTGCTGGTGGAGGCCTTCCTCTACGAAGAGCAGACGCGGCGCGGCATCAGCATCAAGCACTGGGAAGAGTTCGAGGACGTGGCCGACCACTGCACCGTGTGCCACAAGTGCCTCACGCCGTGCCCGGTGAAGATCGACTTCGGCGACGTGTCGATGAACATGCGCAACCTGCTGCGCAAGATGGGCCAGAAGAGCTTCCGCCCCGGCAACGCGGCCGCGATGTTCTTCCTGAACGCGACCAATCCGCAGACCATCAAGGCGGTGCGCGCCGGCATGGTGGGCATCGGCTTCAAGGCGCAGCGCATGGCCAACGACCTGCTGCGCGGCCTCGCGAAGAAGCAGACCGGCGCGCCGCCGGCCACGCTGGGGCCTGCGCCCATCAAGGAGCAGGTGATCCACTTCATCAACAAGAAGATGCCGGGCAACCTGCCGAAGAAGACGGCGCGCGCGCTGCTCGACATCGAGGATGCCGACTACGTGCCGATCATCCGCAACCCGAAGGCGACCACCTCGGAAACCGAGGCCGTCTTCTACTTCCCGGGCTGCGGCTCGGAGCGGCTGTTCTCGCAGGTGGGCCTGGCCACGCAGGCGATGCTCTGGCACGCGGGCGTGCAGACCGTGTTGCCGCCGGGCTACCTGTGCTGCGGCTATCCGCAACGCGGCAGCGGCCAGTTCGACAAGGCCGAGAAGATGATCACGGACAACCGCGTGCTCTTCCACCGCGTCGCCAACACGCTCAACTACCTCGACATCAAGACCGTGGTGGTGAGCTGCGGCACCTGCTACGACCAGCTGCAGGGCTACCAGTTCGACAAGATCTTCCCGGGCTGCCGGATCATCGACATCCACGAGTACCTGCTCGAAAAGGGCATCACGCTCGCCGATGCCGGCGGTGGCGGCTACCTGTACCACGACCCCTGCCATTCGCCGATGAAGCAGCAGGACCCGATGAAGACCGTGAAGGCGCTGGTCGGCGACAACGTGCTCAAGAACGACCGCTGCTGCGGCGAGTCGGGCACGCTGGGCGTGTCGCGGCCCGACATCTCCACGCAGATCCGCTTCCGCAAGGAAGAAGAGCTGAAGAAGGGCGAGGCCGCGCTGCGCGAGAGCGGCAACGTCGGCGCGACCGACAACGTGAAGATCCTCACCAGCTGCCCGAGCTGCCTGCAAGGCCTCTCGCGCTACGGCAACGACCTGAACAACGGCCTGCTCGAAGCCGACTACATCGTGGTCGAGATGGCCAACAAGCTGCTCGGCGACGACTGGATGCCGAACTACGTGGCCGCTGCCAACCAGGGCGGCATCGAGCGGGTGCTCGTATGACGGCGGTGGCGGGTTGCCCGCTGTGCGACGCGCCCGGCGGGCGCATCGTGTTCGAGGGCGCGAAGCTGCGCGTGATCTATGCGCAGGAAGAAGGCTTTCCGGCCTTCTACCGCGTGGTGTGGCGCGACCATGCGGCGGAGTTTTCCGACCTCGATGCGGCCGACCGCGCGCTGTGCATGGAGGCCGTGGTGCGCGTGGAGCAATGCCTGCGCGACGCGCTGGCGCCCACCAAGCTCAACATCGCCGCGCTCGGCAACATGGTGGCGCACCTGCATTGGCATGTGATCGCGCGCTTCGACTGGGACAGCCATTTCCCGGGTTCGGTCTGGGCCGCCGTGCAGCGGACCGCGCCGGCCGAGCGGCTGGCCGCCGTGCAGGCGCGGTTGCCGCAGGCGGAGGCCGACATGGTCCGCCGGCTCGCGTCGCTGGCCTGAGGCCTTCGTTTCTTCTCAGCTGGCCGCAGCGACCGTCTTGCGGTCCGCGCAGGCCTGCTTGAATTCCGGCGTGGCGCGCGTTTCCTTCGAGAAGCGCTTCGAGGCCACGCTGCCATCCCTGCACACGCGATCGAGCTCGGCCTGGGCGCTCTTGTTGCCCGCATGCGCGGCGTGGGCCAGCAGGCGCACCGCGTGGAAGGGCAGCGCACCCGAGGTGCCGGATGACGCCGTGGCTGCAGCGGACGTCGGCTGCGGTGTTGCTGCAGCCTTGACCGGTTCCGCTGGCAGCGTGCGTGCGGTGCTGGCCGAGGTCGGCATGCGCTCGACGGCGGTGAAGTCGCCGCTCTTGCCGGCGCGCTCGACCATCTGCCGGTAGCTGTCCATCATGAACGACGTGTCCTTGGGCGTGAGCTCCTTCGCCGGCTTGGCGAGGTAGGCCGCGACCTCGGGTGGCAGCGCGGCGTTCACGGCGCTCAGTTCGTGCGCGCCGCCGAAGCCCCGCGAGCCGGCCTGCGCGGCATGCGCCGCATCGTCGCCCAGCGCCATCGCACCCTTGGCGGCCACGCCGGTTGCACCTTCGGCCGCCACCGCACCGGCGCCGACTGCTGCGCCCTTGCCCGCCACGCCGGCCGCCTTGCCGGCGGTCGCGGCCTTGCCGGCCGCCTTGCCGATCAGGCCCCAGAAGGCATGGGCCGGTGGGGCGAGGGCGGCGCCCGCGAGCGCGGCGCAAAGGACGAGGGCGGCCCGGTTCGGACGCGACAGGAGGCGGGGAAAGCGTGTGCGTGACGGCATGCCGCAATGCTAAGCGCAGGTGGTCGGCACGCCGCCGCGGAGCGCGCGGCATACTGCGCGAGTCCTCTCCCTTTTCTCTTTTCTCTTCTTCCGAACGGATTCCCCATGGCAGGTTTGCAAGCCGGCGCGCCGACGCCCCAATCGATCACCGTGCATGGCCAGTCGCGCGTGCTCGAAGTCGGCTTCTCGGACGGCGCGACCTTCCGCATCCCCTTCGAGCTGATGCGCATCTACTCGCCCTCGGCCGAGGTGCAGGGCCACGGTCCGGGGCAGGAGGTGCTGCAGACCGGCAAGCGCGAGGTCGACCTGGTCGGGCTCGAGCCGGTCGGCAACTACGCCGTGCAGCCCGCCTTCAGCGACGGCCACAACTCCGGCATCTACACCTGGAGCCTGCTCTATGACCTGGGCGCCCGGCAGGCCGAGCTGTGGGCCGACTACGAGCGGCGCCTGGCCGCAGCCGGCGTGGACCGCGATGCCCCGATGGCCGACAAGGGCGGCCACGCCTGCAGCAGCCATTGAGCGTCGCCGGAACCGAGGGTAAACATACCCTGTTGCTATTGAAAAGATAGCCTTACAGATAGCAAAGACGCGCGTTGCGGCGGCCCTCCGTTGGAGGAAAAAGCAACAAATGTCCGCCGTGCCCGCGGGGTCGTCGCCTTGAAGGAATGCCTTCCGGCCTAACATCCACCGCATGAGTACAACCCACTTCGGCTTCGAGAAAGTCGACGAAAGCGAGAAGGCGCAACGTGTTCGCGGCGTCTTCGACTCGGTGGCCTCGCGCTACGACATCATGAACGACCTGATGTCGGCCGGACTGCACCGGGCCTGGAAGGCCTACACCGTGATGGTCGCGAACGTGGGCGAAGGCTCGCGCGTGCTCGACATCGCAGGCGGCACCGGCGACCTCGCGCTTGCCTTCTCGAAGAAGGTCGGCGCCACGGGCCAGGTGGTTCATACCGACATCAACGAAGCCATGCTGCGCACCGGCCGCAACCGCCTGCTCGACGCCGGCGTGGTGCTGCCCACCACGGTCTGCGACGCCGAGAAGCTCCCCTTTCCCGACAACCACTTCGACGTGGTCACCGTGGCCTTCGGCCTGCGCAACATGACGCACAAGGACGTCGCGCTCAAGGAGATGAACCGCGTGCTCAAGCCGCGCGGCAAGCTGCTGGTGCTCGAGTTCTCGAAGGTCGCCAAGCCGCTCACGAAGGCCTACGACTGGTATTCGTTCAACGTGCTGCCGCGCCTGGGCAAGCTCGTGGCCGGCGACGACGCGAGCTACCGCTACCTGGCCGAATCGATCCGGATGCATCCCTCGCAAGAGGAGCTCAAGACCCTCATGAAAGAGGGCGGTTTCGGACATGTGGACTATCACAACATGACGGGGGGAATTGCAGCCCTCCATGTTGGAATCAAGTGTTGATCACGATGACGACGCGAATTTTTCGCTCAAGAGGAGACGGCATGAAGAGTTTGGGTTCTTTGTTTTTGGCAGCAGCGCTGGTGCTGGGGAGCGTTCAGGCGGAAGCCGCACGCATGGGCGGCGGCAAGTCCGTCGGTCGCCAGTCGTCCAACGTGACGCAGCGCCAGGCCACGCAGCCCGCGGCCCCCGCGCAGCAGAACGCGACCAATGCGGCGCCCAAGCCCGCAACGCCCGCCGCCGCTGCACCGAAGCGCCCGTGGGGCGCAATGCTCGGCGGCCTCGCCGCCGGCCTGGGCCTGGCATGGCTCGCGAATTCGTTGGGCCTCGGCGCCGGCTTCGCCAACATCCTGCTGATCGCGCTGCTGGCCTTTGCTGCGCTCGCGGTGTGGCGCATCTTCAAGGCGCGCTCGGCCGCGTCGTCGGGCAATGCCAACCGCCAGGGCGCTTTCGCCTTCCAGGGCGCTGGCAGCCCCGCCGATGCACGCGCACCGGCACAGTACAGCCCGGCCAACGTCGGCAACGACGCCTCGGCACGGCCGTGGGAGCGCAACGCCACCGCCTTCGACGCCGCACCGGCATCGCACGGCAGCAGCCTCTCGGCCGCGGGTGCCGCAGCCGGCGGCAGCATGATCGGTTCGGCGCTTGCCGGTTCGCAGTCCTGGGGCATCCCCGCGGGCTTCGATGCCGACGGCTTCCTCACCGCCGCCAAGCGCAACTTCGTGACCCTGCAAGACGCCTGGGACCGCGCTGACGTGTCGATGCTGCGTTCCATGATGACCGACAGCATGGTCGAAGAGATCCGCACGCAGCTGGCCGACCGCGCCAGCCACACGGGCGGTGCGCTCAACAAGACCGAGGTCGTGATGCTCGACGCCAAGCTGCTGGGCATCGAAGAGCTGCCCGACGCCTACATGGCGAGCGTGGAGTTCTCCGGCATGATCCGCGAAGACGCGTCGGCGGGCCCGGCCCCGTTCCGCGAAGTCTGGAACATGACCAAGACCGGCAGCGCTGGCTGGCTCGTCGCAGGCGTGCAAGCGCTGCAGTGAAGTAAAAGGCTCGCCCCCAGGCTTCGCGCACTGCGTGTCGCTTCTCCAACCCCCTACCGGGGGCAACACCTGCGGCCCGGCAAAGCCGGTTCCGCGGTGTTTATGAAAGGAGACGATGCAGTTCACGGGTTACGGGGCGCAGCACTGACGGGATAATGGGGACCATGGCTACACCATCGTCCCCTTTTTCTTTGCTCGGCGACCTGTTCAACCGCATCGGCGAACGCCTGCAACCGCCGGCCTGGGCCGTCCACGAGATCCAGCACCGCGCGGTGCTGTTCCTGAACCACGTGCTGCAGCAGGAGCCCGAAGCGCAGCAGCGGCTGCTGCGCCAGCAGGGCAGGGTGGTGCGCTTCCAGTGGCGCTTCGTGACGATGGAACTGGTGGCCACGCCGGCCGGCCTGCTCGATCTGGCACCTGCCGGCTCCACGCCCGAACTCACGCTCACCGTGATCGATGACTCCCCCTTCGACATCGCCCGCGCCACGCTGCGCGGCGACAAGCCTTCCGTGCAGATCGTCGGCGACGTGCAACTTGCGGCCGAGGTCAACTGGCTGGTCGACCACGTGCGCTGGGACGTCGAAGACGACCTGGCCCGCGTGATCGGCGACGTGCCCGCGCACACGCTGGGCAACGGCGTGCGCCGCGTGGTGGGCGCGCTGCGCCAGTTCGTCGGCGACCGCTCGGCCCGTGCCGGCGGTGCGGCGGGCCACGCCGAATGAGTCGCTTCTATCGCGGCCTGTTCATCGTCTGGGTCGCACTGCGCTATGGCCTGGACGAGCTCGTGCTCACGAGCTTCCAGAAGCCCTGGCTGCGCGTGGTGGCACGCATTGTTTCTGTCGGGCGCAACCTTGACGCGCCGCGCGGCCAGCGCCTGCGCGAGGCGCTGGAGCGGCTGGGCCCCATCTTCGTGAAGTTCGGCCAGGTACTGTCCACGCGGCGCGACCTGCTGCCGCCCGACATTGCCGACGAGCTGGCCTTCCTGCAGGACCGCGTGCCGCCGTTCCCCTCGGCGGTGGCCATTGCGACCATCGAGCGCGCCTTCCGCCGTCCGGTGAGCGACGTGTTCGTGCAGTTCGACGAAACACCCATTGCCAGCGCCTCGATCGCGCAGGTGCACTTCGCGACCATCCGCACCAACCAGGGCGGGATCCGCGACGTGGCGGTGAAGGTGCTGCGCCCCAACATGCGCGGCGTGATCGAGAAAGACCTCGCGCTCATGGCCATGATGGCCGGCTGGATCGAAGGCCTCTCGGCCGACGGCAAGCGCCTGAAGCCGCGCGAGGTGGTCGGCGAGTTCGACAAGTACCTGCACGACGAGCTCGACCTCGTGCGCGAGGCGGCCAATGCCGCGCAGCTGCGCCGCAACATGGCCTCGCTCGACCTGGTGCTGATCCCCGAGATGTTCTGGGACTTCTGCCACCCCGAGGTGATGGTGATGGAGCGCATGAACGGCGTGCCCATTGCCCAGCTCGACAAGCTGCGCGCGGCCGGCGTCGACATTCCCAAGCTCGCGCGCGACGGCGTGACGATCTTCTTCACGCAGGTGTTCCGCGACGGTTTCTTCCACGCCGACATGCACCCGGGCAACATCCAGGTGAGCCTGGCGCCCGAGACCTTCGGGCGCTACATCTCGCTCGATTTCGGCATCATCGGCACGCTCACCGAGTCCGACAAGGAGTACCTCGCGCAGAACTTCGCGGCCTTCTTCCGGCGCGACTACAAGCGCGTGGCCGAGCTGCACCTTGAAAGCGGCTGGGTGCCGCAGGGCACGCGCATCGACGAGCTCGAGGCCGCGATCCGCACCGTGTGCGAGCCGTACTTCGACCGGCCGCTGAAGGAAATTTCGCTGGGCATGGTGCTGATGCGCCTGTTCCAGACCTCGCGCCGCTTCCACGTCGAGATCCAGCCGCAGCTCGTGCTGCTGCAGAAGACCCTGCTGAACATCGAAGGCCTGGGCCGCAGCATCGACCCCGAACTCGACCTCTGGGCCACGGCCAAGCCTTTCCTCGAGAAGTGGATGATCGACCAGATCGGGCCGAAGAAGCTGTTCCAGCAGCTGCGGGCCGAGGCGCCGCGCTACGCGAAATTGCTGCCGCAATTGCCGCGTCTGCTGCACGATTTCCTGGAAAATCGGCCGCCCGATCACCGCCGCGAGTTGCAGGAACTGCTGGCTGCGCAGAAGCGCACCAACCGGCTGCTGCAGGCCATTCTTTACGGCGGCGTCGGATTCGTCCTGGGTTTGCTCGCCATGCAGCTGCTGCTGCGCGTGCGTTTGTTCTAGAGGCTGGAGGAGTTTCGCCGTGTTGTTGACGCTGGTCATCGTCTATCTGCTGGTCACCATCGCCATCGGCCTGTATGCGGCCAAGCGGGTGAAGAACACCACCGACTTCGCGATTGCGGGGCGGCACCTGCCGCTGTTCATGATCATCACGACCACCTTCGCGACCTGGTTCGGGTCCGAGACGGTGCTCGGCATCCCGGCCAAGTTCATCGAGGGCGGCCTGAGCGGCGTGGTCGAAGACCCGTTCGGCGCGGGCACCTGCCTGATCCTGGTGGGCCTGTTCTTCGCGGGCAAGCTGTACCGCATGACGCTGCTGACCATCAGCGACTACTACCGCGAGCGCTACGGCCGCAGCGTGGAAGTGGCCTGCTCGCTGATCATCATGCTGAGCTACCTGGGCTGGGTGTCGGCGCAGGTCACGGCCCTGGGGCTGGTGTTCAACGTGCTGTCGGCCGGCGCCATCAGCATTCCGGTGGGCATGGTGATCGGCGTGGTCTCGATCCTGGCCTACACGCTGTTCGGCGGCATGTGGTCGGTGGCCGTCACCGACTTCATCCAGATGATCATCCTTGTCGTCGGCTTGGCGGTCATCGCGATGTTCGCGGGCGACATGGCCGGCGGCGCCGACAAGGTGATCGCCTTCGCGGTCAGCAAGGACCTCTTCAAGTTCTGGCCCGAACCCAACTGGCACGACATGGTGTTCTTCTTTGCTGCGGCCATCACGATGATGCTGGGCTCCATTCCGCAGCAGGACGTGTTCCAGCGCGTGATGTCGGCCAACAGCGTGAAGGCTGCCACGCGCGGCCCGGTGATCGGCGGCGTGGCGTACATCCTGTTCGCCTTCGTGCCGATGTTCCTCGTGGCCAGCGCGCTCCTCATCATGCCGGAGGAGGTGGCCGTGCTGCTGAAGGAAGATCCGCAGAAGGTGCTGCCCACGCTGGTGCTGCAGAAGATGCCGTTCGTGATGCAGGTGCTGTTCTTCGGCGCGCTGCTGTCGGCCATCAAGTCGACAGCCTCGGCCACCTTGCTGGCGCCCAGCGTCACCTTCACCGAGAACATCTGGCGCCAGTTCCGTCCCGCCGGCACCGACCGCGAGAACCTGATGACCATGCGCATCACGGTGCTGCTGTTCAGCGCCGCCGTGCTGGCCTACGCGATCCGCATGCAGGGCACGCCGATCTACGAACTGGTGTCGGGCGCCTACCAGGTGCCGCTGGTGGGGGCCTTCGTGCCGCTGGTGTGCGGCCTGTACTGGCGCCGCGCCACCACCCAGGGTGCCATCACCTCGATCGTGGGGGGCATCGGCGTCTGGCTGCTGTTCATGGCGATGCCCTGGGGTACCGCCTTCCCGGCCCAGCTGGCGGGCGTGCTGTCCTCGTTCGCCGGCATGGTCGTGGGCTCGCTGCTGCCGCAATGGATAGCGAACACTCACACGCCGCACCGCCTCCTCGCGACCGAACCGGCCTGACGGCGGGCAGGGCCGCAGCCCCGCGGCCCTTGCGGGCGGGGGCGCCCCTATAATCGAGGGCTTTGCGAGCGGCTCGCTGCGAGTTGCTACGCCCCCCATTCCCACCCGATTTTCCATGCCCATTTACGCCTACAAGTGCAGTTCCTGCGGCTTTGCCAAGGACGTTCTGCAGAAGATGTCGGACACGCCGCTCTCGGTGTGCCCGGAATGCGGTGCGAGCGCATTTGAAAAGCAGGTCACCGCCGCCGGCTTCCAGCTCAAGGGCTCGGGCTGGTACGTGACCGACTTCCGCGAGGGTGGCGGCAAGAAGTCCGAGCCCGCCACGGCGCCCGCTGCTTCCGGCGACGGTGCCAAGTCGGCCGACGCGTCTTCTTCGTCCTCCGCCTCCAGCCCCGCACCGGCGCCCGCGCCGGCCCCCGCTGCACCGGCTGCCGCCAAGAGCGGCGACTGACGGAACCCTCTCCCATGTCCGCCCTGCGCAAATGGCTGCTGTCCGGCTTGCTGGTGATCGTGCCGCTGGTCATCACGCTCGGCGTGCTGAACTGGATCATCGGCACGCTCGACCAGACGCTGTGGCTGCTCCCCGAGCAGTGGCAAACCTGGCTCAGCGACCACAAGGTGCGCGGTCTGGGCGTGCTGCTCACGCTGGCGATCCTGCTGGTGGTGGGCGCCACGGCCAGCAATTTCGTCGGCAAGCGCCTGCTCGGCTGGGGCGACGCCGTGGTGCGCCGCATCCCGGTGGTGCGCTCGATCTATTCGAGCGTCAAGCAGGTGTCGGACACGCTGTTCTCCGAGAACGGCAATGCCTTTCGCACTGCGGTGCTGATCCAGTGGCCGCGCGAAAACGTGTGGACCATCGCCTTCGTCACCGGCGCGCCCGGCAATGAAGTCGCCGAGCACCTGGGCGAGGGCGAGTTTCTCAGCGTCTACGTGCCGACCACGCCCAATCCCACGGGCGGCTACTTCGTGATGCTCAAGCGCAGCGACTGCATCGAACTCCAGATGAGCGTGGACGAAGCGCTCAAGTACATCGTCTCGATGGGGGTGGTCGTTCCAGGCGGCCCCACCACGGTGGCGGTGAAGCCATCCAACTCATAAAAACGAACGCGCCACGACGGCGCCGGAAGTCATCTCTATGGCCATGCGTACTCACTATTGCGGTCTTGTGACCGAAGCCCTGTTGGGCCAGACCGTCACCCTGTGCGGGTGGGTCAACCGTCGCCGCGACCACGGCGGCGTGATCTTCATCGACGTGCGCGACCGCGAAGGCTACGTGCAGGTGGTGTGCGACCCCGACCGCGCCTCGACCTTCGCCGTGGCCGAGAACCTGCGCAACGAGTTCTGCGTGCAGATCACCGGCCTCGTGCGTTCGCGCCCCGAAGGCACGACCAACGACAGCCTCAAGAGCGGCAAGATCGAAGTGCTGTGCCACGAACTGAAGGTGCTGAACCCGTCGGTCACGCCCCCGTTCCTGCTGGACGACGACAACCTGTCGGAAACCACCCGCCTCACGCACCGCGTGCTCGACCTGCGCCGCCCGGCCATGCAGCGCAACATGATGCTGCGCTACAAGGTGACGATGGAAACGCGCAAGTTCCTCGACGCCAACGGGTTCATCGACATCGAGACCCCGATGCTCGGCAAGTCCACGCCCGAAGGCGCACGCGACTACCTCGTGCCCAGCCGCGTGCACGACGGCAGCTTCTTCGCACTGCCGCAGTCGCCCCAGCTGTTCAAGCAGCTCCTGATGGTGGCCGGCTACGACCGCTACTACCAGATCGTGAAGTGCTTCCGCGACGAGGACCTGCGCGCCGACCGCCAGCCTGAATTCACGCAGATCGACATCGAGACCTCGTTCCTCGCCGAAGAGGAAATCCGCGAGATGTTCGAAGGCATGGTCCGCACCATGTTCCGCAACGCCGCGGACATCGACCTGCCGGTGTTCCCGACCATGAGCTACGCCGACGCGATGTTCAAGTACGGCTCGGACAAGCCCGACCTGCGCGTGAAGCTCGAATTCACCGAACTCACCGAGCTGATGAAGCGCGTCGAGTTCAAGGTGTTCTCGAACGCCGCCACCATGACCGGCGGCCGTGTCGTTGCACTGCGCGTGCCCGGCGGCGGTGCCGAGGGCGGCCTGTCGCGCGGCGAGATCGATGCGTACCAGGAATTCGTGAAGATCTACGGCGCCAAGGGCCTGGCCTACATCAAGGTCAACGACGCCGCCGCCGGCCGCGAAGGCCTGCAAAGCCCGATCGTCAAGAACCTCGACGACGCCACGCTGGCCGAGATCATCGCCCGCACGGGTGCGCGCAACGGCGACATCCTGTTCTTCGGCGCCGACAAGGAAAAGGTCGTCAACGACGCCATCGGCGCGCTGCGCGTGAAGATCGGCCACAGCGCCTTCGGCAAGAAGGCCGGCCTCTTCGAGGACCGCTGGGCTCCGCTGTGGGTGGTCGACTTCCCGATGTTCGAGTTCGACGAGGAAGGCCAGCGCTGGAGCGCCGTGCACCACCCGTTCACCGCGCCGAAGGACGGCCATGAAGACCTCATGGACACCGCGCCTGAGAAGTGCATTGCCAAGGCCTACGACATGGTGCTCAACGGCATCGAGATGGGCGGCGGCTCGGTCCGTATCCACCGCGAGGAAGTGCAGAGCAAGGTGTTCCGCGCGCTGAAGATCAGCGCCGAAGACGCGCAGCTCAAGTTCGGCTTCCTGCTGGACGCGCTGCAGTACGGCGCCCCGCCGCACGGCGGCATTGCCATCGGCCTGGACCGTTTGGTCATGCTCATGACCGGCGCCGAGTCGATCCGCGACGTGATCGCCTTCCCCAAGACCCAGCGCGCGCAAGACCTGCTGACGCAGGCGCCGAGCCCGGTCGACGAGAAGCAGCTGCGCGAACTGCACATCAAGCTGCGCAACACGCCGCAAGCCGCGGCCTGAGGTCGGCGGCCGGTTGGCGAGGGCAGGGTGATTGGCTAAAATGGCTAATCACTCCCCGGAGCCAGCCATGCAGATCACTGCCACCGAAGCCAAGAACCGATTCGGCTACTACCTCAGCCAGGCCGAGCGCGAACCGGTGCATGTGATGAAGAACGACCGCGTGGCGGTCGTTCTTGTTTCTGCGGCGCGTTTTGCGGAGCTCGAGGCGCTGGAGAAGCAGAAGTCGATGGCGCAGCGCAAGCGCGAGTTCAACGAGGAATACAAGGACTGGATTGCTGCGCAGAACGAGCTGGTCGAGACGCACGGTGTCTTCGGCGAAAACTTTCGCCCCTGGTAAGCACCTGTGGCGCAATTCGACATCTACGCCAATCCCGACAAGGCCCAGCGCACTGCATTCCCGTGGTGCGTCGACATGCAAAGCGACCTGCTCGGCGTGTTGCCGACGCGCTTGGTCATGCCGCTGACCACCCAGAAGTACCTGCCGGCCAAGGCGCCGCGCCGGCTGTGTCCGCCCGTCCAATGGGACGGCGAGACTTTCTTTGCGTTGCCCCAGATGACCGCGCCTTTTCGGGTGAAGGACCTGGGCACAGCGAAAGGCAATGTGCGTATCGCGTCGAATGACCTGGTGGCTGCGCTCGACGCGATCATCAGCGGCGTCTGAACACCGCTGTGAAGCCTTTCAAGATCCCCGAATCGGTGCTGGTCGTGATCCACACGCCCGCACTCGACGTGCTGCTGATCCGTCGCGCCGACGCCCACGAGTTCTGGCAATCGGTCACCGGCAGCAAGGACGCCCTCGACGAGCCGCTCATGCTCACCGCAGCGCGCGAAGTGGCCGAGGAAACCGGCATCCAGTGCGGCGAGGGCACGCCGCTGGCGTCGCAGCTGGTCGACTGGCAGCTGCGCAACATCTACGAGATCTACCCCGGCTGGCGCGCGCGCTACGAGCCCGGCATCACCCACAACACCGAGCACCTGTTCGGCCTGTGCGTGCCCGAGCGCCTGACGCCCGTGCTCGCCGCGCGCGAGCACACCGATTGGCAATGGCTGCCGTACCGGGAGGCGGCTGATGCGTGCTTTTCCCCGTCGAACGCCGAAGCCATTCTGTTGCTGCCAGAATTTGCCCGATGAACCCACCGGCAGCCGCAGCAACAGCAACGCACAACCTCCGGGTCGCGACCTACAACATCCACAAGGGTGTGCAGGGGATCGGGCCGGCGCGGCGGCTCGAGATTCACAACCTGGGCCACGCCATCGAGCAGCTCGATGCCGACATCGTCTGCCTGCAGGAAGTGCGCAAGATGAACCGGCAGGCCGCCGCCCGCTTTCCGCGCTGGCCCGAGCTGCCGCAGGCCGACTTTCTTGCGCCCGAGGGCTACACGGCCGTCTACGAGACCAATGCCGTCACGCGCCACGGCGAGCACGGCAATGCGCTGCTCACGCGCTGGCCGGTGATCCGCACCAGCCACCAGGACATCTCCGACCACCGCTTCGAGCAGCGCGGCCTGCTGCACGCGGTGATCGAGGTGGAGGGCCGCCCGATCCACGCCATCGTGGTGCACCTGGGGCTCATCAAGGGCAGCCGCGTGCGGCAGGTGGCGCGGCTGCGCGAGTTCATCGAGCGCGAGGTGCCGGCCGACGAGGCCGTGGTGGTGGCTGGCGACTTCAACGACTGGGGTGCGCGCATGCGCTACGCCATGAACGCCATGGGCCTGCGCGACACCAGCGACCTGCGCGGCCCGCGCACGCTCACGTACCCGTCGCGGCTGCCGGTGGCGCAGCTCGATTTCGTCTACGGCCGCCAGCTCGAACCATTGGCCTGTTCGGTGCCGCGCGGTCCCATCTGGGCCCGCATGTCCGACCATCTTCCGCTGGTAGCCGACTTCGCGCTGGCCTGAGCTCGCCCCCAGGCTTCGCGCACTGCATGTCGCTTCTCCAACCCCCTGCCGGGGGCAACACCAGCGGCCCGGCAAAGCCGGTTCCGCGGTGTTTCCCCTCTGGCGGTGCTGAAAAAGCGTTCACTGATACCATCTGCGGATGCTGAGGAAAACCGACGTCGAACCGCTTCCCGATCGAAAAGACGATGACGAGGGCACCCCCGTCTCCGTCAAGATCCGCGAGCGACTGAATGCAGCGCGCAAGCGTTTCAACGCCAACGACAACATCGCCGAGTTCATCCAGCCCGGCGAGCTGGAGTCCCTGCTCGACGAGGTCGAGGTCAAGATGAAGGCCGTGCTCGAGAGCCTGGTCATCGACGTCGAGAACGACCACAACACCGACAACACCGCGCGCCGCGTGGCCAAGATGTACCTCAACGAGGTGTTCCGCGGCCGTTATGTGCCGGCGCCTCCGCTCACCGAGTTTCCCAACGCCGAGCACCTGAACGAGCTGATGATCGTCGGCCCGATCACCGTGCGCAGCGCCTGCTCACACCACTTCTGCCCGATCATCGGCAAGCTCTGGATCGGCGTGATGCCCAACGAGCACACCAACGTGATCGGCCTGTCGAAGTACGCACGCCTGGCCGAATGGGTCATGGGCCGTCCGCAGATCCAGGAAGAAGCCGTGGTGCAGCTGGCCGACCTGATCCAGGAAAAGACGCAGCCCGACGGCCTGGCGCTGGTCATGGAAGCCGAGCATTTCTGCATGGCCTGGCGCGGCGTGAAGGAAATGGACAGCAAGATGATCAACTCCGTCATGCGCGGCGTGTTCCTCAAGGACCCGAGCCTGCGTCGCGAATTCCTTTCCCTCCTGCCCAGAAAGAGCTGAGCCATGCTGGTCCGACTTCTCTACGCCAGCCGCGCCGTCGATACCAGCCCCGAGGCCATCGAGGCGATCCTCGCGAAATCGCGCACGCACAACCCGGCCTGCGGCATCACCGGCATCCTCTGCTACGGCGCAGGCACCTTCCTGCAGGCGATCGAGGGCGGGCGCGAGGCCATCAGCGATCTCTACGGCCACATCCAGCGCGATGCGCGCCACAAGGACGTGGTGCTGCTGCACTACGAAGAAATCTCCGAGCGCCGCTTCGGCGGCTGGACGATGGGGCAGGTCAACCTCTCGAAGCTCAACGCCTCGACGCTGCTCAAGTACTCCGAGAAGCCCGAACTCGACCCGTACAAGGTCTCGGGCAAGGTCTCGCTCGCGCTGCTCGAAGAACTGATGGCCACCGCCGCCATCGTCGGCCGCCACTGATCCCGGTTCCGCCGGGGTGCCGCTCTCTGCCTTTGCGCTGATCCTGCTCGCCGGGGTCATTCACGCCAGCTGGAACATCGCCGCCAAGAAGGCGAACGGCGACTCGCGCTTCGCATTCCAGAGCGGCGTGTTCATGGCCGTGGTGTGGGCGCCCGTGGGCATCACGCTCGGCTGGAGCGTGGTGCCGACCTGGGGCACGAAGGAGTGGGCCTTCATCGTGCTGAGCGGCGTGCTGCACGTCTTCTATTACGTCGTGCTGCTGCGTGGCTACCGCAAGTCGGACCTCACGGTGGTCTACCCGCTGGCGCGCGGCTCGGGGCCGCTGCTGTCGTCGCTGGTCGCGATCCTGTTCCTCGGCGAGAAGATCAGCCTCGTCGGCGTGGCCGGCATCTTCGGCGTGGTGCTCGGCGTGTTCCTGGTAGCAGGCGGCCCGCGCCTCTTTCACAAGAAGCACGACCCGGTGCAGCGTGAGCGTGTGCAGAAGGGCATGCGCTACGGCGTGCTGACCGGTGCCTTCATCGCGGCCTACACGGTCACCGACAGCTACGCCGTCAAGTTCCTCGCGATGTCGCCGATCCTGCTCGACTACATGAGCAACTTCGTGCGCCTTGTGCTGCTGCTGCCCGCCGCGCTGCAAGACCGCGCGACCACCGTGCGCATGTGGCGTGAACAGTGGAAGTACGCGCTGCTGGTGGCGGCGATCAGCCCCGTCTCGTACGTGCTCGTGCTGTACGCGGTGCAGCAGGCGCCCATTTCGCACGTCGCGCCGGCGCGCGAGGTGTCGATGCTGTTCGCGGCGCTGATCGGCGGGCACCTGCTGCGCGAAGGCGATCGCATGCTGCGATTGCTGGGCGCGCTGTTCATCGCGGCCGGTGTGATCGCGCTCGCATTGGGTTGACCGAAGGCGGGCGATGCTCTTCGGCTGCGATTTCTCGAGCGCACCGACCGCCCGCAAACCGATCGTCGTGGCCGTCGGCGAGAGGGCCGACACGCACAGGGTCGTGCTCACGGGTCTGCAGCGCTTCTCTGCGCTGGAGGCATGGGGCGACTGGCTGCGTGACACGCCCGCCTGGGTCGGCGGCTTCGACTTTCCCTTCGGCCTGCCGCGCGAGCTGGTGGAGCACCTGCAATGGCCGACAGCATGGAATGCGCTGATCGCCCACTACGCCGCCCTGAGCCGCGCCGAGATTCGCGACACCTTCGCCGCCTTCTGCGCGGCGCGCCCGGTCGGCGGCAAGTTCGCGCACCGTGCGACCGATGCGCCGGCCGGCTCGAGCCCGTCGATGAAGTGGGTGAACCCGCCCGTCGCCTACATGCTGCACGCCGGCGTGCCGCGCCTGCTCGCAGCGGGCGCCAGGTTGCCGGGCCTGCACACGGGCACGCACAAGGACCGCATCGCGCTGGAAGCTTACCCGGGCCTGTTGGCGCGCGAACTCATCGGTCGGCGCAGCTACAAGAGCGATGACCTCGCGCGCCAGTCGCCCGAGCGCGAGGCCGCACGTGCCGACCTGCTGGCTGCGCTCGAAGCCGGGCAGACACGGCTCGGCCTGCGGCTCGAACTCACGGCCGCGCAGCGCGACGGGCTGCGCGCCGATGCCAAGGGCGACGAACTCGATGCGGTGCTGTGCCTGCTGCAGGCCGCGTGGGCCCGGCAGCGTGCCGACAGCCCCGGGCCTGGCTATGGATTGCCGGGGGGCATGGACCCGCTCGAAGGCTGGATCGTCAGCGCCTGAGCGGCTCGCCGTCGCTTGCTTGTCCTACAGCGCTTCGGGCCTGCGGCGACACCCGCAGGCGGGCGGTGGGCGCTAGATTGCTTGACGTGGACCAAGCCGGTCCATGCATTCATTCCGACCGCAGGAGGATTTCCGCATGACAACATCGAACCGTTCCCTCGCTTCCTTTGCCGCCTCGCGCACCTGGCTCGCCGTGCTCGCAGCCGGCGCCGCCCTGACCCTGGCCGCTTGCGACAAGCCGGGCAACCAGACGGCCGGCGAGAAGCTCGACAGCGCGGTCGCCAAGACCGAGCAGGCGGCCTCCGATGCCAAGGCCAAGACCGAACAGGCTGCAGCCGATGCGAAGACCGGCATGGCCGGCGCCGCGGCCGATGTGAAGGAAGCTACCAAGGAAGCCACCGCCGCTGTGACTGCCACGGTCGACGACGCCGCGATCACCGCCTCGGTCTCGGCCGGCCTGGCCAAGGACCCGGACCTGAGCGCAATCAAGATCGACGTCGACACCAAGGGCGGTGCCGTGAGCCTCAAGGGCCCGGCCCCGACGGCCGCCGCCAAGTCGCGCGCCGAGGAGATCGCCAAGGCCGTGCAGGGCGTGAAGTCGGTGGACAACCAGCTTGAAGTGAAGGGCTGATCGGCCCTTCCGCTGCGCCAAGCAAAAAGCCCGGTTCGACCGGGCTTTTTCTTGTCTGCGTGCAGCATGCGCAGGGGGATGTCAGGGCGGGTCCTGGCGCGGCGGTCGCGCAGGCCTTTGCATCAGTGTGTTGACCAGGTCGGCCACGTCGGAGGTCTTGAGCACGGCCGCGATCACGGCCGTGGCCGAGATCAGCCGCCAGGGCCGCACGAGCACCAGCAGCGAGCCCGTGGCGGCCGCGGCGGCCATGAGCTTGACGGGCTCCGTGCGGGCGTAGTGCTCGAGCAGGGGGCGGGCCAGCTGGCCGGCCGCGTGCGCGGGATGGCGGCGCCACCAGCGCTGCACCACGCCGCGCGCCATGGCGCTCCAGACGTTGTGACGGCGCCCCGGCGAGGCGGGTGGCGCATCACTCGCGTCGGTGTGTGCGTATTCGAGATCGTCGGCCTCGCCGGCGGCAAAGGCGCGGTGGGGCGCCGGTGCGTCGGGCTCGCTGCCGTTCAGTTGCCGCACGAGCGCGCGGCGCGAAATGGCCAGCCGCTGCTGCGGCGTCAGCGGCGATGCGGCAGGGCGGCGGGGATCAGGGCTGCTCATGGCGGGCTCCGGCGGCATGCAGCGCGTCGAGGTCCGCGGCCAGCTGGGCGCGCAGATCGTCGAAGCCGTAGTTCGGACTCGGGCGGGTGGCGATCCAGGTGCAGATCGCCGCAATCAGCACCGCCACGGCCGGCACGGCCACCAGCACCCAGTGGAAGCTGCCGTGCAGCACACCGAGCAGCACGGCCACGCCGATCAGCCCGAGCGCCAACACGGCGGTGGCCACGGCCAGGACGCCCGCGACCAGTCGGGCGACAAGGCCGCGTCCCGCCACGGCACTCTCCTGCCGGGCAAGGGCCGCGTAGTTGGCGATGTGATCGGCAATGAGCTCCGGGTGCCCGAGCACCGTCGAGAAGATCGGATGAAGCATGTGCGAGGGTGGTCGGGCGGGTCGGGTCGGTCGGTCGGTCAGTGGCGGTTCAGCGGATCAGTAGTCGTCGCGGCTGCGGCGGCTGGCCAGCACGATCAGTGCCGTGATGGCGGCGCCGGCAGCAGCGGCCAGCAGCACCGAGCGCACGGGCTGGTCGGAGATGTAGCGGCCCGTCACGTCGGCGGCCTGTTCGATGCGGCGGTGTGCGCGGGCGCCGGTGGTCGAGGCGGCGTCGAGGCCGCGCTGCACGGCCTGCTGCACGCGTGCGGCCAACTGCTCGACACCCGGTTCGGCGTCGCGGCGCAGTTCGCGGACCTTTTCGCCCGCCGCATTCACCGCGTTCTGAGCGTAGGCGCGGGTGGTTTCTGCCGCTTCCTGGGCGGTCTGGCGCACGTCGTCGGCGAGTTGCGAGGGGGTCTTGGTCGTGTTCATGGGAGAGTCCTTTCCGGGAAGATGAAATGCGGGAGCCTGTGGATCGTAACTACGCTACTTGCGTCGTAGCAAGCCGGCCAGGAAGCTGGCGATGGCGAGCACGGCAAAGATGATGAAAAGGACCTTGGCGATCCCCACCGCGCTGGCAGCGATGCCGCCGAAGCCGAACACGGCGGCGATGAGTGCGATGACCAGAAATACCACGGCGTAGTGCAGCATGCGGAACTCCTTCGAGGCTTCCCTCTTTGTGGTTTGAAACCGTGCATCCGGACGCATCGCTGAAGACGCGGCCCGGTGCCGGATGGCACAGGACCCACCTTAAGGGCAGGGCCGCATCGGCCCTGTCAGCGACCGGGGCGGGGGAGCGTAGGAGGCGACCGAGTCGCCGCAGGCCGTGGCGTGAAGAAATGCCGCGGCCCCTCAGGCCGAGGCCGCGCGTGGCGCGGTGGTGTCGGGGCTCGCCGGCTTCACCACCGGCAGCATCGCGGTGAGCCGCGTGCCCTGTCCGGGCGTGGAGGTGATGGTGAGCTTGCCGCGCGCCGCCTCGACCCGGTGGCGCATGCCCGCCAGGCCGTGCGTCGACGGGCGCATGCGCTGTGCGTCGAAGCCCTTGCCGTTGTCGGTCACCTCCACGATCACGTGGTTGGCGTAGTTCTTCAGCACGATGGTGGCTTCGGTGGCCTCGGCGTACTTGCCGATGTTGGTCAGGCTCTCCTGCACCATGCGGTAGATCGTGAGCTGGCGCGACTCGTCCATGGTCACGGGTTCCAGCGCCATCTCGATCGCCAGCCCCGAGCGCTCCCCGAACTCGCGCCCCAGGATTTCCAGCGAGGCGACCAGCCCGAGGTTGGAGAGCGACGAAGGCCGCAGGTCTTCGATGATGCGGCGCTTCAGTGCGATGCCGCTGTTGAGCAGCTCGGTCAGATGCTGCAGCCGCTGGATCGCGTCGGGCGCGTCGGCCAGCCGCGACTTCAGCCGCGCCACGTCGAGCTTGGCGGCGGTGAGCAGCGAGCCCAGCTCGTCGTGCAGTTCGCGCGCGAGGTAGCCGCGCTCGGTCTCGCGCACGTCCTGCAGGTGGGTGGCGAGCTCGGCCAGCGAGGCGGTGCGCTCGCGCACCTCGTCTTCGAGCGCATTGCGCTCGCGCTGCAGCACCTCCTGCTGGCGTTCGCCCACGGAGCGCAGCGCGTGCGTCTGGCGCAGGTACAGGAAGAAGGCGATCAGCGCGGCCAGCGCCACGATGCCGGTGCCGATACGCGCCAGCTGCAGTGACTTCATCACCTGCAGCTGGCTGGCGTGCAGTGTCTGGTTGCTGGCTTTCACCAGCTCGCTGGCGGTGGCGCGGATGGCCTCCATCTCCTCGCGCCCGACGTCGGTGGTCATGACGAACTTCCAGGCGTCCTCGTTGCCTTCGTGGCGCAGGCGCACGCTCATGTCCATCTCGGCCACCTTGCGCAGCACGTGCTTGGACAGCTCGGTCAGCTGGGTTCGCTCGGCCGGGCGTTCGGCATACAGTTGGCGCAGGGTCGCGAGGTGGCCGTCCACCTGCTTGACCGCGACGTCGTAGGGCTGGCGGTAGGCGGCTTCGCCCGTGAGCAGGAAGCCGCGCTGGCCGGTTTCGGCGTCCAGCATGTTCTGCAGGATCTGGTTGAGCGTGCCGCGGATCTGCTGCGCCTCGTCGATGTCCGCCAGGGCCCGGCTCGATTGCCTGTACCCTGCCTCGTTGATGCCCACGAGGGCCAATGCAGCCAGCGCTGCGAGCAGCAGGCTGACGGCCATTTTGGGAGGGGCTAACCAGTGCATGTCACCTTTAAGGTCGCATTCAATGCAACTTCGTGAATAATTGATAACAATCAGGGACCGGCATGCTGCGGCTTCCAAGTCCGCAGCACAACGACGAAAGTAACAGATGATCAAAATTGGAATTGTGGACGACCACGCCATCGTGCGATCGGGCCTCCGGCAGTTCTTCTCCGAGCACGTGGACCTGCGCGTGGCGGGCGAGGCAGCGAGCGGGCGTGAAGCCATCGAGCTGGTCCGCACCACCGAACTGGACGTGCTGGTGATGGATCTCTCCATGCCGGGACAAAGCGGTATCGATGCCCTCGCCATGATCCGCGCCAAGGCGCCGGACGTGGGCATCCTGATCCTCAGCGGCTACCCCGAGGAGCACTACGCGATGAACCTGATCCGTCAGGGCGCCAGCGGCTACCTCAACAAGGAATGCGATCCCATCGAGATCGTGAACGCCATCCGCACCATTTCGCTGGGTCGGCGCTACATCACGCCCGCCGTGGCCGAACTGCTGGCCCGCCAGCTCGACCGCAAGGACGACGCCGCGCCGCACGAGCAGCTCTCGGAGCGCGAGTTCCAGGTGTTCCTGAAGCTGGCCAAGGGCGAGACCGCCGGCGACATCGCCAAGACGCTGTCGCTGTCGGTGAAGACGGTGAGCACCTACCGCACGCGGCTGATGGAGAAGATGAACCTGTCGTCCAACAGCGACCTGACCTACTACGCGCTGAAGAACAAGCTCATCGATTGAGCGTGCTCCCGCAGGGGGGCCGGCGGCCGGGGCGCGTCCCCGCGCTGGCCTGTGTTCAGCTCGCATCGGGCGCGGCATGCATGGCTCCGGCCTGCGCCAGGCAGAAGTCGACCAGCGCGTCGATCTCGTTCGACTTGTCGAACACCGCGTCGACCCCGAACTCGGCGCAGCGGCGCCGGATGTCGGGCGTCGCATAGTTGCTGAGCACCACCACCTTCTGGCCGGGCTTGCGCGACTGGCAGGCCTGCAGGATGCCCAGGCCACTTCCTTGCTTGAGAAAGAGATCGACGATGGCCAGGTGCCATTCATCGGCATGGCCGTGCAGCCATTCGCGCGCATGCTGCTCGGTTTCGGCAAAGCCGACGACCGTCGCGCAGGCGAGCTCTTCCAGAGTGCCGATGAGGTTTTCACGGATCGTGGGGTTGTCTTCGACAACGTAGGTCTGCAATCTGGAATCCATGCCGAGCCGCTTCCTCCGAGGTGGGCAGGTGCTCGTGTCCTGAAGCGTCCCGCGAAGGGGAGCGTCTGCCCGTGCACACATTGAGGCCTCCCCGCGTCCGATCATGCAGGGTTCAAGGGCCGCGTGTTGTAGGCGGGTTCCGACGCACGATCGCGCCGTCGCCGCCGTAGGCCATGCCGCACGGGGTCTGCGGCCTGCCGCCGACCCGGCGGGGGCCGTCATCCGGGTAAGAATCGGGCATGGCAACCCAATCCCTTCGCACCCGGCCGCGCTGGCAGAAGCTGCTGGCGGTCTTCGTGCTGCTGGTCGCCGTCCTGCTGACCGCGCTCGCGCTCCTCGTCGCCTTCTTTCCGTGGGACACGCTGCGCGAGCCGCTCAACCGTTTCGTGAGCGAGAAGACCGGGCGCAAGTTCGAGATCACCCGCCGGCTCGATGTCGACCTCGGCTGGAAAGCCGCCACCATCCACTTCGACGGCATCGAATTCGCCAACCCCGACTGGGCGCGCGACCCCTACCTGGTGAAGGCCGAGCGCGCGAGCTTCGAGATCCGGCTCTGGCCGCTGATCGACAAGCGGGTGGTCATCCCGCGTCTGGCGCTGTCCGGGCCCACGGTGGGGCTGCAGATGGAGTCCGACGGGCGCCGCACCTGGGCCTTCGGCAAGGACACCTCGGACACCGGCACCGTGCCCACCATCGGCCTGATCCAGGTCGACAAGGGCGCCGTCGACTTCCTGGCCACGCACCTGGGCGTCGACGTGCACGCCGACCTGGACTACGACAGCACCCGCGGCGAGTTGCCGCTGCACTACCGCATCAAGGGCCGCTACAAGGGCCAGCCGCTCACGGCCGACGGTCGCACGGGCGACGTGCTGCAGATCAACGCCGCGGGCGCACCGCCGTTCCCGCTCGAGATCAACGCCGCCGCCGGCCAGACGAAGCTCAAGGCCAGCGGCACCGTGGCCCAGCTCGCGGGCTTTGACGGCATCAACGCCACGTTCCAGGTCAAGGGCCAGACGCTGAGCGCGCTGTACCCGCTGACCGGCGTCGTGCTGCCGCAGACCCCGCCTTATGCGCTGAGCGGCAGCCTGAGCAAGCGCGGCAAGCTCTGGGAGGCGGCGGGGCTCAACGGCCGGCTGGGCCTGTCGGACATCGGCGGCGACATGGCGTTCGACCAGGCCGGCAAGGTGCCGCGCCTGTCGGGCACGCTGCGCTCGCGCGTGATGGACATGGACGACCTCGGCCCGCTGATCGGCCTGCCGCCCACGGCGCGTTCCGCCAACGCGGTGGAAGGCGTGGCGCCGGTCGCCTCGGCCCAGCCCAAGCGCCCGCCCGGCGGCAAGGTGCTGCCGACCACGCCCTTCGACTTCGCGCGGCTGCACGCCATGAACGCCGACGTGGGCTACACCGCCGAGCGCATCCGCAACGTGCGCGAGGTGCCGCTGGACCGTGGCAGCGTCAAGATCAAGCTGACCGACGGCGTGCTGTCGCTCGACCCGCTCGACCTTGGCGTGGCCAGCGGCAAGCTGGTGGGGGCGGTCCGCATCGATGCCGGGAAGACGCCGACCGACATCCGCATGTCGCTCGACGTGCGCGGCCTGAAGCTCGCGCGGCTGATTCCCAAGCTGGAAAGCTCGGGCAACAGCGTCGGCCAGCTCGACGGGCGCATCAACCTGTCGGGCGCCGGCAATTCGGTGGCCAGCTGGCTCGGCGGTGCGTCGGGCGACATGGCGGTGCTGTCGGGGCGCGGCCAGTTCGGCAACCTGATGCCGGTGTTCGCGACACTGGTGGGCGGCGACATCCTCAAGTTTTTGCTGCGCGGCGACCGCGATGTGGAGCTGCGCTGCGCGGCACTGGCCTTCGACGTGAACAAGGGCGTGATGAGCGGGCGCACGCTGGTGCTGGACACCACCAACGCCGTCTTTACCGCCACCGGCCAGGCCAACCTCGCGACCGAGTCGCTGGACTTCGTGATCCGCCCCGAGCCCAAGAGCGCGAGCTTCCTGTCGCTGCGCACGCCGTTGGTCGTGAGCGGCACCTTCGGTGCGCCCAAGGGCGGCGTCGAGATCGGGCCGCTGGCCGGCCGTGGCTTGGCGGCGCTGGCGCTGGGCGCCATCAACCCGCTGCTGGCGCTGGCCGCGACCATCGAGACCGGCCCCGGCGAGAACGCCGACTGCACGGGCGTGCTGGCGGTGGCGAACCGGCCCACGGCCGGGGCGGCGTCGCGCGGTGCCGCGCGGGCCAAGGGGGCTCGCCAGCCTTAAAGGAGAAGAGGGTGGGCGCTCAGGCGCCGGCCTGGGGCCGCTGCGCGCAGACGCTGCAGTGCGGGTCGCGCGAGACGCGCAGCGTGTCGAAGCTGGTGCTGCGCCCGTCGAACATCAGCAGCTTGCCCGCCAGCGACGGGCCGATGCCCGCCAGCAGCTTGAGTGCCTCGCTGGCCTGCAGCGTGCCGATGGTGCCGACGACCGGGCCGAACACGCCGAGCACCGCGCAGCGCGTTTCCTCGAAGCTGGCTTCGGGCGGGAACAGGCAGGCGTAGCAGGGGCAGGTGGTATCTCGCGTGTCGTAGACGCTCAGCTGCCCGTCGAAACGGATCGCCGCGCCCGCCACCAGCGGCTTGGCGTGCGCCACGCAGGCGCGGTTCACGGCCTGCCGGGTGGCGAAGTTGTCGCAGCAATCGACCACCACGTCGGCCCCGGTCACGAGCTGCGACAGCAGCGCCTCGTCGGCGCGCACGGCGTGGGTTTCGATGGCGATGCCGGGGTTGATGTCGCGCATGGCCTGCGCGGCGGATGCGACCTTCGGCTGGCCCACCCGCGCATGCGTGTGGGCAACCTGCCGCTGCAGGTTGGTGAGATCGACCTCGTCGTCGTCGACCAGCACGATGTGGCCGACCCCCGCTGCCGCGAGGTACAGGGCCACCGGCGAGCCCAGTCCACCGGCGCCGATAACGAGCACCCGGCCGGCACTGACGCGCGCCTGGCCGTCGATGCCGAATTCTTCGAGGAGGATGTGCCGCGAATAGCGCAGCAGGTCGTGGTCGTCCATGCGCGCCTGCCTGGGCCTTTGCGGGGGAGGGGAAAACGCCGGTGGCGCGAACCGCACGGTGCGTGCGGCCCGCTTGCCGGGATCAGTTTTCCTTCTTCTCGTCCTTGTTGTCGACGATGACCTGCGTCTTGCTCACGAGCACCGGCTGGCCCTTCAGGCGGTTGAGCGCCTGCACCAGCGGGAAGTCCTTGTCGGTGCCGAACTCGGGCACCTTGCGGTCCTGCGGCGGCTTCTTGGCTTCTTCCTCGAGGCGCTTGCGGGCTTCGTCGCGGGCCTTTTCACGCTCGGGGTCCTTCACCTCGGGGCCCTGGCCGCTGGCCAGGTGCTTCTCGAGGTCGGCCTCGCGCATGCGCAGGGCGGCGAAGGGGCTGCCCTCGGCGCTTTCGTCGACCAGCACGTTGGGCACGATGCCCTTGGCCTGGATCGAGGTGCCGCTGGGCGTGTAGTAGCGCGCGGTGGTGATCTTCAGGCCGGTGTCCGGGCCGAGCGGGCGCACCGTCTGCACCGAGCCCTTGCCGAAGGTCTGGCTGCCCATGATGGTGGCGCGCTTGTGGTCCTGCAGCGCGCCCGCCACGATCTCGCTGGCCGAGGCCGAGCCTTCGTTCACCAGCACCACCAGCGGCACGTTCTTGAGCGCCGCCGGCAGGTTGCGCAGCGGGTCGCTGCCCGAGCGGCGCTGGTAGTACTCGGGCGCCGCCTTGTAGATCGACTTGCTTTCGGCCAGCTGGCCGTCGGTGGTGACCACCGTGACGTTCTCGGGCAGGAAGGCCGCCGACACCGCCACGGCCGCGTCGAGCAGGCCGCCCGGGTCGTTGCGCAGGTCGAGCACCAGGCCCTTGAGGTTCGGGTCTTCCTTGTAGAGCTCCTCGATCTTCTTGACGAAGTCGTCGACCGTGCGCTCCTGGAACTGCGACAGGCGGATCCAGCCGTAGCCCGGCTCGATCATCTTGCCGCGCACCGACTGGGTACGGATTTCCTCGCGCGTGATCGTGACCGGGAAGGTGCGGCTCTCGTCCTTGCGGAAGATGGTCAGCAGCACCTTGGTATTGGCCTCGCCGCGCATGCGCTTGACGGCTTCGTTCAGCGACAGGCCGCGCACGGCCGTGTCGTCGATCTTGGTGATCAGGTCGTTCGGCTTCAGGCCGGCGCGGAAGGCCGGCGAGCCCTCGATGGGGGAAACGACCTTGATGAGGCCGTCTTCCTGCGAAATTTCGATGCCCACGCCGACGAAGCGGCCCGTGGTGCCCTCGCGGAATTCCTTGAAGGACTTCTTGTCGAAGTACTGCGAGTGCGGATCGAGCCCGGCCACCATGCCCGAGATGGCGTCCGAGATGAGTTTCTTCTCGTCGACCGGTTCGACATAGTCGCTCTTGACCATCCCGAAGACGGCCGCGAGCTGCTGCAACTCCTCGAGCGGGAGCGGCGCGAGCGAACCCCGCGCGACCGTCTGCAGCGAGACGGTGGTCAGGACGCCAGCAACGGCGCCGGCGGCGACCCAGCCGGTGATCTTCAGTTTCTGGCCCATCATGAGTGAAATGTCCTGTATGTCGACGGCTGTCGAACCAATATACACAGCTTGGAAGCAAATTGCCTGCCGGGGTTCCACGGAGGGGCCGACAGGACGGATTTTGTTCCTTTGCTTACTTCTTCAACCCTTGCCTTGCGAGGCCACCGCGGCGGCGGCCTTCTCGGCGGCGGCGGCATCGCCCAGGTAGTAGTGACGCAGGGGCTTGAGGTCGTCGTCGAGCTCGTAGACCAGCGGAATGCCGTTCGGGATGTTCAGGCCGACGATGGCGTCGTCCGAGATGCCGTCCAGGTACTTCACCAGCGCGCGGATCGAGTTGCCGTGCGCGGCCACGACCAGGCGGCGGCCGGTGCGGATGGCCGGGGCCATCGACTCGTTCCAGAACGGCAGCACGCGCGCCACCGTGTCCTTCAGGCACTCGGTCAGCGGGATTTGCTCGGGCGACAGCTTGGCGTAGCGCACGTCGGAGCGCTCGCTGCGCGGGTCGTCGGCTTCCAGCGGGGGTGGCGGGGTGCTGTAGCTGCGGCGCCAGACCAGCACCTGCTCGTCGCCGTACTTCTTTGCGGTTTCGGCCTTGTTCAGGCCCTGCAGGCCGCCGTAGTGGCGTTCGTTCAGGCGCCAGGAGTGCACCACGGGCAGCCAGGTGCGGTCGAGTTCGTCGAGCGTGTGCCAGAGGGTGCGGGTGGCGCGCTTGAGCACGCTGGTGTAGGCCACGTCGAAGTCATAGCCCTCGGCCTTGAGCAGCCGGCCGGCCTGCTTGGCCTGCTCGACGCCGGTTTCGGTCAGGTCGACGTCGGTCCAGCCGGTGAAGCGGTTTTCGAGGTTCCAGGTCGATTCGCCGTGGCGGATCAGTACCAGTTTGTGCATGTCGGAGGCCTTTGGAAGCGCGTGGGAAAACCAGCATTCTAAAATCCCGGGTTTGCCATCCAAGGAACCCCCGTGAAATTGATCGAATTCGTCACCGCGAACTGGATGCTGATCCTGATGGCGCTCACCTCGGGCGGCATGCTGGCCTGGCCGATGATCCGGGGTGCGGGCGGCGGCACGCTCACGGCCCAGGGCGCCGTGCAGCTCATCAACCGCGAACGCGCCGTGCTGGTCGACGTGCGCGAACCCGAAGAATTCGCGACCGGCCACATGATCGGCGCCAAGAACGTGCCCCTGAACCTGCTGGACGAGAAGCTGGCCAGCACGGTCAAGAACAAGAACGTGCCGCTGCTCTTGGTGTGCGCCACCGGCGCCCGCGCCCAGCGCGCCGTGGCCACGGCCAAGAAGCTCGGCTACGAACAGGCCCAAGCCGTCGCTGGCGGGCTGAAGGCCTGGAAAGAGGCCAACCTGCCGGTTGAAAAAGCCTGATTCTTCCCAAGGTAGAGCGCATGCAAGCCGTCAAGATGTACACCACCGCCGTCTGCCCGTACTGCACGCGTGCAAAGCAGATCCTCAAGGCCAAGGGCGTCGAGCAGATCGAAGAGATCCGCATCGACACCGACCCGCAAGCCCGCACCACCATGATGGAGATCACCCAGCGCCGCACGGTGCCGCAGATTTTCATCGGCGACACCCACGTGGGTGGCTGCGACGACCTGATGGCGCTCGATAGCCGCGGCGGCCTGGTTCCGCTGCTGCAAGGCGCCTGAAGCCTTTCGCGGCCGGGCGTCACGAAAGTGCGCGGGCCGTCGGGCGATAATCGTTTGTTCCCTCATCTGCAGCCCGCTGCGGGACCCTCTCCCCGGCGGGCATTGTTTTGATCCTCGAAAGTTCAGCCATGGCCGACCAGCAAGCCCAAGATCCCGTGTTCCAGATCCAGCGCGTCTACCTCAAGGACCTGTCGCTCGAACAACCCAACTCGCCCGCGATCCTGCTGGAGCAGACGCAGCCCACCGTCGACATCCAGCTCGGCGTGGACGCCCAGCCCGTGGCCGACGGCATCTTCGAGATCACCGTGTCGGCCACCGTGCAGACCAAGATCGACGACCGCACCGTGTTCCTGGTCGAAGCCAAGCAAGCCGGCATCTTCGAGATCCGCAACCTGCCGGAAGACCAGATGGGCCCGATCCTGGGCATCGCCTGCCCGCAGATCGTCTACCCGTACCTGCGCGGCAACGTGGCCGACGTGATCCAGCGCGGCGGCTTCCCGCCCGTGCACCTGGCCGAAATCAACTTCCAGGCCATGTACGAGCAACAGCAAGCCCAGGCCGCCGGCCAGGCTGCCCCCACCCTGGCCCAGTAAACCGGCCGCACGACGCCGCCAGCGCACGATGAAGATCTGCGTTCATGGCGCCGGTGCCTGGGGCACGGCCGTCGCAGTCAACGCGGCGGCCCGCCACGAGGTCACGCTGTGGGCGCGCGACGCTGCCCAGGCCGACGCCATGTCGGCCGCGCGTGAAAACACCCGCTACCTTCCCGGGCTGGCCCTGCCGGCCTCGCTGGCCGTGCGCGCGGGCGACATCGCCCAGGCGCAAGCCGGGGCCGACCTCGTCATCGTGGCCACGCCCATGGCCGCCCTGCGCGGACAGCTGATCGCCCTGCGCGGCACCACCGCCCAGGTGGCGTGGCTGTGCAAGGGCGTCGAGCCTGCGCTCGATGCCTCTCCCACCGCCTACGGCCTGCTCGCCCATGAGATCTGGGCCCAGGTCGCCCCTGAATTGAAGGCAGGCGTGCTCAGCGGCCCCAGCTTTGCGCAGGAGGTCGCCGAAGGGCGCCCGACCGCGCTGGTGGCCGCCAGCCCGCACGCCGGCGTGCGCGATGCACTGGTCGACGCCTTCCACGGTCCGGCCCTGCGCGTGTACGCCAACGACGACATCGTCGGCGTCGAAGTCGGCGGTGCCGTCAAGAACGTGCTCGCCATCGCCACCGGGCTGTGCGACGGCCTCGCGCTCGGGCTCAACGCCCGCGCGGCGCTGATCACCCGCGGCCTGGCCGAAATGACCCGCTTCGGCCTGGCGCTCGGCGCCCGCGCCGACACCTTCATGGGCCTGTCGGGCCTGGGCGACCTCGTGTTGACCGCCACCGGCGACCTGTCGCGCAACCGCAAGGTCGGGCTGCTGGTGGCCCAGGGCCACACGCTCGCGCAGGCCGTCGATTCGCTGGGCCACGTGGCCGAGGGCGTGTACTGCGCCCGCACCGTGGTGCAGCGCGCGCGCGGCCTGGGCATCGAGATGCCCATCGCCGAAGGCGTGGTCGCGCTGCTCGACGGCCAGGTGAGCCCGCGCGACGCCGTCGCGGCGCTGACCGGGCGCGATCCGGTGCCCGAGTCGGTGCAGCCGCCCGCCGGCCCGGCCTCGCGCCATTCCTCCTGAAGAAGATTAGAGATTCCAGAGACATGAGCCCTCGCTTTGATTTCTCGGCGTCGGCCGTCGCCGCGCTGGCCGAGTCCGACGTCGCCCGCGCCCTGCAGGAAGACGTCGCCGACGGCGACCTGACCGCCTCGCTGGTCGACGCCTCCCGCACCGCTCATGCCCGCGTGCTCGCGCGCGAAACCGCCGTGGTGTGCGGCGCGCCCTGGGTCGAGGCCACCGTGCGGCGGCTCGATCCGCAGGCGCGCATCACCTGGCTGTGCGGCGAGGGCCAGCGCTGCGCCGCCGACCAGCCGGTGCTCGAAATCGAAGGCGGCGCCCGCGCGCTGTTGACGGCCGAGCGCACCGCGCTCAATTTCCTGCAGCTGCTGAGCGCCGTCGCCACCAAGACCGCGCTGTACGCCGACGCCGTGAAGGGCACCCGCGCCCGCATCGTCGACACCCGCAAGACCCTGCCGGGCCTGCGCCTGGCACAGAAGTACGCCGTGCGCACCGGCGGCGGGCTGAACCACCGCATCGGCCTGTACGACGCGGTGCTCATCAAGGAAAACCACATCGCCGCGGCCGGTGGCGTGGCCGCCGCCTTGCGCGCGGTGGCGCCCGTGGCCGCGCAGGCCGCGTTCGTCGAGGTCGAGGTCGAGACCCTGGCCCAGCTGCAGGAAGCGCTGGACGCCGGCGCCCGCATGGTGCTGCTCGACAACATGGACCTGCCCACGCTGCGCGAGGCCGTGCGCCTGAACGACGCCGTGGGCGAGGGCCGCAAGGCCGTGCTCGAGATCTCCGGCGGCGTCACGCTCGACGGCCTGCGCGCCCTGGCCGAGACCGGTGTCGACCGGATCTCGATCGGCGCGTTGACCAAGGACGTGAAGGCCATCGACTACTCGATGCGCTTCCTGACCCACTGAACCGCCATGACGACCGCTTCCGTCATCGATGTCGACTACGAACAGCCCGCGCAAGGCGCGGTCTGCGACACGCGCCACGCCTGGGCCCGCGTGCCCCCCGAGCCTTCGCCCGACGAGCGCATTGCGCTGAAGGAGCGCATCCGCCGCCTGCTGCGCGAGCGCAACGCGGTGATGGTGTCGCACTTCTACGTGCACCCCGACCTGCAGGATCTGGCCGAGGAAACCGGCGGCATCGTGAGCGATTCGCTCGAGATGGCGCGCTTCGGCCGCGACCACGCCGCCACCACGCTGGTGGTGTCGGGCGTGCGCTTCATGGGCGAGACCTCGAAGATCCTCTCGCCCGAAAAGCGCGTGCTGATGCCCGACCTGGACGCCAACTGCTCGCTCGACCTGGGCTGCCCGGTCGACGAATTCAGCGCCTTCTGCGATGCGCATCCCGACCGCACCGTGGTGGTCTACGCCAACACCAGCGCCGCCGTGAAGGCGCGCGCCGACTGGCTCGTCACCTCCAGCTGCGCGCTCGACGTGGTGAATGCGTTGCATGCGGCCGGCCAGAAGATCCTCTGGGGCCCCGATCGCCACCTGGGCGACTACATCCGCCGCCAGACCGGCGCCGACATGGTCAGCTGGAACGGCGCGTGCATCGTGCACGACGAATTCAAGGCGCTCGAACTCGAGCTGCTCATGAAGGAACACCCGAAGGCCAAGGTGCTGGTGCACCCCGAGTCGCCCTCGGACGTGATCGCGCTCGCGCACGCGGTGGGCTCCACCTCGGCCATCCTGAACGCGGCGCAGCGCTTCGACGCGACCGAGTTCATCGTCGCGACCGACACCGGCATGCTGCACAAGCTGCGCACGCTGAACCCGGGCAAGACCTTCATCGAAGCGCCCACGGCGGGCAACGGCGGCACCTGCAAGAGCTGCGCGCACTGCCCGTGGATGGCGATGAACGGGCTGGTCGAACTGGCGAATGCGCTGGAGACCGGCGCGGGCGAGATCCACGTCGACCCGGCACTGGGCGTGCGCGCGCGCGTGCCGATCGACCGCATGCTGGCGTTCACCGCCGGGCTGAAGAACGGCCAGGCGCCGGGCAGCTTGGTGGCCGGCATCGGCGCCGCCTGAGGTCTTGTCCCCTCTCCCGCGTGCGGGAGAGGGCTAGGGTGAGGGCTGGGGCCTCACAACATCGCGCACCGTGTTGACCGCCGCTGACCCTCACCCCAACCCTCTCCCCGAGGGGAGAGGGAGCAAGACTTAGAACTCCACCGTACAGCTGTCGCCCAGCGCCTCGCGCCACACGCGCACGCGCGCCAGCGACGGCCGCAGATCGGGCAGTGCGTCGGCGATGAACACGCACAGGTTCTCCAGCGTCGGCGGATGCAGCCCCGGCACGTCGTCCAGCAGGTGGTGGTCGAGCTGTTCGCGCACGTCCTCGAGCCGGCGGCGCAGCAGGCCCAGGTCGATCACCATGCCCGTCACTGGGTCGCGCTCGCCCGCCAGCCACACCTCCGCGTGGTAGGTGTGGCCGTGAATGCGGCGGCTGCCTTCGACCTCGATCTCGCGTTTGAGCGTGTGGGCGGCGTCGAAGAAGAAGCGTTGGCTGATGGTGAAGCGCATCGTCAGAAAAAAGAAACTCGAAACTGAAAGGGGCTGCCGCGTCAGCGGATGCCCGTGATCTTGTGGGTCTGCACGCTCAGGCGCCACACCGGCTGCTTCATGCATTCGGCGATGCACAGCTCGGTGTTCGCCACGCGGTCGGGCCCGTCCATCGGCTGCAGGAAGCGGTGCGCGAATTCGCCCGTGCGCGCCATCGCATCGAGGTCGATGCCGGCTTGCGGCCACACCAGCTTCAGCTCCTGGCCGCGCTGCTGCACCCACGGCGCGCCAGCCTTGGGGCTGATGCACAGCCAGTCGATGCCGGCGGGCGCGACGACCGTGCCATTGCTCTCGACCGCGATGCGGAAGTGCCGCGTGTGCAGCGCGTCGACCAGCGCCGCATCGACCTGCAGCAGCGGCTCGCCGCCCGTGAGCACGACCAGCCGGTGCGCGGTGTCGCCGGCGGGCCATTGCGCGGCGATGGTGTCGGCGAGCTGGTCGGCGCTCTTGAACTTGCCGCCCAGCGTGCCGTCGGTGCCGACGAAGTCGGTGTCGCAGAAACGGCAGACGGCTGTGTCGCGGTCTTCCTCGCGGCCGGTCCAGAGGTTGCAGCCGGCGAAGCGGCAGAACACGGCCGGCATGCCGGCCTGGCCGCCTTCGCCCTGCAGCGTGTAGAAGATTTCCTTGACGCTGTAGGTCATGAAGCGAGCGGCGTGTCGATTTCGAGGTTGTCGATGAGCCGTGTGCTGCCCAGCCGCGCGGCGGCCAGGGCCACGAGCGCATCGCCGGGTTGCGGCGCCTGCAGGTCGGCGCGGCGGCGCAGCACCACGTAGTCGGGCTGCCAGCCGCGCTGCGCGAGCGACTGCATGGCGCGCGCCTCGAGGGCGGCCACGTCGCGCTCGCCGGCACGCACGGCCTCGGCCATGTCTCGCAGCGCCTTCGACAGCTGCACGGCCTCGGCGCGTTCGGTGGCGCTCAGGTAGCCGTTGCGCGACGAGAGGGCCAGGCCGTCGTCGGCGCGGAAGGTCTCGCCGCCGACGATCTCGATCGGCAGCGCGAACTGCCGCACCATGTGGCGGATCATCATGAGCTGCTGGTAGTCCTTCTTGCCGAACACGGCCACGCGCGGCTGCACGCACTGGAACAGCTTCATCACCACCGTGCACACGCCGATGAAGAAGCCGGGGCGGAAGTGCCCTTCGAGCAGGTCGGCCAGCGCCGGGTCGGGGTGCACCTTGCAGGTCTGGGGCTCGGGGTAGAGCGCCTTCTCGTCGGGCGCGAACAGCACGTCGCAGCCGGCGGCGCGCAGCTTCTCGCAGTCGCTGTCCCAGGTGCGCGGGTAGGTGTCGAAGTCTTCGTGCGGCAGGAACTGCAGGCGGTTCACGAAGATGCTTGCCACGGTGGCGTCGCCCAGCGGCTTGGCCTGGCGCACGAGCGCGAGGTGGCCCTCGTGCAGGTTGCCCATGGTGGGCACGAAGGCGGGGCGCTGGCTGGAAGACAGGTGCTGGCGCAGTTCGTCGATGGTCTTGGCGATGTACATGGTCGGTGTCCTTCTTGGCTTACCAGGCGTGGAGGCGGTCGTCGGGGAAGCTGCCGTTCTTCACGGCCTGCACGTAGGCCTGCAGCGCGGGCAGCACACCCGGCGCGTCGGCCATGAAATTGCGCACGAACTTCGGCATCTTCCCGAGGTTGATGCCCAGCATGTCGTGCAGCACGAGCACCTGGCCCGCGGTGGCCTTGCCGGCGCCGATGCCGATGGTGGCGCAGTGTTTCAGCTCCGTGGTGAGTTCGGCGGCCAGCGCGGCCGGCACCATCTCGAGCACCAGCATGGCGGCGCCCGCGTCCTGCAGCGCATGGGCCTGCTGCTTGAGCAGCGCGCCGGCGGTGTCGCCCTTGCCCTGCACGCGGTAGCCGCCGAGCGCGTGCACGGTCTGCGGCGTCAGGCCCAGGTGGGCGCACACGGGAATGCCGCGCTCGACCAGGAAGCGCACCGTCTCGGTGGTCCAGCCGCCGCCTTCGAGCTTGACCATGTGCGCGCCGGCCTGCATCAGCACGGTGGCGCTGGCCAGGGCCTGCTCGCGCGACTCCTGGTAGCTGCCGAAGGGCAGGTCGGCGATGAGCCAGGTCGTGCCCTGCACGCGGCGCAGCCCGCGCGAGACGCTGTCGGTGTGATAGCGCATGGCTTCCAGGCTCACGCCCACGGTGCTGTTCAGGCCCTGGCAGACCATGCCCAGCGAGTCGCCGACCAGCAGGCAGTCGATGCCGGCCGCGTCGGCCATGGCCGCGAAGGTGGCGTCGTAGGCGGTGAGCATGGCGATCTTCTCGCCGCGCGCATGCATGTCGGCCAGCCGCGGCAGGCTCACGGGCTTGCGCTGCGCCAGGGGCGAGGCGGGCGGCAGCGTGCCGTAGGGCGAGGCGGGCGGGGCTTCGGACGGTGGGGTGGGTGGGGTAGGGGTGTTCGACATGGTTGGCTTTCTCCCTGCGGGCGTCGGTGGCCGGGCATCCTGAGGGTGATCGAAAGGTGACGAAGGGTGGGCTCAGTCGACCGGCGGCACCAGCACGGTGGGTGCGGTGGGCTCGGCCAGCGAAGGGTAATCGCGACTGAAATGCAGGCCACGGCTCTCGTGGCGGGCCTGCGCGGAACGCACGATCAGCTCGGCCACCTGCACCAGGTTGCGCAGCTCGAGCAGGTCGCGCGTGACGTGGAAGTTCGCGTAGAACTCCTGGATCTCGGCCTGCAGCAGCGCGATGCGGTGGCTCGCACGCTCCAGGCGCTTGTTGGTGCGCACGATGCCGACGTAGTCCCACATGAAGCGGCGCAGCTCGTCCCAGTTGTGCGAGATGACCACGGCTTCGTCGGCGTCGGTGACGCGGCTTTCGTCCCAGGCGGGCAGCGCGGCGCGTTCGCGCGACGGCGCCTGCGCAATGGCGTCGGCCGCGGCGCGCGCGAACACCATGCACTCGACCAGCGAGTTGCTGGCCAGCCGGTTGGCGCCGTGCAGGCCGGTGCAGGCGGTTTCGCCGATGGCGTACAGGCCCGGGATGTCGGTGCGGCCGGCCAGGTCGCTGAGCACGCCGCCGCAGGTGTAGTGCGCGGCGGGCACCACGGGAATCGGCTCGCGCGTGATGTCGATGCCCAGCTCCAGGCAGCGCGCCAGGATGTTGGGGAAGTGCTCCTTCAGGAACGCGGGCGGCTGGTGCGAGATGTCGAGGTACACGCAGTCCAGGCCGTGCTTCTTCATCTCGAAGTCGATGGCGCGGGCCACCACGTCGCGCGGCGCGAGCTCGGCGCGTTCGTCGTGCTTCGGCATGAAGCGCGTGCCGTCGGGCAATTTGAGCAGCCCGCCTTCGCCGCGCACCGCCTCGCTGATCAGGAACGACTTGGCATGCGGGTGGTACAGGCAGGTCGGGTGGAACTGGATGAACTCCAGGTTCGACACCCGGCAGCCCGCGCGCCAGGCGGCGGCAATGCCGTCGCCGGTGGCGGTGTCGGGGTTGGTGGTGTACAGGTACACCTTGCCCGCGCCGCCCGTGGCCAGGATGGTGTGCGGCGCGCGGAAGGCCAGCACCTCGTCGGTCTCGTCGTCCAGCGCGTACAGGCCCTGGCAGGACGGATCGGCCAGCCCGAGCTTGGTGCCGGTGACCAGGTCGACCAGCGTGTGGTGCTCGAATAGCGTGATGTTGGGCGTGCGGCGCACGCGCTCGATCAGCACCTGCTGCACGGCCGCGCCGGTGGCGTCGGTCACGTGCACGATGCGGCGCTGGCTGTGGCCACCTTCGCGCGTCAGGTGCAGGTCGCCGCCTTCTTCCGAGAAGGGCACGCCGAGTTCGCGCAGCCAGCCGATGGCCTGCGGCGCGCCTTCGACCACGAAGCGCGTGGCCTCGGGGTCGCACAGGCCGGCGCCGGCCACCAGCGTGTCTTCCACGTGGGCGTCGAAGCTGTCGCCCGCCGCCAGCACGGCCGCGATGCCGCCCTGCGCCCAGGCGCTGGAGCCGTCGTTCAGCGCGCGCTTGGTGAGCACGGCCACGCGGTGCGTGGGGGCCAGGTGCAGCGCGGCGGAGAGGCCTGCGAGGCCGCTGCCGACAATGAGGACATCGAAGTCGCGCGAGGGCATGAACTGAAGTACCGGGTTGAAGGCCGGGTCACTTCGTGGAACACCGTGGAACCGGCTTTGCCGGGCCACAGGTGTTGCCCCCTGAAAGGGGGTTGGCGAAGCGACACGAAGTGCGCGAAGACTGGGGGTAAGCCATTTATGTCGGCGAGTAGGCCAGTCGGACGTAGATGGGGGCGAAGGCCTCGGCCTGCGTGATGTCGATCAGCGTCTCCTTCGCGAGCTCGAGCATCGCGATGAAGGTGACGATCAGCACCGGCACGCCGCGCGAGACGTCGAAGAGCTTCTCGAACTCGACGAAACGCTGGCCCTGCAGGTGGCGCAGCACGATGCTCATGTGCTCGCGCACGTTGAGTTCCTCGCGCGAGATCTTGTGGTGCTGCACGAGCTTGGCGCGCTTCATGATGTCGGCCCAGGCGTCGCGCAGTTCGACCACGTCGACGTCGGGAAAGCGCGGCTTGATCGACTGCTCGATGTAGACCTGGGCCTTCCAGAAGTCGCGCCCGTAGGTCGGCAGCGCGCTGATGGCGGCGGCCTGCAGCTTGGTCTGCTCGTACTCCATGAGCCGGCGAACCAGCTCGGCGCGCGGGTCTTCGGCCTCTTCGCCGTCGGCCACCTTCTTGGGCGGCAGCAGCATGCGCGACTTGATCTCGATCAGCATCGCGGCCATCAGCAGGTACTCGGCCGCGAGTTCGAGGTTGGTCTGGCGAATTTCGTCGACGTAGCTCAGGTACTGCCGCGTCAGGCCCGCCATCGGGATGTCGAGGATGTTGAAGTTCTGCTTGCGGATCAGGTACAGCAACAGGTCGAGCGGGCCCTCGAAGGCCTCCAGAAAAACCTGCAGCGCCTCGGGCGGGATGTACAGGTCCTTCGGCATCGCGAACAGCGGCTCGCCGTAGAGCCGGGCCAGGGCGACCTGGTCGACGACCTCGGGCATGCTGGCCACGATCGTGCCGTTGTCCTCGTCTGCGCTCATGAGGAAGTTGCTATCAACTTAATAGCTGTGCGCGCAGGCTGGGCGGCGGGATGCCGGGTGGGCACCATTCACTTGGGTTGGGTCTGGTAGACGTACGGCTGCATCGGCACGCGCGCTTCGCTGTACTCCTCGAGCAGGCTGCGGTCGAGGTGCTTGTCCCAGAGCAGGGCGCGGCCGGCGCGCTGTTCGGATTCCAGCGTCGGCTTCTTTTGCTTCATCTCCTCGATGAAGTTCGTGATCTCGGAGGTGTAGTGGGGGCGGCGGAAGATGGACATAGACTGGACCTTTATCGCTCGAATTTTACCGGGGACGGCATGCAACGATTTCAGAAGGGCCGGATCGGCCTCGTGGCAGGACTGCTGGCGGCGCTGATCGGGCTCGCGGGCTGCGATCCGCAGCGCATCAGCGAGCTCGAAGAGGGCGTCTCGACCGAGGCCGACGTGCGCGCGCGTTTCGGCGAACCCGAGAACATCTGGGACGTGCCCAACGGCCGCGTGCTGGAGTTCAACCGCCAGCCGCAGGGCCAGAAGAACTACATGATCACCATTGGCGCCGACGGCAAGATGAGCGCGCTGCGCCAGGTGCTCACGCCCGAGAACTTCGCCAAGGTGCAGCCCGGGATGATGATGGAAGACCTGCGCAAGCTGCTGGGCAAGCCGGCCAAGGTCACGCCCTATGCGCTCAAGCGCGAGACCGAATGGGAATGGCGCTGGGTGCAGCCACCGAATTCGTCGATGGTCTTCACCGCCACGCTGAACGACGACCAGCGCGTGGTGCGCAGCGGCTCGTCGCCCGACCGGGGCACCGAGGCGCCCTGAGCGCGCTGCCTACAGCGCCGCCGCGTGCAGCGCCGGGCGCCGCGCGGCCCAGGGCATGGCCTGCTCGAGCTGCGCGGCGAGCTGCAGCAGCGTGGCCTCGTCGCCCATGGGGGCCATGCATTGCACGCCGATCGGCAGGTCGCCGGCCATCCCCAGGGGCAGCGAGATCGCCGGCTGGCCGGTGAGGTTGGCCAGCGGCGTGAAGGTCGCGTAGTCGAACAGGTGGTCGAAGTAACCCTGCGCATCGCGCGCGGGGTCGTCCTGGTCGAGGTAGCCCAGCGCCACGGGCGGGGTGCGCATCGTCGGCGTCAGCAGGATGTCGTGCTGCGCGAAGAAGGGCGCCACCTCGCGCGAGACCGCATTCATCTGCGCGAGCGCCAGTTCCAGGTCGAGCGCGCTCAGGCGCAGCCCGTGCTCGGCGGTGGCGCGGGTGCAGGCCTGCACCTGGCCCAGCGCCTTCTCCAGCGGCATCTGCAGCGCCTGCGCCACGCCCGCCACGCCGGCCGCCAGCAACGAGGACCAGAAGGTGCGTGTGGCCGAGAAGAAGGCCTCGTGCGCATACGACGGCGTCGCCCATTCCACGACATGCCCGAGACCGGCGAGCGTGCGCGCCGTCGCCTCCACCGCGTCGACGCAGGGTTGCGCCGCCGGCTGCGTGCCCGGGAACTGCGTGCTCACCGCGATGCGCAGCCGGCGCGGCGCCGACCGGATGGCCTGTGCGTAGGGCTGCGCGGGCGCGGGAATCAGGAACGGATCGCCCAGCTCGGGGCCGTGCATGAGGTCGAGCGCGGCGGCGGCGTCGCGCACGGTGCGGCAGACCACGCCCTCCATGCCCAGGCCCATCAGCGGCTGGCCGTAGCCCGGGCCGGCGCTGATGCGGCCGCGGCTGGACTTCAGCCCGATCAGGCCACAGGCGGCGGCGGGCACGCGGATCGAACCGCCGCCGTCGTTGGCGTGCGCCATGGGCACGATGCCGGCGGCGACCGCCGCGGCCGAGCCCCCGCTGGAGCCGCCCGCGCTGTGCGCCAGGTTCCACGGGTTGCGCGTCGCGCCGCCGAGGGCGCTCTCGGTGGTGGCGTTGAAGCCGAGTTCCGGGGTCCAGGTGCGCCCCAGCGTGGCCAGGCCGGCGCGGCGAAAGCGCGCCATCAACGCGCTGTCTGCGGCAGCCGGTAGCCCGTCGCCGAACAGCCGGCTGCCGGCCTGGCAGCGCACGCCCTCGGCCTGCAGCACCAGGTCCTTGATGAGGAAGGGCACGCCGCCCAGCGGACCCCGCGCGTCGTGCGACAGCGGGGCGTCGAAAAGCTCGGCCATGGCGTTGATGCGCGGGTTGAGCGCGGTCGCCGCCTGGCGCGCGCACTGCTGCGCTTCGGCGGCGCTGATGTCCTTGCGGCGGATGCATTCGGCCAGCCCGGTGGCGTCGAGGCGGCTGTAGTCGGCGAGGTTCATGGCAACGGGGTCCTGTTTGTGTGTGATGTGGGAACGCCGTGCAGCGTAGGGCGGGGTGTCCGGCAGCGGCAGTCGTTCAGATGAACGATGCGGGAATCTCCGCAACCCCCCGCGAGCGGGCGGCCCCTAAGATCGCGCCGCATGGCGCACAGCAGTTCTTCTTCGGGGTCGTGCATTCCGGCCGCACAGCTCGGCGCGCTGCTGCTCGACCTGTATCCGCGGGCCGCCGCGCCCGAGGCCTCGGCCGCCGGCGGGCTGCTGGACTGGCTGGCCGGCCACATTGCGTTCGACGCCGCCTGGTTCGGCCGCTCGGTGTTTGCTGCCGGACGGCTCGAGCCGCGAGACGGCCACACACGCGGGCTGGCGCCGGATTTCGTGGCCGACTGGTGCCGTGTGCGCCACCTCGATCCGATGGTGGCCGCGGTGATGGCACGACCGGGCCATGGCATGGCGATGGCGTCGCACGAGCTGCCGCCGGTGGGCTCGCTGCGCGCCTTCGCTTCGGAGCATCGCCTCGACCGGGTGCTCAGCGTGATGCTGCATGCGCCCGATTCGCCGTGGTGGACGCACCTGTCGCTGTACGGCCGCGAAGCCGCGAGCTTCGGTGAGCGCGAGCACGCGCTGCTGGAGTTGCTGATGCCTCACCTGGTCTCGGCGCAGGCGCTGCGGCTGCGGGAGACGCCGGCGCCCGGCGTCTCGGCCCTGGCGGTCCTGAGCCGTCGCGAGGCCGAGGTGGCCCGCCTGTTCGGCGAGGGCCACAGCTACAAGATGGTGGCCCGCAGGCTCGACAGTTCCCCGGCGACGGTGCGCCACCACCTGCGGCAGGTGTACGCCAAGCTCGGCGTCACGAGCAAGGTGCAGATGGCGCGGCTGGTGTGCGGCGAGGCCGCGCAGGCCTGACGAGCCCCGCCTAGGAGGTCGTTGCGGGCCGGCCCGAGGTCAACTCCTCGGCAAAGCCCGAGCGCTCCAGCACCTCGAGCGGCTGCGGCTGCAGCGACTCGATGCGCAGCAGCCCGTCGCGCGCCAGCACCGCCCGGTGCAGCTGCCGCAGCGCATCGACGCCGGTGGCGTCGATGTAGATCAGGTGCGTGGCGTCCAGCACCAGCGTCATGCCGCGCGGCGCGCGCTCCGCGGCGTTCACCGCTTCGTCGAGCTTGGCCGCCGCGCCGAAGAACATGGCGCCGTACAGCCGGTAGGTGAGCACCGGCGGCTGCAGCGTCACCAGCTCGACGCTGAACAGCCCGCTCATGCGCCGGATGAAGAGCGCGCACGCCAGCACGATGCCCACCTGCACCGCCACCGTGAGGTCGAACACCACCGTGAGGAAGAAGGTGCCGAGCATCAGCAGCCGGTAGTGGTGGCTGAAGTGGCGCAGCTGGCCGGGCGTGAACTCGCGCCATTCGCCCATGTTCAGCCCGACGAACACCAGGATGCCCGCCAGCACCGCGAGCGGCACGTGGCGTGCCAGCGGCGCCGCCAGCAGCACCACGACCAGCAGCGTGACCGCATGCACGATGCCCGCGATGGGCGAGCTGCCGCCGGAGCGGATGTTGGTCACGGTGCGCGCGATGGTGCCCGTGGCCGGCATGCCGCCGAAGAAGGGCGTGACCAGGTTGGCGATGCCCTGCGCCATCAGCTCCTGGTTCGGGTCGTGGCGCGGCTGGCCGCTGACCTGGTCGGCCACGCGCGCGCACAGCAGCGACTCGATGGCGCCGAGCAGCGCGATGGTCAGCGTCGGCGTCACCAGCTGCTTGACGGTCTCCCACGAGAAATCGGGCAGCGCGAAGGCCGGCACGCCCTCGGGAATGCCGCCGAAGCGCGTGCCGATGGTTTCCACCGGCAGCGCGAAGCCCCACGACACCAGCGTGAGCGACACCAGCGCGACGATCGGCCCGGGGATGCGCCCGACGATCTGCACCGGGCGCGTCTGCACCCAGCGCCCGCCCACGCGCTGCACCGCGCGCGCCAGCGCCGAGTCGCCGCGAAACAGCCGCGACCACGCCAGCAGCCCGAGCACGCAGGCCAGGCCGAGCGCGAAGGCATGCGGGTTGAAGGTGTCCAGCCGCAGCGCCATGGCGTGCAGCTGCGAGAACACGTCAGCCGGCATGCGCTCCACCGTGAGGCCGAGCAGGTCTTTCAGTTGCGACAGCAGGATCAGCACCGCGATGCCGTTGGTGAAACCCACCACGATCGACAGCGGCACGAAGCGCACCAGCCGCCCGAGCCCGAACAGCCCCGCCATGAACAGCAGCACGCCCGCGCAGGCGGTGGCGATCAGCAGGTTGGCCACGCCGTAGCGCTCGACGATGCCGTAGACGATCACGATGAACGCGCCCGCCGGGCCGCCGATCTGCACGGCCGAGCCGCCCAGCAGCGAGATCAGGAAGCCCGCGATGATCGCCGTCCAGATGCCGGCCTCGGGCTTGAGCCCCGAGGCGATGGCAAAGGCCATGGCCAGCGGCAGCGCGACGATGCCCACCGTGGCGCCCGCGCCCAGGTCCCCCAGGAACCGCCCCCGGTCGTAGCCGGCCATCGTGTCCAGCAGGCGGGGGCGAAAGCGGGTGAGGTTCAGCGGCGACGACATGTGCGGTCATTGTGGCCCGGCCTTTGTGGCGGCCGCGCGATGTCCCGGCGGTGAGTACTTTCAGTCAGCTTATCGGCGGCGAGTCTGAAAGATACATTTTTGACGTTTAGAAACAAACGTCAATGAGGTCGCCATGCACATCCTGCTCGTCGCGAGCGCGTTCAACAGCCTTACGCAGCGCGTGCTGGCCGAGCTCCAGGACCGGGGCCATACAGCGGGCGTCGTGCTGGCGCTCGGCGATGACAAGGCGCTGCGTGAAGCCGTGCGCCGGCACGCGCCCGCGCTCGTCATCGCTCCGATGCTGACCACCGCGATCCCCGAGGACATCTGGCGCGCCCACACCTGCCTCATCGTGCATCCGGGCCCGCCCGGCGACCGCGGCCCGTCTTCGCTCGACCGGACGCTGCAGGGCGGCGTCGACAGCTGGGGCGTCACCGTGCTCGAGGCCGTGGCCGAAATGGACGCGGGCGATGTCTGGGCCTGGTCGCCGCTGAAGGTGCCGCCGCAGGCCGGCAAGAGCGACCTGTACCGCGGCGAGGTGGCCGATGCCGCCGTCGACGCCGTGCTGCTGGCCGTCGAGCGCTTCGCCTCGGGCACCTACAAGCCGAAGCGGCAGAAGGCGGCCGACCTCGCCGCCGGCTGGCGGCCCTTCATGAAGCAGGCCGAGCGCCGCATCGACTGGGCCACGCAGACCTCCGAATCGGTGCTGCGGCAGCTGCGCGCGGCCGATTCGCAGCCCGGCGTGCTCGACGAGCTGCGGGGCGCGCCGTGGTACCTGCACGGCGGCCATGCCGAGGACGAGCTGCGCGGCACGCCCGGCGAACTGATCGCCACCCGCGCCGGCGCCGTCTGCCGCGCCACCGTCGACGGCGCGGTCTGGCTCACCCAGCTGCGGCCCTGGCGCGAGCCGGGTTCCGGTTTGCCGAGCTACAAGCTGCCGGCCATCGAGGCGCTGGGCGCGCGATTGCCTGCCGGCCTGCCCGAGGTGGGCGCGCCGCTCGAGTTGCCCGCTGGCCGCCGCACCTGGACCGACATGCGTTACAGCGAGCACGGCCCCGTCGGCGTGCTGAACTTCTCGTTCGCGGGCGGGGCCATGAGCACCGCGCAATGCCGGCGTCTGCTGGCGGCCTACCGCTTCGCCTGCACCCGGCCGACGTCGGTGCTGGTGCTGGGCGGGCTGCGCGACTTCTTCTCCAACGGCATTCATCTGAACGTGATCGAGGCGGCGGCCGATCCGGCGGAGGAATCGTGGGCCAACATCCATGCGATGAACGACCTGGTCGAGGCCGTGCTCACGACCACCGACCGACTCACCGTGGCCGCGTTGGGCGGCAATGCCGCGGCCGGCGGCGTGATGCTCGCGCTCGCGGCCGACGAGGTGTGGTGCCGCGACGGCGTGGTGCTCAACCCGCACTACACCCTCATGGGCCTGCATGGCTCCGAGTACTGGACCTACAGCCTGCCGCGCCGCGTGGGCGTCGACGAGGCCGCGCGGCTCACGCAGTCGGCGCTGCCCGTGAGCGCCAAGCGCGCGGTGGCGCTGGGCCTGGCGCAGCGTGTGCTGCAGGCCGCGCCGGAAGAGTTGGGTGACGAGGTCGGCCGGCTGGCCGCGCAACTGGCGGCATCGCCGGACCTGGCCGCGCGCCTGGCGGACAAGCAGGCGGCGCGTGCCCGCGACGAAGCAGCCAAGCCGCTGCAGGCCTACCGCGACGAGGAACTGGCGCACATGCGGCGCAATTTCTTCGATCCCGCCGAGCCGCACGCGGCGCTGCGCTCGGCCTTCGTGCGCAAGGAAAAAGCGCAGCACACGCCCGCGCACCTCGCGGCGCTCGGCCTGCAGCGCTGAACGGCCGTCAGTCCTTGCTGTCGGGAATCACCGCGTCGGCCGCTGCGCCCACCACCTTGCCGGTGATGCGCGCGGTGCCGATGGCGGCATCGGCTGCGAGGCCGACCGCGCCGGCGCCCACGCTCACGGCGGTGCTCGCGACGCTGACCACCGCGCAGCCGCTCAGCAGCAGCGCACCCGCGAGGGCGAGTGCGGAAAGGACGAGGGGGCGGAGGCGGTCACTGCGTTGCATGGGCGGATTCTGCACCCGCAGCGCTGGATCGGGCGAGCGACGCCAGGATCGCCTCGCGGTCCTGGTCCAGCCGTGGCGGTTGCCGCCGCACCTGCGTGCGCAGCCCGCCGACGTGCACCGGGTTGCCCGCCACCGTGAGCGGCTGGCCGCCCTGCGTGCGCACCTGCACCAGCATCTCGCGCGCCTGCACCTGCGGGTCGTTCACCACCGCGGCCACGTCGTTGTAGTCGCCGGTGGGAATGTTGTGCTGCATCAGCAGCGCCTGCCAGTGCGCGCAGGGCGCGGTCGACAGGCGCTCTTCGAGCACCTGCTTGAGCGCCTCGTGGTGCTGGCAGCGCGCCGGGTTGGTGGCAAAGCGCGCGTCCCCGGCGAGCGCGGGCAGCTCGAGCGCGGTGCACAGGCGCTGGAACAGCGCGTCGTTGCCCGCCGCGATCACGAACCAGCCGTCGGCCGCACGGAACACGTCGAAGGGCGTGATCGACGGATGCCGCGAGCCGATCGGCCCCGGCGCGCGGCCCTCGGCCTCCATGCGCGAGATCGCGTTCTCGAGCAGCGCGACCTGGCAGTCGAGCATGGCCACGTCGACCCGGTCCCCCAGCCCGGTGCGCCCGCGCTGCAGCAGCGCGGCCTGCGTGCCGACGGCCGCGTACAGCCCGGCGCCCAGGTCGCCGATCGACACGCCCACGCGCGTCGGCGGCGCGCCCGGGTGGCCGGTGAGGCTCATGATGCCACCCATCGCCTGCACCACCATGTCGTAGGCAGAGCGCCTGCTGTACGGGCCGGTCTGGCCGAAGCCGGAGACCGAGGTGAACACGAGTTTCGGAAAGCGCGCGTGCAGCGTCGGCCAGTCGTAGCCCAGCTTTTCCATCGTGCCGGGCCGGAAGTTCTCGACCAGCACGTCGGCCGTGGCCAGCAGCTGCTCGAAGACCGCGCGATCGGCCGGCGCCTTCAGGTCGAGCGCGATCGACTCCTTGTTGCGGTTGACCGACATGAAGTAGGCCGAGTCGCCTTCGACGAAGGGGCCGATCTGCCGCGCGTCGTCGCCCAGGCCGGGTTGTTCCACCTTGATGACGCGCGCGCCCAGGTCGGCGAGCAGCAGCGTGCAGTACGGGCCCGCGAGCACGCGCGTGAGGTCGATGACGGTGAAGCCCTGCAGCGGGCCTGCCTTGGGTGCGTGCGTGCTCATTCGACGCTCGCGCCCGAGCGCTCGGTGAGTTCCTTCGACTTCGCGCCTTCGGCCAGGGCCCAGGCACGGAATTCGGCCAGCGACTTCGAGGGCGCCGACTCGTTGCCCGACTTCTCCATCCGCGCCTTGACCTCGGGGTCGTTCAGCGCCGCCACGCTGGCGTCGAACAGCTTCTGCGCCACCTCCGGCGGCAGGCCGGCCGGGCCGAAGAGGCCGAACCAGAAGGTGTAGTCGTAGCCCTTCACGCCGGCTTCGGCCACGCTGGGCACGTCGGGAAAGAGCGGCGAGCGCTGGCCCGAGGTGACGGCCAGCACGCGCAGCTTCTGGCCCTGGGCCATCGGCAGCACCGAGGGCGGCGTACCGAAGGTGAGCTGCACGTCGCCCGCAGCCACGGCCTGGATCGACGGTGCGCCGCCCTTGTACGGCACATGCAGCATCTGCACGCCGGCCGCCTTCTCGAACGAGAGGCCCGCCAGGTGCGTCACCACGCCCGCGCCCGACGACGAGTACGCCAGCTTGCCGGGGTTTTGCCGCGCCTCGGCGATCAGCGCCTGCACGGTCTTGGCGCTCACGTCCTTGTTCACGGCGAGCAGCATCGGCGCGGAGCTCCAGCGCGAGATCGGCACGAAGCTCTTCGCACCGTCGTATTTCACGCTCTTGTAGAGCAGCTTGTCGCTGCCGTAGAGGTTGGCGCTGCCCAGCAGCAGCGTGTAGCCGTCGGGCGCGGCGCGCGCGACCTGGTCGGACGCGATGGTGGTGCCCGCGCCCGGCTTGTTGTCGATGACGATCGGCTGGCCGAGCAGCTTGCCCAGCTTGTCGCCGACGATGCGCGCCACCGTGTCGGCGCCGCCGCCGGCGGGGAAGCCCACCAGCAGCGTGATCGGGCGCGAGGGGTAGGCGTCGGCCAGTGCGCCGGCCGAGGCCAGCAGCGCGGCGGCGGCGAACGAGAGGGCTCGCAGTTCTTGCTTCATGGGTTTGTCTCCTGGGTCTTGTGTAGGGAAGGGCGGGCGCGCTCAGCGGCCCTGGAACACCGGCGTGCGCTTCTCGCGCCAGGCCCGGCCGCCCTCGGCGAGGTCTTCGGACGCGACGGTGCGCTGCATCTCGCGCGAGATCGCGGCGGCGTCGGCCGTGCCGCGCGCGATCTGGTTCAGGTGCTTCTTCATGCCCAGCAGCGCCAGCGGCGCCATGCCGGCGAGCACGGTGCGCAGGCGCTGCACCTCGGTGTCGAGCGCGGCGGCGTCGTCGACCAGCTGCGTGAGAAAGCCGCAGTCGCGCATGGCGGCGCCGTCGAGCTTCTCGGCGGTGAGAAAGAGGCGCTTGGCCGTGTCCAGCCCCAGCCGCGACACGTAGCGCTCCATGCCGCTCTGGTAGTAGTGCAGGCCGAGCCGGGCGGCCGGCATGAACATCTCGGCGCTGCGGGCGCCCACGCGGAAGTCGCAGGCCAGCACGAGGTCGGTCGCGCCGCCGTAGACGCCGCCGTGCACCGCCGCGATGGTGACGGCGCGGCAGTTTTCGAACACATCGACCATCTCGCCGAAGCTGCGGCCCTCGGTCTGGCTCTGGGCGGCCACTTCTGATATATCAAATCCGCTGCAGAAGTACTTGCCCTCGGCGCGCAGGACCAGCACCAGCACCTCGGGCGTGCGGTTCACTGTGTCCACATGCTGGATCAGCACGGGAAGATCGTCTGGCGTGAGCTTGTTGGCGGCCTGGGGACGGTGCAGCGTCAGGTAGGCGACATGGCCGTCGATCGCGAGGGTGGGAGACATTGATGTACCAAACAGATGAATTGATATATCTGTAAGGTTAGCTAATATCCAGATCGCCATGCAACCCGCGAAAACCCTCGACACCCACAGCCTGCAGGACCGCATCCGCGCCCGGCTCGAACAAGACATCCTGGGCGGCGTGCTGTCGCCCGGCATGGCCATCGACGAAAAGGCCCTGGCCCTGAGCTTCAACACCTCGCGCACGCCGGTGCGCGAGGCGCTGCTGCTGCTCAGTGCGCGCGGGCTGGTCGACATCGTTCCGCGCACCGGCATCTACGTGCGCCAGCTGCGGGCGAACGAACTGGTGGCGATGATGGAAGCGCTCGGCGAGCTCGAGGGCGTGCTGGCGCGGCTGGCCGCGCTGCGCATCGGCCCGGCGCTGCGCGAGGAGTTGCTGCGGGCCCTGGCCGGCACCGCCGCGCAGGCGCAGGCGGACGACGCCGAGGCCTACCAGCAGGCCAACGCCGCGCTGCACGACGTGATCTACCGCGCCAGCGGCAACCCCTTCATCGTGGAGCAGGCGCAGACCGTGCGGCTGCGCATCTCGGCCTACCGTGGGCGGATGTTCGAGAAGCCCGGCCGGCTCGCCGCTTCACAGCGGGAGCACGAACGGGTGGTCGAGTGGATTCTGAAAGGCCACGCGGACAACGCCGCGGAGGCGATGCGCGACCACATCTCGGTGGGCGGCAAGGTGTTCGCCGACCTCGTGTTGAACAACAAGTTCGGCTAGTTCTTCTTTGCGTGGTCGGGTCAGCGCACGCGCATGCCCGGCGTCGCGCCCGCCCAGGGCTCGAGCACGTGGATGCCGGGATGGGCCTTTTCGTCGCCATGGCTCGCGGCCAGCACCATGCCTTCGCTGACGCCGAACTTCATCTTGCGCGGCGCGAGGTTGGCGACCAGCACCGTGAGCTTGCCCACGAGCTGCTCGGGCTGGTAGGCCGAGGCGATGCCGCTGAACACGTTGCGGGTCTTGCCTTCGCCCGCGTCGAGCGTCAGGCGCAGCAGCTTGGTCGAGCCCTCGACCTTTTCGCAGGCCACGATCTTCGCGATGCGCAGGTCGATCTTCGCGAAGTCGTCGATGGTGATGGTCGGCGCGATGGCTTCGCCGCCGGGGAGTTCTTGCGCTTCCGTGGCAACGGGCGCGGCAGCCGCGGCTTCGGGCACGTCGAACAGCTTGTCGACCTGCTTGGGGTCGGCGCGCTGCATCAGGTGCTTGTAGTCACCGATGGGGTGGCCGGCCGGCAGGGCCTGCGCGGCGTCGGCCCAGGTCAGCGGGGCGATCTTCAGGAAGGCCTCGACGTTCACGGCCAGCGCCGGCAGCACGGGCTTGAGGTACAGCGTGAGCAGGCGGAAGGCTTCGATGCACACCGTGCACACGTCGTGCAGGCGGGCTTCGGCGCCTTCCTTCTTGGCCAGTTCCCAGGGCTTGTTCTGATCGACGTACTCGTTCACCTTGTCGGCCAGCGCCATCACCTCGCGCAGCGCGCGGGCGTAGTCGCGGCCGTCGTACAGCGACTGCACCTGCGTGGCGGCGGCACGCAGCGTGGACAGCAGCGTTTCGCCGTCGGCCGACACCGCACCCAGCTGGCCGCCGAAGCGCTTGCCGATGAAGCCGGCCGCGCGGCTGGCGATGTTGATGTACTTGCCCACGAGGTCGCTGTTCACGCGCGCCACGAAGTCGTCGGGGTTGAAGTCGATGTCCTCGTTGCGGCCGTTGAGCTTGGCGGCGATGTAGTAACGCAGCCATTCGGGGTCGAGCCCGATCGACAGGTACTTGAGCGGGTCGATGCCGGTGCCGCGGCTCTTGCTCATCTTCTCGCCGCTCACCGTCAGGTGGCCGTGCACATACACGGCGTTGGGCGCCTTGCGGCCGCTGAAATGCAGCATCGCGGGCCAGAACAGCGTGTGGAAGGTGATGATGTCCTTGCCGATGAAGTGCACCTGCTCCAACTCGGGGTCGGCCATGTACTCGGTGTACGAGATGCCGTCGCCGCCCAGCTCGATGCAGCGCTTGTCCAGCAGGTTCTTGAGCGACGCCAGGTAGCCCACGGGCGCGTCGAGCCACACGTAGAAGTACTTGCCCGGCGCATCGGGGATCTCGATGCCGAAGTAGGGTGCGTCGCGGCTGATGTCCCAGTCGCCCAGGCCGCCCTTGCCTTCGTCGTCCTTGTAGAGCCACTCGCGGATCTTGTTCTGCACCTCGGGCTGCACGTGGCCGGGGGCGGCGGTCCATTCCTTCAGGTAGGCCTCGCAGCGCGGGTCCGACAGCTTGAAGAAGAAGTGCTCCGAGCTGCGCAGCTCGGGCTTGGCGCCCGACAGCGCCGAGTAGGGGTTGATCAGCTCGGTGGGCGCGTACACGGCGCCGCACACCTCGCAGTTGTCGCCGTACTGGTCCTTTGAGTGGCAATTGGGGCACTCGCCCTTGATGAAGCGGTCGGCCAGGAACATGCCCTTGGCCGGGTCGTAGAACTGCTCGACGCTCTTGGTCTCGATGAGGCCGTTGGCGCGCAGGTCGCGGTAGATGTCCTGCGCCAGCTGGTGGTTCTCGGGCGCGTCGGTCGAGTGCCAGTTGTCGAAGGCGATGTGGTAGCCATCGAGGTAGGACTTGCGGCCCGCGGCGATCTCGGCCACGAAGGCCTGCGGCGTCACGCCAGCCTTGTCGGCCGCGATGGTGATGGCCGCGCCGTGCGCGTCGTCGGCGCACACGAAGTTGACGTCGGCGCCATTCATTCGCTGGTTCCGCACCCAGATGTCGGCCTGGATGTATTCCATCATGTGGCCGATGTGGAACTTGCCGTTGGCATACGGCAGGGCGGTGGTGACGAAGAGCTTGCGCGGGGCGGACATCGGGGAGGGCGCTTTCGGGAGTGACGAACGGAAGGGGCGCGGGGCCCGTGGAGGCGGCCAGGGGCCGCGTCCGGGAACCGGGCATTTTAGGCGGCCCGTCCCGCAGCCGCCGCCATGGGGCTGCTCACCCCGCCGGCGGGGTACCCGGAGTGACCCCTGAGCCCACGGGGGTGTCGCCCGTGCGACGTATGCTCGCAGCCTCTTTACTGAAAGTGAGCCGCCGCCGATGACCACCTCGATCCCCGCAACCCTCATCCCCGGCGACGGCATCGGCCCCGAGATCGTCGACGCGACCCTGGCGGCGCTCGACGCGCTGAAGGCGCCTTTCGTGTGGGACACCCAGATCGCCGGCCTGGGCGGCGTCAAGGCCTCGGGCGACCCGCTGCCCAAGGCCACGCTGGACAGCATCCGCAGCACCCGGCTCGCCCTCAAGGGCCCGCTCGAAACCCCTTCGGGCGGCGGTTATCGCTCGTCGAACGTGCGCCTGCGCGAGGAGTTCCAGCTGTACGCCAACCTGCGTCCCGCGCGCACCATCATCCCGGGCGGGCGCTACGACAACATCGACCTGACCGTGGTGCGCGAGAACCTCGAGGGCCTGTACATCGGTCACGAGCACTACGTGCCCATCGACGGCGACCCGCACGCCGTGGCCATGGCCACCGGCGTCAACACCCGCAAGGGCAGCCGCCGCCTGCTCGAGTACGCGTTCGACACCGCCGTGGCCACCGGCCGCAAGAAGGTCACGCTGGTGCACAAGGCCAACATCATGAAGGCGCTCACCGGCCTCTTCCTGGAGACCGGCCTGGACTTGTACGAAGAGAAGTACAAGGGCCAGTTCGAGCTCGACACCGTGATCATCGACGCCTGCGCGATGAAGCTGGTGCTCAATCCCTGGCAGTTCGACATGCTGGTGACCACCAACCTGTTCGGCGACATCCTCTCGGACCTCGTGGCCGGCCTGGTCGGTGGCCTGGGCATGGCGCCCGGCGCCAACATCGGTACCGACGCCGCGATCTTCGAGGCCGTGCACGGCTCGGCGCCCGACATCGCCGGCAAGGGCATCGCCAACCCGACCGCGCTGCTGCTGGCCGCCGCGCTCATGCTCGACCACGTCAAGCGGCCCGAGCTGGCCACGCGCCTGCGCACCGCCATCGACCAGACGCTCAACCTGGACAACGTGCGCACCGGCGACCTCGGCGGCAGCGCCGGCACGGCGGCCTTCACGAAGGCGCTGGTCGCGCGCATCAACGGCGGCTGAGAACAGCAGACAGTGCAGGTCGCATGAAAAAACTGCTGCTGCCTGCGCTGGTCTTTTTGCTCGCCGGCCTGGCGTGGTCCGCCGCCGGCGCCGTGGACGCGCCGCCGCGCTACACCGTCGTCAAGGTCGACCTGCGCACCGACAAGCTCGCGCTGTTCCTGAACGACGATACCGGCGCCGCCTTCAAGCGCTTCGACCGGCTCGAGGCCTGGTTGAAGGCGCGCAACCAGCAGCTGCTGTTCGCGGCGAACGCCGGCATGTACCACGCCGACTTTGCGCCCGTCGGCCTGCTGGTGCGCGAAGGCCGCGAGGAAGCACCTTTGAACCTGGCCGACGGCGTCGGCAATTTCTTTCGCAAGCCCAACGGCGTGTTCCTGGTGACGGCCGACGGGCCGCGCATCGTCGAGGCGTCGGAATACCCGGCGATCGCCGCGAAGGGCGGCGTGCAGCTGGCAACCCAGTCGGGCCCGCTGCTGTTGCGCCACGGCGCGGTGCACCCGGCGCTCATTCCGAATTCGGATTCGCGCAAGACCCGCAACGGCGTGTGTGTGTCGGGCACCACCGCGGTCTTCGTTCTTGCCGAGACGCCGGTGAATTTCCACGACTTCGCGCTGTACTTGCGCGACGTGCTGCATTGCCGCGACGCGCTGTACCTCGACGGCACCGTGTCGGCGATCTATTCGAAGACACTGCAGCGCAACGACTTCGTGCGCGACCTCGGGCCGATGCTGGCCGTGGTGGCGCCCTGAGGCCCGGCTGCCTTTTCACTTCTGCCCTTTCTCCCAGAGCCATGTCCACACCGCTGCCCGTCCTGTCCCTCCTTGAAACCCGCGTCCTCGGTGTGCTGGCCGAAAAGCAGCGCACCGTGCCCGACAGCTACCCGCTCACGCTCAACTCGCTGGTGTCGGGCTGCAACCAGAAGACCAGCCGCAACCCGGTGCTCGAACTCAGCGAGTCGCAGGTGCAGGCCGCCATCGACAGCCTGAAGGGCTACAGCCTCGTGGCCGAAACCAGCGGCGGGCGCGCCTTCCGCTACGAGCACAACACCGACCGCGTGCTGCGCATTCCGTCGCAGTCGGTGATCCTGCTCACCGTGCTGATGCTGCGCGGCCCGCAGACCGCCGGCGAACTGCGCATCGCCTGCGACCGCATGCACAACTTCGCCGACATCTCGTCGGTCGAGGGCTTTCTCAACGAACTCGCCGAACGGCCGGCCGGCGCGCTGGTGGTGAAGCTGGCGCGCCTGCCCGGTGCGCGCGAAAGCCGCTGGGCGCACCTGCTGAGCGGGCCGCCGGCGGAAGAGATCGCAGGGCCGGGCGCCTCGGGCGACGGCGCCTTTGTCACGCCCGGCGACTCGCTCGGCGAGGTCGCGGCGCTCAAGGCCAACGTGGCGCGGCTTGAGACCGAGGTGGCGTCGCTGAAGGCGCTGCTGGGGCGCGTGTGCTCGGAGCTGGGCATTTCTCCTGACGCGCCGGACGTACCCGAGGCCTGATCCTCCCGCTTCACAAAGGCTTCATCCAGCCCGCACATTCGCCGCCTACCGTCGGACCCATTGCGAACCCAATGGAGCTCCGACCATGGACCACGGACAAACAGCCACCTGGCGCGACCACACGCCCTTCGACGACATCACCCGGCGCCTGCTGGGCGGGCTGGCAGCACTCGCTGGCGTTGCCAGCCTCTACGCCTTCTTCTGGTGGGCCGCCTCGGCCACCGGCTTCCTGCTGTTCGACGGCTGGTGGCACACCTGGCGCGGCCTGGGCACCGCGCTCGCGTTCCGCGACGCTGACTCGGCGTTCTACCTGCTGAGCTGGACGCTGTCCGTTCTTGGCGGCGCGGTCGGGTGGGTCGCGCTCGTCGCGCTCGCCGTGACCCACCGGCGCGGCTGGGGTGCGGTGGCGATGTGGATCAAGGCTGGCTGCCTGCTCGGCGCGGTCGCCGGGCTGGCCTTCGAACCCGGTCGACTGCTGGCGCTGGCGCCGATCGTCGGCGCGGTGCTGTTGATGCTGCGGTCGATGTTGTCGGCGCGCTGAGCCCATCGGCTATCGTCGGCTCCCACGTCGTTCGCGGGAGCCGCATGACCTACGCCTGTCCCCATTGCCGCCAGCCGGGCATCGCCGCCGTTGCCAAGCGCTGGTCCAGCCGCGAAACGCCCGCGGCATGCGGACTTTGCGGCAAGCTCTCGCATGTGCTGGCCAGCACCTCGAGCGGGATCGGGGTGGCGGGCTTGCTGATCGTCGTGCTGTCGGGCATCGCAGCGGCTGCATGGGACATGGCGCCGCTGCTCTTGCTCGGCGTGGGCCTGGCGGTGGCGAACAACTTCCGGGCCTGGCGCCGCGCCAGGCTGTGGCCGATCTCGAAGGAAAGCGCCGACAGCGCCAAGAAGGCCGGCTGGTTCGTTCTGGGCCTGCTGGCGCTGTTCGGCCTGGGCTCGTGATGCCGAGCGCCTGCGCGCTCAGCCCCCCGCCGACACCGGCACGTCCAGGCTCACCTTCACCGGGTCCATCGTCACCAGCGTGCGAAAGCGCTTGACGTTGTTGCTCTGGAAAAACAGCTGGCGGGTGAGGGCGGTGTACTGCGCCATGTCGCGCACCACGCACACGAGGATGAAGTCCCACTCGCCCGTCACGTAGTAGCACTGCTGCACTTGCGGGCAGTCGCGAAAGCCCTGCTTCATGGCGTCGAGCCGTTCGATCTGCTCGCTCTCGGCCTCGACCTCGACCACGATGGTGAGCGGGTGCCCGAGCGCGGCGGGCGACAGCACGGCGCCGTGGCGCTGGATCACGCCCTCGTCGCGCAGGCGCTTGAGCCGACGGTTCACCGCCGCCGTCGACAGGTGGATGCGCTCGCCGAGTTCGCCCTGCGAGAGGCGGCTGTCGGCCTGGATCAGTTCGAGCAGGTGCAGGTCGAGGGCGTCGAGGGGTGTCATGGAGAAAAGGCGGTGTGTCGCGCAAAAACGTTGCGTAGCGGCGGCTCATTTTGCGCACCTGTCCCGCTGCGTTGTCAATAGCATCTCGTCATGAAGTTTCCAGACGCACCCCTGCGCGACCAGCTGGCCGGCTGGCGGCACCAGCTGCACGCGATGCCCGAGACCGGCTTCGAGGAGGCGAAGACCTCGGCCTTCATTGCCAGCGCGCTGCGGGCGCTGGGGCTCGAGGTGCACACCGGCATCGGCGGCACCGGGCTGGTCGCCAGCCTCACGGTCGGCAGCGGCACCGGCGTGATCGGCCTGCGCGCCGAGATGGACGCGCTGGCCATCACAGAGCTGGCGACCGAGCGGCCCTACGCCTCCGGCACGCCCGGGCGCATGCACGCCTGCGGCCACGATGGCCACATGGCGATGGTGCTCGGCGCCGCACAGTTGCTGCGCGAGCGGCGCGACTTCGACGGCACCGTGCGCTTCATCTTCCAGCCTGCCGAAGAGCACGGCCGCGGCGCCCGGGCCATGATGGACGACGGCCTGTTCGAACGCTTCCCGGTCGACGAGATCTACGGCCTGCACAACATGCCCGGCCTGCCCGCCGGCACCTTCGCCACGCGCGCGGGTGGCCTGATGGCGAGCGAAGACAACTTCGTCATCTACATCCACGGCCGGGGCACGCATGCGGCGCGGCCGCACATGGGCATTGACCCGATCGTGATCGGAGCGCAGATCGTGCTGGCGCTGCAGACCATCGTGTCGCGCACGCTCGACCCCGGCGCGCAGGCCGTGGTGTCGTGCACCGAGTTCATCACCGACGGCATCCGCAACGCGATTCCGTCGAACGTGGTCATCAAGGGCGACACGCGCAGCTACGACCCGGCCGTGCAGCGCATGCTCGAGGCGCGCATGCGCGAGATCAGCGAAGGCATCTGCCGCCTGCACGGCGCGGAATGCACGTTCAGCTACACGCACGAGTTCGCGCCCACCGTGAACTGGGCCGAATGCGTGCCGACCGCGGTGGCCGCCGCCACGGCCGTGGTGGGCGCAGAGAAGGTCGACGCCAACGTCGCGCCGATGATGATCTCGGAAGACTTCGGCGCCTTCCTGCGCGCCGTGCCGGGCGCCTTCGTCTTCCTGGGCAACGGCGCCGAGGGCGAGCCCGGCGGCACGCCGCTGCACAACAGGCGCTACGACTTCAACGACGCGGTGCTGACGACGGGCGCGCGCTACTTCGCAGAGATCGTGCGGCTGCGCCTTCCCGTGCACGCCGCCGCCTGATCCATTCTTCCTTTCCGGTTTTCTTCCTATGCTCTTCGCCAATCCCCACGCGCAACGGCGCGGCTACGACGCGGCCCTGCAGGCCGTCATGAACATCGCACGCGGCCGCGAGAGCCGCCAGTGGCTGTCCACCTGGGACCGGCTCTCGCCGCAGCCGACACCGGCGTGGCCGCTGCCCCGACTCGCCGCGCAACTGGGCGTCGCGCAGGTGGTCGTGAAGGACGAATCGCGCCGCTCCGCGCTCGGCAGCTTCAAGGTGCTCGGTGCGCCCGTGGCCTTGCTGCGGCTCGTGCTGCGCCGCTGGCCCGAGCGAGGCTGGACACCGGCCGACCTGTTCGCAGGCCGGCATGCCGAGGCGCTGCGCGACTTCGTCGTCATCAGCGCGACCGACGGCAACCACGGCCGCGCATTGGCCGCGGCCGCGCAGAGCATGGGTTGCCGCTGCGTGATCGTGCTGCACGCGCAGGTCAGCGAAGAGCGCGAGGCGCCCATCGCCGCGCTCGGCGCCGAGATCGTGCGCATCACCGGCAACTACGACGCCTCGGTCGAGGAGGCCGCGCGCCTGGCCGGGGTGAACGGCTGGGAGGTGGTCTCCGACACCTCCTACGAAGGCTACGAAGAGATTCCGCGCGACGTGATGCAGGGCTACGGCATCCTCGTCGACGAGCTGCTCGAGAACACCGCGCCCGGCGCACCGTGCCCCTTCACCCACGTCATCGTGCAGGGCGGCGTCGGCGGGCTCGCGGCCGGCGTGGCGAGCCATTTCTGGGAGCGCTACGGCGCCGCGCGGCCGACGCTGATCGTCGTCGAGCCCGAGCAGGCCGACTGCCTGCTGCAGAGCGCGCGCAGCGGCCGACCCGACCGCGCCACCGGCAGCGTCGATTCCGTGATGGCGGGGCTGGCCTGCGGCGAGACCTCGCCGCTCGCGTGGCGTTTCCTGCAACCCTCGGTCGACCTCTTCATGACCGTCACCGATGCCGACGCCGAGCACGCCATGCGCACCTTCGCCACCGGCGAAGCGGGCGACGTGCCCGTGCTGGTCGGCGAATCCGGCGCGGCCGGCCTCGCCGCGCTGCAGGTGCTCGCGGCCGACCCCGAGTTGGCGCGCACCGCCGGCCTCGACGCCACCTCGCGCGTGCTGCTGTTCAGCACCGAAGGCGCGACCGCGCCCGGCGTGTACCGCGCGCTGACCGGCCGCACAGGCGAAGAAGTCGTGGCGGCGCAGTCGCAATGGCTGCAGCGCGAAGGCATCGCCGAAGCGGCACTGATGGCGCGCATCGACGCGCACGCCGCCATCGGTGCGACGGCGCAAGGCGGCGTCTGCCGCATCGCGCTCACCGACGCCGACCGCGCGGGCCGCGACCGGCTCGTGCAATGGATGCGCGACCTGGGCCTCACCGTGCGCATCGACCGCATCGGCAACATCTTCGGCATCCGCCCCGGCCAGTTGCCCGATGCCCGACCCGTGATGACCGGCTCGCACATCGACACCGTCGCCACGGGCGGGCGCTACGACGGCAACTACGGCGTACTGGCCGGCCTGGAGGTGGTGCGCTGGCTCAACGAACGCCAGCGCCAGACGCTGCGCCCCTTCGTGGTCGCCGCGTTCACCAACGAGGAGGGCGTGCGCTTCATGCCCGACATGATGGGCTCGCTGGTGCATGCGGGCGGCCTGGCGCTCGAGGCGGCGCTCGACACCGTCGGCACCGACGGCGCGCGGCTGGGCGACGAACTCGCGCGCATCGGCTACGCGGGCGACATGGCCTGCGGCGCGCTGGTGCCGCATGCGTTCGTCGAACTGCACATCGAACAGGGCCCGGTGCTGGAGGCCGAAGGCGTCACCATCGGCGCGGTGGCCGACCTGCAGGGCATCTCGTGGCAGGAGATCGTTGTCACCGGCCAGTCGAACCACGCGGGCACGACGCCCATGCACCTGCGCCACGACGCCGGCTACTGCGCCGCCGCCATCGCGGTGTTCGTGCGCGAGCTGGCACGCCGCTACGGCGGCAGCCAGGTCGCGACCGTCGGTGCGATCGACCTGCACCCGAATCTCATCAACGTGATCGCGGCGCGCGCCACGCTCACGGTCGACCTGCGCAACACCGACGAGGCGACGCTGAAGGACGCCGAAGGCGAGTTGGCGGACTATCTGCGGCAGCTCGAAATGACCGAAGGCGTGACCATCGAAGCCCGCACGCTGGCGCGCTTCGAGCCGGTGCAGTTCGATGAACGGCTGGTGCGCCTCGTCGAAGCCAGCGCGCATGCACGTAATCTGAGCCACCGCCGCATGACCTCGGGCGCGGGCCACGATGCGCAGATGATGGCGCGCATCGCGCCCGCCGCCATGGTCTTCGTGCCGAGCGTGCGCGGCATCAGCCACAACCCGAAGGAGCACACGGCGAGCGCCGACCTGGCGCAGGGCGCGAACGTGCTTCTGGACGTGGTGCTGGGGCTGCTGGACGAGGCGCACTGAGGGGTGCGAACTATCGTCCTCATCGGTATCGACGGCATTGACCACTGACCTGCGCGCCTCCGATGATCCGGCGCGATGCAAGCCGCATCGTCATAAAAAACAAGGCGTTTCATGGAACTCAGAGGGATTCTTCGCGCCCGGGTGGCCGCACTCGGCTGCTGCGCGGTGCTGGTGGCACTGTCGGGTTGCGGTGGGGGAGGAGGAGGCGGGGGCGGCGGTGGAGGCGCTGTCTTGCCGATCGCACCGGGGGCCGTGGCACCGCCCCCCACGACAACACCCGCGGCGGGTCGAACGACCTCCGCCACCATCCAGTCGTCGAAGACCGGCGCCACCTACGAACTGCAGGTGTACCTGCCACCCTCCTACGACAGCAGTGCCGCGCCGCTGCCCATCATCTACGCGCTGGACGCCGATGCCGCCTACAACCCGCCGGGGTTGCGCTTCCAGAACCTGAAGGAGATTCTCGAGCGCCGGCGCGTGGAAGCCATCCTGATCGGCATCGGCGGTACCGGGCGAAGGGGCACCGATTTCAACCTGCCGGGCGCCCTCGCGTACCACGAGTTCCTCACGACCGAGCTGCTCCCGTTCATCGAATCGAAGTACCGGGTGGACACGGGCAAGCGCATCCTCACGGGCCTGTCGCTGGGCGGCAGCATGACGGGCATGGCGCTCTTCCTCGAAGGGGCGGGCAGCACGCTCGCGTTCTCGCACTTCCTGTCCTTCGACGGCGCCTTCGGTTTCCAGAAAGCCGACATCGACGTGCTGGAGCAGCGGATGTACGACGCCCGCAACGGCAAGGCGCTCAACGCGACGCTGTTCCTTGCGCGTTGCGGCGACACCACCAGCTGCAACTACGTGCCGGTGGGCGACCTGTACGACAAGCTGCTCAAGCGCGCGTACCCGGGCCTGACGCTCGTGGAGAAGACCTATTCGAAGAGCCACCTCGCAACCGACCTGCCGGCTTTCGAGGACGCGATGGCGCTGATCTTCAAGTAGGCAGGCGGCAGGGTGCGCGCACCCTGCGTCGTCACGCCGGCACCCACTCGAAGAACCGCAGCACCTCGTCGCGCTGGCGCATCGCGTCCGCGCGCCCCAGCGCCATGAGCTCGCGCGTGTAGGCCGACTCGAACAGCAGGTAGCTCGCGAGCGCGCCGCCCTTCACGTCGGCCGCGACCTTCGAGCCGCCCAGCAGGTGCCGCACGGCGCCCGGCAGCGCGTCGACGTGGCGCGCCGCGATCATGTCGATGCGCTCCGACGGCGAGATCACCAGCAGGTCGAGCGGGCGCAGCGCGCTGGCTGCGCGCGCCTCTTCGGGGATCAGGCCCAGCGTGTGGTTGATGCGGCGCAGGCGCTCGATGTCGACCGCCAGCGCATCGAGAAAGATGCTCGACAGTGCATGGCCGGCGATCTGCGCCATGGTCGGGTAGCCGCTGTGGGTGTTGGGCGCATCCTCGTCGCGCGGCTCGTGCATGCGGCCCGCGCCGATCACCACGATGCGCTGCGCGCCCAGGTGGATCGCCGCCGCGATGGGCGCCGACTGGCGCATCGAGCCGTCGCCGAAGTACTCGGTGTGGCCCGGCGGCATCGGCAGCGCGGTGGCCGGGAACACGAAGGGAATGGCCGACGAGGCCATCAGGTGCGCGTGCGTGATGCGGTCGCGCACCGACAGGCGCTGCGAGCGCACCCAGGGCTCCATCGGCACGGCCGCCTCGAAGAAGGTCACGTGCTCGCCCGAGCTGTAGCTCGAGGCCGTGACCGCCAGCGCCTGCACGTGGCCCTGCTGCATGAGCGTCGGCAGGCGGTCCAGCGGCACCAGGCGCTGCAGCAGGCCGGCCAGCGGCGTGTTGTCCAGCAGCGACTTCGGCTTGATGCGCATCCAGTTGGCCGCGAAGCGCCCCAGCCCGAGCAGCATGCGCCAGCGCGCACCGCTGCCGAGCACCGAGAGCGAGTCGGCGCGGTAGATCTGCTCGGCGCGGAACTCGCCCCACACCTGCGCGATGTGCGCGACCACGCGGTCGAAGTCGTCGGCGCCGCAGGCCAGCGCCGCGGCGTTGATGGCGCCGGCCGAGGTGCCGGTGATGATCTGGAACGGGTTGCCGCCGCCGATGGCCGCACCCGCCGCCACGGCGTCGCGCCGGATCTCGGCGATGGCTTCGAGCACGCCGACCTGGTAGGCGGCGCGGGCGCCGCCGCCTGTCAGCAGCAGGCCGGTGGCGGGGCTTGTCTCGGGCATTGCGTCGGTGTCTTTTCTTCTTCGGCGTTTTTCGGACGGGAAATGAGCGCGTCCCGGTACGGGCTTGGCGGGCGGAATAGACTACCCGCCATTCAGGAGTTTGATCAATGGCACTCACCCCCGACGGGCTCATGGACGCACTCAAGAGCGTCACGGACCCTAACACCGGCAAAGAATTCGCAGCGACCCGCTCGCTCAAAAACCTGCAGATCGCCGAGGGCGATGTCTCGTTCGACCTCGAACTCGGCTACCCCGCCAAGAGCCAGCACGCGGCCATCCGCAAGTCGCTCGTGGCCGCGGCCAAGGCCGTGCCGGGCGTGGAGAACGTGTCGGTCAACATCGTGACCAAGGTCATCAGCCATGCGGTGCAGCGCGGCGTGCAGCTGATGCCCAACGTGCGCAACATCGTGGCCGTGGCCTCGGGCAAGGGCGGCGTGGGCAAGAGCACCACGGCCGCCAACCTGGCGCTGGCGCTGGCCGCCGAGGGCGCCAGCGTGGGCCTGCTCGACGCCGACATCTACGGCCCGAGCCAGCCCATGATGATGGGCCTGGACGGGCGCCCCGAGAGCATCGACGGCAAGAACATGGAGCCCAAGGAGCGCCACGGCGTGCAGGTGATGTCGATCGGCTTCCTGGTCGACGCCGACCAGGCCATGATCTGGCGCGGCCCCATGGCCACGCAGGCGCTCGAGCAGCTGCTGCGCCAGACCAACTGGAAAGACCTCGACTACCTGATCGTCGACATGCCGCCGGGCACCGGCGACATTCAGCTCACGCTGAGCCAGCGCGTGCCGATGACCGGCGCGGTGATCGTCACCACGCCGCAGGACATCGCGCTGCTCGACGCGCGCAAGGGCATCCAGATGTTCGAGAAGGTCGGCGTGCCGATTCTGGGCATCGTGGAGAACATGGCGGTGCACATCTGCTCGAACTGCGGCCATGCCGAGCACATCTTCGGCGCCGACGGCGGCAAGAAGATGGCGGCCGAGTACCAGATGGCCTACCTGGGCGCGCTGCCGCTGGACATCAACATCCGCCTGCAGGCGGACAGCGGGGCGCCCACGGTGGTGTCCGACCCCGACGGCGAGGTGGCCGGGCTCTACAAGGCCGTGGCGCGCAGCGTGGCGGTGGGGATCGCGGAGAAGGCGAAGGACTTCTCCGCGAAGTTCCCGACGATCTCGATCAGCAAGAACACCTGAGGCACAGGCGGGGGCAGGGCGAGGGCCTGGGCAGGCGCCCCGGACGAGAGCCCCCAAGAAGAAAAAGGACGCACGCAATGAACCTGCTCGCCTCGATGCGCTACCTCGTCGCACTCAGCGAGCACAAGCATTTCGGCCGCGCCGCGCAGGCCTGCCACATCACGCAGCCGGCCCTGTCCAACGCGCTGCGCGCGCTGGAAGGCGAGTTCGGCGTCGTCATCGTCAAGCGCTCCCGCGTGTACGTGGGCCTCACGCACGAAGGCGAGCGCGTGCTGGCCACGGCGCAGCGCATGCTGCGTGACAACGAGGTGCTGCTGCAGGAGCTGCGCAGCGAGGCCGGCGACCCGCGCGGGCGCCTGCGCATGGCCGCCGTTCCCACCGCGATCCCGATGCTGTCGCGCTTTGCCGCGATGCTGCAGCAGCGCCATCCGGGCATCGTGCCGGCCGTGCTTTCGATGAGCTCGCAGGAGCTGGAGACGGGCCTGGAAAACCTCTCGGTCGACCTCGCGCTGGGCTACACCGAGCGCATGCACCTGCCGGGCGTCAAGCTCAAGGCCTGGCCGCAGAGCATCGAACATTACTTCCTGCTGCGACGCGCGAAGAAGCCTTCGGCCGACCGGCTGCGCATCGGCCGCCCCATCCCCTGGGCCGAAGCCGGCAAGCTGCCGCTGTGCCTGCTCACGCCCGACATGCACAACCGCGCCATCATCGACCAGGCCCTGCGCGAGGCCGGCATGGCCGCGGTGGCGCCCGCCATCGAGACCAACTCGGTGCTCACGCTCGCGCTGGCCGTGAGCGCGGGCACCGTCAGCAGCGTGCTGCCCGGCGCCATGGTGGCGGCCGTGCGCAGCCACCGCGAACTGGAGGCGCTGCCGCTGGTGGCGCCCGAGGTGCGCACGCCCATCGGCTTCATGACGCAGGAGGGCGTGCGGCCCGCGCGGGCGCTCGATGCGGCGCTGGCCTTCTTGCAGACGCCCGAGTGGCAGGCGCAGGCGCGCCAGCACAGCGGCGCGCTCGACGCCGCGTAGCCCGGCACACGGGTGCCGACGGCACCTGGATGGTTTACCCTTCGCGCCATCATGAAATCCAAAGCCCAGTTCCGCCTGCGCATCTACCGGGACGACACCATCGCCATCGGCCCCGGCAAGATCGCCGTGCTCGAAGCCGTGGCCGAGACCGGTTCGATCTCGGCGGCGGCCCGCCTGCTCGGCATGTCGTACCGCCGCGCGTGGATGCTGATCGACGAGATGAACCAGACGCTGGCCTCACCCGCAGTGAACACCGCCGCCGGCGGCTCGCGCGGCGGCGGCACGGCGCTCACGCCGGTGGGCGAGGACATCGTGAAGCGCTACCGCGCCATCGAGAACGCCGCACGCCTCGCGACGGCGGCGGACGTTCGCGCGCTCACGCGCCTGCTCGCGCCATGAACGCCGCCGACATCGACCCCGTCGTCAGCCGACCGGTCGGCATCGTGCGCAGCCGTTTCACGGAAACCTCGGGCATGCCCATCCAGACGGCCGGCGCGCCCGACGAAGTGGGGCGCCTGGAGGTGTTCGCCGAGTTTGCGCCGGGGCTGCGCGACATCGAAGGCTTCGACTACCTGATCCTCGTGACGCACCTGCACCGCTGCGCGCACGAGCGGCTCGAGGTGGTGCCTTTTCTCGACGACGCCACGCACGGCGTGTTCGCCACGCGCGCGCCCGCGCGGCCCAACCGGCTGGGCCTGTCGATCGTTCGGCTCACGGCGGTGGAAGGCACGACGCTGCATTTCAGCGGCAACGACATGATCGACGGCACGCCCGTGCTGGACATCAAGCCCTACGTGCCGCGCTTCGACGTGCGCGAGACCGAGCGCGTGGGCTGGTTCGGCGCGCGGCTCGATCAGCTGCCGCGCACGCGCTCCGACGGCCGGATGGACTGATCGCCGTCGGCTGACGCCTCGCCGCCGGCCGCGCTCGGCAGCAGGTCGCCCTGCCAGCACGACCACACGTCCTGCGACAGCGTCTCGCGCGCCTGCGGCGGCGCCTCGCGGATCGTGCCCATGCTGATGAAACCCGCCAGGTACTCGCCCGGCTGCACGCCGACCTGGCGCACCAGCGTCTCGTCGAAGCAGCGCTCGCCGCTGAGCACGATGGCGCCGTAGCCCAGCTGGTGCGCGGCGGCCAGCAGGTTGCCCAGCGCCGCGCCGGCGCCCAGCCACTGTTCGCGCGCGGGGATCTTGCTGCGCTCGCGCGGCGACACCACGAAGCCCAGCAGCAGCGGCGGGCGCGTGGCGTGCTCGCGGGCGCGCCGCAGGTCGGTCGGGCTGGCGAGCGGATCGCGGCGCAGCTTCTCCTGCTCGAAGCACCAGGCCAGCGCCTCGCGGTTCTGCGGGCGGAACTCGATCACGCGCCACGGATGCAGCCCGCCGTGGTCGGGCGCGCGCAGGCCGGCCTGAATGATGGCGTCGAGTTCGCCGGGGTTCGGGCCGGGCGATTGCAGCCGTCGCGGTGACACCGAGCGCCGCGTCAGCAGGACTTCGAGGATGCGTTCCGCACCCGTCATGTGGCGCCACATCGTTGTCATGGCCCGCGCCGGTCGGTCCACGCGGCGCTGCGGCGCAGCACCTCGCCGATGTCTTGCGCGTCGCCCGGTGCCACCAGGAACGACTGGCTCTCGCCGCCCGGCGCGATGATCGACAGCACGAAGCCGCCGGCGTCCAGCGTGCGCTCGATGCGCCATTCGTGCACCTGCGTCACATGGCGAAGCTCGGGCCTGCCGGAGGTCGAGCGGACAACGGTGTCATGAGGGGAAAGGCGCATGGGGCGGATGGACAAAGTCTCCAACGCTGTATTCGCCAGTATATGAAGACCGGCGCATCCGTGCATCCCCGTGGGAACCAGAAGGCCACTCATGTAACAATTACGCCGTATCTCAATGAACACGACGACCACTTCTTCGCTCATCGCCACCACCGACTGGTCGCCGCTGGTCCTGTCGCTGCAGGTCGCGGCGGTCGCGACCTTGCTGGCGCTGGTCGCGGGCGTGGCGCTGGGCTGGGTGTTCGCGCGCAAGCAGTTCACCGGCTCGGGCGTGCTCGAGGCCGTGTTCATGCTGCCGCTGGTGCTGCCGCCCACGGTGATCGGCTACGCCATCCTGGTGGCGGCAGGGCGCCGCAGCCCGCTCGGCGCCTGGCTGCGCGAGCACTTCGACTACACCATCATCTTCAGCTGGCACGGCGCCGTGGTGGCGTCGGCCGTGGTGGCGCTGCCGCTGGTGCTCAAGTCGGCCAGCGCCGCGTTCTCGAACGTCGACCGCTCGCTCGAGGCTGCCGCGAGCACCTTGCGCCAGTCGCCGTTCTCGGTGTTCCTGCGCGTCACGCTGCCGCTGGCCTGGCCCGGCATCCTGGCCGGCACGCTGCTCGCGTTCGCGCGCGCCATGGGCGAGTTCGGCGCCTCGCTGATGGTGGCCGGCTCCATTCCCAAGCAGACCCAGACCCTGTCGATGGCCATCTACGACGCCGTGCAGGCCGGCCACGACGACCTGGCGCTGCTGCTGGTGGTCGTCACATCGGTGCTGTCGATCGCCGTGCTGGTCGTGTCGAACCGCTTCTTTTCGCTTCGTTGATTTCCACTTTCTAGGAGACTGTGCCCATGCGTCCGTTCCGCCTTCTGTCCCTCGTGCTCGCCCTGGCCCTGCCGTTTGCCGCCGCCGCGCAGCAGATCACCGTGTCCGCCGCCGCGAGCCTGACCGACGCGTTCAAGGAAATCGGTCCCAAGTTCGAAGCCGCCAAGGCCGGCAGCACCGTGCGCTTCAACTTCGCCGCCTCGGGCGTGCTGCTGCAGCAGATCGGGCAGGGCGCGCCGGTCGACGTGTTCGCCAGCGCCGACCAGGAGACGATGAACCGCGGCAACGACCAGAAGCTCATCGACACCGCCACCCGCAAGGATTTCGTCACCAACAGCCTCGTGCTGGTCGAGCCCGCGCAGGGCGCCGTCGGCCTGAAGTCGCTGCAGGACCTGAGCGGTGCGAACGTGAAGAAGATCGCCGTCGGCAAGACCGCCACCGTGCCGGTCGGCCGCTACACCAAGCAGGTGCTGGACAACGCCAACCTGTGGACCGCGCTCGAACCCAAGTTCGTGCAGGCCGACAGCGTGCGCCAGGTGCTCGACTACGTGAGCCGCGGCGAGGTCGAGGCCGGTTTCGTCTACCGCACCGACGCGGCCGTGGCCGGCGACAAGGTCAAGGTCGCCTTCACGCCCACCGGCCACACGCCCGTGACCTACCCGATCGCCGTGGTGGCCGAGAGCAAGCAGAAGGCGCTGGCGGGTGACTTCATCGCCTTCCTGTCGACGCCTGCGGCCCAGGAAGTGCTCACGCGCTACGGTTTCGGCAAGCCATGATCGATGTCGATCTGCAGCTCACGGTGAAGGACGGGGCCCGGCGCTTCGACCTCGCCGTGCGCTTCCAGACCGACGTTCCCTTCGCCGCGCTCTACGGCCCCTCGGGGGCCGGCAAGTCGCTCACCCTGCAGGCCATCGCCGGCCTGCTGCATCCCTCGGCGGGCCATGTGCGGCTCGATGGCCGCACGCTGTACGACGCGGCGCAGCGCATCGACGTGCCTGCGCCGGCACGCCGCATCGGCTACCTGTTCCAGAACTACGCGCTGTTCCCGCACCTCACGGTGCGCGAGAACGTGGCCTTCGGGCTCACCGCGTGGCACCGCCGCACGCTGCCGGCCCGCGACGCCGAGCGCGTGCAGGCGCTGCTGGCCAGCTTCGGCCTCGCCGCGCTGGCCGACAGCCGGCCGCAGAAACTCTCGGGCGGCCAGCAGCAGCGCGTGGCCCTGGCGCGCGCGCTGGCCTGCGAGCCGCAGGTGCTGCTGCTCGACGAACCCTTTGCCGCGCTCAACCCCATGCTGCGCGCCGAACTGCGCAACGAGCTGGCGCAGGTGTGCAAGCAATGGGGCATCCCGGTCCTGATGATCACCCACGACATCGAGGACGTGCTCGCGCTGGCCGACGTGGCCTTTGTCTACAAGGACGGGCAGGTGGTGCGCGAGATCGACCTGCACAACGCCGACAGCCGCGACTTTGCGCTGCGCGAGATGGCCGGGGTGCAGGAGGTGGAGGAGACGCCGCTGCGCAGCAAGCTGCGGGGCTTGTTGATGGGCGGTGCGCGCAGCTGATGGCTGTGCACGGCATCGACGCTACAGTCGGGCGATGAAATCAGTCAACGTCTCTTCAGCGCGTTCGAAACCTGCATTTCTGGCGCGAGGCCTGGCATCCTTGGCTGAAGCTCGTCGCAGCGGTGGGTACGTCGACGCGAACGAGCTGATGCGACGCCTCGCGGCGAAGCTCGATCTGGCGGCGAAGCGACAGAAGCCGACTCATCGCTGAGCCCGTCATTTCCATTTTGAATCGCCGCATGTCCCGATTCAATTTGACGCCATGCCCCCGCAGGCCAACACTGCCGCCATGAGCGAGCAGAAGATCGAGTTTTACAAGGGCCCCGCCGGTGGCTGGGGCGCGTTGCGCAGCGTGACGAATGCGCTGTTGCGGCAGGACATTCCGGTCAAGGGCGCGAAGACGCTGCTCTCGGCCAACCAGCCCGACGGCTTCGACTGCCCCGGTTGCGCCTGGCCCGACCGCAACCATGCCTCGACCTTCGAGTTCTGCGAGAACGGCGTGAAGGCCGTGGCCGCCGAGGCCACCGCGCGCCGCGCGGGCCCGGAGCTGTTCGCGAAGCACACCGTGGCCGAACTGGCCCAGCAGAGCGATTTCTGGCTCGAAGACCAGGGCCGGCTCACGCACCCCATGGCCTATGACGCGGCCAGCGACAAATACGTGCCGATCGACTGGGACGACGCCTTCGCGCGCATTGCGCGGCACCTGAACGCGCTGCCCGACCCGAACCAGGCCATCTTCTACACCTCGGGCCGCGCGAGCAACGAGGCGGCCTTTTTGTACCAGCTGTTCGTGCGCGAGTACGGCACCAACAATTTTCCCGACTGCTCGAACATGTGCCACGAGCCCAGCGGCAGCGGCATGCGCCCGCAGCTGGGCGTGGGCAAGGGCACGGTCACGCTGGAAGACTTCGAGAAGGCCGACGCGATCTTCATCTTCGGCCAGAACCCGGGCACCAACCATCCGCGCATGCTCGGCGAACTGCGCGCGGCGTCCAAGCGCGGCGCGCGCATCGTGAGCTTCAATCCGCTGCGCGAGCGCGGCCTGGAGCGCTTTGCCGACCCGCAGGACAAGCTGGAGATGGCGACGCTGGGCTCCACGCCGATCAGCACACACTACTTCCAGCTGCGCGTGGGCGGTGACTTCGCGGCGGTGAAGGGGATGATGAAGCACGTCATCGAGTGCGAAGACGCGGCGGTGGCGCGCGGCGAGCCTTCGGTGCTCGACCACGCATTCATCGCCGAGCACACCCTGGGTTTCGAAGCGCTGGCCGACGACCTGCGCGCCGAATCGTGGCCGCTGCTGGCGCAGGAGTCGGGCCTGAGCGAAGCGCAGATGCGCGCGGCGGCCGACGTGTACCTGGGCGCGAAGCGCGTCATCGCCTGCTGGGGCATGGGCATCACGCAGCACCAGCATTCGGTGGCCACGATCCAGATGATCGGCAACTGGCTCATGCTGTGCGGCCACATGGGCCGCGAAGGCGCGGGCGCCTGCCCGGTGCGCGGCCACAGCAACGTGCAGGGCGACCGCACCATGGGCATCTGGGAAAAGCCGCCGGCCGCGCTGCTCGACCGGCTGCAGCAGGTGTTCGGCTTCGAGCCGCCGCGCCAGAACGGCGTGGACACGGTCGAGGCGATCCAGCTCATGCTCGACGGCAAGGGCAAGGTGTTCTTCGCGCTGGGCGGCAACTTCGCGGCCGCCACGCCCGACACCTACCAGACCTGGAAGGCGCTGCAGCAGTGCGACCTCACGGTGCACGTGACGACCAAGCTCAACCGCAGCCACATCATCCACGGGCGCGAGGCACTCATCCTGCCGTGCCTGGGCCGCACCGAAATCGACATGCAGGCGAACGGCCCGCAGGGCGTGACGGTCGAAGACTCGATGAGCATGGTGCACATCTCGGTGGGCATCAACCCGCCCGCGTCGGAACTCTTGTTGTCCGAGCCCGCCATCGTCGCGCGCCTTGCTGCAGCCACCATCGGCGCGCGCAGCAGGACGCCGTGGCTCTGGCTGGTCGAAGACTACGCCCGCATCCGCGACAAGATCGAAGCCGTGTTCGACGACTTCAAGGACTTCAACGCGCGCGTGGCGCACCCCGGCGGCTTCCGCCTGCGCAACACGGCGAGCGAGCGCGTGTGGGCCACCGCGTCGAAGAAGGCCGTGTTCTTCACGCACGCCGTGCCGCTGGACACGCACGCCCACCGGGCCCGCGCGCGCTTCGCGTCGCAGCGCGACACGCTGGTGTTCACGCTGCTCACCACGCGCTCGCACGACCAGTACAACACCACCATCTACGGCATGGACGACCGCTACCGCGGCGTGTTCGGCCAGCGCCGCGTGGTGTTCATCCACAAAGACGACATCCGCCAGCTCGGCATGAAGGACGGCGACTGGGTCGACATCCAGACCGTGTGGAGCGACGGGCAGGAGCGCCGCGCCGATCGCTTCAAGCTGGTCGCCTACGACATCCCGCGCGGCAATCTCGCGGCCTACTACCCCGAGACGAACCCGCTGGTGCCGCTGTCGTCGGTGGCCGAGAACGCGGGCACGCCGACCTCCAAGTCGATCCCCGTGGTGCTGTCGCTGCATGTGGCGCCGGTCGCGGTGGAGGCCGACGCCGTGGCGGCATGAGCGATTCGGGGTTCGACGCCGACGCCTTTTCCATCGCGATCCTGCGCGCGCTCGCCGAAGCCCCGGGCGAGGGCGGCATGTCGCTGCCGCGCCTGGGCAAGCGGCTGGGGCAGGGCGCGAGCGTGGTCATGCGCCAGCTCACGCTGATGGGCGATGCCGCATTGGGCGGCGTGCGTGGACCGGGCTGGGTGCGCGTGGTGCAGCTGGACGATCGCTGGGTCGCGCATCTCACCGACGCCGGGCGCGCGATGCTCGAGCGCCTGCCGGCTGACGAAAAACCCGGCTGAGCGGACAATGGCCGCGGCCATGACAGACACCCCCGAACCCGACGCCCTGCCGCCCCTCGCACGGCATGCCGTGCACGTCTTCGGCGAGCGCGGCCTCGCGCCCGAGGGCGTGGTGCGCGACGACACACTGGCCGCCGAGGTGCCGGTGGCGCTGGTGTTCAACGGCGTCTCGCACGCGGTGATGATGGCCACGCCACAAGATCTCGAGGCCTTCGCGCTGGGCTTTGCGCTCAGCGAAGGCATCCTCGACAGCGCCGCCGATTGCCGAGGCATCGACGTGCGAACGGTCGAGGCCCTCGATGCGGGCCTGCCCGAGGGCATGCCGGGCATCGAGGTGCAGCTCGAAGTGTCCACGCGCAGCTTCGAACGCCTGAAGGACCGCCGTCGCAGCCTCGCGGGCCGCACCGGCTGCGGCGTGTGCGGCGTCGAAAGCTTCGCGGGGCTCGACCTGTCGCCGCAGCGCGTGCCGCCACGCGACTGGATCGAACGCATCGACCTGGCCACGGTGCTGCGCGCCTTCGCCGCCATGCCGCCGCGCCAGGTGCTCAACGCCGAAGCCGGTGCGATCCATGCTGCGGCCTGGGCCACGGTCGACGGCGAACTCACCGACCTGATGGAAGACGTCGGCCGCCACAACGCGCTCGACAAGTTGCTCGGCGCGCTGGCGCGCGCGAATCGGCTGCAGGAGCCAGGCTTCGTGCTGATGTCCAGCCGCGGCAGCCACGAGCTGGTGCGCAAGTGCGCGCGCCTGGGCATCGCGGCGATGGCGACCATCTCGGCGCCGACCGCGATGGGCGTGCGCATGGCCGAGCTCAGCGGCCTGCGGTTCTGGGGCCTGTGCCGCGCGCCGCGCGGCGTGCTTTACGCCGACGGGCTCGGTGCGCCGAGCGCCAGCACCGCGTCGGCCACGGCCTCGATGCCCTGATCCGAGAGGTCGGTCGCCCCTACGCGCTGGCGCTTCGCCCACGCGCGAAAGTGGGTCTCCTGCGACTTCTGGTAGTGCGGGTCGTAGTGCAACGACATGAGTTCGGCGAACAGGTGCGGCAGGTCGGCCTCGTGGGCCCACTGCTGCCAGCGCGTCACCGTTTCCTTGCCCTGCAGTTCCTTGAGCACGCCCATTTTTTCGGCGAGCGCCGCGCGGTCGTCGCCCAGGTAGGCGTAGTCGCGCAGCAGGTAGGCCAGCCGCGCCTCGGGCGTGGCCTCCACCTCTATGCACGGCGCGGCGCGCATCTGCGCCACCAGCGACAGCGGCAGCGACAGCCGCCCGATGCGCACGCTCTCGCCCTCGACATACAGCGGGCGCGAGAGGTCGATGGCTTCGAGCACGGTCGCGATGCGTGTCTCGAACTGCTTTTGCGAGGGCTGCGCCACGCCCGGCAGCGCGCCGAGCAGCGAGCCCTTGTGGTTGGCGAAGGCTTCCAGGTCGAGCACCTGTGCGCCGCGTTCGGCCAGCGCGTGCAGCACGCGCGTCTTGGCGCTGCCGGTGGCGCCGCAGACCACGCGCAGGTCGAGCTGCGGCGTCAGCGCGTCGAGCTGCGAGATCACGTGCCGGCGAAAGCTCTTGTAGCCGCCCGCGAGCTGCTGCGCGTCCCAGCCCACGAGCCGCAGCCACGTGACCATCGAGCCGCTGCGCATGCCGCCGCGCCAGCAGTAGACCAGCGGCTTCCACTTCTCGGGCCGGTCGGCCAGCGTGTCGCGCAGGTGCGTCGCGATGTTGGCCGCCACCATCGCACCGCCGATGCGGCGCGCCTCGAAGGCGCCGGTCTGCACGTAGACCGTGCCGACGATGTGGCGCTCCTCGTCGTTGAGCACGGGGCAGTTGATGGCGCCGGGAATGTGGTCGAGCGCGAACTCGGCGGGCGAGCGGGCGTCGATGATCGAATCGAAGGCGTGGCGGTCCGCCACCCGGACGGGCTGGCGATGACTCATGGCTGAAGGGACCTCATGCCGCCATTGTCGGCCACTCAGGCGTAGGCGGGACCTAAGCCTTTTCGCAAGCGAGCACTCGCCAAGTCGACAAAGGTGACCAGCACGAACATCGCGATCAGCACCGTCATCGCCTGCTGCTGCTGGAAGATCGACAGGTGGAAGTACAGCAGCTGGCCCAGCCCGCCGCCGCCCACGAAGCCCAGCACGGCCGCCATGCGGATGTTCATTTCCCAGCGGTAGAGCGTGTAGGCCACCCACTGCGGCAGCACGATCGGCAGGCTGGCGTAGCTGAAGGCGGCGACCGGGCCCGCGCCCGAGAGCGCCAGCGCCTGCTCGGGCTCGCGCGGTGCGTTCTCCAGCGCTTCGGCGAACAGGCGCCCGAGCACGCCGGTCGTGTGCAGCGACAGCGCCAGCGCACCCGCGAACGGCCCGATGCCGGCGGCCAGCACCATCAGCGCGGCCCACACCAGCTCGGGCACGCTGCGCAGGAAGTTGAGCACGAAGCGCGCGCCATGGCGCAGCGGCCCGCCGATGCGGCCCGAGGCCGGCAGCGCGAGCACGGCGCCCGCCACGGCGGCCAGCACGGTGCCCAGCGCCGACACCGCCAGCGTCTGCAGCGCGCCGTGGCCGACCTTGGCCAGGAACTCGGGCGACACATCGGGCGGGAAGAACTCGGCGATGAACTTGCCCATGAGCCGGAGCGATTCGGCCGAGCCCAGCGCGCCGTAGTCGATGCCCAGGTAGACGAAGCTCGCGACCACGGCTGCGGCGATCAGCGCCACGGCGAGCCAGCAGCGCAGGCACAGGGGCGGGCGAGGCGGCAGCGTCGTCATGCCAGGAGCTTTCGCAGCGCGTTGCTGAGCATGTCGGCCAGCAGCACGAGCGCGAGGAACACCAGCAGGATGCTGCTGGCCTCGCCGCCGTTGAGCATCTTCATCGACTGGTCCATGAGCTGCCCCAGGCCGCCCGCGCCTACGAAGCCCATCACCACCGAGGCGCGCACCGCGCATTCCCAGCGGTACACGGTGTATGAGGCCAGCTCCTGTGCCGTGTGCGGCAGCAGGCCGTAGCACAGCGCCGCGAGCCGGCCGCTGCCGCTTTCGAGCAGGGCGCGCGCGGGGCGCGTGTCGGTCGATTCGAGGATCTCGGCGTAGACCTTGCCCAGCATGCCGCCGTAGGTGATCGCCAGCGCCAGCACGCCGGCCGCGGGGCCGAGCCCGAGCGCGCGCACGAACAGCAGCGCCCACACGATCTCGGGGATGGCGCGCAGCACCATCAGCAGCCAGCGCGCCGCTTGGCGGACGATGCCGGCCTGCACGCGGCCGGGGCCGGGCCCGATGCGCGAGATGGAGAGCGCGCGCGTGGTCACGAAGCCCAACGGCGCGCCGATCAGCAGCGCCATGGCCGTGCCGGCCGTGGCCATGGCCAGGGTCTCGAGCGTGGCCTTGGCGAGCAGGGCGAGAAAGGCCGGCGAGCTGTCGGGCGGAAAGAAGCCGGCAAGAAAGCCGCCGATGACCGCGAGGTTGCCACTGCCGAACAGCGCCCAGGGCTTGAATTCGGAGAGCGCGAGCACCGGCCAGGCGACGGCCAGCGCCGCGAGCCAGGCGGCCAGGCGGCGGCCCGCGTGCGGATCGCGCAGGGCGGGGCGGGCGAGTGTCGCCGTCACGGGCAGTCCGGCCGGTGGAAGGCCGGCTCGACCGTGCCTGCCGTGAGGGCGACCGGTCCTTGCGTCGCCACGCCGCCTTCGCTCGCGTAGAGCGCCTCGAGCAGCGCCGGCGTCACCTGCGCGGCCGGCAGGTCGAAGGCGACCTGCCCGTCGCGCATGCCCACGATGCGCGGGAACCAGCGCAGTGCCAGGTCGACCGCGTGCAGCGACGCGACCAGCGTGGCGCCCGTCGATTCGCTCTGCGCCACCAGCTGGCCCACGGCCGCGTGCGCCAGCGTGGGGTCGAGCGCCGACACCGGTTCGTCCGCCAGCAGCAGCGCGGGGCGCTGGTACAGCACGCGCGCGATGCCCACGCGCTGCAGCTGGCCGCCCGAGAGGCGGTCGCAGCGGTCGAACAGCCGGTCTTCGAGCGCGAGCCGGGCCAGCGCCGCGTGCGCGCCCGCGATGTCGGATGGATAGAACAGCGAACCCAGCGCGCGCGCCGTCGACCACTGGCCGAGCCGGCCCGCGAGCACGGCCGTGACCACGCGCAGGCGCGGCGCGATCGGCGGTGCCTGGTGCACGGTGCCGATGCGCGCGCGCAGCTGCTTGAGCGCACGGGCCGGCAGCCGCCACGGGTGCTGGCCCAGCGCCTGCACCTGGCCTTCGCCGGGCCGCAGCGCCGCGCCGAGCACGCGCAGCAGCGTGGTCTTGCCCGCGCCCGAGGGCCCGATGACCGCGATGCGCTCGCCGTTGCGCGCGGCCAGCGTCACGCCGGCCAGCGCGCGCTGGCCGTTGGGGTGCACCACGCCCGCGCTGTCGAGCGAAAAACTCATCCGCGCAGTCCGCTCACTTGATGAGACCGGCCGACTTGCCCGCCGTCTCGATGCCGTCGTAGTTCGACGACTTGGTGGGAATGAACTTGCTCGCGCGCTGCAGCGCCATGATCTCCTTGTGCGCCGGGTTGGCCGGGTCGAGCTTCAGGAAGGCGTCGGTCAGCTTCTTCGTCACGGCGGCGTCCAGGCCCGGGCGCACGGTCCAGTTGTAGTCGTAGTAGGTCGGCGTGGTGGCCAGCACGCGCACCTTGGCGGCGTTGGGGTTCTTGGCCTCGACCAGCTTGTCCCACACCGAGGCGTTGAGCACGCCCGCTTCGGCGCGCGAGGCGGCCACGAAGGCCACGGTGGCGTCGTGCGCGCCCGAGAACGCGACGGTCTTGAAGTCCTTCTCGGGGTTGATGCCGGCCTGCAGCAGGAAGTAGCGCGGCATCAGGCTGCCCGAGGTGGACGAGGGTGCGCCGAAGGCGAAGGTCTTGCCCTTCAGGTCGGCCAGGGTCTTGGCGGGGCTGTCGAGCGGCACGATGAACTTGCTGGTGAACACCTCGTCTTCCGCGCGCTGCACGATCGGCACCGCGCCGCCGTTGGTGCGGATGCGCGCCTGCACGAAGGTGAAGCCGCCGAGCCACGCCAGGTCGATCTTGTTCGTGGCCAGGCCCTCGACCACGGCGGCGTAGTCGGTCACGGGCGTGAACTGCACGTCCATGCCGGTTTCCTTCTTCAGGTAGTCGCCCAGCGGCGTGAACTTGCGCTGCAGCTCGGTGGGCGCCTCGTCGGGAATGGCCGACACGCGCAGCACGCCCTGGGCGAAGGCGCCCACGGCAGTGAGGGACAGGGCCAGCGCGAGGGCGAGCCGGGACACGGTTTGTTTCGTTTGCATGGTGTGATGACGCGTTCAGTGGAAAAAGAAAAGGGTGTGTCGGGGCACTCGGGCAGACGGCGGTGCGGGCTTCGATAATCGCGGCTTGTTCCATTCGACCGACCTGCCGCCATGATCGAAGCCGCACCTTCCAAGCTCCTGAATCCGTTGGCGCCGCTGCGGCTCACCAGCTTCTCGCATGGGGGCGGCTGCGGCTGCAAGATCGCGCCGGGCGTGCTGTCGCAGATCCTCAAGAACCATGCGGGCGGGCTGATTCCGCCCGAGCTCATGGTCGGCATCGAGACCGCCGACGACGCGGCAGTCTACCGGCTCAACGACGAGCAGGCGCTGATCGCCACCACCGATTTCTTCATGCCCATCGTGGACGACCCCTACGAGTTCGGCCGCATCGCCGCGACCAACGCGATCAGCGACGTCTACGCGATGGGCGGGCGCCCGATCATGGCGCTGGCGCTGGTCGCCATGCCGATCAACCAGCTGCCGGTGGAAGTCATCGCCGAGATCGTGCGCGGCGGGCAGGACGTGTGCCGCGCGGCCGGCATTCCGATTGCGGGCGGCCACACCATCGACTCGGTCGAGCCGATCTACGGACTGGTCGCGATGGGGCTGGTGCACCCCAAGCGCGTGCGGCGCAACGCCGATGCGCAGGCGGGCGACGTGCTGGTGCTGGGCAAGCCGCTGGGCGTGGGCGTGCTGTCGGCGGCGCTCAAGAAGCAGCAGCTGTCCGAGGCCGGCTACCGCCAACTGATCGAGAACACGACCAAGCTCAACACGCCCGGCATCGCGCTGTCGGCGCTCGACGGCGTGCATGCGCTGACCGACGTCACCGGCTTCGGCCTGGCCGGCCACGCGCTCGAACTCGCGCGCGGCGCGGGGCTCGCCGCGGTGGTCGAATGGTCGCGCGTGCCGCTGCTGGACAACGTGATCGCCATGGCCGGCGGCGGGCTGGTCACCGGCGCGTCGGGCCGCAACTGGGCGGGCTACGGCGCCGACGTGCAACTGCACGAAGGCCTGCCGGCCACCGCGCAGGCGCTCATGACCGACCCGCAGACCTCGGGCGGCCTGCTCGTGAGCTGCGCGGCCGAGGCGGTCGAGGCGGTGCTGGAGATCTTCCGCAACGAAGGCTTCGGGCAGGCGGCGGTCATCGGCCGCGTGGAAGCTGGCGCGCCGGGTCTCGTCGTGTTGCCGTAGCCCTCGGTATTTCCCCCTCCCCCGCTGGGGGAGGGCAGGGGTGGGGCCAGCGGCGTTCGATCAGGCACAACCGTCGTGCGAGCGCCGCGTGCCCCCATCCCAACCTTCCCCCGGGAGGGGAAGGAGCAAGACAAGGGGCCGGTGCGGCAATAACCCTTGAGTCCGCCGGTGCCGGTAGGCGTCGGCTATCGTTCGCGCCATGAACGCTTCCCTTCGCCTTGGCTGGCGCACGCTCTGGCGCGACCTGCGCGCCGGCGAGCTGCGCCTCTTGATCGTGGCCGTGGTGCTGGCCGTGGCCGCGCTCACGGCGGTCGGCTTCTTCGCCGACCGATTGCAGGGCGGGCTGCAGCGCGACGCGCGCCAGCTGCTGGGCGGCGACGCGGTGGTCGTGAGCGACAACCCGACGCCCGAAACTTTCATTGCACAGGCGAAGTCGCTGGGCCTTGCGGGCACCGGCACCTTCGGCTTTCCCACCATGGCGCGGGCCGAAGACGCCCAGGGCGGCGCCAGCAAGCTCGTGGCCCTGAAGGCCGTGACGCCGGGCTATCCGCTGCGCGGCAACCTGCAGACGGCCACCACGGCCGAGGGCGCGGGCACCGTGACGCGCGACGTGCCGGCGTCGGGCGAGGTCTGGGTCGATGCCTCGCTGCTCGACTCGCTGGGCCTGAAGGTCGGCGACACGCTGCTGCTGGGCGACACCGGCCTGCGCGTGGGCCGCGTGATCACGCTGGAACCCGACCGGGGTGCGGGCTTCATGAGCTTTTCGCCGCGCGTGATGCTCAACCAGGCCGACGTGGCGCGCACCGGCCTCGTGCAGCCGGCCAGCCGCGTGGGCTACCGCTATGCCGTGGCGGGTGACGATGCCGCCGTGAAGCGCTTCACCGAATGGGCCGACGCCACCATCAAGAAGGGCGAGCTGCGCGGCGTGCGGCTCGACTCCTTCGAAGGCGGCCGGCCCGAGATGCGCCAGACACTCGACCGCGCCGAGAAATTCCTGAGCCTGGTCGCGCTGCTCGCGGCGCTGCTGTCGGCCGTGGCCGTGGCGCTGGCCGCGCGCGGCTTCGCGGCCAGCCACCTGGACGACTGCGCCATGCTGCGCGTGCTGGGCCAGAGCCAGCGCACCATCGCCGCGGCCTACGCCTTCGAGTTCGCCGTGATCGGCACTGTGGCCAGCGCGATCGGCGTGGCCATCGGCTTCGCCGTGCACTACGTGTTCGTGCTGCTGCTGGCCGGGCTGGTCGAGACCGCCTTGCCCGCCGCCACGCTGTGGCCCGTGGCCTTCGGCCTGGGCATGGGGCTCACGCTGCTGTTCGCCTTCGGCCTGCCGCCGGTGCTGCAGCTGGCGCGCGTGCCGCCGCTGCGCGTGATCCGGCGCGATGTGGGCGGGCTCAAGCCCGCGTCGCTCGCCGTGCTCGGCATCGGAGTGGCGGGCTTCGCAGCCTTGCTGATGGCGGCCAGCAGCGACCTCAAGCTGGGCCTCATTGCGGTCGGCGGCTTTGCCGGTGCCGTGGCCGTGTTCGCGCTGCTGAGCTGGCTGGCGGTGAAGGTGCTGCGCCGCAGCGTCAGCGAGACCACCGCGCCGCGCTGGCTGGTGCTGGCCACGCGGCAGATATCGGCGCGGCCGGCCTACGCCGTGGTGCAGGTCAGCGCGCTGGCCGTGGGCCTGCTGGCGCTGGTGCTGCTCGTGCTGCTGCGCACCGACCTCGTGGCGAGCTGGCGCAAGGCCACGCCGCCCGACGCGCCCAACCGCTTTGTCATCAACGTGATGCCCGAGCAGAGCGAGGCGTTCCAGAAGACGCTGCGCGACGCGGGCGTCGCCAAGTTCGACTGGTACCCGATGATCCGCGGCCGGCTGGTGGCGATCAACGACAAGCCCGTGACGCCCGACGACTACACCGAGGACCGCGCCAAGCGCCTGGTGGACCGCGAGTTCAACCTGAGCAACAGCACCGATGCGCCCGCGCACAACAGCGTCACCGCCGGCGCCTGGACGCCCGAGGCGAAGAACGAGGTGAGCGTGGAAGAAGGCCTGGCCCAGACGCTGGGCCTGAAGCTGGGCGACACCCTGCGCTTCGACATCGGCGGCATGCAGAACGACGCGCGCATCACCTCGCTGCGCAAGGTCGACTGGGGCTCGCTGCACGCCAACTTCTTCGTGATGTACACCGTGGCCTCGCTGGCCGACGTGCCCGTGACCTACATGGGCGCCTTCCGTGCGCCCGAGACGCGCGGCTTCGACAACGCGCTGGTGCGCAGCTTCCCCAATGTGACCAACGTCGACATGAGCGCCACCATCAACCAGGTGCAGCGCGTGCTCGACCAGGTGGTGCGCGCGGTCGAGTTCCTGTTCGGCTTCACGCTGGCGGCCGGGCTGGTGGTGCTGTTCGCCGCCGTGACCGCCACGCGCGAGGAGCGCGCGCGCGAGTTCGCCGTGATGCGCGCGGTGGGCGCACGCGCCAGCCTGCTGCGGCAGGTGCAGCGTGCTGAGCTGGTGGGCGTCGGCCTGCTCGCGGGCTTCCTGGCGAGCATCGTGGCCTCGGTGATCGGCTGGGGGCTGGCGCGCTACGTGTTCGAGTTCACCTGGACCGCGTCGCCGCTCGTGCCGGTGGCCGGCGCGCTGGCCGGTGCGGTGCTCGCGCTGGCGGCGGGGTGGTGGGGCCTGCGCGATGTGCTGCGCCGGCCGGTGGTCGACACGCTGCGCCGCGCGGCCGAGTAGGGCCGCGCAGGCCCGTACAGTTTTTTTCTTCCGCGATCGGCAGGACGGGGCCGGGGATGCAATACATTCCCCGGCCCCGTATTCAATTCAGAAGAGAAATTCCTGCATGCGCTTGGCGTCATTCCAGATCACCAACTATCGCTCGATCCACGACAGCGGCTCCATCGATTCCTCCCAGATCACAGCGATCCTCGGCCGAAATGACAGCGGCAAGTCGAACCTGCTGCGCGCGTTGCACAGCCTGAACCCGACCGACGGGCTCACGGCACTCAGCCCCATCAAGGACTTTCCCCGGCACCGCCGCCTGGACGAATGCACCGACGACACCCCGGTGGTGCACACGCGCTGGGACCTCGATGCCTCCGAACAGCTGGCGCTCGCCGCCATCCTGCCGCGCGCGGCCGGCGTGCGCCAGGTCACGGCCGGGCGCGGTTACGGCGCCACGCGCACGACCGGCTTCGAGGGCCTGGGCCCGCTGTCGATCGACGTGAGCGACATCAAGGCCAAGGTGCGCAAGATCGTGCCCGCCGTGAAGGCCGCGGCCGAGAAGGTCGCCGACGAGTTGAAGGCGCCGCTCGAACAGGAGGCCGACGCCTTCGACGCCGCGATGATCCCGAGCCCCGATTTCGTCAAGTGGTCGGCCGGCGCGCTGCTGGCGCTGCAGGCGTTGCGCCAGGCGCTGGCCACGGCCGGCGCCGAGATCGCCGACAAGCAGGCGCAGATGCTGACCGAGCTCGAGGAGCTGGCACGCACGATCGACAACGACCAGCCCGCGCTGGCCCGCGCCCGCGCCTGGGTGCTGGAGAAACTGCCGCGCTTCATCTACGTCGAGGACTACGCCTCGCTGCCCGGCCGCCAGAACATCGCCGAATACCTCACGCGCAAGGGCTGGGGCGAGCGCACGGCGGGCGAGCGCAATTTCGAGAAGCTGTGCCAGGTGGCGGGGCTCGACCCGCAGCAGCTGCAGGACCTGCTGGCGAAGAACGACCTGGCGACGCGCAATCAGTTGGTGAACCGGGCCGGTGCCGTCGTGACCGCCGAGATCCGCCGGCTGTGGAAGGACCGCCCGCTCAAGATCCGTTTCAACCTCGACGGGCAGCACCTGGAGACGCTGGTGTCGGACCCGAACGGCGCCTACGAAGTCGAGGTGAACCTCGACGAGCGCAGCCGTGGCTTCCAGTGGTTCTTCTCGTTCTACATCGCGTTCTTCGCCGGCACCCGGGGTGTGGCCGCCGGTGACGTCGTGCTGCTGCTCGACGAGCCCGGGCTGCACCTGCATGCGCGCTCGCAGGCCGATCTGCTCGCGCACCTGGAGAACGACTTCGGCCACCAGATCCTCTACACCACGCACTCGCCGTTCATGGTGCCGGCGCACTGCCCCGACGCCGTGCGCGCGGCCCACATCGACGACGTGGCAGGCACCACGGTGCGCGCGGCGACGCCGGAAGATGCACGCACGCTGTTCCCGCTGGACACACTGGCGGCACTGTGGGGCCGCACGGCTGCGCCCGTGCAACCGCAGCCGGCCCCCGTGGCGGCTGCACCAGCGCCGCAGCCGGTCGAAGCGCCCGACCTCGCGGTCGCGGCCTGACGCACCGGCCCCGCCCGCCGTTCAGCGGTGCGGCGGGCGGTTGTCTTTCTCTTCCTCGTCGGCGGTCGCAGTGAACATGTGTTCGCTCGCGAAGTCGACAAACGCCCGCACCTTCGGCGACAACTGCCGACTCGAAGGCCACAGCGCCGAGAACTGCCCCTGCCGCACGAGGTGCGCGGCGAGCACGCGCTGCAGTTCACCACGGCGCAGCGCGTCGCGCGCCAGGAAGTCGGGCATGTACGCAATGCCCAGGCCCGCGACGGCGGCGCCCAGCATGGCTTCCATGTTGTTGCAGACCAGGCCCGGCGGCAGCTGGGGCGGCAGGCCGGGCAGGTCCCAGTCCTCGATCTTTCCGCCGGTCACGAACTTGTAGCGCAGGCAGCTGTGACGGGCGAGGTCGGCCGGCACTTGCGGCACGCCGTGTTGCGCCAGGTAGGCCGGCGAGGCGGCGAGCACGAAGCTGAACGGGCCGAGCCGGCGCGCCACGAGCTGTGAGTCGACCAGCTCGCCGCTGCGGATGGCCACGTCGACACCTTCGGCCACCACGTCGACCAGCCGGTCGTTGAAGTCGAGGTCGAGTTCGATCTCGGGAAAGCGTGCCTTGAACGCCGGCAGGATCGGCAGCAGAAAGCGGTAGCCGATGGTCGGCAGGCTCACGCGCAGGCGGCCGCGCGGTGTGGCGACGGCGTCCTGCAGCATGGCGCGCGCATCGCCGAGCTCGTCGAGGATGCGGCGGCAGCGCTCATGGAACATCGCGCCCTCGGCCGTGAGCCGCACCTGCCGCGTGGTTCGGTGGAACAGCCGCACGCCCACCTGCGCCTCGAGCCGCGCGACGTTCTTGCCCACGGCCGAGGCCGAGATGCCCAGGTCGCGGCCCGCCCGCGCAAAGCTCTGCAGGTCGGCCGCCCGCACGAAGGATTCGAGTCCGCTGAAGCTGTCCATGGGCTTGATTGGCAACCTGGGGTTGGCAGTGTGAGGAGCTGAAGGCCCATTTTCGTTTCATTGAATCCTTTTTATCTTCGCTTCACGCATTTCCTTCCTTTTCCTTCTCCCGCGTGAAAGCCCTCCCGATGTCCTCCCCCGATTCCCACAAGGCCTGGCTGCTCGCCGCCGTCTGCCTGGCCGCGCTCGGCATGCCGCTGAGCTTCACCGGCCCGGCCGTGGTGCTGCCCGCGATCCGCGACGCGCTGGGCGGCACGCCGGTGCAACTCAACTGGGTGACCAACGCCTTCATGCTGAGCTTCGGCGCCACGCTGATGGCGGCCGGCGCGCTGGCCGATGCGTATGGGCGCAAGCGCGTCTTCCTGCTGGGCCTGGCGGTGGTGGCGCTGAGCAGCGCGCTGCTGACGCTGGCGCCGGGCATCGTCGCCTTCGATCTCGCGCGCGCCGTGCAGGGGCTGGGCTCGGCAGCCGCTTTCGCAGCCGGCACGGCTGCGCTGGCGCAGCTGTTCGACGGGCCGGCGCGGCTGCGGGCGTTCAGCCTCATCGGCACCTCGTTCGGCGTGGGGCTGTCGTGCGGATCGATCCTCTCGGGCTGGCTGGCCGACACCGTCGGCTGGCACGCCGTGATGCTGAGCCCCGGCGCCGTGAGCCTCGTTGCGCTGGGCCTGGCCGCGCCGCGCATGCGCGAGTCGCGCAACCCGCAGGCGAGGGGGCTGGACGTGCCGGGCACGCTCAGCTTCACGGCCGCACTGAGCCTGCTCACGCTGGGCGTGCTGCAGGCGCCCGACAGCGGCTGGGGCAGCCCGTGGGTGCTCGCGGCGCTGGCCGGCGCGCTGGCCATGGGCGCGGCTTTCATCGCCATCGAGCGGCGCGTGGCGCATCCGATGCTCGACCTGTCGCTGTTCCGCTTTCCGCGCTTCGTCGGCGTGCAACTGCTGGCCGCGGCGCCGGCCTACGGCTTTGTCGTGCTGCTGGTGCTGCTGCCGATCCGCTTCATCGGGCTCGAGGGGCGCAGCGCGCTGGAGGCGGGCGGCTTCATGTTCGCGCTGTCGGGGCCGATCCTCGTGGTGCCGACGCTCGCGGCGTGGCTTGCACACCGGTTCTCGGCGGGTGTGATTTCGGCCGTGGGGCTGCTGGTGTGCGCGGCGGGGCTTGTGTGGCTCAGCCGCTGCGCGCCGGGCACGCCCTTGCACGGCCTCGTGGGCCCGCTGCTGCTGATCGGCGCGGGCATCGGCCTGCCCTGGGGACTGATGGACGGCCTGGCCGTGAGCGTGGTGCCGCGCGAGCGGGCGGGCATGGCGTCGGGCATCTTCAACACGGTGCGCGTCGCGGGGGAGGGCATCGCGCTGGCGCTGGTGGGGGCGGGGCTCACGGCCCTCGTGGCGCTGCAACTGAAGGCGTCATCGTCGCCTTCGTCCGTCGCGGTGTCGCAGGCGGCGCAGCGCGTGGCGACGGGCGACCTGGCGCAGGCGCTGGCTCTGCTGCCGGGCATGGACCGCGCGGCGCTGCTGCAGGCGTATGGCGTGGCGTTCGGGACGCTGTTGTGCGTGCTGGCCGGGGTGACGGTGCTGACGGCGGTCGTGGTGTTTGCATTCCTGCGCGGCGATGAGCCTGCACGAGGCCACGCTGAAGCACTCGGTCAGAACGCGTAAGGCGCCTCACCCCGCACCCGATGAGGTGCTTTCATGGACACGTCATGCGCCGTTGCCAGCATCCCCGCTCGATCAACAGGAGCGGAGTGCGAGATGGTGAGGAACAACAGTCGACGGGTCGTGGGAGCAGCTGCCACGGTGATTGCAGCCTGCGTGATGGCCGCATGCGGTGGCGGTGGGGGCGGCGGTGTCGCGTTCCCGCCGATCGCCGTGGCGCCGCCGCCGGCACCAGCCCCCGCGCCCGCGCCGCAGGGCAAGGCGATCGACCTCACGATCCTGCACATCGACGACCACCACTCCAACCTCGAAGCCAAGGACAAGACGCTGCAGCTCAACGCAGGCGGCGGCGCGCCGGTGGCGGTCACGGTCAATGCGGCGGGCTTTCCGCGCGTCACCGCGGCGATCCAGGCGCTGGCCGCCCAGTCGCCGAACGTGCTGAAGCTGCATGCCGGCGACGCGCTCACCGGCACCCTGTACTTCAACCGCGCGGGCGCCGACGGCGAGGCCGATGCGGCGCTGATGAACACCGTGTGCTTCGACGCCTTCACGCTGGGCAACCACGAGTTCGACAAGGGCGACACCGGCCTGAAGGGCTTTCTCGACCTGCTGCGCAAGGGCACGTGCCAGACGCCGGTGCTCAGCGCCAACGTGAACTTCGGCGCCAACTCGGCGCTGCACCCGTCGAAGGCGCCCGGCTACGTGAAGCGCTCGACGGTGCTCGAACGCGGCGGCGAGAAGATCGGCCTGGTCGGCCTGACCATCGCGGGCAAGACCAAGGCCTCGTCCAGCCCCGACCCCGACACCACCTTCGAGGACGAAACCGTCGCCGCCCAGCGCGAGATCGACCTGTTGCGCGCCCAGGGCGTGAACAAGATCGTCGTCATGAGCCACATCGGCTACGAATACGACAAGCAGGTCGCGTCGCGCCTGAGCGGCGTCGACGTCGTGGTGGGCGGTGACTCGCACACGCTCATCGGCCCCGACGCGCTCACCCGCTATGGCGTGGGTTCGCCGGCCGGCGCCTACCCCACGGCCCTGACCGACAAGGACGGCAAGAAGGTCTGCCTGGTCCACGCCTGGGAGTACAGCCAGGTGGTGGGCGAACTGAAGGTGAGCTTCGACGAGAAGGGCGACGTCACGGCCTGCAGCGGCACGCCGCACGTGCTGATCGGCGACGACTTCCGCGTCGGCGGCAAGGCCGTCGATGCCAACCAGCGCAGCGCCCTCCTGGCCGACGTGGCGGCCAGCGGCTTCCTGCGCGTGACCGCGCCCGACTCCACGGCCACTGCCGTGCTGCAGCCCTTCAAGGACAAGGTGGCGGTGTTCAACACCACGCTGGTGGCCACCGTGACCGAAGAGCTGTGCTCGCGCCGCGTGCCCGGCGGCACGGGCACCGTCGACTACTCGCGTTCCAGCGTCTCGTGCAACGCGCTGGGCAGCGTGAGCCTGCGCGGCGGCGACATCCAGCAGATGGCGGCGCAGGCCTATCTGGAGATCGGCCACAGCAAGTACGGCGGCGCCGACATCTCGCTGCAAAGCGGCGGCGGCGCGCGCATTCCGCTGGTGCCGGGCAACGTCACGGCGGCGAGCGTGATCCAGGTGCTGCCCTTCGGCAACATGCTGTTCCGCCTCGACGTCACCGGCCGCGAGGTCAAGGGCATGCTCGAAGACGGCCTGCAGGCCGTGTACGGCCCGGGCGGCTCCACCGGCCCGTACCCCTACACCGGCGGCCTGCGCTTCGACGTCGACGCCACGCAGGCCAACGGTCAGCGCGCCAGCAACATCGAGGTGCGCGCGCCCGGCACCGGCGTGTGGGGCCCGCTCGACCTAGACAAGACCTACAAGCTGTTCGTGCTGAGCTTCAACGCCAGCGGCGGCGACGGCTACAAGACGCTGGCCGCCGTGCCCGCGGCGCGGCGCCTGGACATCGGCGTGCTCGATGCCGACGTGTTCTTCAACTACATCGAGTCCAAGCCCAAGGATGTCGGCTCGGGCCTGTCGCTGTTGCAGAAGCTGCCGGTCGAGCTGTACAGCACCAAGTCGTACAAGGCACCTTGAGGCCAGGACGCATGCGCAGGCGTCGGGCAGGGTGTCGTCGCACGGAAAGTCGGTGGATCTTCCTGTCCAATAGCGGCATGGAACATTCACCGAACGACGTGACAGAGCGCCTGAACGACCTCGAGATCAAGTCGAGCTATGCCGAAGACCTGCTCGAGCAGCTGAACATGACGATCTACCGGCAACAGCAGCAGATCGACAGCCTGATCCTGCAGGTCGCGCAGCTCAGGCTGCAAAGCCAGAACGCGGGACAAGACGGAGGCGCACGCAACCTGCGCGACGAACTTCCTCCCCACTACTGAGGACGTGCGGTCAGCCGTGCGCGTGCCAGAGCACGGCGAAGAAATGGCAGGTGCTGCCGGCCAAAACAAAAAGGTGCCACACCGAATGCGCATAGCGCACCTTGTTGTCGAACAGGAACACCACGGCCCCGGCCGTGTAGAACAGCCCGCCGGCCACGAGCCAGGCCAGCCCCGCCGATGACATGCGCTCGTACAGCGGCACCGCCGCCATCAGCGCCATCCAGCCCATCGCCACGTACAGGCCGGTGGACCACAGCGGGTGCTGCAGGCGGTTGAACAGCTTGGCGCCCACGCCCAGCACGGCGGCGGCGGTGACGGCGCCGAACAGCGTCCAGCCCCAGGGACCGCGCAGCACGCCGAACAGAAAGGGCATGTAGCTGCCCGCAATGAACAGGTAGATGGCCGCGTGGTCGAGCCGGTTGAACCAGGCCTTGGCGCGGCCGATGGGCAGCGCGTGGTACAGCGTGGAGATCAGGTACAGCACGATGGCCGTGCCCGCGAAGAGCGAGGCGCCCACCACGGCCGCGGCCTGGCCCTTCTGGGCGGCGCTGTAGACCAGGATCGGCAGCGAGGCGATCGCCAGCAGCAGGCCCAGTCCGTGGCTCAGGGCGTTGAAGAGCTCTTCCATCGCGGTCTGGTCGCGCGCGGCGGACGCCTGCTTTTTCTGCAGATCGGTGGAACGGGCGGGCTGCAGCTGCAGCGGCGGGCTATTCGTCATCAGGAACAGAGCCTCCGGGGTCGGTGTTGGTTTCGCAAGAATTCGCGAAACCGGCAGATCATGTTACTTGACCTGCTGTTTGCCGAGTTTGCGTGCCAATGTGCGCCGATGCATGCCGAGCCGGCGCGCGGTTTCCGAGATGTTGAAGCCGGTCTCGGCCAGCATTTCGTGGATGCGCTCCCACTCCAGCGTCTTGATCGAGGTGGAGCGGTTGGTCAGTTCGACCTCGGTGGTGCCGGCGGCGCGGCCGAAGGCGGCCTCGATGTCGTCGGTGTTCGAGGGCTTGGCCAGGTAGTGGCAGGCGCCGAGCTTGATGGCCTCGACGGCGGTGGCGATGCTCGCGAAGCCGGTGAGCACCACGATCAGCATCTCGGCGTCGTGCCGGTGCAGCATCTGCACGCAGGCCAGGCCCGAGGCCTCGCCGTTGAGCTTCAGGTCGACCACGGCGTAGCCGGGCGAGGGGCCGTCGCCTTCCTCGAGCAGCGCTTCCACCTCCTCGAGGTTGCGGGCATGCACCACCACGTAGCCGCGCCGCTCGAACGAGCGCGCGAGCGTGCGCGCGAAGGCCTCGTCGTCCTCGACGATGAGCAGCTGGCGGACTTCGGCGGTGTCGGGTGTGTGGGTCATGGGCTGCTCGGGGCTGGGGGGGCGGCGGAGTCCGCGAGGGGGGCGGCTGCTTCGTCGTCCTCTTCGAGCACGATGGCCGCCAGCGGCAGCGTGATGGTCACGATGGCGCCGCCTTCGGGGCGGTTGCGCACGGCGACGCGTCCGCCCAGGGTGCGCGCCACGTTCACCACCAGGAACAGGCCCAGCCCGCCGCCGGGTCGGCCCTTGCTCGACTGGTAGGGCTTGCCGAACTCCGCGAGGATGGCCGGCATGAAGCCGGGGCCCGCGTCGGTGACGGTGATGGTGAGCGCGTCGGCGTCGTGCGTGGCCTCCAGGCGCAGCCAGTGCGGCGAGGCCTCGAGCGCGTTGTCGAGCACGTTGCACACCATCTGCTTGATGGCCGAGTCGGACACCATGGGCAGGTCCTGCCCGAACAGGTTCTCGTAGTCGAACTCCTCGACCGGGCGCGTGGTGCGCCATTCTTCGACGAGGTCGTCCAGGAAGGTGCGCACGGTGGTCTCTTCGGACGATTCGCCGCGCGTCTCGCCGGCCGACAGCAGGATGCCGCTCACGATGCTCTTGCAGCGCTGGATCTGCACTTCCATCTCGGCCACTTCCTGCAGCAGCTCGGGGTCGGAGCTGAAGTGCGGCAGCCGGCGCCAGTCGCCCAGGATCACGGCCAGCGTGGCCAGCGGCGTGCCCAGCTCGTGCGCCGCGCCCGAGGCCAGCAGGCCCATGCGCACGATGTGTTCTTCTTCGGAGGCGCGCTGGCGCAGGTCGGCCAGGCGCGCGTCGCGCACGCGCAGGTTGCGGCTGATGCGGGTGATGAAGACCACCAGCAGCGCCGCGTTGAGCGCGAAGCACACCAGCATGCCCTGCACGTAGGGGCTCCACAGGCCGCGGTCGTGGTCCAGCGGCAAGGGCAGCGGGCGCGAGAACAGCGCCAGGCCCGCGAAGCACAGGCCGGTGATGACCACGATGGTCCAGGTCGACCAGGCCTTGAGCAGCACCGCGCCCAGGATCACCTGCAGCAGGTACAGGAAGACGAAGGGGTTGGTGGCGCCGCCGCTGAGGTACAGCTGGGCCGTGAGCGTGGCCACGTCGACCAGCAGCGCGACGAACAGCTCTTCGTTGGTCACGCGGCCATGGATGCGCAGGCGCAGCAGGCTCACCATGTTGAACAGCGCGAGGCAGGTGAGCACCTGCAGCATGTGGTTCAGCGGCAGCCGGATGCCGAAGCCGTAGTGCACCACGAGGATGGTGGCCACCTGCCCGACCACGGCGAACCAGCGCAGCTGGATCAGCTGCTGCATGTTCTGGTGGCCGATGGCGTTGTCCAGGCTCGCAACGCCCGCGCGCGGGGCGTGCAGCTCGCCGGCCACCGCGACGAGCTTGTCAGTCGCGGCGGGCATCGGCGGGGTCGGGGCGTGCGGCGTCGGCATGCGGTGCATTTTCGCCGCTGCCGCCGGGGGCCGCCCGCCGGCGCCGGTCGTCGCGCCACACGAACCCATAGGCGCCGAGCACCATCAGCGCCAGCCCGTACCAGGTGAGGGCGTAGACGAGGTGGCTGTTGGGGAAGGCGATGACGGTCAGGCCGCCGGCCGGCCAGGTGGGCGCGGCCTGTGCGGGCGCGGGCCCGGCCTCGGCATCGACGAAGTACGGCGCCACGTCGGCCAGGCCGCGCGCGGCGGCAATGGCCTGCACGTCGCGCGAGAACCAGCGGTCGGCCGCGGGGTCGTTCGTGCGCAGGAAGCCGCCCTTGGGCTCGGTCAGGCGCAGCAGGCCGGCCACGGTGGTGTCGCCCTGGGGCTCGGGCGCGGTGCGCGCCGCGCGCTCGCGCGCCTCGGGCGGCACGAAGCCGCGGTTGACGAGCACGACGCTGCCGTCGGCGGTGCGCAGCGGGGTCAGCACCCAGAAGCCGGCACCGAACCGGGTGCTGGCCTGCACCAGCGCTTCCTTGTCATGGAGGAGCGTGCCGCGAAGGCGCACGTGCCGGTATTCGTCGTTGGCCGCGTTGACCGTGGGCCATTCGGGTCGCGCCGGCGCGTCGGCGGCCGGTGCGTGCACGCGCTGGTCGACGCGGGCGATGAGATCGAGCTTCCAGGCCCTGCGCTCGACCTGCCAGGTGCCGAGCGCAAGAAAGCCGGCAAAGGCGAGGAGGGCGCAGACCGCCAGCGCCGCACGCGTGACAACGGAGCGCGGGCGGGCGGCCGGGGCCATCAGGGCATGTTCTTCATGTCGTGGACCATGGCCGGCATCATGTTGGTGTTCATGTGATACATGACCCACAGCGAGCCGGCCAGCGTGATGACCACGAGCACCAGCGTGAAGATCAGCGCCAGCATGTTCCAGCCGCCTTCGGACTTGGCGTCCATGTGCAGGAAGTACACCATGTGGACCACGATCTGCACCACGGCGAAGCCGAGGATGACGAGGGCGGTGGTGCTCGGGTTGGCGATCACCTTGCCCATCACGAGCCAGAACGGGATCGCGGTCAGGATCACGGCCAGCACGAAGCCGGTCATGTAGCCCTTGAAGGTGCTGTGGCTGACCGGACCGTCGTCGTGGTGGTCGCCGTGACCGTGGCTGTCGTGTGCGCCGTGGCCGTGTGCGGCGGTGGCGGTGTGTGCGGGGGCGCTCATGCCATCGATCCCATGAGGTAGACAAAGGTGAAGACGCCGATCCACACGACGTCCAGGAAGTGCCAGAACATCGACAGGCACATCAGGCGGCGGCGGTTGGCGGCGGTGAAGCCGTGCTTGGGCAGCTGGACCATCAGCACGACCAGCCAGATGATGCCGAAGCTCACGTGCAGGCCGTGCGTGCCCACCAGCGCGAAGAACGACGACAGGAAGGCGCTGCGCTGCGGGCCGGCGCCTTCGTGCAGCAGGTGCGCGAACTCGTACAGCTCCAGGCCGATGAAGCCCAGGCCGAGAAGGCCGGTGATGCCCAGCCACAGCAGCACGCCGCCCATGCGCTTGCGCTGCATCTCGAGCATCGCGAAGCCGTAGGTGATCGACGACAGCAGCAGCAGCGAGGTGTTCATCGCCACCAGCGGCAGATCGAACAGGTCGGCGCCCGAGGGGCCGGCCGCGTAGTTGCGGCCCAGCACGCCGTACACCGCGAACAGGCACGCGAAGATGAGGCAGTCGCTCATCAGGTAGAGCCAGAAGCCCAGCAGCGTGCCGTTCTCGGGGTGGTGGTCCTCGTTGCGGACGTGGAACAGGTCGAACGCCGGTGCGTTCGCGTTCCGGGAGGGGAGGGCGGTGGTATCAGACATGGGCGGTGGCCAAGAGGCGCGTGCGTGCTTCTTCGGTGCGAACGACTTCTTCCGCGGGGATGTAGTAGTCGCGCTTGTAGTTGAAGGTGTGGGCGATGATCGCGGCCAGCATGGCCACGAAGCCGATGCCGGCCACGAGCCACATCTGCCAGATCAGGGCGAAGCCGCACACCGCGCTCAGTGCCGCGATGATGAAGCCGGCGGCCGTGTTCTTGGGCATGTGCACGGGGCTGAAGCCGTCCAGCGGGCGCTGGTAGCCGCGGGCCTTCATGTCGGTCCAGGCGTCGTTGTCATGCACGCGCGGCGTGAACGCGAAGTTGTAGGCCGGCGGCGGCGACGAGGTCGACCACTCCAGCGTGCGGCCGTTCCACGGGTCGCCCGTGGTGTCGCGCAGCGACTCGCGGCGGATGAAGCTCACCACCAGCTGGATCAGGAACGAGGCGATGCCCAGGGCGATCAGCACCGCGCCGAAGGCGGCGACCTGGAACCAGATCTGCAGCGACATGTCCTGGAAGTGGCTCATGCGGCGGGTGACGCCCATCAGGCCCAGGATGTACAGCGGCATGAAGGCCATCCAGAAGCCGACGATCCAGAACCAGAACGAGCACTTGCCCCAGAACGGATCGAGCTTGTAGCCGAAGGCCTTCGGGAACCAGTAGGTGATGCCCGCCAGCATGCCGAACAGCACGCCGCCGATGATCACGTTGTGGAAGTGGGCAATCAGGAACAGGCTGTTGTGCAGCACGAAGTCGGCCGGGGGCACGGCCAGCAGCACGCCGGTCATGCCGCCGATCACGAAGGTGATCATGAAGCCGATGGTCCACATCATGGGCAGCTCGAAACGGATGCGGCCGCGGTACATGGTGAAGAGCCAGTTGAAGATCTTCGCCCCTGTGGGGATCGAGATGATCATCGTCGTGATGCCGAAGAACGAGTTCACGCTGGCGCCGGAGCCCATGGTGAAGAAGTGGTGCAGCCACACGAGGTACGACAGGATCGTGATCACGACCGTGGCGTACACCATCGAGGCGTAGCCGAACAGGCGCTTGCCCGAGAAGGTGGAGACCACTTCCGAGAAGATGCCGAAGGCCGGCAGGATCAGGATGTACACCTCGGGGTGGCCCCAGATCCAGATCAGGTTCACGTACATCATGGCGTTGCCGCCCATGTCGTTCGTGAAGAAGTTGGTGCCGACGTAACGGTCCAGCGACAGCAGGGCCAGCACGGCCGTGAGCACCGGGAAGGCAGCGACGATCAGCACGTTGGTGCACAGGGCGGTCCACGTGAAGACGGGCATCTTCATCATGGTCATGCCGGGCGCGCGCATCTTCACGATGGTGGCCAGCAGGTTCACGCCTGAGAGCAGTGTTCCGACCCCCGCGATCTGCAAGGACCAGATGTAGTAATCGACCCCCACGTCAGGACTGAACAGGATGCCCGACAGCGGCGGGTACGCCAGCCAGCCGGTCTTGGCGAACTCGCCCACGAACAGCGAGGCCATCACGAGGCCGGCGCCGAAGGTGGTCATCCAGAAGCTGAAGTTGTTCAGGAACGGGAAGGCCACGTCGCGTGCGCCGATCTGCAGCGGCACCACGAAGTTCATGAGGCCCGTGACCAGCGGCATCGCCACGAAGAAGATCATGATCACGCCGTGGGCGGTGAAGATCTGGTCGTAGTGGTGCGGCGGCAAAAAGCCCGCGTTGTCGCCGAAGGCGACGGCCTGCTGGGCCCGCATCATCAGTGCGTCGGCGAAGCCGCGCAGCAGCATCACCAGGCCCAGGATGATGTACATGATGCCGATCTTCTTGTGGTCGATGCTGGTGATCCAGTCATTCCACAAGGTGCCCCACAGCTTGAAATAGGTCACGGCGCCCAGCAGCGCCAGGCCGCCCAGGATCACGGCCGCGAAGGTCACGAGCAGGATCGGCTCGTGAAGGGGAATCGCCTCCCAGGAGAGGCGGCCGAAGACGAGCTTCGTCAGGTCTAGGTTCTGCAACATCTTAGTCTTCGGTGGTGCACATCGCGGTGACGTACTTGCGCTTGGGCGTGTCGAGGGAGTCGGCCTGCCAGGCCTGCTTGGTGGCGACGTTGAAGGCGCCGGGCTTGCCCAGGCCGCCGTCGGCGTCGATGGCCATCATTTCCTTCATGCACATCTTGTTGCGGTCGACGCACAGGTTCAGGATGGCGTCGTACAGGGCCGGGTCGACCGCGGCGTAGTGGCGCACGGGCTCGCGCTCGCTCGGCACTTCGAGCTTCTTGTACTGCTCGCGGGTCAGCTCGCCTTCCTTGCCGGTCTTGACCTTGGCCACCCACTGGTCGAAGCCGTCATGGCTCAGGCCGTGGAACTTGAAGCGCATGCCCGAGAAGCCCGCGCCGCTGTAGTTGGCGGAGAAGCCGTCGAACTCACCCGGCTTGTTGATCACCGCGTGCAGCTTGGTCTCCATGCCCGGCATGGCATAGATCTGGCCGGCCAGCGCGGGGATGAAGAAGGAGTTCATGACCGACGAGGCTGTGATCTTGAAGCTGATCGGGCGGTCCACCGGGGCGGCCAGCTCGTTCACCGTGGCGATGCCCTGCTCGGGGTAGATGAAGAGCCACTTCCAGTCCAGCGCCACCACCTCGACCACCAGCGGCTTGGTTTCGGCGGGAATCGGGCGCTGCGCGTCCAGGCGGCTCAGCGGGCGGTACGGGTCCAGCGTGTGGGTGCTGATCCAGGTGATCGCGCCCAGCGCGATGATGATCAAGAGCGGCGCGGCCCAGATCGCCAGCTCGAGCTGCGTGGAATGGTCCCAGTCGGGGCTGTAGGTGGCCTCCTTGTTCGACTGGCGATAGCGCCAGGCAAAGAAGATGGTCAGGGCGATCACCGGAATGATGATGATCAGCATCAGCACCGTGGAGACGACGATGAGGCGTCCCTGCTGGTTGGCGATGTCGCCGGAGGGGTTCAACAGCACCGTGTTGCAGCCCGCCAGGAAAATGGCGGAAAGCAGCAGAAGTGCTCGGCGAAGGGTCTTGAGGATGTGCATGCCGGGAGAGGAAAGTGCGAAGGCCGCGCAAAAATGACCCTGCAATCTACGCCGCCCAAGGGATTCCGCCTATTGGACGTTTTGTCCTATGGCGGTAAACGCAATTCGGTGAGACGCTACAGGGTGTCCAGAATTTCCCCTGTGTCGTGCCCCGGCATGACACCCGAATTACAGCCAGCCAGCTAGCAAGATGACGACGTCCAGCATCAGTCCACCAGGCGCCCAGCCTGTGTCGCACCCGACCGAAGGCGGCGCCCGCGCCGCAGACGCCGACCATTCGCACATCGCCCCGGGCGAGATCGCGGTCGGCGTGGTCATCGGCCGCGCCTCCGAGTATTTCGACTTCTTCGTCTACGGCATCGCCTCGGTGCTGGTGTTCCCGGCGGTGTTCTTCCCCTTCGAGCAGCGCCTGGAAGGCGTGCTCTGGGCCTTCGTGATCTTCTCGTTCGCCTTCATCGCGCGCCCCTTCGGCACCGTGATCTCGATGGCGATCCAGCGGCGCTTCGGGCGCGAGACCAAGCTGACGATCGCGCTGTTCCTGCTGGGCACCTCCACCGCCGGCATCGCCTTCCTGCCGGGCTACGCGAGCATCGGCTTCACGGCCATCGTGCTGCTGTCCATCTTCCGCTTTGCCCAGGGCCTGGCACTGGGCGGCTCGTGGGATGGCCTGCCGTCGCTGCTGGCGCTGAACGCACCGCCCAACAAGCGCGGCTGGTACGCCATGCTGGGCCAGCTGGGCGCACCGCTGGGCTTCTTCCTGGCCAGCGCGCTGTTCGCGTACCTGTATTCCAGCCTGCCGCTGGCCGACTTCCTCGACTGGGGCTGGCGCTACACCTTCTACGTGGCCTTCGCCATCAACGTCGTGGCGCTGTTCGCGCGCCTGCGCCTGGTGGCCACCGACGAGTACGCGCGCCTGCTCGAAGAGCGCGAGCTGCAGCCCACCAGCGTGGTCGAGCTGACCCGCTCGCAGGGCGCCAACCTGCTGATCGGCGCGTTCGCCGCGCTGGCCAGCTACGCGCTGTTCCACCTGATCACGGTGTTCCCGCTGTCGTGGATCTCGCTGTACTCCGACCAGTCGATCACCGAGTTCCTGATCGTGCAGATGGTCGGCGCGGTGTTCGGCGCCATCGGCATCGTGGCCTCGGGCCTGATCGCCGACCGCATCGGCCGTCGCTTCACGCTCGGTGGCCTGGCCGCCATGATCGCCGTGTTCAGCGGCTTCGCGCCCACGCTGCTCGACGGCGGACGCATCGGCCAGGACATCTTCATCGTGCTGGGCTTTGCGCTCCTGGGCCTGTCGTACGGCCAAGCGGCCGGCGCCGTGACCTCCAATTTCGCGCCCAAGTACCGCTACGTGGGCGCGGCCCTCACGGCCGACCTGGCCTGGCTCATCGGCGCGGCCTTTGCCCCGCTGGTCGCCCTGGGCCTGTCGGCCCACTTCGGCCTGGCCTTCGTGAGCATCTACCTGCTGTCGGGCGCGCTCGGCACGCTGGCGGCGCTGGGGCTGAACCGGGCGCTGGCGCGGGACTGACCGGCAGCATTGCCGTTTCTCGAAACAAGGGGCCGATGGCCCCTTTTTTCATGGCCGCCGCGTCGCTCGCTTAGGATTCGCCTCGATGTTCACCGCCGCCATTTTTGACATGGATGGGCTGCTGATCGATTCGGAGCGCCCCATCATGGCCGCCTGGATCGCCGCGGCCCGCACGCTCGATGTCGAGCTTTCGCACGCCCAGTACCTGCAATGCGTGGGGCTGGCCATGAGCGAGTCGAAGCAGATCCTTGCCGCGCTGCTCGGCGGCCCCGCCGCCTACCAGCACGCGGCGACGCAGGTGACCGCCGCGCTGCAGCTGGAGCGCGCCGACGGCGACGCCCGGCCGCTCTTTCCCATCAAGCCCGGCGCGGCCGAGCTGCTCACCGCCTTGCGCGGGCGCGGCACGCGCTGCGCGGTCGCCTCGTCGTCCACGCGCGGCCAGATCGCGGCCTGCCTCGGCAGCCTCGACGTGCTCCATCACTTCGAGGCCTTCGCGGGCGGCGACGAGGTGGCGCGCGCCAAGCCCGACCCGGCGCTGTACCGGCTCGCGGCCGAGCGCCTGGGCGTGGACCCTGCGGCGTGCGTCGCCTTCGAGGACAGCGAGAACGGCGCCAAGGCCGCGCTGGCCGCCGGGATGCGCGTGGTGGTGGTGCCCGACCTCAAGCACCCGCCCGAGGCGATCGTCGCGCAGGCCTTCCAGGTGCTCGATTCGCTGCACGACGCGATGCCGCACGTGCCGCGCTGGTTTCCCTGACGAAGTCAGGGCCCGTGTTCAGTTCAGTTCAGAGCACTTCGTCCCGCAGCTGCGGGAACACCTTCGACACCTTGGCCAGCAGGTAGTCGCCGTAGCGCCCGCTGAAGGCGTGCACGTTGGCGCGGTCCCAGCGCTCGGCGCTGTCGTCCAGCGCGTCGGCGCCGGCCAGGCCTTCGATGCGCTGCACGCGGGCCTCGAAGTTCGGGTCGAAGAACAGCGGGAACGACAGCCGGTCGCGGCCCGAGGTGTTGCGCTTCACGCGGTGCGGCGTCGACTTGTAGAGCCCGCCGGTCATGCGGTCGAGCATGTCGCCGATGTTGCAGACGAAGGCGCCGGGCACCGGCGGCGCATCGATCCAGCCGCCCGGCGTGTGCACCGCGAGGCCGCCCACGGTGTCCTGGTGCAGGATCGTGAGCAGGCCGTAGTCGGTGTGCTCGCCCACGCCCCATTGCACGTCCAGTCCTTCGGGCACGGCCTGCGTCGGGTAGTTGAAGAGGCGGAACAGGATCAGCGGGTCGGCCGTGTAGCGTTCAGCGAAGTAGCCCGCAGGCAGGCCGAGGCTCAGCGCGATGCCTTCCATCAACCGGTGGCCCAGCTGCGTGACGGCGTCCATGTACGCGAGGATGGTCTCGCGAAAGTCCGGCACGTCGGGAAAGAGATTCGGCCCGTGCACCGGCGTTTTCGCCTGCACCAGCGGGTGGTCGGCGGGCAGCTCGGTGCCCAGGTAGAGGCCTTCCTTCCAGTCGGGGCGGCCCGAGGTCAGCTCGCCGCCGCGCGGGAAGAAGCCGCGCCAGGCACGGCCGCCCAGGGCCATGCGCCATTGCATCTTGGTTTCCTCGGGCAGGTCGAAGAAGCGGTGGCTCAGGTCTTCGAGCCGCTGGATCAATGCGGCATCGACGCCGTGGCCCGTGACATAGAAGAAGCCGTGCGCGCGGCAGGCGTCGCCGATCTGCGCCGCCACGCGTGCGCGTTCGGGCGTGCCGGCCACCAGCGGCGCGACGTCGATGAGGGGGAGGGAGGAGTCGGTCATGCGTCTCTCGAAAAAGGCGAACGGATGTCGGACAGGAACTGCTGCGCACGCGGGTGCTGCGGGCGGTTGAAGAAATCGTCGGGCGTGGCGCGTTCGAGCACCTGGCCCTGGTCCATGAAGAGCACGCGGTCGGCCACCTCGCGCGCGAAGCCCATCTCGTGCGTGACGCAGACCATGGTCATGCCGTCGCGCGTGAGATCGCGCATCACCAGCAGCACCTCGCCGACCATCTCGGGGTCGAGCGCGCTGGTGGGCTCGTCGAACAGCATCAGCGGCGGCTTCATGGCGAGCGCGCGCGCAATGGCCACGCGCTGCTGCTGGCCGCCCGACAGCTCGCCGGGCCAGGCATTGGCCTTGTTGGCCAGGCCCACGCGCTCCAGCAGCGCCATCGCGCGCGCGTCGGCCTCCTTGCGCGACAGGCCGTGCAGCTGCATCGGCGCCATGGTGCAGTTCTGCAGCACGCTCAGGTGCGGGAACAGGTTGAACTGCTGGAACACGAAGCCGATGCGCGAGCGAAACGCGTTCACGTCCAGGCCGGGCGCGTGGATGTCCTGCCCGTCGAGCGTGATGCGGCCCGACTGGATCGGCTCCAGCCGGTTGAAGGTGCGGATCAGCGTCGACTTGCCCGAGCCCGAGGGCCCGCACACCACGACCACCTCGCCCTTGTGGATGGTTTCGGTCACGTCGACCAGCGCGTGGTAGCTGCCGTACCACTTGTTGACTTGTTGGAGTTCGATCATGCGGGCACCTTGAGGGTCGCGGCGGGAAGGCCGCGGCGCGCGAGCCGGCGCTCCAGCCAGTAGGCGAAGCGCGAGAGGCCGAAGCACAGGATGAAGTAGGTCAGGCCCAGGATCAGGTAGATCTGCGCCGGCTTGGTGAACACCTGCGTGTTGATCTGCGTGGCAATGAACGACACCTCGGCCAGTCCGATGATGTAGCCCAGCGAGGTCTCCTTGATGGTCGAGACGAACTGGTTCACCAGCGAGGGCAGCATGCTGCGCAGCGCCTGTGGCAGCACCACGAGGCGCATCGCGCCGAAGTAGCTCAGGCCGAGCGCGCGCGCGGTTTCCATCTGCCCGCGCGGCAGGCCCTGGATGCCGGCACGCACGATCTCGGCGAGGTAGGCGGCATCGAAGATCACCAGCGCGATCAGCATGGTGGTGAACTGGTCGGTCTTCACGCCCGTGACGCTGGGCAGGAAGAAGTAGGCCCAGAAGATCACCATCAACAGCGGCAGGCCGCGCACCACGAACACCAGCGCCGTGACCGGCCAGCGCACGCAGCGCCACGGACTCACGCGCGCCAGGCCGAGCACGATGCCCAGCGGCAGCGCCAGCACCAGCCCGCACGAGGCCAGCAGCAGCGTGAGCACCAGGCCGCCGAGCGGGCCGTTGGGATATTGCCCAATGAGGAAGTAGACCCAGTAGTCGTGGATGATTTCGAGCATCAGCGCGCCGCCTTCAGATGGTCCGCACCGGGAAGCGGTGGTGGTACCAGGTCGCCAGGCCGGTGATGGCCAGCGACACCGTCAGGTACGCCGCACTCGCGAACGCGAACGACTCGAAGCTGCGGAAGGTCGCGCTCTCGACCTGCCCGGCCTGGTACATCAGCTCGGCCACGCCGATCACCGTGGCGATCGAGGTGTTCTTCCACAGGCTCAGCGTCTGCGAGATGAGCGGCGGCACGGTCACGCGCAGCGCCTGCGGCAGCACCACGCGGCGCATGGTGGCCAGGAAGCTGAAGCCCAGCGCGCGGCCGGCCTCGAACTGCACGGCCGGGATCGAGCGGATGCCGCTGCGAATGTCCTCGGCCATGAAGGCCGCCGTGTACAGCGACAGCGCCACGATCGCGCTGTAGGCCTCGATGTGGCCTTCATAGAGCCAGGTCTTCAGGCCCTCGGGCAGCAGCTCGGGCGCGCCGAAGTACCAGAACAGCATGTGGGCCAGCAGCGGGATGTTGCGGATCGATTCCACGTACGCAAAGCCGAGCCAGCGCAGCGGCGCGAGCGGCGAGAGCCGCAGCAGCGCCACCACCAGCGCCAGCGGCAGCGCAAAGACGAGCGAGACCGCGAGCAGCTGCAGCGACAGCCACAGGCCCGCGACCAGCATGTCGTGGTACTGGCCGGTGAGCAGCAGCGAATAGTCGAACAGGGGCATGGGAAACGGGAGGCACGGCGAAAGGCGCCGGGGCGCACATGGTACGCATGCGGGCCGTGCCGCTCAAAAGCGAAGGGCGGGTCGCATGGCGGCCCGCCCCTGGTGTGCCGAGCGCGCGGGCTCAGTCGATCTTGTCGGTCTCGAGCTTGAAGTCGCGGGTCTGGAAGCCCGATGCCGTGTTCGGGCCGTACCACTTCAGGAAGATCTTCTGCGCCTCGCCCGACTTCTCGAGTTCGCGCAGCGTGTCGTCCACCACCGTCTTCAGGCCGCTCTCGCCCTTCTTGATGCCGATGGCCAGCGACTCGGTGCTCAGGTTCTGCTTGAGCACCACGTACTGCGCCTTCTGCGGGCCCAGCTTGGCGTAGCTGCGCAGCAGCGCGGCCTCGTCGTCGACGTAGCCCACGCCCTTGCCCTGCTGCAGCGCCTGGAAGGCCTGCTGGCTGGTGTCGAAGGTCACGACCTCGGCGGTGGGCACGGCCTTGCGGATGTTGGGTTCCTGCGTGCCGCCGCGGATGGTCAGCACCTTCTTGCCGCCGAGCTGCGGCACCTCGGTGATGCCGCTGGTCTTCTTCACGATGGCCTTCTGGCCGGTGACGAAGGTGGTGAGCGAGAAGTCGATCTGCGCCTCGCGCTCCTTGTTGTGCGTGAGGCCGGCGGCCACCAGGTCCACGTGGCCCTGTTGCAGCTCGGGAATGCGCGCGGCCACGGCGATCTGCTTGAGCACCGGCTTCACGCCGATCTTTTTCGCGATGGCGTTCACCAGGTCGACCTCGTAGCCGACGATCTGGCGCGTCTTCGGATCGATGAAGGTGGCGGGCTCGTCGGTGCCGAGCACGCCGACCACGAGTTCGCCCTTCTTCTTGATGTCGGCGAGCTGGTCCGCATGGGCGGCAACGCCGGTCAGCAGGGCGGAAGCGGCAAGGGCCGCGGCAAGCAGGGTGTGGCGCATGGTGGGGATCGTCCTCTCTCCAGAGTGAAATTCAGGCCGGAACCATATCAATAAAACCCAAGATTATTAAATCGTCAATCGACATATGCATATGGGGCTGATGAATCGGCCTATTGCCGGCTGGGTTAAATTCGCGACGCCGCGACGTGCCCCGCCGCCGTCCCCCGAATGTCTTACCGAGCGAGCTTTTCATGATCATCCAACCCCGCGTGCGCGGCTTCATCTGCGTCACCACCCAACCCGTGGGCTGCGAAGCCAATGTCCGGCAACAGATCGCGTACGTCAAAGCCAAACCCCCCATCGCGGGCGGCGCCAAGCGCGTGCTGGTGATCGGCGCGTCCACCGGCTACGGCCTGGCCGCGCGCATCACCGCGGCCTTCGGCAGCGGCGCCGACACGCTGGGCGTGTGCTTCGAACGCGCGGGCAGCGCGACCAAGCCCGGCTCGCCCGGCTGGTACAACACCGCCGCCTTCCACCGCGCCGCCACGGCCGAAGGGCGCTACGCCAAGACGATCAACGGCGACGGCTTTTCCGACGCGGTGAAGCAGCAGGCCATCGAGACCATCCGCGCGGACCTCGGCCAGGTCGACCTCGTGGTCTACAGCCTGGCCGCGCCGCGCCGCACGCACCCCAAGACCGGCCAGGTCTTCAACTCCGTGCTCAAGCCCATCGGCAAGGCCGTGACGCTGCGCGGCCTGGACACCGACAGCGGGACCGTGAAGGAATCGGTGCTCGAGCCCGCCACGCAGGAAGAGATCGACAACACCGTCGCCGTCATGGGCGGCGAAGACTGGCAGATGTGGATCGACGCGCTGCAGCAGGCCGGCGTGCTGGCCGACGGCGCCAAGACCACGGCCTTCACCTACCTGGGCGAGCAGATCACGCACGACATCTACTGGAACGGCTCCATCGGCGCCGCCAAGAAGGATCTGGACGAGAAGGTGCTGGACATCCGCGCGCAGCTGGCCGCCAAGGGCGGCGACGCGCGCGTGTCGGTGCTGAAGGCGGTGGTCACGCAGGCCAGTTCGGCCATTCCGATGATGCCGCTGTACCTGTCGCTGCTGTTCAAGGTGATGAAGGCCGAAGGCACGCACGAGGGCTGCATCGAGCAGGTGCACGGCCTGTACGCCGACAGCCTGTACGGCGCCACGCCGCACCTGGACGACGAAGGCCGCCTGCGCGCCGACTACAAGGAACTGGCGCCGCAGGTGCAGGCCCGCGTGCAGGAACTCTGGCCGCAGGTCACCGGCGAGAACCTCAACGAGCTGACCGATTTCGCGGGCTACAAGACCGAGTTTCTGCGCCTGTTCGGCTTTGCCGTCGAGGGCGTGGACTACACGGTCGACGTGAGCACCGATGTGGGCATTCCCGATCTGATCCAACTCTAGAGCGGCCCGAGGGGATACTCGCTTTCATGCAGATTCAAGACAAACCGCCCGCCGGCACGCCCTTCGAGTGGATCGGCGGCGAGCCGAAGGTGGCGGCGCTGGTCGAGCGCTTCTACGACCTGATGGACCTCGAGCCGGCCTACGCGCAACTGCGCGCCGTGCACGGCACCGACCTGGACAACGCGCGCCAGCGCCTGTTCTGGTTCCTGTGCGGCTGGCTCGGCGGGCCCGCCCACTACACCGACCGCTTCGGCCACCCCATGCTGCGCGCGCGGCACCTGCCGCAGGCCATCGGCGGCCACAGCATCGGCATCAAGGAACGCGACCAGTGGCTGGCCTGCATGGACCAGGCGATGGGCGAGACCGGCGTGCCCGAAGACCTGCGCGCACGCCTCAGGGACTCCTTCTTCAAAACCGCCGACTGGATGCGCAACCGCGGCGAGTGACCCGACAACGATTCCCGAAAGACTGTTCTCCATGAATTCCATCGTCATCATCGGCGGCGGCCACGCCGCGGCCCAGCTCTGCGCGGGCCTGGCGGAAGCCGGGCAGGGCGCGCGCGTGCACCTGGTCTGCGAAGAGGCCTGCGAGCCTTATCACCGTCCGCCGCTGTCGAAGGCCTTCCTCAAGAGTGCCGACGAAACCACGCAGCCGCACAAGGCTGCCGACTGGTACCGCGAAGCGGGCATCACGCTGCACCTGGGCGACGCCGCCGTGGGCATCGACCGCGAGGCGCACACCGTCACGCTGCGCTCGGGCGCGGTGCTGCCGTGGGAGCGCCTGGTGCTGGCCACCGGCACGCGCGCACGCCAGATGCCTGGCCTGCCGCAAGGCCTGGAGAACGTGGCGAGCCTGCGCGCCGCCGACGAAGCACATCGCCTGCGCACGCGGCTGGCGGATGCGCAGCAGGTCACGGTGCTGGGCGGCGGCTTCATCGGCCTCGAAGTGGCGGCCACCGCGCAGGCGCTGGGCAAGCGCGTGCAGGTGATCGAGTGCGCGCCGCGCCTCTTGGGCCGTGCCGTGTCGCCCGAGCTGTCGGCGCACGTGCTCGCCACGCACCGCGCGGCCGGCATCGACATCGTGCTGGGTGCGCAGACCGGCGCCTTCGAGGTCATGGGCGACCGGCTCGTGTCGGTCGAGGTCAACGGCGTGAAGCAGCCGATCGACCTGCTGCTGCTGGGCATCGGCGCGGTGCCCGAGACCGCGCTCGCGCAGGCCGCGGGCCTCGAGTGCGCCGACGGCATCGTGGTCGACGGCCACATGCAGACCAGCGCGGCCGACGTGCTTGCGGTGGGCGATTGCACGCGCTTCCCCGACCGCCGCGCGGGCCGCGTGCTGCGGCTCGAATCGGTGCAGAACGCGAACGACCAGGCACGCACGGCCGTGGCCACGCTGACCGGCGCGGCGCGCGATCACGACGCGGTCGCATGGTTCTGGTCCGACCAGGGCGGCCTGCGCCTGCAGATGGCGGGCCTCATGCCGGCCGAAGGCACGCCGGGCCTGTCGAGCGTGCGTCGCGCAGGGCCAAAGCCCGAAGCGTTCTCGCTGTTCCACTACGTCGACGGCCAGCTCGTGTGCGTCGAATCGGTGAACGCGCCGGTCGATCACATGATGAGCCGCAAGCTGCTCGAAGCGGGCCGCAGCCCCGCGCCCGAGGCGGTGGCGGACGCGGCGGTACCACTAAAGAATCACCTGGCGTAAATCTGACGCAACGGCTGTCGCAACGGCGCTGCACGACAGGCCCGGATTCACCGGTCTGTCACCCGGCTTTCGGAGACTGGTCCTTCCTCATATCCGCAGGGAGACCTCTCGATGAACAACGCAGTGGCCGCGTCGCTGGCGCGCCTCGCCCCCATGTCCACCTGTGCCGCCGTCCTGGCCGCCGTGCTCACCGCCTGTGGCGGTGGCAACGGAGGCGGCACCACGTTCCCCCCGATCGTTCCGCCTCCTGCGCCCGCGCCTGCCCCGGCGCCCGTGGCCGCCGGCACGCGCGCCACGGTCGCGCTGCTCGAAACGACCGACCTGCACTTCAACGTGCGCAGCTACGACTACTTCAAGCTCGCCGAAGACAAGTCGTACGGCTACGAGCGCACTGCCACGCTCATCAACGCCGCGCGCAAGGAGTTCGCGAACACGATGCTGTTCGACAACGGCGACACCATCCAGGGCACCGCGCTGGCCGACTACGAAGCGCTGGTCAGCCGCATCCCGTGCACGCAGCCGCTGTCGATCTACAAGGTGATGAACGCCACCGGCTTCGACGCTGGCACGCTGGGCAACCACGAGTTCAACTACGGCCTGGACTTTCTCAACCAGGTGCTCGGCGGCGGCCTCGATGTCGAGGGCGTGGACGGCAGCAAGAAATGCGCGGGCCCAAGCTTTCCGATGGTGGTGGCCAACGTGCACAGCCTCAAGAGCGGCAAGCCGCTCGTCGCGCCGTACACCATCGTCACCAAGCAGTTCACGGCCACCGCGCCGGATGGCAAGAGCGTGACGGTGCCGGTGAAGGTCGGTGTGATCGGCTTCACCACGCCCGGCATCATGAACTGGGACAAGCGTTTTCTCGAAGGCAAGCTGCGCACCGAGGGCGCGGTCGAAGCGGCCAAGCGCTACGTGCCCGAGCTGCGTGAGAAGGGCGCCGACATCGTGGTCGCGCTGCAGCACGGCGGCCTCGACGCCTCGCCGTACTCGCCGACGATGGAAAGTCCGGGCCTGTACCTGTCGAAGGTGCCCGGCATCGACGTGCTGATGATGGGCCACCAGCACGGCCTGTTCCCCGACCGCGGCGCCAAGCCCGGCTACACGCAGCCCGGCGTGGACAACGCCGCCGGCACCGTCAACGGCGTGCCGGCCGTGATGCCCAGCTCGTGGGGCAAGGCGCTGGGGCTCGTGAAGCTCGAGCTCGTGTGGGACGGCAAGGCCTGGGGCGTGGACAAGAGCAAGACGCTGGTCGAGGCGCGCTCCACGCAGACCGGCAAGGACGGCGCGGGCAAGGCCGTGTACGTCGACGCCGACCCGAGCGTGGCACCGCTGGTCGACACCCAGCACCAGGCCGCGATCGACTACGTGAAGACGCCCATCGGCAGCACCGACTTCCGCATGAACACCTTCTTTGCCGACGTGGGCGACCCGGGCGCGATCCAGATCGTGAACCAGGCCCAGGCCGACTACGTGAAGACCTACATCCAGGCCAGCCTGCCGCAGTACGCCGGCCTGCCGGTGCTGTCGGTGAGTGCGCCCTTCAAGTCGGGCTTCGAGGGCGGGCGCGACTACACCGACGTGGCCGTGGGCAACCTGGCGATCTTCAGCGCCGCCGACCTGTACCTGTACCCGAACACGGTGTACGCGGTGAAGGTGACGGGCGCCGAGATCAAGGGCTGGCTCGAGGCCGCGGCCAAGCGCTTCAACAGGATCGACCCGGCGCTCACGACCGACCAGCCGCTGATCAGCACCTTCCCGGGCTACAACTTCGACATGTTCACCACGCCCGACATGCAGTACGAGATCGACGTGACGCAGGCCGTGGGCAGCCGCATCAAGAACCTCATGTACCTGGGCGCGCCCATCGACCCGGCGAAGGAGTTCGTGATTGCCACGAACAACTACCGCGCGACGAGTGGTGCGAGCTTCATTCCGGCGCTGGACGGGCGCGCGACGATCTACGCCTCGCCCGATGCGAACCGCGACGTGCTGATCGCGTACATCAAGGCGAAGAAGACGATCACGCGCGCGGCGGACGGCGCGGCGCGCAGCTGGCGCTTCACCAAGGTGACGACGGCGGGGAATGTGACGATCACGTCGGGGCAGGGGCAGTTGAGTGCTGCGACCGATGCGGGACTGGCGAACATCTCGCTGCTCAAGGCGGACGATGACAGCGGCAAGGGCCGCTCGGTCTACAAGGTCGACCTGAGCAAGTGACCTGAACTTCTCCCTCCCCCGCTGGGGGAGGGCAGGGGTGGGGGCACGCGGCCTCCAACGCTGTGCAGCCTCGAAGGCCGCGTGCCCCCATCCCGACCTTCCCCCGGAAGGGGAAGGAGCAAGGCACGCAAGTCAGCGCCGCACGGGCGCCAGCAGCACCACCAGCGCCCCGGCCCCGCCTTCGGCCGGCTTCGCTTGCACGAACGCAATCACCTCGTTCTTCTGGATCAGCCAGCGCTGCGTCTTGGTCTTGAGCACCGGCTGCTTGCCGGGCGAGCCCAGGCCCTTGCCGTGCACCACGCGCACGCAGCGCAGCCCCTGCTTGTGCGCATTGCGGATGAAGCCACCGAGCGCCTCGCGCGCCTCGTCGCTGCGCAGGCCGTGCAGGTCGACCTGCCCCTGGATCGACCAGTCGCCCTTGCGCAGCCGCGCCGTGATGTCGGTGCCGATGCCGGGGCGGCGAAAGCTCATGGCGTCGTCGACGTCGAGCAGCGTGGTCACGTCGAACTCGTCGGACAGCGATTCGCGCAGCACGCGCTGCTCGTCGAGCTGGTGCTGAAACGGAATGGGCGCGGGCGGCTCGGGCGCGAGCGGCACCGCGGCCTTGCGGCGCAGCGGTTCGGTGGCGCCGATGGCGCGCGTGAACAGGTCTTTCTCGGCAGCGCGCTTGCGCTCGGCTGCGGCCCGCGCGGCGGCCTCGGCGGCTTCGCGCTCGCGGGTTTCGGCGAGCACGCGCTGCACCTGCTTGAGGTCAGCGAGGGTTTTCAGGGCGGGAGGACGGGAAGAAGAAGCCATCAGATCAGTCCCCGTTCCGCCATCGAGAAGCTCTGGCCCGGGCTCACGATGACGTGGTCGAGCACGCGCACGTCGACCAGCGCCAGCGCGGCGCGCAGCGTCTGCGTGAGCGATTCGTCGGCGCGCGAGGGCTCGATGCTGCCGCTGGGGTGGTTGTGGGCCAGCACCACGGCCGCGGCCTGGTGGTGCAGGGCGCGGGTGACGACCTCGCGCGGGTAGACGCTGGTCTGCGTGAGCGTGCCGCGAAACAGCTCCTCGAGCGTGAGCAGGCGGTGCTGCACGTCGAGGAACAGCACTGCGAACACCTCGTGCGGGCGCGAGCCGATGTGCATCTGCAGGTACTGCTTGACCGCCTCGGGCGAGTCGAACACCGTGCGCTCCTTCAGGCGCTCGCCCATGGCGCGGCGCGCCAGTTCGAGCACCGCCGTGAGTTCGGAGCGCTTGGCGCTGCCGCCCATGCCCTTGACCGCCTTGAGGTCATCGGGCGCGGTGTGCAGCAGCCCCGACAGTCCGCCGAAGCGCTCGAGCAGTTGCTGGGCCAGCTGGAGCACGTTCTTGCCGGCCACGCCGGTGCGCAGCAGCAGCGCCAGCAGCTCGGCGTCGGCCAGCGCGGCGGCGCCCCGCGCGATGAGCTTTTCGCGCGGCCGGGCGTCGAGAGGGAGATCCTTGAATGCCATGAAACCCTGCAGAAACCTGGGCCGGGGCGAGATGTTGCCCCGATCCTTAAAATGAGGGCCAGTTTATCGGGACACCTCCCTCGTCTTTGCCCACCTTCGCTGCACCCATGTCCCAAGTTGTGACTTCCGGCTCCTTCCTGACCCTGCACTACCGGCTGGCCGGTCCGGCGGGCGACATCATCAACACCTTCGCCGACAAGCCCGCCACGCTGTCGCTGGGCACCGGCGAGCTCTCGCCGGCCATGGAGCAGCGCCTGATGGGCATGGAAGAGGGCGCGCACGCCACCTTCGAGCTGCCCGCCGGCGAGGCCTTCGGCGAGCGCAACCCCGACATGCAGCAATGGGTGGCGCGCAAGCTGCTGGCCCAGATGGGCGACCCCGACGAGCAGTACGCCGTCGGCGACGTGGTGCAGTTCCCCACGCCCGACGGCTCGGGCAGCTACGCGGGCGCGGTCGTCGAGTCGAACGAGACCGGCGTGCGCTTCGATTTCAACCACCCGCTCGCCGGGCAACCGGTCACCTTCGAAGTGAAGCTGATCGGCGTGCTATGAACCCGAACATCGAAGAAGTCCTCCTGGCCGAGCCGCGCGGTTTCTGCGCCGGCGTGGACCGCGCCATCGAGATCGTCGAGCGCGCCCTCGCCAAGTTCGGCGCGCCGATCTACGTGCGCCACGAGATCGTGCACAACACCTACGTGGTGAACGAGCTCAAGGCCAAGGGCGCGATCTTCATCGAAGAGCTCTCCGACGTGCCGCCCGGCTCCACGCTGGTGTTCAGCGCGCACGGCGTGAGCAAGGCCGTGGAGCAGGAGGCGCGCGACCGCGGCTTCTCGATCTTCGACGCCACCTGCCCGCTCGTGACCAAGGTGCACGTCGAGGTGGCCAAGCTCGCCAAAGAGGGCTACGAATTCATCATGATCGGCCACAAGGGACACCCCGAGGTCGAGGGCACGATGGGGCAGCTGTCGAGCGGCATCCACCTCGTGGAAGACGTGGCCGACGTGGCCAACGCGTCGCCGCTGCAGACCGAGAAGCTCGCCGTGGTCACGCAGACCACGCTCAGCGTGGACGACGCCGCCGAGATCGCTGCCGCCGTGCGCGCGCGCTTTCCGAACGTGCGCGAGCCCAAGCAGCAGGATATTTGCTACGCCACCCAGAACCGCCAGGACGCGGTGAAGATCATGAGCCCGCAGGTCGACCTCGTGATCGTGGTCGGCAGCCCCACCAGCTCCAACAGCAACCGCCTGCGCGAGCTGGCGCAGCGCCTGGGCACCGAGAGCTACATGGTCGATTCGGCCGACGAGCTCAAGCCCGAATGGTTCGAGGGCAAGTCGCGCATCGGCCTCACCGCCGGCGCCTCGGCGCCCGAGGTGCTGGTGCACGAGGTGATCGAGCGCGTGCGCGCCTTCGGCGCCGTGTCGGTGCGCAAGATGGACGGCATCGAGGAAACCATCAAGTTCCCGCTTCCCAAGGGCCTCAAGCTCGACGACATCCCGCCCCCTGGGCACATCTCCTGAACATCATGAAAAACACCGATTGGCGCCCCGACATCGAGAGCGCCTCCCGCAGGCTGGGCGAACGCGCCGGCCATTTCCTGCGTGAAACGCCGCTGTGGAAGCTGCCGGCCGCCGCCCTGGGCGTGGCCGCGCCCGGCGCCGAAATCTGGCTCAAGCTGGAGCACATGCAGGTCAGCGGCAGCTTCAAGGCCCGCGGCATGATGAACCGCCTGCTGGCCAACGACATCCCCGCCGCGGGCGTGATCGTGGCCTCGGGCGGCAACGCCGGCATTGCCACGGCGGCCGCCGCCAAGGCGCTGGGCGTGCCCTGCCAGGTGTTCCTGCCGGGCGTGTCGCCCGAAGCCAAGCGCGCGCGCCTGCGGGCGCTGGGCGCCGAAGTGGTCGTGGTCGGCGAGTTGTACCCCGACGCGCTGGCCGCCTGCCTCACGCGCCAGAAGGAAACCGGTGCCTTGCTCACCCACGCCTACGACCAGCCCGAAGTGGTGGCCGGCGCCGGCACGCTCGGCCGTGAGATCGAGGCGCAGGGCGGCCTGCCCAACGCCGTGCTCGTGAGCGTGGGTGGCGGCGGCCTGATCGGCGGCCTGGCCGGCTGGTTCGAGCAGCGCGCCCGCGTGGTGGCGCTCGAGCCCGAAAAGGCCCCGACGCTGTTCCGCGCCCGCGAGGCCGGCGAGCCGGTCGACGTGGACGTCGGCGGCATCGCGGCCGATTCGCTCGGCGCGCGCCGCATCGGCGCCATCGCCTGGGAGATCACCCAGCAGCAGGTGCGTGACGCGCTGCTGCTGTCCGACGACGCGATCCGCGCCGCCCAGCAGTGGCTCTGGAAGGAGCTGAAGCTCGCCGTGGAGCCGGCCGCCGCGCTGCCGTTGGCGGCGCTGCAGACCGGCGCCTACGTGCCGCGCGAGGGCGAGAAGGTGTGCCTGATCATCTGCGGGGCGAACGTCGATCCGGCCACGGTCGCCTGAGTCGCCGCAGGCGTGCAAGCGGGGAGAGCGGGCGCGGGCCGGGCGCCCACCTAAAATCTCCCCATGCTCGACATCACCCTGCTCCGCAAAGACCTGGCCTCCGCTGTGGCCGGCCTCGAAAAACGCAAGAAGAACCAGCCCTACCTCGACGTCTTGGCGTTCACCGCGCTCGAGGCCGAGCGCAAGACGCTGCAGACCCGCACCGAGGAAATCCAGGCGCGCCGCAACACGCTGAACAAGCAGATCGGCCCGCTCAAGGCCAAGGGCGAGTCGGTCGACGCGCTCATGGCCGAGGTCAACGCGCTCAAGGCCGAGCAGGAATCGCAATCCAAACGCCTCGAGGAAATCCAGCCCGAGCTGCACGCACTGCTGCTGGCCGTGCCCAACCTGCCACACGCCAGCGTGCCGCTGGGTGAAGACGAAGCCGGCAACGTCGAGATGCGCCGCTGGGCCCCGAAGGGCGGCGCCGGCGCCAACGCCACGCCGCTGGCCTTCGCGCCCAAGGACCACGTCGACCTCGGCGCGCCGCTGGGGCTCGATTTCGAGATGGGCGCCAAGCTCTCGGGCTCACGCTTCTCCGTCATGAAGGGCCCGATCGCCCGCCTGCACCGCGCGCTGGCCCAGTTCATGGTCGACCTGCAGACCGAACAGCACGGCTACACCGAGTGCTATGTGCCCTACGTGGTCAACGCCGCCACGCTCAGCGGCACCGGCCAGCTGCCCAAGTTCGAAGGCGACCTGTTCGCCGCGAAGAAGGGCGGCCAGGACGGCGAGGCTGCGCCCGACCATTCGGCGCTGTACCTCATTCCCACCAGTGAAGTGCCGCTGACCAACTTCGTGCGCGACGAGGTCGTGGCCGAGGCGCAGCTGCCGATCAAGCTCACGGCCCACACGCCGTGCTTCCGTTCGGAAGCCGGCAGCGCCGGGCGCGACACGCGCGGCATGATCCGCCAGCACCAGTTCGACAAGGTCGAGATGGTGCAGATCGTGCACCCCGAGAAGAGCTACGACGCGCTCGAGCAGATGACCGGTCACGCCGAAGCCGTGCTGCAGGCGCTGGAGCTGCCGTACCGCGTGGTGCTGCTGTGCACCGGCGACATGGGTTTCGGTTCCACCAAGACCTACGACCTCGAGGTGTGGCTGCCCGCGCAGAACACCTACCGCGAGATCAGCTCGGTGTCGAACTGCGAAGCCTTCCAGGCGCGCCGCCTGCAGGCCCGTTTCAAGAACGCCCAGGGCAAGAACGAGCTGGTGCACACCCTCAACGGCTCCGGCCTGGCCGTGGGCCGCGCCCTGGTCGCGGTGCTGGAGAACCACCAGAACGAAGACGGCTCGATCAACGTGCCGGCGGCGTTGCGTCCGTACCTCGGCGGCCTCGAAGTTTTGCGCGGTTGAAGCGCAGGGCGTCAAAAGTCAGATTTTTCTGGCTATAATCTGAGGCTCGACAGCACCGGAGAGGTGGCAGAGTGGTCGAATGTACCTGACTCGAAATCAGGCGTACTAGCGATAGTACCGAGGGTTCGAATCCCTCCCTCTCCTCCAAATATGCTTGCAAGCTATTGATTGGTAAAAGATTTTTAGCTTACCACTCCTGAACTAGCAAAGCTACTATCAAAAGCCGCAGTGATTTTCACTGCGGCTTTTTTTTGCTTTGGAGCGATGGTTGTCACTGCTATCGTCGTCGTCTTTCCATTTCCAGCGAGACGAGCATGAGTGCGCCCGAATCGGCCAGCGAATCATTTGAGGCGAAAGAAGCCCTGGCAATCGTTGCATCGCCTCGTTACGAAGGTGCGCTGGTCGTCGGCGACGTGACGTCGGGCTGGGGGATCTTCGAAGCAAAGGTTGATTCGCTGGTGTTGAAGGGGACCACCTTGGAATTCGACATCAGTGGTGAAGACACGGTCGGTGGAAAGTTCGATGTTCAGGGCGCCGCGAGGCACGATCCTTCATCGAGGCGTTACGTTTGCCCGGAGGCCGGGCGTCGATATCACAAGACTCCTACCCAGATCAGACCGACCGAGTTCTCCTTTGCCGCTCGAGAGGTCGCAGATGGTGACGAAAAGCTGTGCTATCTGAGTTTTGAATGGGAGGATCTCTCCGGTAAGTGGACTGCGCACGGTCTGCTGGAGATTGCCTCTAACCAACTCGCTCGATGAATGAAGTAGCCTCCCGCACGGCGCTGCCTGGCAAAGTTATTTAGTCGCCCCCCCACTGGCCACAGGCGGCTATGATTTGGTTGTCAAAGTGCTGTTTTCGCTCGCCGAAGCCAGGTTTTGACCGAGCGCACAGCAGTGCAACAGACGCGAACTGAAGCCCTGAGCTTCAATCTCGCAGACCTTCTCCCTTCCTCTTTGCATTCCCTTCCGCGGCCAATGGCTGGCAGGTCGGGCCGCTGCATGGGCGCTCGCTTCTTCAATCAACAAGGAGCTTCTTTCCTATGGCAACCAAGACCAAGAATCCAGTCGCAACGAAAGCTGTGAAGTCCGCAACCTCCCCCAAGAGCGCTACCACGGAGGGGGGCTTGCCTGAGGGGTTCGTCTCGCCATTCACCCGGGTCGAGATGCAGCCGAACATCCGCATCGATGACGGCTTGAGTTGCATCGCGATGATCACGAACCAGCCGTTGGACACGATCATGAACGATGCCATTAAGCACGGCCTGGCACCGCATGGACCGGACTGGCCGTATGCGCCGACCCTAGCCGCCATCCTGCGGCAGTACGGCTTCAAGGCAGAAGAGAAGGAATGCGCCACCATCGATGCGCTGCCGGACGTGGCGCTCATCACGGCGCTGTACAACCCAGCGAAACAGTTTGGCCGTTGGATCTTGTGGCACCACGTCAGGGCCACGGAGAAGGTCAAGTCCTTCCACTACGTCATCGACCCGGCGTACTTTGTCGAGCCCAAGTATTTTGTGACAACCGAGATTCAGAGGCTAATCACGCCGAAGTCGCCGATCTACTACCTAGAGATCACGCCGACAGTGGCCGTGAAAGGAAAGGCGAAGTAGGCGGCAGCTCTGGCGACTCAGGACCGCTTTGCGGGTTTCTTGACGACTCGAATCTTCCGCGTTGGCAATGGCGCAACCAACTCCGCGAGTGAAATGCCGAGTCCTCCCGCGATGCGCCAAGCGTTGTACAGGGTAACGCGGCGTTCAGCGCGTTCCACAAAGCCAATGAAGTTCGGATCCAACTCTGCGTAGGTTGCCAGATCGAGTTGCGTCATTTCCTTTTCCAGGCGCCGAGCACGAATAGCTTTGCCAAGAAGAACGCTCATCTTGTGGATCTCTTCTTTGGCTGCTGCTGCCTCGGTCTCTTCGGCAGTGGTCGTTTGTGGAGCTTTGGATGAGGGGGAAGACGCAGTCGACATTGCGCGCAGTCTTCATGTCCGATCCACTCGAGTGAACTCACTAGTCGTAGTTTTCTGGCAAACTCAAAAACTACGACTAGTAATTCAGAAAAAAGACGCTTGGAACAGCAACTTCAGCCGGCGCGACAAAGCCATCCCTTGCGCTCAGCGGGCTCAGGCGGCCTGGGCCAATCGGGCAAAGCTCACAAAAACCATGGAGAAGACATCAATGAAGTTCCAACTACGCCCGCAGGAAACCGTCCTGTTCGAGGGCGACGGCACCTGGCTAAAGAGCAAGGTCAACGTGAAGGAGACTGAAGTCGTCGTTACAAATGAGCGACTGGTCATCGCCGCCAGTGGGCAGACCATCGAGAAAGCCGACATTGCGTCCGTGACCGAAGGCAAGCACGGCTTTGCACCCAAGATCGTGTTTACGCTACGCACCGGCGCTACGGTCACCCTGATGGCCGCAAACGTCCATGGTTTCAAGGCGGCGGCGTTCATCCTGGCTGGTCAGGAGGAGGGTGGCTCGATGCCCGCCGCGCCGGAGTTGTCGCAGGTCAAGAACGGTACAGCCTGGGTTGCTGCACTCGGCCCGCTCTTTACCGCAATCATCGTGGCTGTCCTTGCAGTGCTGTTCTGGGGCAACCCAGACAACTGGGGCTGGCTCACGCTGATTCAGATCTTCCTGCTGCGTGTGGCACTCATGTGGCTGTTCCTGCGCATCGACTACTTGTCACTGCAGAAGCAAGGCCATGCGGTCAAGCAGCTTGGTCTAGCCGACCCCATCACGCTGCCGTACTACCTCTTCAGCCGGGCAAAGGTCTTCGGGCATAGCAAGTTGTACGGTATTACGTGGTGCGTGCTCCTCGCCCTCGACATCCTGCTGGTGTTCGCGTGAGGCCCGCTATGTTGATTCGAGCTACTTTGGTCGCGAGTCTTGCAGCGTTGGCGGCATCTGTGTTCGCGCAGACACCTCAGTTCAGCTGTCCCATCCGCCTGGAGCTTCTGACCGAGATAGACGGTGCGGGTGTGGGCGGGCTGGACAGAATCATCTACGGCGTGCGTGCGCGCGACTGGAAGCCCGAGTTCCTCGACCAGGCGCTTCGCCGCTATGAGGCATGCCAAGCCGCTGCGCCCGGTCCACAATCCCTCAAAGATGCTGAGCGTGCCGATGCTTTGCGACAGTTCCAGTTGTTCAAGGGCTCGCTGCAACAACGCGACCAGCTGGTGGCCCAAGAAGCCCGGCAAGCCAGTGCCCAGATCGCGGTGGCTCAGAGCGGCGCGGCGCAGATCGGCCAGCGTGATGGCGCGCTGACGTGGGCCTATGTGCAGCGGCGCGCCGGCAGCGCGTCAGATGAGTCCCCGTTCACTATCACGTGCGCCGAGCCGAACCAACTGCCCCGCGACCTTCTGACGCTGTCACCGCAAAGTCAACTGGAGTTGCCGAAGTTCTACGCCGCCTGCGTTCAAGCTCAGCAGCTTGTCAGTGGCCCGAGCGCGACCCTGTTCAAGGAAAGCATCGACGAGCTTGCCCGAGAGCGTCAGGCGCAGGCCGGGTTCCTCGCCGGCGTGCGCACCTTGGTGGCTGCACCACCGCAACAGCAGACCCACCAGAGCGTGTCGGCGCTGGAGAATGCCAATCGCTTCCACTCGAGCAGCGAGCCTGCGGTGAACGCCGCAGCGAAGCAACTTGCCACGCTTCGACAGCAGGTCGATGCTCGGGAGTGCTCGGCGCACGGCAAGCAAGCCGGCATTCCCGAAGACCTGCTGAAGGCCCAATACCTCATCGAGTGGGCTACGCCGGCACCGCTTGTCGGGATGGCTTGCGTTGCTGCGCGCAACGGAGTGCCGTTTCGGTTCAGCGCGAAAAGCTTGCTGTCCAAGGACAGCTTCGAGGTCAGGGGCACGCCCAGCGTCAAGGTCGTCCTCGGTCGGCAGGACACGGCCGAAGGCATCGCGCTGCTGGTGCCGCAGGAAGGCACGGTCCAGGGCAAGAGCGATGTTGTGAGGCACGAAACTGGTTGCGATCTGCTGATTCGGAAATCGAAGACCGATCAGCGAGGCGAGGGACAGATGGTGTTCGTTCCGATGGCGAAGTCCAAGGACAGGTGTCCTGTCTTGGCATTGAACGCATGGTTGGAGATGGCGGAGATCACAGGCGGACCGCTGTTTCGACAGGTCAGCCGCCATGACTACTTGGTGGGCGATCGAGGCCTGACTCCGCAGGCTGTAGCGCAGATAGTGCAAGCGGCTGTTAAGGCGGCGAGAGGTCCGGATGCGGCGGCCGAGTGTGCGGCGCATTCATTGCGAGCTGGATTTGTGACGGAGGCGGCGGCGAGTGGCGTGCCAGTCAGCGAAATCATGGGTGTAACGCGACATACGTCCGTCGCCACGCTTTATGTCTACATACGACCCATCGAGAAGCGTCGAGTGCGGAGCTTGCTCTAAGAGCGGCTAACAAAACCATGTCATCGTCAAACACCTGATCGGCGTTTGACGCTGCAGTCAGAGCCTTTAGCCCCGAAACCATTCCTCTATCTACCAGAGGAGTGGCGGCGTCAGGTGCGATTTTTAGCCCACGAATACGAAGAACTTCGTCCGCCGAAGCAGCGAGCGAGAGCAGCACAGCTATTGCAAATGCAATGCCTTTGAAAATCTTCATTTCACCTCCCAGCAACTACCGTTTTCCAAGATTTATCGAGGATCGATTTTCAGTCGAGATAACACCTTACCGACAAATTGATGCTATTCGCGAACTCTTTGAGCGCGGGATCATTACTACAAGCAAGAATCCCTTCTGCCAAAAGGTCGCTTCGATGCGAATTTCTTCCAGAATAATCGAAATGAGTTTCGGTCACCTGATCAGATGAAATTTTCTTGAGGAAGATTGGATGGTGAAGCCTTACTTTTTGCAAGATATCATCTTCCTGAAATATTGCGATTCGCTCGGCAGGTTTATTATTCCCTTTGGTGCCATCAAAAACTCTCGGGGATGAGTTGAACACAACGGCGTCCACCCCTTCCCAGAATGACACGGAAAGAGCCAGTCCTCCCCCGAGAGAATGCCCAGAAAGAGAGACGACCCTTTGGGGATGTTTTTTAATATATTCCCTCACGTGTTTTTTTGCACTTTTGTACGGAATCGATACGCCGAGCATCAAATTCCCCGTTGTCCAATCTATTTTCTCCTTGGTCCCCTTGAACGCAAATATTGTTCGATTTGAGTTGGCATCCTCCCAGATGTCGAATTGCAGATTGGAGAAAAAAGCACCAAGAAAGGTTTTGGGGCTGTAGGAATTTTTCTTGGCATCAATACCTTCCCCGTTTTCATCAACCTTTCTCCATCCTAATTTTTCCAGTGAAAAATAGGTTTTCTCCACGTCATCTGCATAGGCGTTTGACGCCATCATCGCGTACACCGCAATCTGATCAATATTCCTTGATTGAAGAGATACCTGGGCAATGACGGTCGAGGAAGGAATAATCACAAGTGCTGCAATGAGCGCTTTATGGATTAGCTTGAGCATCGTTGACTCCTTCTGGTTGCAACTGGTCGACTCGCCCGTGCCGCTTCGGTGCCACGCTCGCGAAGGCAACTGCACGTGCGGCCTGCCGCGCTAGCATCGAATGCTGTCGGAATAGACGCAACTGTATCTGGCGGAGGCGAAAGCGACCAAGATGGTCGCGGCGCAAAAGCACAGGAGCCTGCGGAAATCCATGACAGCCCGATCAGGTCGGTCTCGGCGTCATCCTAGATGTGCCATCTTGCGGTGTCCTCCCCTGTTTGAGGGAGGATCGGCCAAAAGCCGACGCTCGTAGGTCCTTTAGACTTCGCCCGATAGTGGGTATTGAATGGCCCACTTGCCCCCACAATTACCTCCAATGCCTTTGCCCAAGATGTGAATAAGGCGAGATTGCCGCAATGGCAATCAGATGCGGCGGCGCTGGGCTGTTCGTTTGCGAGGAGTGCGAGGCGACTTGGTTCGTCGAGTCCGCGATTGGGACGAAGCCCTTCGTGGACCTCGGTACCCATCTGCGAAGCTTGGGGCTCGCACCACTGTGGGACGAGCTTGACGCCCGAGTTCCATAGGCTCGACTCGGCCAAAGGGCTTCACTCACACGAGAGCGTCGATAGCGGACATCAACGAACAAGGGAGGGAGCATGTGGCATCAGAGCACCGTGTACGGAGCCATCGACTGCTTCAGAGGGCGACGTGGTGACGTCGACTCGTTGAATCTAGCAGCCGTCGCGTCCCTACCCGAAACCGATGAGCGCCCCTTATTGGTGTGTGGAATGTTCTCGGTACCGCAGAGCGATCGAGTGACTATCGACTACACGTATCAACCAATCCATCTCGCGGCATCACTCGAGGAGGCTGAATTTGATTGGCCAACATAGTTAGAGACGTTCGAGCAGCTCCTCGCCGAGCCGCCGAGATAGCTCATCGAGCTTCACTGCAATAGCATCTGTCGTGAAATCGCTTGGGAAATTGCCAGCAGGACGCTCGTGAACACTTATTTGGAAACTAGGCCCTGCCGCAGGGATCAACACCGGCAGGCGCCAGCCTCAGCCGGTGAAATGACGGCTAGGTCATCGCGAGCACTTCTTCATCTACAGGAGACGCCAATTGTCGATTTGGGTGCACGGGGAGCAAGGAGCTACACCGTCGATTGGAGAAATATGCGGCGCGCACTGTCGCTTTTGCAAGACTCAACTCGTCAGAGAAGAGATCGAAGACCGATGGATTGGTGTGTCAAATACGTACGAGCGACAGCATCGGGAGTACATCCTTGCCATGGCAGAGTGCCACGGCGATTTCCTCCTTCGTGATCTGGAGTACAGAGCCCCCCCTCGCGAGGAGCCTGCCTGCCTCTGCATCTGCCCTGTGTGTGGCTGGTGGAATGTCTCCAAGGAAATCTACCTGGAAACACGCGCGAGAAGCTGGTTCGTCGAGTTCGGCGCAGCCGCTTCGCTGCGCAAGTTTGGCGACATTGATATCTGGGCTCCTGTGAATGAAGTTCGGCAGTACTTGGCCGCTAGATACGAGAAGCGCTACCTCGTGAATCCCCGCTGCTTCGAAGAAGTCGTAGCTAGCGTATTCGCTAGCCATGGCTTCGATTCCGAAGTGACCCAGTATTCGTCGGATGGAGGCATCGATATCATCCTGCGCGACGCCGCGAATCAGGTGACTGCAGTCCAAGTCAAGCGGCATAGAGGCGCAATCGAGGTTTCAGCGATTCGGGAGCTTCTCGGTGCGATGGTCCTCAATGGCCATACCCACGGTGTATTCGTCACAACATCCAGATTTCAATCCGGATGCGAGGAAACCACCAAGAGAGCGTCTCGCCTAGGGACAACAATGCAACTCGTTGATGGAGCCGCTTTTCTGAGACATCTCCGTCAGGCCCAGCTTCATGATTTTTTTCACTATCGGACGTTGATCGGCAACGAAATCATCCAATCGCTGGAGCTTCAATTCGGCGGCGAATATCACGAAGGCTCCCTCTGATCATGCGACGCCACCATGCATGACGGCAACCCTATCCTGAGCAATCAGATCCGGACGATGCGAACTCAGATGCGAGGATTGCGAGATATGCGGCTTGAACATCCGGCGCGTGTACACGCATCCCTTCAGGATGCATCGAGCCATTCGCCAAGTTGTGTTGAATGGCGCCGGGATGCGGCAGGTCTTGCTATAAGTGCCCAGTCCCGCACAGCGCGTGTAAAGCGCTCGCATGAGAACCTCCTGACGGTTGATGGGGGCCGCAGGCAGTCCTCGTCATCGAACTCTAGTAAGCGTGCTTCGGGGGCGTCGCCGCCCTCTGCCACATTCCGGGGTGCTCGCAGGACTGCGGGCCCAACTACTGAACGGTTTCGCAACACCAAGCAAACGCCGACCTCGTCAGCAGTGCCGGGCTCAATCCTATGACCTGCGTCATCGATCGCCAGCCACGATCCACGCTTCATGCCCCGGGGTCGGACCCGTCCAACGGCGAACTGCTGAGTGGATGTCTAGAGGTCGAAACGGAGACTTTTTTCAGGCCTTGGCGCGCCCGTTGGCGCGTGACTGCTTCTCCAGCTCCTGCGCAATGGTGGTGGCGATGTCCACCATCCGATGCATGTGCCGCTTGGCAAAGTGCTCCGCGGCATCCGGGTCGCCGTGGTCGAGCGCGCGTGCGATGTCCAGGTGATCGGACATGTTGCTCTCCCAGTGCGCCTTGCTCAGGTCGCGGAAATAGATCGTGTGCAGGATCGGGTAGTTGAACTGGTCAAGCAGGTTGCCGATTTCGGGGATGCCCGACATCTCGTTGATCGCGCGATGGAAGCGACCGTTTTCCCGCCGGTGGTTCTTCTCGCTGCCCTGGGCGAGCTGGTCCTCGATGTCGCGCATCAGCTGATGCACGATCTCCCGGTGCCCGGGCATCGCGATGCGCTCGGCCGCCGCACGCGCACCCAGCCCCGAGATCACCTCTCGGATCCTGAACTGCGCCACGATTTCCTCGCGTGACGGCGTGGCCACCGTGGCCCCGCGGTTCGGCTCGAGCACGATGAAGCGATTGATTTCCAGGCGGCGCAGTGCTTCACGCACCGAGCTGCGGCTGACGCCCAGGTCCTGGGTCAGGTCCGCTTCCACCAACCGCTGGCCGGGCTTGTACTCCCCGTCGACGATGCGCCGCGCCACCTCGGCCATCACGTAGTCGGTCACGCTCCCGCCCGGCTCCCGGCGCTCCTCGGGTGGCAGGTAGAAGGGGACGATCGACGCTTTGTCAGTGCTCATGGGCTCTCCGTGTCGCGCCGATTGTCCGACAGAAGTCCGAATTCGCTCTGACAAAGACCCGATGAATCCTTCGTGCGTTCCATTGGGAAAACACATTGGCCGGGTTTTTCCTAGGCTTGACCACTGATAAATTGTCAGACAAAGTCGCCATCCATTCGTTGATTGGGTTGAAAAATGGAGACTTTGTCTGACAAGGCGATGGCGCAAGCGGAAGCGGCGGGCTTGGATGCGTCGCTCGCATTGAGCGCTCGCATCCGCGCGCTCCTGGAAGACCTGTCGGATCAAATCACCGTTCTGGATGCCGCCGACGCCGGTCCGCGCTACTGCCGGGATTGGTCCGATACGTACGGAGAGCCCGCCCCGGTCGTGCGGCCGCGCACGCCAGAAGCACTCGCCGGCGTGGTGTCGCGACTGGCTGCGGCGGGCGTGCCGATGGTGCCGCAAGGGGGCATGAGCGGCCTGGCGGGTGGCGGCGCACCCCGCGCCGGGGAAGTGGTGATCTCCACCGAGCTGCTGCGCCGCATCGAGCACGTGGATGCGCTCAGCGGCACCATGCGCGTTCAGGCCGGCGTCACCTTGCAGGAGGTCCAGGAGGAGGCCGAGCGCCACGAGCTCTTCTATCCCGTGGACCTGGGCAGCCGCGGCAGTTGCCAGATCGGGGGCACCATCGCGACGAACGCGGGCGGCAACCGGGTGCTGCAGTACGGGATGACGCGCGCGAGCGTGTTGGGCCTGGAAGTCGTGCTGTCCGACGGCAGCGTGGTGTCGCGGCTGGGCGAGGTCGTCAAGGACAACGCCGGCTATGACCTGAAGCACCTGTTCATCGGCTCGGAAGGCACGCTGGGCATCGTGAGCCGCGCCACCTTGCGGCTGCAGCCGCTGCCCCGCGAGCGCATCACAGCCATCGTGGGCTGCGACAGCCTGGCCCAGGTGCTGCAACTGCTGGTGGCCGCGCGCCGGGTGCTGGGGCCGGGGCTGACGGCCTTCGAGGTCATGTGGCGCGACTACTTCGAGCGGGTGCACGGGCTCGGCATCGGGCGCGATCCGTTCGCCGGCGCGGCCAACCACGAGGTGCTCATCGAGGTCTCCTGCTTCGACCCGGATGCACAGCGCGACCGCGAGCGCGTCGAGGAGGCCCTCGCGCTGCTGGCCGAGACGATCGGCACCGAGCACGTGGCCGTGGCCCAGTCGCTCGGCGACGCCACCGGATTCTGGGACGTGAGAGACGCCTCGGGCGAAGTCGCGCGTTCGATGGGCGAGTACCTGTCCTTCGACATCAGCATTCCCACCAGCCGTCTCCCCGAGGTCCTCGAGCGGATCAGGCAAGGGCTGGACGCGGTCCGTCCCGGACTGCAAAGGGCCACCTACGGGCACCTCGGCGACGGCAACCTGCATCTGCTGGTGCAGGCCCCCGGGGCACTGTCCGACGCGATCGAGGCCGCGGTCTATCGCTTGGTGGCCGAGGTCGACGGTTCCATCTCGGCGGAGCACGGCATCGGCTTCGCCAAGCGCGAGGCGCTGGCCCGCAACCGTCCCGTGCCCGAATTGGCACTCATGCATCGCATCAAGGCGGCCCTGGACCCCCAGGGCCTGCTCAACCCGGGCCGCGTCCTGGCCGAAACCACCACGGCTGTCGGCGTCACCGCGGCCGCCATCAACCCGAGGAGATAAGCATGGTGAACATTCTGAGAACCCCCTTCCAGGGCGCGAGCGCCTGGACGCGCGAAGACATGGCGCGCGACAGTTCGTGGCGCTACACGCTCAGCGCGCAGGAAGTGGGCGAGTTGCGTGACGCCGTTCGGGCCGCGCAGGCCACCGGGCTGGCGCTAGAGAAGATCGACAGGCAGCACTTCCCGCTCGACAAGCTTGCGCAGCGCATCGCGCAACTGACGCAAGAGCTGGCATCGGGCCGGGGCTTCGCGCTGTGGAGCGGCCTGCCCCTCGATGAATGGAGCGTGGAGGAACGCAGCCTGGCCTACTGGGGACTCGGTCGCTATCTGGGCGATCCCGTGGTGCAGAACGCGCGCGGAGAACTGTTCGGTCACGTGACGGACACCACCGGCACGGACCCGCAGACCAACGCGAATTCGCGCTTCTATCACACCAACCACGCGGCGCCTTTTCACGTGGACGGCGCCGACATCGTCGGCCTGATGTGCGTTCGCACGGCAAAAGCGGGCGGCGCGAGCCTGGTGGTCAGCTCCACGAGCATCTACAACCGGCTGCTGGCCGAGCATCCCGAGCTGGTGCCGCTGATGTATGAGCCGCTGTGGTTCGATCACCGGGGCGAACGCAATGCCGTGACGGGCCAGCCGTATTGGGAAACCTCGATCGCCGGCTGGATCGACGACAAGCTGTCCATCATGTACCTGCGCAACTTCATCGAGTCCGCGCAGCGCTACGAAGGTGCCCCCCAACTCACCGACGACCATCGCCGCCTGTTCGACCTGATCGACGGCTATGCGCAAAGCCCCGAGCTGTGCTTGTCGATGGATTTCCGTCCCGGCGACATCCAGTGGCTGAACAACCATGTCACGCTGCATTCGCGCACCGGCTTCACCGACTGGCAGGAACCCCACAAGCGGCGCTGGCTCATGCGCCTGTGGCTCAACGAGCGCCAGCGCGAGCGCTTCACCGAGACCTACGGTTTCTACGGCATCGCGGTGGACGCTGAAAAGTCCGACGCTTCACCGGCCGCTGCCGCGTAACCGCATGCGGCAGGTTCGTTTCGATCGGCCCGGCGCGGCCGACGTCCTGCGGCTGGTGGACGCACCGCGTCCCGAACCGCGCCCGGGCGAGCTTCGCATCCGGGTTGCGGCCGCGGGCGTCAATCGCGCCGACGTCGCGCAGCGCCAAGGCGTCTACGCGCCGCCGCCCGGTGCTTCGGACATCCTGGGCCTGGAGGTCAGCGGCGTCGTCGATGGCCTGGGCGCAGGCGTCGATGCGGACTGGCTCGAGCGCAAGGTCTGCACGCTGACGCCCGGCGGAGGCTATGCCGAGTGGGTCTGCGTGCCCGCCACGCACTGCCTGCCGGTGCCCACAGGCTGGTCCTGGGCCGAGGCCGCGGCATTCCCCGAGGCGGCGATGACCGTGTGGAGTAATGTCTTCGAGCTGGGGCGCCTGGCGAGCGGCGAGACGCTGCTGGTGCACGGCGGCACCAGCGGCGTGGGCGCCTGCGCGGTCGCATTGGCCCGCGCCCTGGGGCACGAGGTGATGGCCACCGCCAGTGGTCCGGCCAAGTGCCAGGCCTTGTCCGACTGGGGTGCGCAACCGATCGACTACCGCCGCGAAGACTTTGTCGAGCGCGTGCTGGCGCTCACACAAGGGCGCGGTGCGGACGTGATCCTGGACATGGTGGGGGGCTCGTACCTGCAACGCAATCTCGCCTGCGCCGCAATGGGCGCCCGCGTGGTGCAGATCGCCTTCCAGGCCGATGTGCGCGCCGAGATCGATCTGCTCGCCTTGATGCAGCGGCGCGCCGTGCTCACCGGCTCGCTGCTGCGTCCGCGCAGCGAGGCAGACAAGGCGCAGATCGTGGCCAGCCTGCGTGAGCACGTGCTGCCACTGGTCGCCGCGGGCCGCATGCGCGCGCCGGTCATCGATTCCCTGCACGCCTTCGATGCGGTCGCGCATGCGCACGAACGCATGGAGTCTTCACAGCACGTCGGAAAGATCGTGCTCGCGTGGGACTGCGTGCTCGCACGCCAGAAACCCTAGTGCTTGCCATCTCGTTCTTCCTATTCAAAACCCAGCCCCACAAGAGAGTCCCCATGAACCACGTTTGCAAAGTACGCCGTATCACCGCGGCGCTTGTCATCTTCGCCGGCGCGCTGTCATTCGCTGGTGTTGCGTCTGCCCAGCAAGGCCAGCCGCCCGTCAACCTGCTCGTGGGATTCCCCGCCGGCGGCAACGTCGACTCGGTGGCACGCCACCTTGCGACCGGCATGCAGAACGCATTGGGGCGCAGCGTCGTGGTCGACAACCGCCCGGGCGCCGGCGGACAGATCGCGATGCAGCTGCTCGCGCGCTCGGCGCACGACGGACGCACGCTCATGCTGTCCAACGAACACGCGGTCTCAATCATTCCCATGACCGTGCGCAACGTGGGCTATGACCCGCTCAAGGACTTCGTGCCGGTGGCCACCGTGACGACGCTGCCGCTGGCACTGGCCGTGCACCCGAGCGTGAAGGCCAACAACATCCAGGAACTGGTGGCCTGGGCCAAGGCGCGCAACGAGCCGCTGAACGTCGGCATCCCCGCACCGGCAAGCCAGCCGGACTTCGCGGTCGGCCTGCTGGCCAAGCGCTTCGACATCAAGGCCGCCGCCGTGCCCTATCGCGGCGGTGCGCCCATGGTCGCGGACCTGATGGGCGGCCATGTGCTGGCGGGGCTGACCGGCATCAGCGAATTCCTGCCGCATCAGAAGGCGGGAGCGATCCGCATCATCGCGGTCTCCGGCCCCGAGCGCCTCGCCCGCCTGCCCGGCGTGCCCACGTTCTCCGAGGGCGGGCTGCCCGGTTTCGAGGAGCGCACCTTCATGGGCGTGTTCGCTCCGGCAGGCACGCCGCCGGAGGTCATCACGCGCTACCGGGAGGCGATTCGCAGTGTGGTCGCGACCCCGGCTTATCGGCAGGCGCTGGACGAGCTCGGCTTGCAGGCCTTCTACGGCGACGGTACCGACCTGGAAGGCCGTGTCCGGCACACCACCCAGACCTGGGGCCAGGTCATCCGGGATTCCGGCTTCGTGTCGAAGTGACGCGGCGCCGGACACCACCGATGAAAGAAGTCGTCGATGTCGGGCTGCCGACCCCCAACCAGCCGTTCTCCTGGGCCGTCAAGGCCGGCGGCACCTTGCTCTTCACCGCCCACGGGCCCGTGCGCGCCGACGGCAGCATCCACACGGGCGCCGTCGAAGACCAGGCGCGCCTGACCTTCACTAACCTGCGCAACGCCGTTCAGGCCGCGGGCGGGCAGATGGACGATGTGGCGCAGGTGCTGATCTACATGCTCGATGCGGCGGACATGCCCGTCATCGACCGGGTGTACCGCGAGTTCTTCACCTCGCCCTATCCCAACCGCTCCAGTGCGGTGGTTGCGGCGCTGGTCGTGCCGCACATGAAGATCGAGATCGTGGCGTATGCCGCGGTTGGTGGATCATGAGTAGTTCGCGTCAGATGACGCCGGCTCGTGGCGCGGCATCGGCGCCTCGCCGCAGCGTTTCCCCCTCTCCCTCTTTCCTCCTAGGTGTGAAGCTTCAATAGGTTGTTGCGGGTGTTCACCCGGAGCGGTTTTGAGAGATTAGGAATCGCCAAACCCCCGATCCACTCAACACCTGAAGCCGGATGAACGCACAATGCGCGATTGACGTACGTGCGGCGATTGGAGATGGTTCAAGACATTACAAGACGTGGCTTATCAGCCTCACAGCGGCTCTTGCACATGGTGTGAGCGCCGTGACTGCCAGGAAATGGCTTGGGCGTTATCTGACCGAGGGTGCCGCTGGTCTTTGACAAGACCTCTCGCCCCGAGCTGTCTCCGCGAGCCATCGATCCGAGCGTTGCGCTGACGATTGTCGAGCTGCGCCGCAAGCTGTTCCTGCAATCGCGCATCGCCTCCTACACGGGCGTCTCCAAGGCTGCTGCGCGAACTGCGCGGAACACGGACGGCCATGGTCTTCCAGGAGCCGATGACAGCTCTCAACCCTGTCATGCGCTGCGGCGACCAGGTCGACGAGGTACTGGCCACGCACACCGCGATGGATGCGGCAGCGCGGCGGGCGAGGATCCTGGATACCTTCACGCGTGTTTGGCAGCCGGACCCGGCACGCATCTATTTCAATGCCGTCAAGGGGGCGGTCAATGCTCAGCTTCTCAGGCTGACCGGCACGTGCCTATCGCCATGCGACCCAATAGTATTGCCTTGAAATTGATCCAAGTCTGCGCAAGGGCGCGTCAGCCGGCTCGAGCAAAGGAGTTCATCGCTCGTTCGAGCAATCCAGGCTACGTTGAAACATTGACAGAACGGACTGTGGTCAATCGATCAACAGATCGCTCAACAACCGTGCCGCATGCACGGCCTCGCGTTGCGCGCCGTCGGCAATCTGGTGTCGGCAACTCGTGCCGTCCGCCACGACGATCGCGTTCGGCTGCTTGCGAATGGCCGGCAGCAGGCTGGCCTCAGCCATCTGCATCGACACCGCGTGGTGGGTGGCCTCATAGCCGAAGCTGCCGGCCATGCCGCAGCATGAACTCTCGATGAGCTCGGGCTGTGCACCGGGAATGAGCTTGAGGACGTCGAGGATGGGGCTCACCGCGCCGAAAGCTTTCTGGTGGCAATGGCCGTGCAAAAGGATCGGCGCTTCGGCGGCCCGTAGCCGCACTGCGAAGCGACCGGCCTTGGCCTCGCGGGCGACGAACTCCTCGAACAGCAGCGCCTGGGTGGCCACGGTCTCGGCCTTGGGGCCCCGGCCCATCACGAGCGTCTCGTCGCGCAGCGTGAGCAGGCAGGACGGCTCCAGTCCCACGATGGGCACGCCGGCCTGCGCGAAGGGCAGCAGCGCATTGATGAGCGCGCCGGCCCGCGCCTTGGCCTCGTCGACCATGCCGGTCGCCAAGTAAGTGCGGCCGCAGCAGTGGTGGCCGCCGTCCTTGGTGACGGTATGCAGCGTGTAGCCGGCCGCCTTGAGCACGCGTGCGGCGGCCAGGGCGTTCTCGCTTTCGAAGGTGCCGTTGAAGGTGTCGACGAACAGCACGGCGGTGCGTTCGCCGGCGGCGGCGCGGCGCAAGGTTTCTTCGGCGCTGGAGAAGCTTTCCTTCGAGCGCCAGAAGGTGTCGCTGCGCCAGGCGGGCAGTGAGCGCGCGGCTGAAAAGCCGAGCAGCTTCTCGCCCAGCCAGGCCGCGCCCGGGAGCGTGTTGCGCAGGTTCAGCAGCCAGGGAAAGCGGCTGGCGAGCGCGGCGTAGTCGGGCAACCGGGCCACCAGCTTGTCCTTGAGCGTGTGGCCGTGGCGCTTCTTGTAGTGATCGAGAAACTCGACCTTCATCTTCGCCATGTCCACGCCGGTCGGGCAGTCGCGCTTGCAGCCCTTGCAGCCGACGCACAGGTCCATGGTGTCGTGCATGGCTTCGCTGGTGAAGGCGTCGGGCCCGAGTTGCCCCGAGATGGCCAGCCGCAGCGTGTTGGCGCGTCCGCGCGTGAGGTGCTGTTCGTCGCGCGTCACGCGGTAGCTGGGGCACATGGTGCCGGCGTCGAACTTGCGGCAGTGGCCGTTGTTGTTGCACATCTCCACTGCCTTGGCGAAGCCGCCGGTGACGTCGCCGCCGGTGCCGGGCGCCGTGGTCACTTCGGTCACAGGGTCGGCCTGCACGTTCCAGGCAGACCAGTCCAGCACCGGCGTGATCGGGATGCGCTTGTAGGGCTTCGGCGCCTCGGCGGGCGCGAAGCGGAAGAGGGCGCCGTCGTCCATCTTCGGCGGATCGATGATCTTGCCAGGGTTGTAGAGGTTGGCCGGGTCGAAGTGCTGCTTGATGGCGCGGAAGGCCTCGTTGATCGCGGGCCCGAACTGCCATTCGATCCATTCGCCGCGGCACAGCCCGTCGCCGTGCTCACCGCTAAAGGCGCCTTTGTACTTGCGCACGAGGGCGCTGGCCTCTTCGGCCACGGCGCGCATCTTGCCCGCGCCATCGACACGCATGTCGAGGATGGGGCGCACATGCAGCGTGCCGACCGAGGCATGCGCGTACCAGGTGCCGCGGCTGCCGTACTTCGCGAACACTTCAGTCAACTCATCGGTGTAGGCGGCCAGGTTCTCGAGCGGCACCGCGCAGTCTTCGATGAAGCTCACGGGTTTGCCGTCGCCCTTGAGACTCATCATGATGTTGAGACCGGCCTTGCGCACTTCCCACAGGCTCTTTTGCGGCGCCTCGTCGGCCATCTCGACCACACTGCCGGGCGAGCCGAGGTCGCCCATCAGTTCGACCAGTTGCTTGAGCTTGGGCAGCAGCGACGCGCGGTTCTCGCCGGAGAACTCGACCAGGAGGATCGCGGCGGGGCGGCCGATCAATGCGGTTTCGATGGTCGGGCGGAACGCCGGGTTCTGCAGGCTGAGCTCGATCATCGTGCGGTCGACCAGCTCGACCGCAGTGGGGTCGAGCTTGACGATGTGCTGCGCGGAATCCATGGCCGCATGGAAGGTCGGGAAGTTCACGACACCTAGCACCTTGGCCTTCGGCAGCGGGCTGAGCTTGAGCGTCAGCGAGCGGGTGTAGGCCAGCGTGCCTTCGGCGCCGATCAGCAGGTGCGCGAGGTTGACGCTGCCGTCCGCGGTGTAGGGGCGCTCGCTCTGGTTGTCGAAAATTTCCAGGTTGTAGCCCGCCACGCGGCGCATCACCTTGGGCCAGTGCTCGTGGATCTCGCGCCGGTGCTGCACCGCCAGCGAGTGCACGAACTCGGCGATGCGCGCGGCGCGGCCCGAGGCCTGCGCCACGGGGCCGAACTGCAGCAGCTCGCCGTCGGCCATCCAGGCGCTGGCGCCGAGCACGTTGTGCACCATGTTGCCGTAGGCGATGGAGCGCGAGCCGCACGAGTTGTTGCCGGCCATGCCGCCGAGCGTGGCCTGCGCGCTGGTGGACACGTCCACCGGGTACCACAGGCCGTGCGGCTTGAGCTGCGCGTTCAGGTGGTCGAGCACCAGGCCGGGCTCCACCACCGCGGTGCCGGCTGCGGGGTCGACCGCCAGCACCTTGCGGAAGTGCTTGGTGTTGTCGATGACGAGCGCGGCGCCCGTGGTTTGTCCGCACTGGCTGGTACCACCGCCGCGCGGCAGTACAGGCACCTTCAGTTCGCGCGCAATCTGCAGCGCGGTGGCAATGTCTTCCTCGCAGGTCGGCACGAAGACGCCCGCCGGCATGATCTGGTAGATCGACGCGTCGGTGGCGTAGCGCCCGCGCGAGGCGGGCCGCTCCGGCCAGCTGAGCTACGGCTCCTCCGGCCCGGGCACCGCGGGCCACTTGTGCGGCGTGCTGTTCAACGCGGCCATGGGCACCAACCTGCTGCACGTGCCCTACAAGAGCGGCGGGGGCCTCATGACGGCCGTGCTCTCCGGCGAAGTCGACATCACCTTCGCCAGTGGCGTCACTGCGCTACCGCAGATCGTGGGCGGCAAGGTGCGCGCGTTGGGCGTGACCACCGCCACGCGCGCCGCCGCATTGCCCCAGGTGCCGACGATGGAAGAACTCGGCCTGCGCGGCTTCGTGTGCAACAACTGGCACGGTGTGGTGGCGCCAGCGAGAACGCCGCCGACCGTCATTGCGCGGCTCAACGCGGCGATCTGCGACGTGCTGCGCATGCCCGAGGTGGTGCACAAGCTGCAGGTCATGGCCTTCGAGCCTGCGCCGATGACGCCGGAAGCGTTCCTGACCTACATGCGCGCCGAGCGCGTCAAGTGGGGCCGTATCGTGAAGGATTCCGGCGCCACTGCCTGAAGCAGACGCGCTACGCGGCAGCCGTCTCGCCCAGCAGCTGCACCAGCGCATCGGCCAGCGGCGCGCGGGCCGACCCGCGCAGCCACAGCATGCCGACCGTGCGCACCGGGCAGGGCGCCGGCAGCGGCCAGCGCTTCAGGTCGCTGCGCGGCGCACCCACCGTGGCCCAGTCGGGCAGCACCGACACGCCCAGGCCCTCGGCCACCAGCTTGGCGATGTGCTCGATGCCGTCGAGCTCGAACTGCACGCGCGGGCGCACGCCATGCTGGCGCAGGTACTCGTCGGCGAGCTTGCCGGCCACCACGCTGCGGTCGTAGCGGATGAAGGGCTCGCGCGCGGCGGTGGCCAGCGGGTCGCGCACGCGCAGCCGCGCCGGCGCCAGCAGGATCAGCGGCTCGCGCCGCAGCGGCACCCAGTGGCAGGTCTTGGGCAGAGCGAACGTGGGGTGCACCAGCAGCGCCGCGTCGAGCTCGCCGGCCAGCACCTTGGCCATCAGCGCGGTGGAGGTGCCGGGCTCGATGTAGACCTCGATGTCTTCGTGCACCTGCCGCCAGCGCACCAGGGCCGGCGGCAGCATGCCCATCAGCGCGGTCGGCGTGGCGCCCAGGCGCAGCGGGCCGGCGGGCAGCGCGTTGTCGGAGGCTTCGGAGCGCAGGTCGCGCACATCGCGCAGCAGCGTGCGGGCGCGCGCAAGGATGCGGTTGCCGGCCACGGTGGGCTGCACCGTGCGGCCGGCGCGGCGCAGCAGCTGGCTGCCGATGTCGGCCTCGAGCGCGCGGATCTGCTGCGCCACCGTGGTGGGAGCCAGGTCGAGCCGGCGGCCCGCCTCGGCCAGCGAGCCGGCCTCGGCGACGGCGATGAAGGTCTCGAGAAAGCTGGTGTCCATGAACACGTATTTTGCGTGGTTTGAACAGTCGATTACATGCTGTTTTTCGTGCTTCATCGGACGCAGACTGGCGCCGTTCTCACAACCCTTCCCGGAGATTCCAGTGCCTGTCATCCAGTCCATCGATGTGTGCGTCGCCCGCGTTCCGCTCGACCAAGTCACTTCCTTTTCCAACCGCACCGTCCACGAGCGCCACTACGGGCTGGTGAAGGTGCGCTCGTCCGACGGTGTCGAGGGCATCGGCTTCTGCTACGTGGGCAGCGCGGCGGGCGAGCTGTTTCGCGTCGCGGTGGAGCAGCTGCTCGCACCGGTGCTGCTCGGGCAGGACTCGCTCGCCATCGAAGGCCTGTGGCAGCGCATGTACCAGGAGGCGCTGCTGCAGGGCCGCATGGGCACGGTGATGCGCGCGCTGAGCGCGCTCGACATCGCCCTGTGGGACCTGAACGCGCGCACCGTGGGCCTGCCGCTGCACAAGTACCTGGGCGCGGTCGAGCTCGACACCGTGCCGGCCTACGCCAGCGGCGGCTACTACCTGGACGGCAAGACCGCCGCCATGGTCGGCGAGGAAATGGCGAGCTACGCCGCGCTGGGCTTCAGCGCCGTGAAGATGAAGACCGGTCGCTGGGACCCGAAGGGCGAGGAGGCGCGGGTGCGCGCCGCGCGCGAAGCCATCGGCCCCGACGTGGCGCTGATGCTCGACTGCAACAACGGCTGGGTCGACACCGTGCAGGCCATGGAGTACCTGCGCCGCATCGAGCCCTACAACCCGTACTTCATCGAAGAGCCCTTCGGCCCCGACGACATCGAGAGCCATGCGCGCCTCGCGAAGCTGACGCGCATTCCCGTGGCCACCGCCGAGATCGGCTACGGCCGCTGGTACCACAAGCAGCTGCTGGACATGGGCGGCGCCGCCATCCTGCAGACCGACGCGGCCGTGTGCGGCGGCATCACCGAGTGGAAGCGCATCGCCGCCATGGCCGCCGGCTACGGCGTGCAGATGTGCCCGCACTGGTTCCACGACCTGCACGCGCCGCTGGTGGCGGCCACGCCGAATGCGCGCTACGTCGAGTTCTTCTGGGACGATCAGGTGCTGAACTTCCGTCGCCTGGTCGATCGCCAGCTGTCGCACCAGGGCGGTCGCGTCGTGCTGCACCAGACGCCCGGCCTGGGCTTCGGCTTCGACGAGAAGGAAGTCGCGAAGTACGGCCGCTGGAGCCACTGCGGCTGAATACGAACATCCAGAAAAAAGAACGGAGACAGAACATCATGAGACTGAGACGTCGTCAACTCATCGGCTGGCTTGGCGCGGCGGCGGCGCTGCCCGCGCTGCAGGCCTCCGGCCAGGTCGCCGAGGCCGCGCTGCCGCGCGGGCCGGTGCGCCTCGTCGTCGGCTTTCCGGCCGGCGGCGGCACCGACATCCTGGCGCGCATCCTGTCGGCCAAGCTGGCCGCGCTGTGGGGCCTGCCGGTGGTGGTGGAGAACAAGGCCGGCGCCGCCGGCATGATCGCCACCGGCGAGGTGGCCAAGGCCGCGCCCGACGGCAACACGCTGCTGATGGGACACATCAACGCACTGGGCATCGCGCCGGGCCTGTACCCGCGGATGGCCTACTCGGCCGAGCGCGACTTCGCGCCCGTCGTGCTGGTCGGCAAGACGCCGCAGGTGCTGCTCGCCTCGCGCGACTCGCCCGCGCCCACGCTGGCGGGTTTGCTCGCGGCGTGCCGTGCGCACCCGGGGCTCGTGAGCTTCGGCTCGGCCGGGGCCGGGTCGGCGCAGCACCTGGCGCTGGCGCTGTTCGAGCAGCGCGCCGGCGTGCAGGTGCTGCATGTGCCCTACAAGGGCTCGGCCCCGATGGTCACCGACCTGCTGGGCGGCCATGTGAAGTTCGCCTTCGAGGGCATGACGACCGCGATGGGGCTGGTCAAGGACGGCAAGGCGGTGGCGCTGGCGCAGACCGGTGCGCGGCGCGCGAGCGCCTTGCCGCAGGTGCCGACGCTGGCCGAGTCGGGCTTTCCCGGCTTCGAGGCCAGCATCTGGTTCGGCGTGGTCGCGCCGGCCGCGATGCCGCCCGCGCTGGTGCGCCGCTTCAACGCCGACCTGAACAAGGTGCTGGCGCAGCCCGAGGTGGCGGCGCGGCTGGCCGAGTTCGGCGCCGAGGAGGGCGGTGGCACGCCCCAGGCCTTCGCGGCCTACATCCACACCGAGCAGCGCAAGTGGGCGCAGCTCATCCGGGATCGCAAGATCTCGGCCGATTCGTGAAAGAGGCCGACGCATGGACCTGCAACTGAAGGGCCGTACGGCCCTCGTGATGGGCGGCGGCGGCGGCCTGGGCGGCGCGATCGCGATGGCCCTGGCGGCAGAGGGCGCACAGGTCGCCGTGGTCGACCGCGACGCACAGGCCGCCGCGACGACCGCCACGGCCATCACCGCGGCCGGCGGTCGCGCCCTCGACGTGGCGTGGGACCTGGCCGACCTGGATTGCATCGACGAACGCATGGCGCACATCGAACGCGCACTGGGCCCGGTGGACATCCTCGTCAACAACACGGGCGGCCCGCCGCCGACCACCGCGCACGGCCAGGCGCTGGACCTGTGGCGTCGCCACTTCGAAGCGATGGTGCTGTCGGTGATCGCCATCACCGATCGCGCGTTGCCCGGCATGCGCGCACGCGGCTTCGGCCGCGTGATCACCAGCGCGTCGTCCGGCGTGGTGGCGCCGATCGCAAACCTTGGGCTGTCCAACGCGCTGCGCCTGTCGCTGGTGGGCTGGTCGAAGACGCTGGCGCGCGAAGTGGGCCGCGACGGCGTGACCTGCAACGTCGTGCTGCCGGGGCGCATCGCCACGCAGCGCATCCGCTTTCTCGATACGCAGAAGGCCGAGCGCGAAGGCCGCACGGTCGAGGCCGTGTCGGCCGAGAGCACCGGGTCGATCCCGCTGGGGCGCTACGGCGAACCGCGCGAGTACGCCGATGCGGTCGCCTTTCTTGCCAGCCCGCGCGCGGGCTACATCACCGGCTCGACCCTGCGCATCGACGGCGGGTTGATTGCCAGCGTCTGACTGCTTTCCTGGAGTTTTCTTCTCTCATGACGAACATCGAATCCCTTCCGCTCGACCCTGCCGTGGTCGATGCATTGGCCGCGGTTTCCACCGCGACGCTCACCACCGTGCTGCTCAAGCACGGCCTGCGCAACGTGTGGATGCGCGGCACCCGTCCGCTCGTGCCGGGGCAGCCGCGCCGTGTGGGCCGCGCCTTCACGCTGCGCTTCGTGCCGGCGCGCGAAGACCTGGCGACGCCCGCCGCGTGGGCCTCGCCGATCTCCACTCGCGCAGCCATCGAGGCCATGCCTGCGGGCTGCATCGCGGTGGTCGGCGCCATGGGTGTCACCGACGCCGGTATCTACGGCGACATCCTGTGCGCCCGCATGCTCAAGCGCGGCGTGGCGGGCCTGGTGACCGACGGCGTGGTGCGCGACCTGGCGGGTGTGCTTGGCACGGGCCTGCCCGTGTGGGCCCAGGGCACGGCGGCGCCGCCGTCGGTGGCGGGCCTGACCTTCGTCGGTTGGCAGGAGTCGATCGACTGCGGCGGCGTGGCCGTCTTCCCGAACGACGTGGTGGTCGCCGACGACGACGGCGCCGTACTGATTCCCGCCGCGATGCTCGACATGGTGGTGGAGGCCGCGCTGGCGCAGGAGCGCCTGGAGACCTGGATCATGGGCGAGGTCGAGACAGGCGCGGTCTTGCCGGGGCTGTACCCGCCGGACGAGAAGAACCAGCAGCGCTTCGCGGAATGGGCCGCCGCACGGGGATAGCGTGGGGCTACCAGGTGCCGGTCAGGCCCGACCGCTCGCGGCGATGCGGTGCGAACTCGCCCAGGAGGAAGTCGATCAGGGCCCGGCTCTTCGCCGAGAGATGGTCCCGGGTCGGGAACACGATGTAGATGTCGGCGGGCGGCAGTTTCCACTCCGGCAGCACGGGCACGAGCAGGCCCGCGTTCAGCGCGGCGGCGGCGTCCCACTGCGAGCGCATCAGGATGCCGTGCCCCTCGATGGCCCAGCCCAGCGCGGACTCGCCGTCGTTGGTGCTGAGGGCGCCGCGCACCTTGACGGCCTCCTGTCGTGATCCGTTGCTCAGATGCCAGGTGCCGAAGGTCTCGTCGCTCTCGCGGATGAAGATGCAGCGGTGCGTCAGCAGTTCGCGCGGCGTGAGCGGCACCCCTTCGCCCTGGAGGTAGGCAGGCGCGGCGCAGAGCATGCGGCGGTTGCGCGCGAGCAGCCGCGCCGTGATCCGGGCATCGGGCAACTCGCCGAAACGGATGCCCAGGTCGAAGCCTTGCTCTACAAGATTCATGACCTTGTCGCTCAGGTGCAGCTGCACTTCGACGGCCGGATATAGCTTGGCGAACCGTGCCAGCGCAGGCGCGATGAACTTGCGGCCGAAACCCAGGGTGGCGCTCACCTTCAGCAGGCCCTGCGGCGTGGCCTTGCTGCCGGCGATGCTGCGTTCCAGCGATTCCAGCTCGGCGAGCACGGCCGCGCCGTCCACCCAGTAGCGCTCGCCTTCCGGCGTCAGGCTCATGCGTCGGGTCGTGCGCTGCAGCAGCCGCACACCAAGACGCTCTTCGACCGCGGCCAACCGCTTGCTGACGGAAGGCGCCGTCACGCCCATCTCCTGCGCAGCCGCCGCCAGGCTGCCGCAACGCATCACCGTGGCAAAAAAAGCCAGATCCGAAAAGCCGTCCGCTCGATTCATAACTTTGGCGACATTAAGAAGTTACTTCGAAAGTATTGGTCGGTAGAAAGTTAATTATTAGCATCTCGCCGAGATTTGCCAACACACAGGAGACACCCCCCATGAAACGCCGCGCACTCACAGCCGCCTTCCTCGCCGCCCTGGCCTTCGGTTCCAGCGCGCACGCGCAGAAGTACCCCGACCGTCCGATCAAGCTGGTCGTGCCCTACGCGCCTGGTGGAAGCGCCGACATCGCCGCGCGCCTGATCGGCGAGCAGTGGGGCAAGGCCCTGGGCGGCACGGTCATCATCGACAACAAGGCCGGCGCGGGCGGCAACATCGGCGTCGACAACGTCGCCAAGGCGCCGGCGGACGGCTACACCATCGGCCTGCAGACCGTGTCGCTGGCGATCAACCCGGCGCTGTACAAGATGCCCTACGACACGCTGAAGGACCTCGCGCCGATCGGCATGGTGGCCAGCTCGCAGCACGTGCTGGTTGTGAACAACGCGCTGCCGGCCAAGGACGTGAAGGAGCTCCTCGCCAAGGCCAAAGCCGCACCCGAGAAGATGACCTATGGCTCCGCAGGGCCGGGCAGCACCTTCCACATGGCAGCCGAGCTGTTCAAGGCGGTCGGCGGCGTCTCCATCGTGCACGTGCCGTACCGCGGCGGCGGTCCCGCGCTGGTCGACACCATCGCGGGCCAGGTCGACATGAGCTTCCCGGTGCTGTCGGCCGCACAGCCGCAGATCCAGGGCGGCAAGCTGCGCGCGCTCGGCGTGACGGGGTCCAGGCGCTCCTCGCTGTTGCCGAACGTGCCCACGATCGCCGAGGCGGGCCTGCCCGGCTACGCGTTCGAGACCTGGTTCATCGTCTTCGCGCCGGCCGGCACACCCGCGCCGATCATCGCGAAGCTCAACGAATCGCTCAACAAGGCCCTCGCGACGCCGGCCCTAGCCCAGCGCATGACCCGAGAAGGCTTCGATCCCACGCCTTCCACGCCGGCCGAAGCCCGCGCGCGGGTGGAGCGCGAACTCCCGGTGTGGGCCAAGCTGATCAAGGAGCGAGGCATCACGGCGGAGTGACCCGCGTCCGCTCAACGGCCATGCAAGACAGGACAAGAATGAATTCCCCACGCACCCTCTACCGGCAACTGGTCGACTCCCATGCTGTGTGCACGCTCGACGACGAGAACGTCCTGCTGTGGTGCGACCTGCACCTCATGAACGAGTACACCAGTCCGCAGGCGTTCGCCGGGCTGTACGAACAGGGCCGCGGCGTCGCGATGCCCGGGCAGAACGTCGCCGTTGTGAGCCACATCATCCCGACGCATGCAGACAAGCGTTGGCGCGTGATCGCCGATCCGGCGTCGGCGCTACAGGCGAGCAACCTCAAGCGCAACTGCGACCACTTCGGTATTCCCTTGTTCGACACGAACGACGCGCTGCAGGGGATCGAGCACGTCGTCGCGCCGGAACACGGCATGGTCCTGCCGGGCATGGTCGTCATCTGCGGCGACAGTCACACGACCACCTATGGCGCGCTGGGTGCATTGGGGTTCGGCATCGGCACCTCGGAGGTCGAGCATGTGCTGGCGACCCAGACGCTCGTGTACCGGCTAGCGCGGCAGATGCGCATCCGCGTCGACGGCACGCTGCCGACCGGCACGAGCGCGAAGGACCTGATCCTGATGATCATCGGCCACATCGGCGCCCAGGGTGCGCGGGGGTTCGTCGTCGAGTTCTGCGGTGGCGCCATCGATGCACTGTCCATCGAGGCACGCTTCACCTTGTGCAACATGGGGGTGGAAGCCGGCGCGCGCGGCGCGCTCATCGCGCCTGATCGGAAGGCGCTGGACTATGTGATGCGCCACGCGCCCGAGGTCGCGGGCATCCACCGGGATTCGGCGCTGGAAGCCTGGAAGGGCCTGCGCAGCGAGGAGGGCGCGGTGTTCGATGTTGAGCACGCGTTCTGCGCGGACGACGTGGCGCCGCACGTCACGTGGGGCACCAGTCCCGACCAGGTGATCGCGGTGAACGGGCACATTCCCGAACCGGGCAGTTGCGCAGACGAAGCGCTGCGCCGATCGACTGAACAGGCCCTCTCGTACACCGGCCTGGCGGCCGGGGCCGCGATAGAGGGCACGCCTGTGCAGCACGTATTCATCGGCTCGTGCACCAATGGGCGCATCGAGGACCTGCGCAGTGTCGCGGAAGTTGTCAAAGGCCGGGTTGTGGCTCCGGGCGTGCGCGCCATGGTCGTGCCCGGGTCGGGCGCGGTGAAGCATCAGGCGGAGGCCGAGGGCATCGCGAAGCTGCTCGTTGACGCAGGTTTCGAGTGGCGCAATCCGGGCTGCTCGATGTGCCTGGCCATGAACGACGACGTGCTGGCCCCGGGCGTGCGCTGTGCGTCGACCACTAACCGGAACTTCGAAGGGCGCCAGGGCCGCGGCGCGATCACGCACCTGATGAGCCCCGCCATGGCCGCCGCGGCCGCCATCACGGGCCGCATCACCGACGTACGAAAGCTCTCCCTGCCATGAACGACCACACACGCATCCAGTCCCGGGGGGCTGCCATCCGTATCGAGAACCTGGACACCGACCAGATCGTTCCGAAGCAGTTCCTGACAGGCATCGACAAGTCCGGCCTCGCCAAGGCCCTGCTCCACGATCTGCGCTTCGATGCGCAAGGCGCGCCGAAACCGGGCTTCGTGCTCAACCGGCCCGAGTACGCCGGCGCCGGAATGCTGATCGGCGGTGCGAACTTCGGCTGCGGCTCCAGCCGTGAGCACGCCGTGTGGTCGCTGCAGCAGTCCGGCATTCGGGCCGTGATCGCACCGAGCTTCGGAGAGATCTTCTATTCCAATGCGATGAACAACCGGCTCCTGCTGGTGATGTTATCGCGCGAAGCCGTCGCGCAGCTGATGGACGAGGTCGAGCAATCGCCTTCGACGCGGATCGACGTGGACATCGAACGGATGACCTTGCGCAGTCCCGGCGGCGAGTGGCGTTTCGCCCTGTCGACGCGGCACCGTGAAATGTTCCTGAAGAACCTGGACGTGATCGGACTGACGCTGCAGAAAGAGCCGCAGATCCGTCGCTTTTCCGAAGCCCATCTGGCGAAGAATCCGTGGCTGGTCGACATCGCGTCGCGCAGCCGTCTGCGTCTGGCCTGATCGTTCGCCGGCGGCGAGAAAGCGCCCGGCCAGGGCCTTCTTGCCGCCGCTCGGCATCCGCATCTAGGATGGGCGCTGTTGCATAACCCGAATTCAGGGCGAGCCTCTCCTTACCCCAGACGCAGCTATGCCACGCGCACAGTCTCAGGCGTTCCCAGACGGGTGAACCTGTTGAGGATCGATGCCCGTACCTGTAGCTCGGTCACCTGCCTCTGGAAGTCCCGTGCCATCACGCGCTCGCCCAGTCTCTCGAAGCACCCCATCTTGGTCTCCACCAGGCTGCGGCGGTGATAGTCGCTCCACTTCTTCCAGATTGAACGGCCCAGCTTGCGCGTCGCCCTCAGGATCTCGTTTCTTGCCTGCGCCCCAGCTTTGGCATCCGCCCAAGGCTTGGCGTTCTTGCGTGTGGGGATGATCGCCGCGGCCTGCCGACTGGCGATAGCCTCGTGGCACGCTTTGGTGTCATAGGCACCGTCGGCGCTCACCGAATGCAGTTGTTCGTCCGCAGGAATCTGCGCCAGCAACTCCGGCAGCATCGGCGCATCGCCATCCACACTCAGCGGTCATTTAGGAGCAGCACCCTTCGCTCAGTGCACTTACGCCACCAGCCACTCAAACTCGACCGGCTGTGTCACGGTTCATGAACGCCTACGCGCTTCGGGCAGCGATGAGCTGAACCCCGCGAGGGCAAAGGGCAGACTTCGTCGAGGACCTCTGGGTATGTTGTTACATTTGCCGTCATGCCAGATGACACTACCGATCGCAAGCCGGTCCGGCTTCTCAGCTTGGACGGGGGAGGCGCCAAGGGGTTCTACACCTTGGGCGTTTTGAAGCAGCTCGAGGGAATGCTCGGGCACCGCCCTCTATGTGAGCACTTCGATCTCATCTTCGGCACGAGCACCGGTTCTATCATCGGGACGCTGCTGGCGCTGGGCTACCGTGTCGACGAGATTCGCACGCTCTACGAGGCGGAAGTTCCACCGCTGATGAGTACGGGCGGCAAGGCGAAGCGGTCTGCGGCGCTCCAAGCCCTAGCTGATCGCGTATTCAAAGACGTGACATTCGCGGACATGAAGACAGGAGTCGGCATCGTTGCCGCCCGCTGGCTTGAAGAGAAGCCGATGGTCTTCAAGGCGCATGTGGGTCAGGCGCATGGCAGCAAGGGCACATTTGAGCCTGGCTTCGGGGCTACGGTGGCGGACGCTGTAGTCGCCTCTTGTTCCGCTTACCCCATCTTCAACCGCAAGATTGTCCAGACCACCAACGGCGCGGTCGAGCTCATTGACGGTGGCTACTGCGCAAACAACCCGACCCTCTACGCCATCTTGGATGCGACAAAGGCGCTGGGCTGCGCCAATGCCGACCTTCGGGTAGTGAGCGTAGGCGTTGGCAACTATCCAGAACCGCCGCGCTACTGGCACAAGTGGGCCATCGAGCGCTTCTTCCTGGTTCGGCTACTGCACAAGACGCTGGGGATCAATACCCACTCCATCGAACAGCTGGCAGAACTCCTGTGCAAGGACGTGCCCATGATCCGCATCAACGACAGCTTCACTTCGCCGGACATGGCGGCCGACCTGATGGAGCACAACCTTGACAAGTTGAAGCTGCTCTATCGGCGAGGGATCGAGTCCTTTGGCAAGCACGAGCAGCAGCTCGGGCAGCTCTTTACCTGAGGAGAGTCATGCCTATTCCGGAACAAGACCTGGCTGCGATGGCCAACATCGGCGCTCAGGTCACTTCAAGGGACACATACAACACGGTGAGGTTGGCGCTCGAGGCGCCGAACACCGGATTTCACGGGAAGAGCTACGAGATCTTCTTGCAGGGGTCATACGGCAACGACACAAATATCTTCCGGGAAAGTGATGTCGATGTCGTGATCCGCCTGGACTCCATCTTTACTTACGACACAACGGCCCTGCCGGCCGAACAGCGGGCCGCCTTCACGGCGGTCCATGGTGCCGCCGAGTACACGCATGTCCACTTCCAGGCTGACGTGTTGGCAGCCCTAAGAAGCCGGTTCGGCGATGCGGTCATGCCCGGCAAAAAGGCGGTCGCGATCGAAGCCTTGCACAACCGACGTAAGACCGACGTGCTTATCGCCATCCAGCACCGACGGTACCTCTGGTACGTGTCCGATCAGGTCGACCAAAACAGCTATGTCCTGGGCATCAGTTTTCACAAGGCCGACGGCACGCGGGTTATCAACTATCCGCAGCAGCACCGCGCGAACTTGACCACGAAGAACCAGCAGACGAATGAATGGTTTAAGCACATCGTGCGGATTTTCAAGAATGCTCGTCAGAAGATGATCGAGGATGGCTACATCGAGACGGGCATCGCCCCTTCTTACTACCTCGAAGGGTTGCTCTACAACGTCCCGAACGACTGTTTCGGCACGAACTATGTCAATTCGACAGTGGCCTGCGTCAACTGGCTCTACGAAGCCGATCGCTCAACCTTCCTGTGCGCCAATGAGCAGTATCCGTTGCTCGAAGGTAGTCCGGATGTGACGTGGAGGAGCACGCAGTGCACGACCTTCCTGCAGGGAATAGTGGCCCTGTGGAAAGGTTGGTGATTCGAACCGAAATGTGATTGAGCTCATGAAGCGATACACCATCGACTTGTTCATGTTTCCCTATCAGCAAAGCTACCAGGTGAGCATCGAGCACCTTGCGCGGGATGTATTGAAGGAATTGGGGGCCACCGTCGAGGCGAAAGCGCTTCTTGTCGGCGTTCGTCGACCAAGCAACAACGTTTCCCATCCAGTTTGCGTGGATCCCGAGAAGGGGCGCTGGAAGCTTTCACTGTTCGATGGACTGCTTGAAGCCGTCGAAGAGGTCTATGCGAATCATCCGCTGCAGAACATGTGTTACGGCGATGAACCCAGTAATCGCGACAAACCAGAGTGGATGCGACGAGATTCCACTACAACCGCTGTCCATCGTGCCCTCCTCTCATACGACGTTGAGCAGGACGTCAAGTCCTTCTGCGGCGCTTCTCGATTGGTGGGGGAATACTACGTCGTACCAATCATTCAGGTGCCCGAGTCGCTCTTCAAACAGTTTCCGCGACTAGATGAGCGACCGCCCAGAAACGAGTGGGGTCAGACCGGCTACCGAAGCTTGATTGACGCTGCGTTGGCGACCGTTCTGAAAGAAGCAACCAGCGAGCTCGAGCGCCCTGAGCCCGGTCGATTCATGTTTGGTGAGATCCGCCGCGCGGACGAGATCGTCCGCATCGCGGCGAATCGTTTCCTCGACACGCCAGGGTTGGCAATCTCGCCGAGGTATATCTCGACGGATCCATTCATGCGCCTCAACCTCATTTCGTCGCTTCTCTACGAAGGAACCAAGGGCATCGGGCGAATGCTTCTGGCGAACCCTGAAAATACCAATGTCGAGTATCTGCTGCGCTTTCGCGATCCGGTGCCGTTTCGCGAGCCGCGCTGGACACGAAAAGTCCTGCAACTGGCATCCCCGGACGTTCTTCTCATCGCCGATTCCGAGTACGTCTACGGCCTTGGCCGTCTGCTGTCCTCGTACAACCCGAGCGACCAGGACGTGTTCATGGTTGAGTTTCTGGACCACTACACGTGGGAGCTCCGCTGCGGTGATTTGGCCCTGCTCCGATGCGACTATGGGTCGCCGTCCCTCCCCCGCGAGGCCTTGGAAAAGGATACCTTGACCAGCAGCCTCGAACGTCTGTTCCCACAGTCGACGGACGCCGACCGAGAGCAGCTCTGGCAACTCTTCATTGCTGCCTCGCGCCTGGGTCACGGAAGCATGATCGTCGTGGCGGACGATGCTGAGGCAGAAGCTGATCGACTGATGCGTCAGGGAACAGGGATCGCGCCGATGAAGCTATCCGTGAACGTCCTGCGGCAAGTGAGTTCCATTGACGGCACCATCCTGCTGGATCCGCACGCAAACTGCCACGCCATCGGCGTCATCCTGGACGGACCAGCCAATGACCAATGCACCCCTTCCAGAGGGTCACGCTTCAATTCCGCGGTCCGCTATGTCCGCTCCGGCCCCGCTCGAAGGCTCGCTATCGTCGTGTCTGACGATCGAACCATCGACGTCTTTCCGAATCTGTGCCCTCGTGTGAGTCGCAAACAGGTAGAAAGTCACATCAAGGAGTTTGCGGCATCAGACGTGGACAGTTACCACTCTTCGATGAACTGGCTCGACAAACGGCGGTTCTATTTGGACGCCCAGCAATGCGGGCAGATCAATGCGCACCTCGAGCACCTTGAAAAGGTGCCACGTGACGTCGGAGAGATTCGGTACCTAGTAGACCCCTTCAAGGAGGACTCGGAGTTCGACACCAGTTACCTGGTCAAGTAACCCGGCCGAGGCAGTTCTCAGTGGAGGGCACCGTGCGCCATCCTCAGCACGAACTCCGCTTTCTACCCAGTGAATGACCCAAGATCGAGGAATAGCGATCATTGGAACGCGATAGCCGCAGTACGGCTACCACTGCAAAGCCGACAAGCGCGGCTGGCCCCATGCAAAGAAGGCGAGATGGGAATGAGTTCCTCATAAGCCACATTGTCGATAACTGAGAACGGGGAGTCCGCGCCGATGCGATCAGTGTCCAGCTGACTCGGCCTCCTCATGCGGAAGGTCAGGGCGCTTGCAGCGACGACCGGACCTTTCACAGCAGGCTCCAGGATTGCGGCTTGTCAGGGCCACCAGGTCTCACCTTGGCGCGCGATGAGCAGTGGGAACAGGTCCGAAACCTTGTAGCGCGCCAGCGGATCTCGGTAGAACTTGTGGTGCGGGTCAAAGAAGCAGTCAGGCATCCCGCTTCGGAGACCATTGCGAGAAAGGTACTGCGCATCCTCCTCACGCGTGAGGGTGGCTCGTAGGCCGAATTGGCGCAGAGTTGTCTGCAGATACTCAAACGTGACATTCGGCTCCGCACAGATCATCTTGTAGACGAACGCGTCGAGTATGACGTGTTCATGCGCGAGCTGAGTCTTGCAGGAGCTCTGGTATTGTGCCCTGGTTTTTGGCGCGGACTCCCGAATGCGAGCGGCCGCCGCCTGAGACTGAAAGTGCGTCGTGAGATTCCAGTGATTGGTCTCCGACGCGTTTCGGATGAAACGAGTTACGGGCTCCTTGAAATCGATGTCCTTGAGGAAGCCTTTTTCATGGAGCGCGAAAAGTGCTTGTGCCGTCTTGTCGACATATGGCATGCCGAGTGCCCTTTGAATGCGCCAGATTGCAGGGCAATAAATCCGTGTCGCTAATGGGCTGCGTCCCTGCAGTCAGTTTTCATTGTCGATCTCAATCTCCGTGGTTTCGATCATCGCCGCATCAGCCTTGTTCTGGAGGTTGATGTCGCCAGTCACCAGAATCACATGGTCTGATGGAAAGGCCGACTGGAGCTGGAGCACACTGGCAACGATGCGATCGTCGGCATTGTCTGCATCGAGCCATGACAAACTCTCTGCGATTTTGGGTTCCGCGTGAACTGCGCGCACCCTGATCGTCTTGTCGACGACAACCCCGTTCAATAGTGGGCCTTGGGCGCGCCAGCCCTTGATACGGGTGATGACCTTCTTCGCTTTTTCGCGAACGTCCTGGTTCCGGTGCAGTATCTTGAGCTGGTCGAGTTCCGCAAGCACCGTTGGCAATAAGACGAACTCGAAAGCCCTTCCCGCAGAAATGCTTCGATAGGCGATCGGATCGGCGCTGGCGATCAGCGAGTTGGTATCGGGGATGAGAACAAGCTTGTCTCGCCGTCCGGCCGCTAGAACCGAGACGACGGCATGCAGGCCGTCGGCGGCCTTGCGCATTTCCGTTTCATTACTTTTCTTGTTGGACGTGAGCGACCAGTTTGAGCCGAGTTCCAGCCATGTCAGAAACTCTTTGTCCGCATCCTCCAGTTGCTGGGCCAAATCCGGCGGCGCGCCTTTGATCAAAACAGAGATCAGCTCGGCGACCTGCCTGTAACGACGCATCAGCCCAAGGTGCTCGTGCTGCTGGCTTGACGTGCGCTCGCTCCAGTGATGGTCAGGTGCAACTACAAAGAGACCGTGGCTGCTGTAGTTCACGTAGCGAACATCGAGTGACTCGCAAAGAATCACCAGATCCTCGACAACAGCGTTGAGGGCATTCGTGAGCCGATCGGTTATTGGCATGAGTGCTAGAGTTGCACGATGGCAAGCATGTTGGGTTCGGCGCCGCTCGAAATAATCCGGGTCAGCCGATTGCGTTGTGAGTTCGGTGCAGCGATCGCCAGTAGTCGCTGAGCACGAGACGCACCGACATAGACCTTGCGAAGTTCCTCCGCTGCATCGATTGGAGAGCCTGCTTCCAGGAAGTCAAAAGTGGATTTCGCCGTCGCTGGAGAAATCACGAGGCAAACCGCCGGAAATTCGGCTCCCTTCACGCTGTGGATGGTGCGTGCTGGATGACCATGGCAAAAAGGTACCGACAGCGCGCCCTTGAGTGTTGCGTGGTTTCGCAGCACCTGCCCAATCGTCCGATTGCCGTCTTTCGGGAGCCGAGGTGCCAGGAGGGCTCTTGCCTTGGTCAGCCACATGTCCGCCGATGCATAGACTTCAGGGTCGTAGCGTAGTTGTTGTCCCAGTGCGAGGATCGGTGGGCGCCACGTCAGACTGGCGTCTCCGAGTCCTTCCATGTGTTGACGGTAACTCTTGTTCGGCAGATGCCCTTCTATGCGTAAGACAACTTTGTGAAGGTCTTCAAGCGCCTCTCGTCGACCGCCAAGTTCGAACGACGCGTGGAATGCCCCCACGGCAGCCGCTAGGCGACATACCAAATGATCCGAGTCGTCGTCGATCGGAATGCCCAATGCCCTTGCACTACTTTTTCTTGTCGCCGCGACGATTGGGCAATCTTCGGGCTTGATGTCTAACTTGCCCACCAGTGCGCGAAAGTAGGCGCCCACAGTTGCAGGCACGCTGGAACCCGGATAGAACAGAAGGTGCACGGGATGAGGCGTACTTCGATGGCGCCCTAGTGCTTCATCAGTTGGCTCGGGTCCGTCGTCTCGCTTCAACCGATTGACAGCGTGAACAATGGCTTGGCTCGAACGAAAGTTTCCTGACATCGAGAACCTCTCGTGCTCGGGAAAGGTTTTGGCAAACGCCGCAAGCTCGTCGGTAACTCCGCCACGAAAGCCATATATCGACTGATGGGGATCGCAGATGACCTTCACTGGCATGCCAACCTTGCGAAACCAGTTGATGATCTCTAGGTCATCCGGATTGCAATCCTGCGCCTCGTCTACGATAAGTTCAGCGAATCGTGCGCCCAGTGCCTTCGCCAGGGCCGGTGAAGCGTCTGGACTCCTGAGGCGCGAAAGAGCGATGGTGCGCGCATCGGCGTAATCGATCTCGCCACGGCCGCGAAAGCGACGCCACATCTCGAGCGCAGTCTTTTGATGTTTGCGAACGTCGTCGGGCGTCAGCTTCCCTCTCCGCAACTCCTGCGCGTCGGCCACTCCGGTGACTCTGTCAAAGACTTTCAATGGAAGCGCTCTTGCATTCGGGTAGGGAACGACGTCGCGAGAATCGAGGTCAGGAATCAGGCGCGGCTTTATGTCTGAGCCCGGGATGCCGAATGGCGCGATGAAAAAACGCCAGAGAAAGCTATCAAACGTTCCGACAAAGCTCGGCATCGTAGGTGGCAGCAGTAGTTTTTCGTGACGCAGCCGCTCGTCTAGTTCCGAGATTGCCACCTCCGTGAACGAAAGGAACGCAATACCCCGACGCGTTTCACGAGTTCTCAGCAGGTACCGTGCTCTCTCGACGAGCACTCGAGTTTTTCCGGCGCCGGGGCACGCAGTTACGAAGGCAGAACCGTCTCGCTCAACGACGGCCTTCTGCTCGGCTGTCGGGAGAAATTCGTGGCTCATCGGACGACTGCCCTGATAGCGGCGCTTAGATATTCAGGGACCTTAAAGTCCGTCGATTTGAGTATCGCCTCAGCAAGCATCTGTGCAAAGTCGCCTTTTGGGGTGTCACCAAAGAGCTGCTGTATTTCCCATGCTTTGTCTTCTTGCGTGGTGGCGGCCATGGCGGATGACCATTTGGCCTCGGACCTGCTATGAAACTTTAGATAAACGTCCTTGAGCAATGCTTCATTGCCCGCGAGGACCAGCTCGGCCTCCAACGAGAAATTGTTGACCGCAACGTAGAGTTGCGAGGATGCATCTTCCTTTTTTGCGAATGCGTCCAGGCTGGTCTTTCGGCGCGCTCCGGGGCTGTGCTCGCCGGCTTTCAGATTCCAGCCATCTCCATCGGTAATGACAACAACGCGGTCTGCGATCCGAGTGCCACCGTACAAAGTGAGCAAGAGTTTGACGTAGGGTTCGAAATCAACGCCATCGATAGGCACAAACACCGAAGAACGAAAAATGCGCAGCTTGTTGGCTTCGCCGCTCAAGACGTATTTCTTGGCGATGACCGGCAATAGAAGCGCTTCGGCAATACCCTCTACTAGTAGAGCCCGTCCGCCGAATAGCAGTGCCGATTTGGTCACATCGAGATAACGGTCCACCTTTCGTCGATCGGCGGGGTCGAGAGCCAAGGCCGCTAGCGGAATGCACTTGGTCGCACGACGTTCCGGGGTAGCCGCAGCGTTCCCCCTTACCTCCGATAGGTTCGCTTCCACCACCTCGTGCGCCGCCTTGGCCACGGGTGTGACGATTCTGGGCGGTGGGTGAACTTCCGCTGTAACGGGCCCTAGTTCGGAAGCCGTTATCGCCGAAATCGCCGCTTCGGTAGAGCCGGCCGCAGCGACGATGGCCTTGAAAAAAATCATCTTCTCACTGGACACCCATGCGGAAAGATTTGGGGAGTGCGTCGCAACAACGACTTGAACTCTCCCAGCCGGTGCATGTTCTTCAACCTGCCGGGCTTTTGACTTTTCCGCTTGGTCTTCCAGAAAACCCAGCACGGCGGCTTGCAATTGGGGGTGAAGATGGGCTTCTGGTTCTTCAACCAGGAAGAGTGTGAGGTCCACACCATTTGCGCGCTCAAGCTCGATCGCAATCGTCGCCATGAACAGCAAGTTTGCGTAGCCGTGGCCTGAATACCTGAGATCCTCCGGCTCAATGCCGTGGTCGGCGAGCTTGAATCGCAGGTCGCGGGCGATGTCGATGAGCTTCTCGTCGGTGGAAAAGCCCAACGACGTTCCTTGTCGCCGAACTCCTGCGGTTAGGTCGCCGAGGTTACCTTCGACAGCTTTACTCACTTTGGTCAGCACTTCAGATGAAGAAGTGCGGCTCAGCTCTTTCGCGACATCCTCGGATCCCAGGTCGCCGAGGAAATGCTTGAGGAGGGCATGGATTCTTGTCGGATTTCCTGACGCCAATGCTCTCCTTGCATCACGCAATGGTGGCAAATAGACGTGGCGAACCATGTCGTGGCTGCCCGGTTCAGGTGATTCCTTGTGTGTGCCCGCCCAGAGTCTTGGACGAATGGGAAATCGTCCGCCGCTCTCGTCGTACTGCAGACCGAAAATGCAGTTGGTCAGGGTATGGCTCGTCACTGCACTAAGCATGCGGCCTGACTGTGCTGGACTCAGGTCACCGAATTCCGCCTCCAGTTCGAATTCTGGTTTGGCGCTTCCGAACCTGATATCCGTAGTTTCGCAGTAAAGCTCTCGACGACCACTGAGCGGCACGGTGAGGAGACGCATCGCGTCTATAGCGTTGCTTTTACCGCCATTGTTTTCCCCCACGAAGATGGTGAGGTCCTCATATAGAGGGACGTCTATCTGATCGAAAGAACGAAAATTTCTCGCCGAAAACCGCTTCAAAAACATCTTCTTTTCCTCGATCTTTTTGTTCTTTGCTTCTGCTTTTCTCTTGACTTGATGCCGTGATCTAAGCGTGTTCGCTCGACAAGACTCGCTGCGACGCCCCCTGGTGTCTGGTCTATTTTTGTTCTACAGCATCTTTGCCCGCGCTCAACTTTCACAGCCTGCCAACAGTTTGCTTCAGTTTGAACCTCGGCAGACAAGATTCGGCATTGCATTCTTGTATGGTTGGCGGGAATGTGATCTTGCTGTATCCCCCGATTTGGGGAGGTCAGTGCCCCTGGCGAAGGCGCGGCATGTAAAGGCCGACGGCCGCGAAGGTGGCGCGCGCACGAGCTGGTTGGCCGGAGAACTTGTGCAGGGCTCTGTAGCGTACCCCGTTAGACTTCGCTTCCAAAAGAGGAGCGGAGCAGCGTTGTGAGGAAAGTGACAAGAAAGCCGGCATCGATTCCAGAAACCCTGCATAGCGCCGATGCGCGCGCAGCGAGGGAGGCACTGGCGAGCCACTTTCGAATTCCCCCTGAGGAGCGCGCTCGTAGGCGTCCACCGCTGAACTCGAAGATCTGGTCTTCTGAGCTTGTGCGGGCACGATTGACCGAGGTCTTCCACCGGAAATGCGCGTATTGCGAAACGCCATTGAGTGAGTATCAGCCCGGCGATGTGTCGCACCATCGACCAACCGGACAAGCGGCGGGAATTTCAGAGCGTGTACCGCCAAGCCCGGATCACTATAGTTGGTTCGCGTACGAATGGGAAAACCTGTTCCTCGCTTGCCCGGAATGCAACCGAGCGAAGCGCAACTTGTTCCCGGTGGATGGCCCTCGCGCAAGGGTGCGTTCCACTTGGTTGGAGGCGGAGGCGGGCGAGCAGGCGCTCATCGTCAATCCCTGTCGCTCGGAGCCACGCAAACATCTACGCTTCTGGATGGATGGCGCGATCACGGGCGTCGATGACATCGGCCACATCACGATCGAGGCCCTGTCGCTGGATCGACCGGAACTGACCGCCCAGCGAGCGCGGAAGTTTGAACGTTGCTTAAGTGCATTGGAGCGGGGACGTGAAGATCGCCGCGTGTACGAGGACTTTCGGGAGGAGCTTCTAGACCATGCACCATTCGCTGGCGCCGCGCGCATCGCATTCTTCTATCTGCTGTCGCAGGTCGCGATCTTGGACAAGCTCCCGAGACCCTTGTTTAAAAACATCATAGAGGACGCGATTCGAATCGCAACGACTGCCGATGGTGGACATTGGGCGCAGCTGCGGGGATTGATGGCGGCCGCTGTCGACACTCGCGGCGAGTATGTTGCAGAGTCGATCGCAAGCAACTTGCGGATGGGACCGAGAAGATTGCAGTCAAAGCCGCGAACTTCTCAACTTCGGCATATCCGCATTCAAAACTTCAAGGGTATCTCTCGGCTCGAGCTTGAGATGCCGTCAGTACGATCCGATGATTACGGCGTGCCCTGCATGATGCTGCTCGGCGAAAACTCCACCGGCAAAAGCTCGACACTGCAGGCGGTCGCGCTTGCCCTCATGAGCGAGCCCATGCGCGCGCGCATGGGGGTTTCGCCCGAGGATTTCCTGCCGCGCGAGGTCTCCGGATGGCAGCTCAACGACACCGTAGAACCCGAGGTCACGCTCGAATTCGATACTGGTGAACCCATCTCGCTTCGGATCGACCCAGTGACACGGCGCTTTATCGGCGAGGCGCCCGATATGGTGGTGTATGCGTTTGGCGCTCGCCGCTATTTTGGCAAGGAAAGTGCTCCACGGCTGCTGGCTTCGACCTTCAAATCCCTATTTGATCCTTTTGCTAAGCTAGGTCATCCAGGTCGCTGGCTTGAAGGGCTCGGAAACAACGCTTTCGACGCATTGGCTCGCGCGATGCGGGAAATTCTGGTCCTTCAGGCGCAGGACGCTATTGGGCGCGATGAGCATGGACGCCTTTTTGTGCGCGCTCACGGACGCGATACGCCGCTAGAGCGCCTGAGTGACGGCTATCGCTCGCTCATGGCGATGGTCCTCGATATCGCGCGCGGCATGATCAGGACGTGGGGTGACCTAGAGAATGCACGGGGACTGGTGTTGATTGACGAGATTGAGACGCACCTGCATCCGCGATGGAAGCTGCGAGTTGTATCGGCGCTACGCCGCGCAATGCCGAACGTGCAGTTCATCGCGACCACGCACGACCCACTGTGCCTCCGAGGCATGCGCAGTGGGGAAGTCCAAGTTCTTGTGCGAAACGACGACCACCGCATCGACGTCCTCAGCGACTTGCCGGACGTGCGCGGGCTGCGAGCGGAACAGTTACTAACCTCCGACTATTTCGGTCTATCGAGTACCGCCGACCCGGATGTGGAAGCGGCACTTCAGCGTTTAGCCTTGCCTGCCAATGCCCGCGAAGGATCATTTGGCGGCGCCGATCAAGGAGCGCTTCGGGCGTTTAAATGGCTCGGAGACACGCCATTCGAGCAGGTGGTCCACGAGGCGTTGCGGCGATTTGTCGCAGAAGCTTCGGAAGTGCCCCCGCCTGACCGAAGTCGGGTGAGGGAAGAGGCTGTCAATGACGTTCTGGCGCGGTTGCGTGCAATGCGGGTGGAACGCCGCTCATGAGGCGCGTGGACAGAGTCACGATCGCGATCCCTGCGTCGCTCGATGGGCCGGGCAGTCCAGCGGCTCGGGAACGTACGCGGGCGGCGCAGCATTTCCAAGTCACTCCGACTCTGGCTTTCACCTTCAGTGCGTACAAGCGAGACGACGTGGCCGGCGCGCTGAACGCATTGTTTCATGGCAAGTGTGCGTACTGCGAGTCGAGCATCCAGGCGGTGCAACCGACTGATGTTGAGCATTTCCGGCCGAAGGGCCGTGTGGCCGAGTGCCCCGAGCATCCGGGCTATTGGTGGCTCGCCGGTAGTTGGGACAACCTGCTCGCGAGTTGCATTGACTGTAACCGTAGGCGCTACCAGGATGCACATCAGTTGGCTCACGATCCGCTGGGCAATGAGGTCGGCGGTCAGTTCTATCTCGGTAAAGGGGATCTGTTCCCTATCCTGGGTCCAGATTACGCGCGAGCAGAGGCTGATGATCTGGAGGCGGAAGACGCCGCTTTGATCGATCCGACACGGCGTGATCCGAAAGACCATCTGACGTGGCTGGAGGAGCAGGGATGGAGCCTGATTGGTCCCCGCGTGGAGGGGCAGGCGCTCGATCCCTACGGCCGACATACTTACCGCGTGTTCGGCCTGAACCGCCAGGGCCTCGTGGAGGCGCGCACCATGCGGCAGCTGGAGATCAAAGCGCAGCTGGTGCTCATTGAGAACAGAATTAACAAGGCGATCGAGATCCCCGAGCCGTACTCGTCCGAACTGCGCCACGTCGCGTTTGATGAGTTTCAGTCGCTCTACCGATATGCCGAGCCTGATCAGCCCTATTCCGCGATGGTGGAGGCCCTGTTGGACGGCGAGGCGTTGCGCTTGCTAGCTAAGTACGAGGGGCTGGCACCCTAGGTCACGCAATAGCCGCGGATGACAGTTTGTGGCTATTCAGGGAAATCATGACCGGCCGTGCCGGGCTATCACTACCAAGCATTCTGCTGGGGCGTGACTGATGATTCCAGGTTCAATGTGACAGATTTCTGGAAGGTCCGGAATCACTGGCCGTCGTTTGTGGCTCTATCCACGATGGCGTCAACAATCTAAGGGGAGAACTATGGACGGATGTGGGGCGCGAGCTGGCCGAAGCTCACAAGCGCATCGACAGGTGGTCCCTTCGTCTCCAACGCCTAGGGTGTATGTTTGCGTCTATCGCCAGTTCCTCCCTGAGAACAAGCGACTGCTGCGAATCGCTGCGGAAGCCGCCACCAAAAATCCCGACCTCGGGTCGTTGCTGGACAAGCTTCATGCGGGGAATACTGCATACGACTGGGGCGACGATCCCTCATTCTTCAGCGCTACCTACCATCAAGGTCGGCCGACCCTTGCGGGATGGGGAGTATGTCGAGCCAACGTCCGAAGGTATTTGTATCCAGGCGACATGGTGATCTACTTCTGTGCGCGACGCGGGAACAAGCAGTCGGGGATCCAATATTTGTTTGTTGGCTACGGCACGGTGGGCCAGAGGATCGATGATCGTCGTTTGATCTGGACCGACCCTTCGCTCCATTCTTACCGAAGTCACTTGAACGTCTTGGTGCGTTACGAAGCGGGTCAAGCCTTACAGCATGAGCGCTTCGAACCAGGGCATGATGATTGGGAGCATCGTGCTCGAAGTCCGTATTTGATCTTTGATGAGGGGGCGTCGAGCTTCAATTTGATAACCCCTTTGCATGTTGCGACCGCGGCGCCTGGCGCTAAGAAAGAAACTTGGCATCGTCGCAAAAGTCAGAAGGTGCGCGCGCTGCATGACTTACTTTTTAGAGACCTAGGAGTCCAGCGAACCCTTCGGACGAGCTTCATCGGGACTGCACATCCACCCATTAATCTGACTGCGCGTTTGATGCAGCGATCAATCAGCATTGGACAGCTTCGCACCTCTCTGCATCCTTTCACAGTGGCTCGATGAGCCTCTCATCTCATCACGTGTCTCGATTTTGTCTAATTGAGAATCCCGATGAACTGGACCGCTATTTAGGTCGCGCAAGGTAGGCTACTTCGTGCACCCTTTGCTTGGCCAAGAGGTCTTCCGCCTCCACCGTCAGCTCAGAGAGGCCTTTGTATGCTTCGCATAAGAGCAGCATCAGCTCGATGGTTGGAGGACCCGACTGAATGCCCGCGAGGAACTCGTCCAATGCCATCAAGATTTCGATCGCAAGTCCCTGAAACTTCAGTTTGTCGCTGGAGCAAAGAAGCTCGTTGTGATACGTCGAGAGAATGGCGGGGCGTTCTCCACATCCCATCTTCCGCAACGCGTCGACAACGAGATCGAGTTCAGCTTCTGACGGCGCGCGCCAGCGCATGTCACCCTTTGGGTCGCATCGCAAAAACTCCGCGTTCCAAGGTAGTACGCGCCCAGCGCCCCAAAAGAAGTACGGCGCTTCGACTGGATAGATTCCTCGGAAAAACAGCGACGCTGCGTAGGCAAGTCCCTCCACTTCGCAGAGGATATCGTGCTCGGAAGAGCTGATTGACGGATTCGTAAAACGCGGGCTCAGGCAAACAAGTTCGCCTGACGGGGCGATATATTGAAAGTGCTCCATGTCGTTATCCAATCTAAGAAAATGTGTGGTTGAGAAATCTTGGTGCTGAGTCGGAATCGGTCCGCGACTCGGAACATCGATAGGCCCGCAGAAGTCAGGTCGATGCGGAGGAGTGCGGCCGAAGATCGGGTCGTCGCTGGTGCTCTTTACACGGCCCGTTCGAGCTCAGGGAACTGCATCCAGGTCTGCCCGTTCAGCTTGCAGCCTGCAACCTTCTTGCTGACGCGGACCATCTCCTCTGGGCGGCCGTCATACCGCCACATGTCAATCACTTCACGGTTGCCGACGGCCGCTAAGCCGACGTTTTCGACCGGAGCCCAGATGCCCCACTGCTTGAAGAAGAACGGCACGCCGGCTTCCTGGCACTGCGCGAGCAGGTTCTCGGCCCATTCAGGGTTCATGGGGCGGGCGCCGTGCTCGGACTCGCCGCCGCAGATGACCCAGTCGATGCGCACGCCGTTGCGACCAGGCTGCAGGTAGCGACGAATGTCGATGGGTCCAAGCAAAGGCTCGCACGACAGAAAGCGCACGGCCGGAGTGGGAAAGGCTTGGAGGTAGGGGATGCGCTTGTCGGCGCGCTCCTGGTCTTCGACGCTGACGCCAAGCCAGACGTTGCGCGGGAACTGGTAGTCCACCGGGAGCAGCTTTTTGATCGAGTGCGGCCGCTTCGTCAGCAGCAGCCAGTCGAGGTTACGGGTGCCCTTGATCAAGGTGAGGAGCCGCAAGCGATGGCGAGCGAGGTCGTCGCGCACCTCGAACACATCCGCCATCGACGCGCAGAAGACGCGTTCGCGTTGGTTCCGAGCCGCCGCCTCGTTGTTCCACACGATGGGCGTGTCCCAGTGTGCATGGCTCATGAAGCGGCGCTTCGCGTGCGGCCCCCAAATTTCTTCAGAGTGGTACCGCTTCGACAGGTTCGCCGCGTAGCAGTTGTCGCAGCCGGCCGAGATCTTGGTGCAGCCCCACCAGGGGTTGAAGGTGTGGTGGGTCCATTCGATGGATGAATTCTTCGACATATGTTCTTTCATGCAGTAGCGTTGGCCGTGCGCCAACACGGAGCCTTTACAGCTCGGGTCTGGGGAGAGGGGAGTGCGAGGGGGTCGCGGTCTAGGCCAGGGCAGTCCGCACGATGTGACCGCAAGCGACAACCTCAAATGGTCCAGGGGCGCGACCAGCGAGGGCCGGGGTGCTTGCGCTCAAGTGCCATGTCGCACTGGAAGAACAGCTCGCGGTCTGCCGCGATCTCGGCCGGCACCGGCATGAAGTTCTTCGGCGAGAGGATGTCGCCCAGCTCGACGCGGTCTTCGATCTCCCGCGGAGGAGGGCCGTCGATGTTGAGTGAGTGCTCGCGGGCGAGGTAGGTCTTCGCGCGGGAGTACTCCGTCGGGTCCTTCGCCTGAAACTGCTTCATATCGTGGCCGTGTTGCCACAGCAGTGCGAAACGCTGAAACCTAGCGGGAATCGCCATCAGCGCGTCGTGATTCAGCGGCCTACGGATGTCGCGGCGCAGGTCGTATTTGTCGAGCAGGCCGGCGAGCATGTGCGCCAGCACCCCGGGCGACAGTTCTGCAGGCGTGGGAGGACGACCCTTAAACCTGCGTTCAAGCCACTTCAGGCGGTACACGGGCTCGAGGCGAATAGTCGCTGCAGCCAAGTCCAGCAAAGCTGCCGTTTGAGGCGTCTCGGGGACTTTCAGCTTTCGCTTCTTCTTGAGTTCGGCGTCCTTGTCGTAGGCCTTCAACGCTGCAAGCTGAGCCTGCTGGTCGAAGTACACCGTCTCGTTGACGTACAGGCTGGTGTTGAGGCCGGCAAGGACGCTGGAGAGCGCAATGCCGTTGATAACTGCGGCACTCGAAAGTCCTGCAGGCTTGCGCAGCAGAACTGGCGTGTCGATGCGCGTCACCTCCATACCGGCGCCTTGCAAGAAATCCTTGGCCCGGTCAGTTTTGAGACCGAGCTGCAGCCCGAGGTTGCAGTCTTTCGCCATTGCGTAAGCCAGCATGGTGACGTCGCCCGAGGAGACGATGTTGTGACCCTGTCGGAGGAGCGCGGGCGAGCCCTCGATCTCGAAAGCCTTACGCGCCTTGTTCGCCTTCACTTTCAGCGACTTCTTGCCGGCGGCCGTTTGCAGGCTGCCCTTGGCCCATTTCTTCTCATCGCCGCCGCCCACCAAGGCGTACTTGTTGGGAAGCTTTGTAGGGTCTACGTTGTGAATGCGCAGGCCGAGCGTGTCGACCATCATGCAGTGGGAGAAATCAACGCCATCGAAATTCATGTCTGTTCCAGTGTTTTCGGGCGCACCGATCCACACCATGACAACCACGCAGTTTTCGCTGCCGGCGTACACGGTGAAGACAGTGCTACGTGAGAAAGGTCGATCTACCGAACTAATCGGCTGTATGGCTGGTAAGCCTGCTGGCTGTGCATGGCACAAGCAGCACGGTCTACCGGCGTAGAGGGCGTAGTCGGCATGTATCAGCTAGGCCTGCACCAGTTAGGCTGATCAACAGTTAGTACGGTCTACGGCTATGTCGGCTGGGTAGACCATGTAGCTGTTGCCACTGGTGGGCTGGTAGGCCTAGTACTGTTTACAAGCTGTACGGTATTACGCTTAGCCCGCGCCGCCGGTCGGCACACACGACCCCCTCGGGCCGAATGTGCCTCCTGCGTGTGCCGAACTACGCCTCCGGAGCCTCTGCGGAGCCCTCTTGGGCCATCGGGAAGGTGGCCGGCCAAGGATCCTCCTTCATGACGAACGGCGGCAGTTTTTCCAACAGGGCGTCAATCTTTTCATCCACATTGAGCGCCGACAGGCAATGCGGCTGCAGCACTTCATCCTCACTCGGGCGGAAGCGGTTCTCATAGGTGAGCTGTTCGCTCAGTTTGCTGCTTTTGTTGAGCTTGGCGATGGACCACGGCACCAAGATATCGACTTGAACATTTGCCAACAGCTTCTTGCGGTATTGAAGGAGCGACTCGGTCCCTTCGATCCACTCGTTGTGACGCAGGTTCTTTTCCTTGAAGTAATCGGCCAAGACCTCGCGCTCGCCCTGATCCAGCTTGTCCAAGTCAATATCCTCTTCGGAAGTGGGCGTCACGTGGTTGAGGAAAGTGGCGTACCTCGTTGCCTCGAAGGCAATCCAGAACGGATCGTGCGGCAGGTTTTCTTGCGTCCACTTGCGGTAGTCCGTGGGCAGTTGGTAGTTCTGGTTGTCGCCGAAGTGCAAGTTCTTGCTGACATCGACGGTGACCTCGAAGCGGAGAAGGCGACGCGCACTCGCGCGCAGCAGTTCTCGCTGCGAAGGGGTTTCGGATGCAAACCCTGCCGGCTGATCTTCGATGTCTCGCATCAATGAGACGCGCGCTTCTCCGAATTTTTCCTGTGCAGGCAGATGGATGAGGTCCACGGAGAGTGCATGGCTAGCGTCTTCAGCCGTGCGAATACGAGGCGCAATGACCTTGCCACGACTTTTCGAGCCAGGGTACAGATCACTGCTGTTCAGGCAGACGAGGCCATGCTCAAAGAAGTCGCAGAAGGCTTTGAATGCTTGCGTTTCGGAGGGATAGGTGAAGTAGTAGGACGCGGTAATCTCGCGAATTTCGCAGTCATCCGCGGTGATGCCTGAAAGCACGTCGAGAGGCAGGCCCGGCATGAGTTCGTGCAGCCAGGCTCGGAACAGCGCAAGCACGCGTTCGGACGGCTTGAAGAACGTGTTTTCGACCAGCGCAGATCTGCCAACAAGCACCGATTCCATGCGAACCCGGAGGGTGAAACTGATATCCTGAGCGCCCGACTTCTCGCCGGGCTGATTCACGATGATTTCCATCGGTGCGCGAGTCAGGGGCGTCGGCCAGGTGAACGACGTGCGACGCATCTTCGAGCCAGGATCGCCGGGCATGACTTGCGAGAGGTACCGGGCCAACTGTTGCGACGTTGCTCGGTTCGGTTTGATGTCTACGGTCAGCATGTAAGCTCCGTTTGGTTAATATGCGGCAAAGAGAAGTCCTCCGGGCTGCTGCTGCAGTTCGGATTGCGGAGGTTGGATCCGGCGACGGAAGCTCCTGAGGCGAGCCTCCAGTGCCGTGTGAGGCGGCACCGAACTGTTGGGCTTTCGGTGTTGCCTACGCGCAAGCTCTTCGTTTGACGGATCGACCTGCGACAGCTCAGTTGGGATGGAGGGCGGCTAGTTCATGCGGCCTCCCTGATTCACCGCCGGTGCCGTCAGAGGCAGGTTGCGTTCGGCGATGCGCTGTGCGATCCAGTCGGAAACTTCGCCGTCCACAAAACGTGCGGCGGCGCGACGGCTTTTGCTCGCACCGAGCTTTACGGGCCTGGGAAAGCGGCCGGCTGCAATCTTTGCATGGATGAACGAAGTTCCCATACCAGTGCGCTCGCAAACTTCTTGAATCGCGATGAGTTTCTGGCGCTGAGCGAACGCGACGGCCAGCAAAAGATCGTCGATGAGCGCGCCGAAGTCTTGTCTGAGGGCAACCTCCAGCGACGCGCGGCTTTTCGCCAAGCTTTTCTCGTTTGAGCGGCTTGAGGCGAAAACCTGCGGGTCGGGGGGGGCTACCTGTTCCATCTTCGTGCATCTGCATTTGTGTGCGATAGCCGAATTAGAAAATGGAACTCAAGATCGCCGTTTTCCCTTACCGGAGATACGAATTTATTTAAGGAGATGAGGACGAGAAATCAGCATCTATCAAGGGGGATTGTTGATTTCTAATCTCGCGAGATGCGAAAAATATGAGGCTCCATCTCGGAACCTCCAGCTCGCCCTACCACGATGGCCCGGAGATGTAGTCGCCGACTTGCTCGAAGATCCCTTCGCCTCGCGCTCGCTTCTTGGACGGCGAATATGTCTTCTTTCTTGCGGAAGGCCGGATGCCTGATACGGTCAACAATCTGTAGCCGTTTTCGTAGACGAGCGAGTACGCCCGTTCGATCTGTGAGCCGACTTCTTTGCTATAGCGCTTTGCGAGTTGCCTCCAGCGCTCAGCCTGAATTTCTTTCTCGGCCTCGATCAAGGCTTTTACTTCCTTGGGATCACGGTCGCGATATCGTGCGCCAGCTTTTGCAACGATTTCTTTCTCGGACCAAGCGAGTTGATGTTCGGCGAGGATGAGCCCCTCCTTGTGGAACTGCTGGCCGATTTCTTGACGAGAGACGGGTGAGGCTTGACTGAGCGCGTCTATTACTCTGAGGTGCCTTCCGATCTTGCCCGTCCATACGCCACGCCGTTGAAGGCTGCGCTGCTCGAATTTCTTCGGTACGTACTGCTGGACAACTTCTCGTAGCGAGAGAAAATTTTCGTCGTCGTGCGTCATCGACTGCCCAAGCATTCCTAGGTTCAGTTCTAGAACTAAACGATTGGGGCCAGCTAGACGACTTGCCGCAACGAACAACGAGGAGTTCTTACTCGAAGGTTTAGTCATCTCTTCTTCAAACAGCTGCTCGGTCGCGTTGTGTGCCTTCCAAAACGGCTTGAAGCGACGCAATCCCCAAGTCTGGACAAGGGCGGCCTGTGCGGTAGGCGAGTCGACGGCGTTCATGCAGTCTTGCTGGAAATGGCGGTTTCTCCTCAGGAGTTCCCAGGCTAGGTGGGCGTTCGTTGCAGCCTCATCTGGATACGCAGAACTGTCCTTCCAATCCGGAAGCCATTTCATATGCCTTCGAAGAGGAGGCACGCTGTCTTTTGGATGAAACTCCGAAGGGATTGGGCTGGACTTGAGTTTTGTTGAGGTCATACCGTTAACCGTCACCGGCTAGTCCTTGAGTCCACTCGAAGTGGTGCAGTAGGTTTCCCAATCCCGCATCATTGCAAAGCGTTTCTCAAACAGGTCGGAGCGAGCGTAGGCTGCGGCAACCCTGTCTGGCAACTGATGTGCCAAGGCCGCTTCAGCCGTGCGGAAGTCATGGGTGGTTTTCTCGCCGACCCAGTCACGGAACGTGCTCCGCATGCCGTGCACGGTGATATCGCTGCGGCCCATCCGCCTGAGAAGCGCGGTCATGGTCATGTTCGACATGGGCTTGTCTTTGTTCTGACCGGGAAAGATGAACGTCTTGCCGCTGAATGCTTTGACCGTTCGGAGGATGGTCAGCGCGCGGGCGGTCAGCGGGACGCGGTGTTCCTTGCGGGCTTTCATGCGTTCGGCCGGTACGGTCCACAACTGCGCGGTTTCATCGATCTCGTCCCATTGCGCGCCGGTGATCTCTGAAGTGCGGGCTGCGGTCAAGATGAGGAACTCAAGCGCCCACCGAGCCATGCCCTCTTGAGCAGCCAGTTTCGCCATGAACGCCGGAATGTCCGCGTGTGGAAGGGCTGCAAAATGCTTGTCCGCACGCTGTTCGGGTGTGGTCTTGGCCAGAAGATGCTCGAGGTGCCCTTTCCAGCGGGCAGGATTCTCGCCGGTACGCAGTTCGTGGGCTGTTGCCCAGTCAATGATCGATTCGATGCGGCCGCGTAGGCGTGACGCTGTTTCGTTCTTGGTCGACCAGATCGGGTTGAGGATGCGTTTTAGGTCGGCTGTGGTGATTTCACCGATGGGGCGTTGGCCAATGATCGGCGATGCGTAGGTCTTGAGCGTGTTTTCCCACTGCTGAATGTGCTTCGGGTTCTTCCATTCGGCGCGGTGGTCATCAATGTATTCAGTTGAGCAATCGTCAAAGGTCTTGCCTTTGGCGCGAGCCAGCTTGGCCGCGGTCTCGGCGGCGCGCTTGTCGGTCAGAGGATCACGACCCTCGGCAAGCATGCGCCGGCATTCTTCCGCCTTGGCGCGCGCCAGCTTCAAGCTGACTTCGGGGTAGCCGCCAAGCCCCAGGCCAACTGCCTTGCCCAAGCGCATGTAGCGGTGCAGCCAGGAAGCGGCGCCGGTCTTGCTGATCTGTAGGGTCAGACCACCGCCGTCGCCAAGCAGGATGGGCTTGCCTTGTCCGGCGACAACTGCTTTGCGAGCGGTCTTCAGCGTCGCTTCGATCTTGGTGTCGGATAGTTTATTGATGGGGCCGCGCACGGCTCACCTCCTCGTTGAGCCTGCAAGCATACTGGGCGTCGACTATCGACAACGCTATCGAAAGCGGTGCGGTTCCCGGCGGCGAATGATGGACATTCACGGCCGTTTTATCTGCGCTAAGCTATTGTCAGTGTTGAAGAAACGGTCATTGGCGGGCAATGATGGGCATTTCTCAAACTGACTCCCTCTCCTCCAGATTCAAGCCCCTGTAGCAGCCCTGCTACAGGGGCTTTGTCTTTGGGCCGCCCATGTCGCCTCATGGCGCCCGCTGCGGTTCCCCACACCCCCTGCGCTGCAGCACCGGCAGCAACTGCGGCCCCAGCGACTTCAGCAGCTGGGTCGGCAGCGCGCTCGTGAACCGATAGCGAGCGGCATGGGGTTCGCGCACATACGCCAGGATGGTGCCGAAGTAGCGGTCGCCGATCATGAACACGAAGGTGGCCGAGCGGCTGATCTTGCGCTCCGAGAGCATCCGTCCGCCGCGGCCGGTGTGTCCGTAGCGATGGTCGCCGGTGCCGGTCTTGCCGCCGATCTCGAGGGCGCGGCCGTTCTCGTCCACCAGCGCGCCCTTCAGTCGCCGTGCGGTGCCGTCGTTCACCACCTCGACCAAGGCACGGCGCACCGTGGCGGCCACCTCGGCGGGCAGCACCTGCTGTGCGCTCGCATGGCGCGGCTCCAGCCTTGTCTCGTAGGGCGTGTCGCGCGCGAAGTGCAAGGCGCCGACCCGTTGCGTGGGCAGCCGCACGCCGTTGTTCGCGAGGATGCCCATCAGCTCCGCCAGTGCGGCCGGCCGGTCGCCCGACGCGCCGATCGCGCTCGCGTAAGACGGCGTGAGCGACGCGAACGGGTAACCCACGCGCTGCCATGAGCGGTGAATCTGCGCAAAGGCGTCGAGTTCGATCAGCTCGCGCAGGCGCCTGTCTTGCGCGCTCTTGTGGCGCGTCTTGAAGAGCCAGGCGTAGACCTCCTGGCGTTCGCGCACGCTCGCGTCCAGCACCTCGGTCAGCGAGGCGCCGGGGTGGCGCCGCAGGTAGCCGACCAGCCAGAGCTCCAGCGGATGCACGCGCGCGACGTAGCCGCGATCGGCCAGCGACAGGCCGGCGTAGGTGCGGCGCAGCGCCCCCAATGCGCGCGGCGAATCGGCGCCGCGGCCCAGCCGCTGCAGCAGGAGCGCGTCGAGCCGTGCGTCGTCGGCCTCGGGCTCGATCGTGAAGAGCACGCTCGCCAGGCGCGGTGCCGATGGCCTTAGGCCGCGCAGCAGCAGCGCTTCGGCGTCCGCGGCCGGCAGGTGCTGGTACTTGCGATGGAAGCGGGTGAGGAAGGCCGAGCCTTCGCGGTCGGCAAAGCGCGCGAGCAGCTCGCGCCGGCCCGGGTCGGCAGGGTCCTTCAGCAGGCGCTCGGCGCCCGACGCGCCGCCGAACATGCGGTGGCGCACCAGGTCGCGCATCAGGCGGATGAACACCAGGTTGACCGAATGCTTGAAGCCTTCGCGCACCGTCATCGAACTGCTGTTGCGTGAGCGCTCGAAGTTCTCGAACTGGTGCAGGCCGCCGCCGGTGAAGAAGGCCTCGCCGGGGTTCGCCGAGTACTTGCGCTCCATGGCCGCCTCCAGCATCGGCGCAAGACGGCGATCCTTGGCGCGCAGGAGGTACTGCCGCGCCCACGCGCCCAGCGGGTCGCGCGGGTTCGGCGCCAGCGCCGACAGCTGGGCCGGGCTCAGGTCGACCCAGCCCGCGTGCAACTCGGCCACGAGCTCCAGGTAACTCACCAGGGTGCGCAGCTTGGCGGTCGAGCCCAGGTCCAGCCGCGCGCCCTGGTTCACGTCGAACGGCTGGTCGATGTTGTCGGCCTGGATGCGCAGCAGGTTGGTTCCGGCGCTGCGCTCGAACAGCGTGAAGCTGTAGATCAGCGGGCTGGGGTCGGCACCCGGGTCGAGCATGTGGGAGCCCACCAGCCCCGCCGCCTTCGTCGCGGCGGGCGTGCGCAGGCCGGCCAGCACGCGCGCCACGAGCGCCTGCGCCTCGCCGTCCAGGCTGGTTTCGGCCTCGAGGTCGAGGCGCTCCAGGTCGTAAGCCCTCGGCACGTCGAGCAGCGTGGCGATGTGGGTGCGCAGCGCGGTCGCGGCCTTGCGCTGCACGAAGTCGGGCCGGGGTGCTGGGGGCAGGTCAGGCTGCAGGTGCAAGGGCAGCGGCAGCGCCGCGTCGCGCAGCGTGGGCGTGATCAGGCCGGCCTCGGCCATCAGCCGCAGGTAGCTGTCGGTCAGCCGCGCCAGGCCGGCGCCGTCGCCGAGCAGGTGCTGCGATGGGCGGCGCTGCGCGATCATCAGCGACAGCGCCTGCTTGAAGGCCTCGGCCTGCTGACGGAGCGCCTCGTCCGTGGGCGCCGCCGCCTCTTCCGCGGGGTCGGCGAGCAGGCGGTTGATTTCACCGAAGTCGCGCCCGTACCAGGCCCACAGGCCGTCGCCCAGCCCGTGCACCTCGCCCATGCCCGGTCGCGCGGCCAGCGGCACGGTGTCGAGGTAGTCGACGACGATCTGGCGGCGCCGCGCATGCGTGTCGTCGCCGTCCTGGTAGGCGCGCAGCGAGGCCGACGCCATCTGGCGCAGCTTGTCGCCGACCGACCCGGTGCGGCCCTGCGGCGAATGGCGGTACTTCTCGATCTGCGTGGCCAGCGTGCTGCCGCCCGTCGCCGTCTGGCCCAGGCCGACCGCGCGCAGCGCCTGCTCGAGCGTCGCCTTGGCAAAGCGTTCCGGATCGATCGCGGGGTTGCGCTGCAGTGGCTGCGCGTCCAGCAGGTGGCGGTCCTCGACGAACAGCAGGGCGCTCACCAGCAGCGGCGGTACCTCCTCGAAGCGCTCGTAGGCGCGCTTCGGCACGCGGGTGTGCAGCAGCGCCGCGTCCCGGCAGTCGCGCACGGTCAGGCCGGCCTGGTTTTTCTCACGGTAGGGCGCGAAGAGCCCGTAGTCCTGCAGTTCGAGCAGCCGCGGCGACATGCGGGCCTGGCGGGTGACGACATAGCCCTGCGGCGCCAGGCGCTCGATGTAGTCCGGCAGCTGGTGATAGCCCAGCCGCTCGTCGTAGGGCCCGGTCCGGGGAAAGCGGATGGCGTCGCTGGCACCGTCTTCGACGCTGAAGCGGGCGCCCTCGGCCAAGTCGCGCCACAGGGCCGATTGCAGCCGGGACGTCTTCAATTCGTCCAGCACGAACACGGCAAGCCCGCCTCCCACGGCGAGTCCCGCGCCGATCCAGAAAAGCTTCTTGAACCAAGTCATGCTCTGCCTCGCGAACAGTCTGCACCGTGGGTTCGTCAGTGAAGATGATGCGCTTTTTGAGGCGATTTGGCTTGCGTGCGACGGGGCCGTCGGTCGCATGTCTGGGCGGATGCACAGAGCGCAGGACGACGATCGCAACGTGGAAAGGCAAAGCAGGCGCTCGCGGATGGAACCGCCACACACGTGCCGGGAGCGAGGCTTGCGCGGGAACGCGGCGCATCGCGGACCCTGCACGCTCATCGTGTGGCAGAAAGAAGGCGTGCCTCGGTCCCCTGGCGCATGTCGATCTGTACGGACGTGCGGGTCGCTCGACGGCCATCAACGACCTGCAGTTTCCGAGTGATGCTGAAGACAAGGCATGGTCACGACGGGGCGCCGTGACCATGCCCCGCCCGCTCAGAACGGATACACCGGCGTCTGCCCCTGCACCGACAGCCACTGCCCCGTCGACAGCTGGTTGGCCTTGTTGGCGCCCAAAGCATAGAACCGTTGCGGTGCTATCGGCAGCGTCAGCGCCGCCACCGAATTCAGCGCGGTCTGCGTGAGCGGAACGCCGTACATGGCGAAGACATTGCGCAGGTCCTGGCCGATGATCTTCGAGCTCAGCACGTACAGCAGTTCGTGGTTCGAAATGTCGTTGCTGGCGTAGCCGCTCATGCCGTAGTTGCCCGCCGTGTTGGTGCTCCACTTCTTGGCGACCAGGCGCCCGCCCTTCGACAGCAACGTGAGGAACTCGATCGTGCTCGCGGCGGTGGGCTGGGCTTCGCTGTGGCGGGCCTGCGTGTAGAGAAACGCCAGCTGGAAGTACATGGCGAGCATGGGGCTTTGCTCCGGGCCGCCCCACAGCCGCGCCTGCATGTCCGCGCGCTGCGGCTCACCGCTGAGCGCGAGCGCCCGGTTGTCCTGGATCATCCTGTACAGGGCCGCGTGGGCGGTGCGGGTGCCGCTGTCGTCCTCGCCGAGGACGGCGTAGCGGCGCAGCATGTGCGCGCTGGACAGCGTGTTGTTGTCGCACTCGGTGCTGCAGCCCTTGCCGTCGATCACGATCTGCATCCAGGGCTGCACGGTGTTGTGGCCCAGCTCGTGCGGCCAGCCCCAGCCGATGTCCATGGCCCAGTTGTCGGAGTCGATCGGGTGGCCCGAGCAACCGCTGCCGCACCTCGGCAGCCAGCTCACGAAGTGCTGCACGCCCGGCGCGTTGTGCACGGCGTCGTCGCAGGCCCACGCGAAGCTGGTGCACAGGGTCGACACGGTGCTGGGCATCTTCATGTCGTTGTAGCCGTTGGACATGTGGTTGGTGTCCATGAGGATGCCTTCGATGCGCCGCGTGACGAGGTCTTGCGGCGTGCGCAGCGTGCCTGACGGCATGCCCGACTTGAAGCTCTTGAGCGCCACGGCGATGGTCTGCTGCAGCTCGCCGCCGCGGAACTTGAAGGTGGACCAGCCGTAGTCCTGGCGCTGCAGCGCGGCCATGGCGGCGTCCAGCTCGGCCTGCGCGGGCGTGCCCTGGCTGAAGTCGAAGTGGGCGTACCTGACCGTGCCCTTCACGCGCAGCTTGACCTTCTGCCCGGCCGTGGCGCCGCTGTAGCTCAGGAACAGCGGGCCTCCGAACGGCGTGACGAAGTCGTTGACGGCATCGCGCTGCAGCGGCACGGTCCATGACGGCGCCTGGCGCGGGCGGAGGTAGTTGCCGGCGTCTGTCAGCGGGTTGCCGTAGGTGCGGATGTGGCTGGTCTGCACGCCGAGGTTCACGCCGACGGGTGCCTCGGCGATCTCGAGTGCCACGGCCTTCGCCGGAATGGCGCCCCGGCCGATCGCCGTCTTGCCGCTGCCTTGCGGGAGCGTGAGCTCGATGGTTTCGTAGTCGCTGCTCGTGGCGAGCTTCTGCGCGCCGGCGGGCATGTAGTCGCCCTGGCCGCCCGGTTGCGTCGTGGTCGCGGTGCGGCCGAAGGCCTGCCACGAATCGGACGCATAGGCGCGCAGGAAGTTGGCGGCATCGCTGGTGCGGCTGATCTTGCCGTAGGCGATGTCACGGCGCCATTCATCGGCCCACAGCACCAGCAGGCGCTGCAGTTCGGTGTTCTCCGTCTTGAAGAGCGGCCGGCCTGCCAGCTCGGTGCTCGACAGGTCACGGCGCGCCGCATCGATCCCGACGATGGGTTGGTTGTCGACGGCGAAGTCCTGCGTGTACGTGTCCCTGGCGAGCCACTCGAGCGTGTGCACCAGGCTGCCGAGCTGGTCGCCGCGCGCCAGGGCGTCGACGGCGGTGCGGCCTGCGGTCACTGAATAACCCGAGGCGGGCGCAAAGAAGTTGCCGGGGTCGGCGGCGAGGTCCATGCCCAGGCTGGACAACAGCCGCGTGCCGCCCGGGGCGGTCCACCAGCTGCTGTGCATGTAGATCACGGCCTTGCCGGCCTTCACGTAGCTTCGCACCAGCTCGCCCAGCGCGGGGTTGTCGGCCACGCTGGCGCCGAAGACGAGCAGGTCGGCGTCGCGCCAGCAGGTGTTGGTGGGCGAGGCGATGTCGCACGCGATCTCTTGTGTCTTCTTCTGCAAGCGGGTCGCGAAGTTCTTGATGGCGCCCGCGTTGTAGCCCGCCTGGCTGAACTTGAGCGTGGCCGGCAGCGTGCCTTCGGCCTGCCCTGTCATCACCCACGTGAAGGCGCGCGTGAACAGCGGCAGGTGCTGCTGCTCCTTCGTCGTGCCGGCCATCCAGCCCAGCACGTCGGCACCGTAGGCCAGCGCGCGGCCGTCGCCCAGTTCGGCGATGGCCGCGATGCCTGAACCGTCGTCGGCAACGATGAACGGAATCGCCTGCGTGAGGCTGGCCGGGGTCAGCGCGGCGCTGTTCTTTCCGATGTCGAGCGCGAGGTTCGGCACCTGGCCCTTCGTGTTGTAGATGTCGGCCAATACCTGCTGCGGGCGCGCACGCAGTTCGATGGCTTTGCGCGTCGCACGCTCCAGCAGCGTGGCGCGGTCCTCGGGCCGCAGGCCACTCGGGTCTCCGCTGTCGAGTGCAGCGTCGATGGGGCTCGCCGGCGGGGTGGTCGTGTCATCGTCCGGCGCACCGGTGGACGTGCCCGGCGTGCCGGGCATGCCCATCCCGGCAAAGCCGCCGCCGCCGGAGTCCCCGCCGCCGCCACCACAGGCGGACAGGACGAGGCAGGCGATCAGGGTCACGAGCTTGCGCGCGTGCGTCATGGTTCTTCTCCTTTGTAGTTCTGGCTTCTTGGGTATGAGGCCGGAGGCGCGAGCGGGGTCGCGCCTCCCTGTCGCGATGAGACGCGACGCGCTGCGGTGGCGTGTGTGTACTGCCGGCGGCGGGCGACGGATTGTCGCCAGCACAGGCTGGTTTTCGACAGGTCTTTCAGCGACTGTCGGCTGGAAGAAACAGGCGGATGTGTGTGCGCTCGATCGTCAGGCGCATGAAGCGCATCGCGTGCAACGCGACAGGCTTCGTCGCTGTAAGCACATCGCCTTACGAGGCGGTGGAGGGGCTCGCAATCACCAACAGAACTTGCGCCGCTTTCTTGCTCGTGCAGATCAGTCGGTGCGGCACGGAGGCGTTGAAATGCACGCAGTCTCCGGCGACCAGATCTTCGGTCTTGTCGTCGAGTTCGAGGCTGACCTCGCCGCTCAGGACATAGATGAGCTCTTCGCCCTCGTGGTCGCTCTTCAGGTGCTTCGCGCCTTTGTCACGACCGGGCTGCAGCACGAATGCGACCACGCGCTGACCGGGTGCCGTGCCCGCGACCAGCCGCGGGGCGCCTTCGTCTTTTTGCTTCGCCTTGGCGTCGGCGGCGCGCGTGATCGTGACCGAGCTGCTCGTCGATGCCTGGCCGAACAACTCGTCCACCGGCAGCTTCAACGCCTTGGCGAGTTTCAGTGCAACACCCACCGATGGGTTCGCCAACCCACGCTCCACCTTGGAGACATAACTGCGCGTGAGCTCCGCTGCTTGCGCAAGCTCTTCCAGCGTCATTCCCGCCTGGGTGCGCAGGAGTTTCAACTTGATCGTCATGGTTTCTTGCAGGACACATGAGTCCTATCGTACATTTGAGTCCTGAGCCGCGACACCGATTTGTCGCCGCACCGTTGGGTTCTTTTGGAGTATGTCATGTCGAATTTCCCGTCTTTTCGCTGGAAAAATCCATTTCTCACTGCCGCGGCCCTGCTCGGCGCGGTGCTGTGCGCGGCCACGGTCGTGGCCCTTCCCCGGCCCGCTTTGGCGCAGGCGGCCTACCCGGCCAAACCCATCAAGCTGATCGTGCCGTTCGGTGCCGGCGGCATCACCGACGTCGTGGCGCGGCTGGTGGGACAGAAGCTGGGCGAAGAGCTCAAGCAGTCGGTGATCATCGACAACCGCGCCGGCGCGGGCGGCAACATCGCGGCGCAGGCGCTTGCCCAGGCCGCGCCCGACGGCTACACGCTGCTGCTGGGCACGGTCGGCACGCAGGTCGTCAACAAGATGATCTACAGCAAGCTCGCCTATGACGCGAGCGCCTTCGCGCCCGTCTCGCTGGTGAGCAACTCGCCGTACGTGCTGGTCGTGAACGACGCGCTGCGCGTCGACGATGTGAAGGGCCTGGTGGCCTATGCCAGGGCCAACCCCGGCAAGCTCAACGCTGGCTCCGCGGGCAACGCCAGCTCGCCGCACCTGGGGCTGGAGCTTTTCAAGATCGCCACCCACACCGAGATCGTCCATGTGCCGTTCAAGAGCGGTGCCGAAGCCATCAACGCCGCGTTGGGCGGGCAGGTGCAGATCGTGATCGACGCCATTCCCGTCATCCGAAGCCAGGTCCAGGCCGGGCGCCTGAAGGCCCTGGTCATCGCCGACGACGCGCGCAGTGGTGCCATGCCGAAGGTGCCGACCAGCGCCGAAGCCGGTGTGCCCACTTTCCTGATCGGGTCGTGGAACGCCTTGCTCGCGCCACCGGGCACGCCCAAGCAACAGACCACGCTGTTGTCCGAAGCCCTGGCGCGCGCCCTGGCCCGCCCCGAGCTGCAGGCCAAGCTGGCCGAGATCGGCGTCGAGCCGCTGCCCACGGGTGAAGCGGCCTACCTGAAGCATGTGCGCAGCGAGACCGACAAGTGGACGCGCATCACCAAGGCCGCCGGCACCAAGGTGGACTGACCGCCATGCGCATCATCGACACGCAACGCTCCGGCAACTGCTGGAAGGTCCGGCTCCTGGCGAGCTTCGTGGGCATCGATCTGCAGCGAACCACGCTGTCGATCGACCGCGGCGACCTGCAGTCCGCAAGCTTCCTCGCCCACGCGCCGATGAAGCGGGTGCCCGTGCTCGAACTGGACGACGGCCGCATGCTGAGCGAGTCGGGCGCCATCCTTTTCTATCTGGCGCAGGGCACGCCGTGGTGGCCCCAGACGCTCCACGAGCAAGCGCAGACGCTCGCATGGATGCACTTCGAGCAAGAGCAGCACATGCGACCGTTGGCCCAGCTGCGGCTGCACCTGGCCCTGCGCAAAGACCTCACGCCTGCCGACGCCCCAGTGCGCGCGTGGCTGCAGGAAGGCCACGACGCGCTGGCGATTCTCGAAGCGCGCCTGGCAACAGGCCGGCAGTGGGTCTCCACGGAAACGGCGCCGAGCATTTCGGACATCGCCTTGTATCCGTACACCCGCATGGCGCCGATGGGCGGCGTCGATCTTGCGCGCTACCCGCAGGTGCAGCGCTGGATCGATCGCATCGAAGGCCTGCCGGGCTACGCGCCGCTGTTCCCTGGGCAACCGGACCTCACCCTTTCCACGCTCGAGACCTCGGGCTGACTTTTTCTCAACGCTGATACGGGAGCGATTGCTATGTCAGAAGACACTTTTTCCCTCAACAAGGAAGCCTTGATCGACAAGGCGAATGCCGAGATGGAAACGACCCTGTTGCCATCGGAGTACACGCTGCGCCAGAAGCTGGCGCTGACGTGCCGCATCCTCTTCGAGAACGGCCACGACTCCGGCCTCGCGGGCCAGATCACCACGCGCACCGAGGTCCACGGCACCTACCTGACGCAGCGCCTGGGCCTGGGCTTCGACGAGATTTCGGAAGACAACCTGCTGGTCGTCGATGAAGACCTGAACGTCAAGTCCGGTTCAGGCATGGCCAACCCCGCCAACCGCTTCCACTCGTGGGTCTACCGCGCGCGGCCGGACGTCAACTGCATCATCCACACGCACGCACTGCACGCGGCGGCCCTGAGCATGCTCGAGGTGCCGCTGGAGGTTTCCCACATGGACAACTGCGTGCTGTACGACGACGTGGCTTTCGTTCCGAAGTGGCCCGGCGTGCCGGTCGGCAACGAGGAGGGCGAGCTCATCTCGACGGCATTGGGCAGCAAGCGCACCTTGATGCTCTCGCACCATGGCCTGCTGGTGGCGGCTGAAAGCGTCGAAGCCGCCTGCGTGCTGGCGATCGCGTTCGAGCGTGCGGCCAGGATGCAGCTGCTGGCCGCCGCTGCAGGGGCGATCCAGCCCATCGATCCGGCCCTGGGCCGTGAAGCGCACGACTGGATCCTGCGTCCCAAGCGCAACGAGGCGGCCTTCGCGTACTACGCGCGCCGCACGCTGCGCACCGGTCGCCACGCGGACTGCCTCCGTTCGCGCTGAACGGCGTGCATTCGATCCCTTCACCGAAAGATTCCCAAGCCATCATGAGCACTCCCTTCAAAGGCATCATTTCCTACCCCGTCACGCCGTTCGACAAGGCCTCGGGCCGTGTCGACCTCGCGGCTGTGCGCGGCCTCATCGACCGTCTCGTCGAACGCGGTTCGCACGGCATCGCCCCGCTGGGCAGCACCGGCGAAAGCGCCTACCTGGACGACGCCGAGTGGGACGCCGTCGCCGAAGCGTCGATCCAGCAGGTCAACAAGCGCCTGCCGGTCATTGTGGGCATCTCCGACCTGACGACGCGCAATGCGGTGCGCAAGGCGAAGTTCGCGGAAGCGGCGGGCGCCGATGCCGTGATGGTGCTTCCGGTGTCGTACTGGAAGCTCTCGGACGACGAGATCTTTCGCCACTACGCCACGATTTCAGAGGCCGTGGGCGTGCCGATCATGGTCTACAACAACCCGGCCACCAGCGGCGTCGACATGAAGCCGGAGCTGATCGTCCGCATCGTCAAGGACATCGCGAACGCCACGATGGTCAAGGAAAGCTCGGGCGACATCCAGCGCATGCACACGCTGATGCAGCTGTCCGATGGCCGCATTCCGTTCTTCAACGGCAGCAATCCGCTGGCGCTCGAAGCCTTTGCGGCCGGCGCCGTCGGCTGGTGCACCGCTGCGCCCAACCTGATCCCCGAGTGGCCCCTGGCGCTCTGCGACATCTGCGCCGCAGGCGACCTGGACCGCGCGCGCCGTGTGTTCTACGCCCAGCTGCCGATCCTGCGCTTCATCCTGCAGGGCGGCCTGCCCACGACGATCAAGGCCGGCCTGGGCCTGCGCGGCTTCGAAGCGGGCGTGCCGCGCGCGCCGCTGCTCGGACTCGACAGCCAGGGCACCCAGACGCTGCAGGCCCTGCTGAAGGCCATCGACGCGAAGCCGCTGGCTGCGCTGTAGTCCTGCGCAGCCGCGCAAGGTCTCCCGACGGCTTACTCCGGGTCGTCGGGGTGTTGCGGACCGGCCAGCAGCCCGAGCACCAACCCGCCGAGGGCGATGGCCAGGGCCAGAATCAGCGATGCCTCTGCGAGTAGTCTCATGGTGTCCTGCAATGAATCTCCCCCCTCACCGTGTGTCCTGTCATTGAACCCACGTTCGCTGACCGGCGGCTGAGTACGGAAGCAGAAGGGTTTTATGTGGGGCTTCAGCCTGTCTTCAGCCAAGGCGCGGATACTGGCGGCGACGGTCTTCTGGCGTTGGTAGAGGTCGCTTCGGCACCCGCCCTTCGGGGTGGTTCCTCGAGGCCGGAGGTCGTCACAGTTTCATGCCCGCGCGCTTTCGCCGAGCCACACCGGCTCGTTCGAGGTGTCCGGGAAATCCGCGGTGTCGATCAGCGGCGCTTCGTCGACTTCGGACGCCGCCGGCGCCATGTGCCGCAGCTCGTAGCCACGCCCGTACACCGAGACCAGCACGAACTCGCCGCCCTTGTGCAGCGACAGCTTGCGACGGATGCTGGCCACGCAGCAGTCCAGCGTGCGGCTCGTGCGTTCGATGCGCGCGTCCACCCACAGCGAGGCCAGCAGCCAGTCGCGCTCCAGCAGCCGGCCGGCGTTGCGAAACAGCAGCAGCGCCAGTTCGAACTCGCGCGGCTTCAGCCGCACGTCGACGCCGTGGCACACCACCACGCGGCGCTCGCCGAGGAACTGGTAATCGCCGAAGCACGCGGCCGTGGCCTGCGGCTGCAGCAGCGTGCGGTTGCGCCGCAGCGATTCGCGCACGCGCAGTTCCAGCTCGAACTCGTCGACGGGCAGCACCGCGAAGTCGATGCTCGCGCCCTGCGTCTCGCCGCCCGCGGCCGACAGCACATCGACCAGCAGGTTGCGCTGCGAGGCGCGCGCCACCAGAAAAATGGGAATGCGCAGCGCGCGGCACATCGCCGTGAGGATCGGCCAGGCGCCTTCGTCCTTCAGCACGACCAGCAGCAGGCCGAATTGCTGGCCCTGGGTGACGGCCAGCAGGAACTGCGTGCTGTCGCCGAAGGACACGGGCTCGCAGCCCATCAGGCGCAGGCGGTTGCCCCAGCCGGCCTGCTGCGCCTCGTCGCAGCCCACCATCGCGATGCGGCGCGCGCCCTGCTGCGCGGCCATCACGCGCGGGCTCCTCGGGGTGCGACCTTCTGGTGACGGGACGTTGGCGTGGAAGGAAGGGTCTTCATGTCGGTGGCATCCATGCGAAGGTGGTGAAGGGCGTCCCGGGGCAATGGCATGGGCTCAGGGGCGGGCGGCGCCGGTGCTGCGCGGCAGCTTCCAGCCGATGCCCGCGTTGAAGCCCCAGTCCCGGCCCGTGCTGGACACGCCCATGCCCCAGGCCGTGTCGCCGTCGTCCGACGTGCGCTTGAAGCCCAGCGCCGCGGCCGTGTAGCCCTGGTAGGTGCCGAAGGCCAGGCCGAGGGACTGTTCGCCGGGCCGGTACGACGGCACGTAGGCGGCCGACATGGCGATGGCCATGGCCGCGCCCGAGTACGCGATGCGCGCCGTTTCGCCGACGGCCGTGCGCACCGGGTGCAGCTGCCCCAGGTTGATGGCGTCGTCCGAGCGCACGGCGGGGGCGAGCTCGAAGGCATGGGCGCCGGTGCACGCGAGCCACAGCAGCACCAGCGGGATCGCGGTGCGTGCGGGGGCGAAGCGTGCGGATGCGTTCACGAGACGGCTCAGCCGGCGGCCAGCCGGGTGCCCGCGCCGGCTTGCGTCTTGCGCACGCCGTCGGGGCCGTAGAAAGGTTGGGCGCGGGCCTGCAGGAAGTGCAGCGCCTGCTGCGTGAAGTCGAGGTGCGCGTACACCAGCGTGCCGTTGTGCAGGTTGCGGTTGCGCGCGTCTTCGGCGAGCGCGAGCAGTTCGCGCCAGGCCTGGCGCGTGGGTTCACCGCCTGCTGCAGCGGCGGCATCCGCGCCCGCTCGACCGGGCCCGAAGCCCAGCGCTGACTGCAGCGATTCGCGCTGCCGGTCGAGTTCGGCCATGCGGTCCAGCAGCGTGGTCTTGCGGCCGGCGATGGCGTTCAGCGCGTCGAAGTCGCTGGCGGACATGGCCTGCGCCTCCTGGTCCAGCGCCACGAGAAACTCCCCGATGCAGCCCGCTTCCGCGCGCAGGTGCGCCAGCAAGGTGCTCATGCCTGGCCCTTTGGTGCGAGCAGCTCGCGCACGCTGGCCAGCAGGCCGTCGGCGATGCGCTCGGGACGGATCTCGTAGCGGCCGGCGCGAATGTCCTCGCGGATCGCGGCCACGCGCGCCGCGTCGAAATCGCTGCCGCCCACGGCGGCGGGCATCGCATGGACGAGCGCGGAAACGGGCGCCGCTTCCTTCGGGCGCTGCACGGCCTCGGCGGACGTCGACGGAGCCGGCGCGCCCGGTGCGGGCGTGCGGTGCAGGGGCGTGGCCGAAGGGGCGGTGGGATCGATTTTCAAGGTGATTCCTCAGGGGCTGACCCGTATATCGGCAGCCGGTGCAAGAACTTTAGGAAGGGCGTGCATGAAGTGAAGCCTGCGCCGACGCGGCGGCCGCTACTGCACCAGCCGGACCTGTCCTTCCTCGTCGGCCACGCCGCGGATCACCCGGCCGTCCAGCGTCCTGGCCTGCACCACCGCGCCCACCGCGGCGCCGCTCAGGGCCTTGGCTTCGGTGCTGACGACAAAGCCCGGCCCCTGCGCCACCACCTTCACGGCCTGGCCCTGCTGGATCACGGCGACGCCGCGCAGCAGCTCCTTGCGGATCGGGGCGCCGGGCGCGACGCGGTTGGCGCTCACCACGCCGACCAGTTCGGCCGCGCTGGTGACCACCGAGCGCGGCAGCCGCGTGAGGTCGCCGGTGCGCTCGACCACGTCGCCGGCGCCCAGTGCCCGGCCCGCGTCGATGGCGCGCGCCGCCACCAGGTAGCGGCCTTCCACCGCGACACGTGCCTGCACGAAGCGCGTCCACGGCCGTTCGGCATGACAACGCACGCCCACCGAGATGCGGCCCCACGGCGTGACGCCCGGCGGCAGGAACACCTCAGGCGCTTCGCACGGGGGCAGGGCCTCGGTGCCGCGTCCTTCGAGGCTGACCGTCACCTGGCCCGGCAGGCCGGCGCTCTGCACCTGGAGGTAGGTCTCGACCGCCTTCGCGGCCACGTCGCTTGCCATTGCACCGGTCGACATCGCGCACGACAGCCCCACCGCGCAGGCGGTGCGCAGCAGGCGTTGGCGAAGCGGCGAGAGGGTCATCGAAAGCGAAAGAAGAGGGTCAGAAAAATGAGGGCGCCGGTGCAGGAAGGCCGCAACCGGCGCCCCTGGATTCTTATGAATTCACCCCGCCGGCGAAGGTGCGAGCAGCAGGCGAAACCCCCCTTTGTTCGGGCGATTGCCAACGCGCCGCATGCATAGACTTGCTTTCCATCGGTCGCTGCGCCCCGTGCACTGGCGACGCCTCAACAGATGGAACAAAGATGATCGACAAGCTGGATGCGGCGTTTCGCTTCCACCGCGAAGCGCTCCATCTCCGGGCCCAGCGCCAGGAGGTGCTCGCGGCCAACATCGCCCATGCCGACACGCCGAACTACAAGGCGCGCGACTTCGACTTCGGCGCGCGCCTGAGCGAGGCCGTCGAGCGCGGCCGTGCATCGTCGTCGGTGTCGATGGCCACCACCTCGTCGCGCCACCTCGCGGGCCAGGCGCAGGCCACGGCCGGCGACGCCCTGCTGTACCGCGTGCCGCACCAGTCCAGCCTCGACGGCAACACGGTCGAGATGGATGTCGAGCGCGTCGCGTTCGCCGACAACGCGCTGCGCTACGAGTCGAACCTCACCCTCATCAACGCCAAGATCAAGTCGCTCCTGTCGGCGGTACAGCCATGAACATCTTCGACGTGGCGGGCTCCGCCATGACCGCGCAATCGCAGCGCATGAACGTGACCGCGAGCAACCTCGCCAACGCCGAGAGCGTGGCCGGCCCCGACGGCCAGCCCTACCGCGCCAAGCAGGTGGTGTTCGAGGTGGCGGCTTCGGGCCGACGCGACATCGGTGGCGTCAAGGTGTCCGGTGTCATCGAAGACCCGTCGCCCGCCAGGCTGGTGTTCGACCCGAAGAGCCCGCACGCCAACGCCGAAGGCTACGTGGCGATGCCCAACGTCAACGTGGTCGAGGAGATGACCAACATGATCTCGGCCTCGCGCAGCTACCAGGCCAACGTCGAGGTGCTCAACACCGCCAAGACGCTGATGGTCAAGACACTGACCATCGGCCAGTAACCCCCGCACGCCCACGCGCCTCCCGCAGGAAGAACACCGACCCCATGGCCCTTTCCGACACCTCGTCCATCAGCGGGCTGAACGCGCCCACGGCGGCGAACAGCAACAACAACGTCTCCAGCGCCGACAGCGAGCAGCGCTTTCTCAAGCTGCTGGTCACGCAGCTGAACAACCAGGACCCGCTCAACCCGATGCAGAACGCCGAGCTCACCTCGCAGCTCGCGCAGATGAGCACCGTGAGCGGCATCGAGAAGCTCAACGCCACGCTCTCGGGCCTGGTCAACCAGACCGGTGCCAACCAGCTGCTGCAGGCCACCTCGCTCATCGGCTACAACGTGCTGTCGCCCGGCGACGTGCTCACCACCAAGAAGCCCGAGGACGGCAAGGACCCCGCCACGCAGGCCTTCGCCGTGCAGCTGCCGGGCACCGCCGCCGACGTCGAGATCAAGATCGTCGACAGCACCGGCAAGGTGATCCGCACGCTCGACGCGGGCGCCATGAAGGAAGGCGTCAACGCCGTCACCTGGGACGGCAAGGACGACCTGGGCGTGGCGGTGCCGCCGGGTGCCTACCGCTTCACGGTCGATGCCAGCAACAACGGCACCACGGTGAAGGCCACCGCGCTCACCTTCTCGCAGGTGGCCGCCGTGAAGCAGGGCGCCGGCGGCGTCACGCTGGAGCTGGCCTCGGGCGCCAGCATCGGGCTGGGCGACGTGCGCCTGTTCCTCTGAGCTTTCGTCTTCGTCTTCGACGCGGCCCGTGCGGGCCGCGCCCTTCGCACTCTTCTTCCTCGCACCGAACAAGGACCCCCTCATGAGTTTCTCCCAAGGCATCAGCGGACTCGGCGTGGCCGCGGCCAACCTCGACGTCATCGGCAACAACATCGCCAACTCGGGCACGGTGGGCTACAAGTCGGCCGCCGCCACCTTCCAGGACGTGTACGCCGGCTCGCGCGTGGGCCTGGGCGCCTCGGTGTCGGGCGTGACGCAGAACTTCACGCAGGGCGTGACGCAGTCGAGCACGCGCCCGCTGGACGTGGCCATCCTCAACGGCGACGGCTTCTTCCGCCTGGCCAGCCCCAGCGGCGAGGTCTTCTACTCGCGCAACGGCCAGTTCACGCGCGACAAGGACGGCTACATCGTCAACGCGCAGGGCCTGCAGCTCACCGGCTACGGCGCCAACGCCAGCGGCGGCATCAGCGGCGGCACGCCGGGCCCGATCCAGGTGCAGGGCGGCATGATGCCGCCCAAGCCCACGGCCAACATCGACGCGCAGTTCAACCTCGACGCGCGCAGCACGGTGCCCGCCAAGACGCCGTTCAACCCCACCGACGCCGCCACCTACAACTACCCGAACGCCATCGGCCCCATCTACGACTCGCTGGGCAACCCGCACGACGTGGCCGTGTACTTCGTGAAGACCGCGGCCAACACCTGGAACGTGTACGGCACCTCCGACGGCGCGCCGCTGAACGGCGGCGCCGCGCTGTCCAACGTCACGTTCGACGCCAAGGGCGTCATGACCGCACCGGCCTCGGGCGCGTTCAACATCGGGCCGCTCACCTTCACCAACGGCGCCTCGCCGCTCACCGCCTCGGTCGACCTCACGGGCACCACGCAGTTCGGCAGCGCCAACGGCATGAGCAAGCTGGGCCAGGACGGCTACAAGTCGGGCGAGCTCACCGCGTTCTCGATCAACCCCGACGGCACCATCACCGGCAAGTTCTCCAACGAGCAGACGCGCCTGCTGGGCCAGGTCGTGCTGTCGTCGTTTGCCAACCCGAACGGCCTGGAGCCCAAGGGCAACAACGTGTGGGCCGAGACGCAGGCCTCGGGCAATGCGCTCACCGGCACGCCGGGCGAAGGCACCAAGGCCGGCTCGCTGGCCTCGGGCGCGCTGGAGTCGTCCAACGTCGACCTGACTTCCGAGCTGGTGAACCTCATCGTCGCGCAGCGCAACTACCAGGCCAATGCGCAGACCGTGAAGACGCAGGACCAGGTCATGCAGACGCTCATGAACATCCGCTGACCGGGAGCATCGCGTGGATCGAATGCTGTATGTCGCCATGAGCGGCGCCAAGCAGGCCATGGAGCAGCAGGCCGTGGTCGCCAACAACATGGCGAACGTCTCGACGCCGGGTTTCCGTGCGCAGATCGCGACCTTCCGCGCCGTGCCCGTGGTCGGCGAAGAAGCGCCCACGCGCGCCTTCGTGGCCGCCACCACGCCCGGTGCCGACTTCACCCACGGCCCGCTCACGCAGACCGGCCGCGCGCTCGACGTGGCCGTGGGCGGCCAGGGCTGGCTGGTGGTGCAGGCGGCCGACGGCAGCGAGGCCTACACGCGCGTCGGCAACCTGCAGGTCGGCGCCGACGGCCAGCTCACGACGATGGGCGGGCGCCCCGTGGTGGGCGACAACGGCGCGCTCACCGTGCCGCCGGGTTCGGCCGTGAGCATTGCGTCGAACGGCCTCGTGGGCTCGCGCGACGCGGCCTCGACCACGCTCACCGGCATCGCCGAGGTGGGGCGTCTCAAGCTCGTCAACCCGCCCGCGACCGACCTCGTGCGCGGCGACGACGGCCTGTTCCGCATGCGCGCCGACCTGCCGCCGGCCGAGGCCGACGAGGCCGTCACGCTCATCTCGGGCGCCATCGAGGGCAGCAACGTGCAGCCGGTCGATGCCATGGTGGCCATGATCGCCAACGCCCGCAGCTTCGAGATGCAGATGAAGTCGCTGCAGACCGCCGACATCAACGCGCAGACCGCCAACAAGCTGCTGGCCTACGGCTGACCCTCTTCCAGGAACTCCTTTCAATGATCCGCTCCCTCTACATCGCCAAGACCGGCCTGGACGCGCAGCAGACGCAGCTCGACGTGGTCTCCAACAACCTGGCCAACGTCGGCACCACCGGCTTCAAGCGCAGCCGCGCCGTGTTCGAAGACCTGGTCTACCAGAACCTGCGCCAGGTCGGCGGCCAGAGCTCCGACCAGACGCGCCTGCCTTCGGGCCTGCAGGTGGGCACCGGCGTGCACGTGGTGGCCACCGAGCGCATCCACTCGCAGGGCAACCTCACCAAGACCGACAAGCCGACCGACGTGGCCATCAGCGGCAGCGGCTTCTTCCAGGTGCTGATGCCCGACGGCACCACCTCGTACACGCGCGACGGCTCGTTCCAGACCGACCGCGACGGCCAGCTGGTCACGGCCAGCGGCTTCCCGGTGCAGCCGGCCATCACCATCCCGGCCAACGCCACCAGCATCACCGTGGGCCGCGACGGCATCGTGTCGGTGGTGCAGGCGGGCGGCACCAACACCGTGCAGGTCGGCCAGCTGCAGCTCGCGACCTTCGTCAACCCGACGGGCCTGCAGAGCAAGGGCGAGAACCTGTACGCCGAGACCGACGCCTCGGGCGCACCCAACCAGGTGAACCCCGGCGTGGACGGCGCGGGAACGCTGAGCCAGGGCTATGTGGAGGCCTCCAACGTCAACGTGGTGGAAGAGCTGGTCAACATGATCGCCACCCAGCGTTCGTACGAGATCAACAGCAAGGCGGTCCAGACCTCGGACCAGATGCTGCAGCGCCTGGCCCAGTTGTGATGCGGGCGGGGGTGCATCTTCTTCGCCGGGCGGCGGCGCTGCTGCTCGCGGCCACGTTGGCCGCCGGCTGCGCGCAGGTGCCGCGCGAGCCGCTGGTGCACCAGCCGATGACGGCGCGTGCCGACCAGTACGCGGCGGTGCAGGCGCGGCGTGCCCCGGGCGCGATCTTCCAGGACGGCCCCGGCGCCAACGCGCTGTTCGAAGACCGCCGTCCGCGCAACGTCGGCGATATCCTCACCATCCTCATCAGCGAGAAGGTCAACGCGACCAAGAACTCGGGCGCCAATGCCAGCCGCACGGGCAACACGACCAGCGTGTTCGCGGCCATTCCCAAGCTCATCGGCGGCCTGCTCGACGGGCAGGACACCAAGCTGTCGGGCACCAACACGCTCAACGCCAAGGGTGGCGCCAATGCCAACAACACCTTCAACGGCGTGATCACCGTCACCGTGACCGACGTCATGGCCAACGGCAACCTGCTGGTGAGCGGCGAGAAGCAGATGGGCATCAACCAGGGCACCGAGTACATCCGCTTCTCGGGCGTGGTGAACCCGCGCACCGTGTCGGGCAACAACACCGTGCCCTCGACGCTGGTGGCCGATGCGCGCATCGAGTACTCGGCCAAGGGCTACATCGATGAGGCCCAGCACATGGGCTGGATGCAGCGCATCTTCTTGAACGTGATGCCGTTCTGATGACACACCTCCAGGCTTCACCTAATTCGAATCGCTGGCGCATCGCGGCGTTGTGCGCGTTCCTGTTCATCGCGCCCGCGCACGCGGAGCGCCTGAAGGAGCTCGCCAGCATCCAGGGCGTGCGCGACAACCCGCTCATCGGCTATGGCCTCATGGTCGGCCTGGACGGCACGGGCGACCAGACGATGCAGACGCCGTTCACCACGCAGAGCCTGAACAACATGCTGCAGCAGCTGGGCATCACGATCCCGCAGGGCGTGAACATGCAGCTGAAGAACGTGGCGGCCGTCATGGTGACGGCCACGCTGCCGTCGTTCGCGCGGCCGGGGCAGAACATCGACGTCACCGTGTCGTCCATGGGCAATGCCAAGAGCCTGCGCGGCGGCACGCTGCTGATGACGCCGCTCAAGGGCGTGGACGGCGCGACCTACGCGGTGGCGCAGGGCAACATGGTGGTGGGCGGCGCGGGCGCCGCGGCCAACGGCAGCAAGGTGCAGGTCAACCAGCTGAGCTCGGGGCGCATTCCCGCCGGCGCGCTGGTGGAGCGCACGGTCGAGGCGCCGGTGGGTGCGGAAGGCGCGTTCACCCTCGAGCTGAACCGCTCCGACTTCGGCACCGCGCAGCGCGCCACGGACGCCATCAACCGCCAGTTCGGCGCCGGCACCGCCGAAGCCATGGACGCACGCGTGATCCGCGTGCAGGCGCCCGAGCCGCAGCGCCGCGTGGGCTTTCTCGCGCAGCTGCAGGAGCTCGAGGTCACGCCCACGCAGGCGGGCGCGCGGGTGGTGGTGAATGCGCGCACGGGCTCGGTCGTGATGAACCAGGCGGTGCGCGTGAAAGACTGCGCCATCGCGCACGGCAACCTGTCGGTGGTGATCAACACCGAGCCGGTGATCAGCCAGCCGGGCGCGTTCTCGGGCGGCAGCACGGTGGTGGCGCAGACCTCGCAGATTTCCGTCAACCAGGGCGGCGGCGCGATCCAGATGGTGCGCGGCGGCGCCTCGCTGGCCGATGTGGTCAAGGGGCTGAACAGCCTGGGCGCCAACCCGCAGGACCTGGTGTCGATCCTGCAGGCCATGAAGTCGGCCGGCGCCCTGAGCGCCGAGCTCGAGATCATCTGAGGCCGCCGTCATGACCATCTCTGCCAACACCGCATGGAGCGGCGCCGACGCGGCCAGCCGCAGCGGCGCGCTCGACCAGCGTTTTGCGCTCGACGTGCAGGGCGTCGATGCGCTGCGGCGCACCGTGCGCACCTCGCCCGAAGAGGGCCTGCAGCAGGTCTCTCGCCAGTTCGAGGCGCTGTTCATGAACATGGTGCTCAAGAGCATGCGCGAGGCGACGCCCTCGAGCGGCCTGCTCGACAGCCAGGACCAGAAGGTCTACCTGTCGATGTTCGACCAGCAGCTCACGCAGAACCTCTCGGGGCGCGGCGTGGGGCTGGCCGAGGCGATGCTGGCGCAGCTGCGGCGGCAACTGCCTTCGGCGGCGACCGAAGCCGATGAGGGCATCGGCACGCGGCCGATGTCGCTGGAGCCGCCCCCCGGCTTGCCGTACGGCCCGCGCGCGGGCATTCCCATCGGCTCGTCGCCTGGTGCGCGCGTGTCGACGGCGGCCGACCTCGGTGTCTATCAAGTCAGGAGCAGCCCCGCACCCGCCGCGAACGCCTCGCTGCAAGGCCAGGTCGATGCGTTTGTGGACCGCATGGGCACTTCGGCACAGGCGGCCAGCGCCGCCAGCGGCGTGCCTGCGCCGCTGATCCTGGCGCAGGCCGCGCTCGAATCGGGTTGGGGCAAGCGCGAGATCCGCGCCGACGACGGCACGCCCAGCTTCAACCTCTTCGGCATCAAGGCCGACAAGGGCTGGAAGGGCGCGACCGTCGAGACCACCACCACCGAATACATCGACGGCGAGCCGCAGAAGGTGCGCGCGAAGTTCCGCGCCTACGCCTCCTACGAGGAGGCCTTCACCGACTACGCGCGCTTCATCACGCGCAACCCGCGCTACGCGAATGTGCTGGCCACCGCCGACCCGGCGCAGGCCGCGCACGGCCTGCAGCGCGCGGGCTATGCCACCGACCCGAAGTACGGCGAGAAGCTGGTTCGCATCATGCAGAAGTTCGGCTGAGCCCTTCGCACAGCCTGACTGCCCGGACCCGAGAACAACGACACGAGAGGCCCCGAGAGGAGACAAGCGAATGACGGTAAAAAATTGGACGATCGGAATGCGGCTGGGCGCCGGCTTTGCGCTGGTGCTGGCGCTGCTGGTGGCCGTGGCGGGCATCGGCGTGCTGCGGCTGCAGGACGTGGGCGAGGCCACGAAGGAGCTGGCTTCGCGCACCTTGTCGAAGGAGCGCCTGGCCACGGCCTGGCAGCTGGGCACCGCCACCAACAGCGTGCGCACCTTCTCGCTGCTCAAGAGCGACGACGCGCAGGTGCAGGCGCACCTGCAAAAGCAGATCGTCGCCACCAGCGCCACCATCTCCGAGACGCAGAAGGCGCTCGAGGCGCTGCTCACCACGCCGGAAGAGCTGGCACTGAGCGCCGACATTCAGAAGCGGCGCGGCGAGTACGTCGCGCTGCGCCAGCAGATCCTCCAGCTGAAGACCGAAGGCCGCAAGGACGAGGCCGCGACGCGCACCGACACGCAGCTGCTGCCGATGCTCGACGGCTACGACGCGGGCATCCGCGCCATGGTGGCGCACCAGCAGAAGCACATCGACAGCACCGCCGCCGCCATCGACGCGCAGTACCGTGCGGGCCTCATCTACATCGTCGCGCTGGCCGTGGCCGCGCTGGCGCTGGGTGCGGTGCTCGCATGGCTGCTCACGCGCAGCATCGCCGATCCGGTGGCCGAGGCGCTGCTGATCGCCGAGACCGTGGCCTCCGGCGACCTGAGCCAGGAGTTCGAGACTGAGCGCGGCGGCGACTTCGGCCGGCTGCTGCGCGGCATGGGCGAGATGGAAGACACGCTCACCGACCTCGTGACGCGCATCAAGGCCTCGACCGATTCGATCGCGGTGGCGTCGCGGCAGATTGCGGCGGGCAACCAGGATCTTTCTTCGCGCACGGAAGAGCAGGCGAGTTCGCTGGAGCAGACGGCGGCGTCGATGGAAGAGCTGACTTCGACCGTGAAGCAGAACGCGGACAACGCGCGGCAAGCCAATCAATTGGCGGTGTCGGCTTCGGAAGTGGCGGTGAAGGGCGGTGCAGTCGTGTCGCAAGTGGTGGACACGATGGGCTCGATCAACGCCTCGTCCAGGAAGATCGTCGACATCATCGGCGTGATCGATGGCATCGCGTTCCAGACCAACATCCTTGCGCTGAACGCTGCTGTTGAAGCAGCGCGTGCGGGTGAGCAAGGCCGAGGCTTTGCCGTCGTGGCTTCCGAAGTTCGCAGCTTGGCTCAACGCTCGGCCGCAGCAGCCAAGGAAATCAAGACCCTGATCGGCGACTCGGTAGAGAAGGTCGAAGAAGGCAGCAAGCAGGTCGCAGAAGCGGGCCGCACGATGGAAGAGATCGTGGGCAGCGTGAAGCGCGTGACGGACATCATGGGCGAGATCACGGCCGCCAGCCAGGAGCAGACCTCGGGCATCGAGCAGATCAACCAGGCGATCACGCAGATGGACCAGGTGACGCAGCAGAACGCGGCGTTGGTCGAAGAAGCCTCTGCGGCGGCGCAGTCGCTGCAGGAGCAGGCGGGCGCCCTGGTGGAGGCCGTGAGCACCTTCAAGCTCGAAGCCGACGAAGCCGTTGCGGCCTGAGAACGCCCCGTGTCCACGCATTTCCATCCGAAAGCTCTGCGCCGCGTCGGCATGGGCTTCGCCGCATTGCTCCTGCTGCTGGCCGTGGCGCTCTTCCTCGGCTTTCACATCGGCACCGGCTGCGCCTGGGCGCTCCATGCCGTGTGGGCGCTGGCGGGCGCCGCTTGCCTGACGGGCCTGGGGCTCGCAGGCCTCGCAGCGCATGCACGGGCCCATTCGAGCCGTCACGACGCGAAGGTCGCCGAGCGGTTGGACCGGGTGTTCCAGCACGTCAACGCCACCGACGCCTGACAGAGCACGCATGCGCCCGCGCCCCGATTCGCACCGATATTCAGAAAAAAGACTCAAGTCTGGCGGCGCGCTGCCGATAACAGGGAGACGGGGTGGCGCAGGCCGCCGTCCCGCCATGCCGGTGGCCCGCCGCGCGATGCGGCCACCGCTCCCCGTTATTGAAGGAAGAAAAGCGCAATGAGTTTGAAGGATCTGAAAATCGGCACCCGCCTCGGGCTCGGCTTCGCGGTGCTGCTGCTGCTGATGGCGTTCATTGCGGGCACCGGCGTGCTGCGCCTGACGAACGTGGGCGAGGCCACCGACGAGATGGTGCAGGGCGCGCTGGTCAAGGAGCGCCTGGCGGCCGAATGGCTCAGCCTGCTCAAGTCGAACACGGTGGCCAACTACGCGATGGTCAAGACCACCGACCCCGAGGTGGCGGCCTATTTCGCCAAGCTCCAGGCGGCGGGTTCGGCGCGCATCACGCCGGCGCAGAAGCAGCTGGAAGCCATGCTCGCCACGCCGGAAGAAAAGGCGCTCTATGCCGCGGTGGTCGCGGCGCGCGTCGTCGTGCTCGAGACCGTGGGCATGCTCAACAAGCTCAAGGACGAGAAGAAGATCGACGAAGCCAATGTGCTGGTCGACACCAAGTTCAGCGCGGCGCTCGCCGTCTATGCAGGCGCCGTCGAAAACCTGGCCAACCACCAGCGCGAGAAGATCGACGCCGCCGCCAAGGGCATCGCGGCCGACCACACCGAGGGCCGCACCACGCTGCTCGTGCTGTCGGCCATCGCGCTGGCGCTGGGCGCGCTGTTCGCCTGGCGCCTCACGCTGGGCATCGTGCGTCCGCTGGGCCATGCACTCGAAGTGGCCGAGACCGTGGCCGCCGGCGACCTGAGCGCGAACATCCGTGTGGACAGCCGCGACGAAGCGGGCCAGCTGATGCAGGCGCTGAAGGACATGAACGCGAATCTCGCGAAGGTGGTGGGTGAAGTGCGCACGGGCACGGAGACCATTGCCACGGCCTCGGGTCAGATCGCCTCGGGCAACCAGGATCTGTCGTCGCGCACCGAAGAGCAGGCGAGTTCGCTGGAGCAGACGGCGGCATCGATGGAGGAGCTGACTTCGACGGTGAAGCAGAACGCGGACAACGCGCGGCAAGCCAATCAACTGGCGGTTTCTGCTTCTGAAGTGGCAGTGAAGGGCGGTGCCGTGGTGTCGCAGGTCGTGGACACGATGGGCTCGATCAATGCGTCGTCCAAGAAGATCGTCGACATCATCGGCGTCATCGATGGCATCGCGTTCCAGACCAACATCCTGGCGCTGAACGCTGCTGTTGAAGCTGCGCGTGCCGGTGAACAAGGTCGCGGATTCGCCGTCGTGGCTTCCGAAGTTCGCAGCTTGGCTCAACGCTCCGCAGCCGCCGCCAAGGAAATCAAGACCCTGATCGGCGACTCAGTGGAAAAGGTCGAAGAAGGCAGCAAGCAGGTCGCCGAAGCCGGCCGCACGATGGAAGAAATCGTGGGCAGCGTGAAGCGCGTGACCGACATCATGGGCGAGATCACCGCCGCGAGCCAGGAGCAGACCTCGGGCATCGAACAGATCAACCAGGCGATCACGCAGATGGACCAGGTGACGCAGCAGAACGCGGCGCTGGTCGAAGAAGCCTCGGCCGCCGCGCAGTCGCTGCAGGAGCAGGCGGGCAGCCTGTCGCAGGTCGTCGGCGTGTTCCGCCTCGGCGGCAGCAGCAGCCACGGCAACGCGCTGGCCCTGGCCTGAAGGCGACGCACCGGCCATGCGTGTCAACCTGCCCGTCACCGACATCGAATACGAACTCTCGAAGGAAGAGGCCCTGGTGTCCCGCACCGACCTCAAGGGCCGCATCACCTACGTCAACCCGGCCTTCGTCGCGGCCAGCGGCTTCACGGCCGCCGAACTCCTGGGCAAGGCGCACAACATCGTGCGCCACCCCGATGTGCCGCCCGAGGCCTTCGCTGACCTGTGGCGCACGCTGGACCAGGGCCTGCCCTGGACCGGCCTGATCAAGAACCGGCGCAAGAACGGTGACTTCTACTGGGTGCTCGCCAACGTCACGCCGATCCGTCACCAGGGCCGCGTGGAGGGCTACATGTCCGTGCGCAGCCGCCCCGCGCGCGAGGACGTGGCCGCCGCCGATGCCCTCTACCGCCGCATGCGAGAAGGCGAGGCCAAGGGCCTCGAGCTGCTGCAGGGCGAGGTGGTGCGCAGCGGCTGGGCCCATCCGTTGGCGCGGCTGCGGCGCATCCCGGTGCGGCGCCGCGTGTTCGGCGTGACCGTCGCGGCGGCTGCGCTGTCAGCGGGCCTGGGCGTGATGGGCTGGATGGAAGCGTCCCGACTGGTGGCAGCGTCCGGCGCGCACAGCTGGCTGCCCACCGCCGTGGCGGCGGGTAGCCTCGGCGCCGCGCTGGCATGGCTGGGCCTGGGTGCGTTCCTCGGGCGCACGGTGTTCCGTCCGCTCGACGAGGCCATCGAGGTCGCGCGCACCATCGCGGGCGGCGACCTCGTGCGCTTCACGGTGCGGCCCGGCGACGAGATCGCGGGGCTGCTGCGCGCGTTGAACCAGATGAGCGCCAACCTCTTCGCCATCGTCGCGGACGTGGGCGCGAACGTCGCGGGCGTGATGTCGGCGTCGAGCCAGATCGCCTCGGGCAACGAGGACCTGTCCTCGCGCACCGAGCAGCAGGCCAGCTCGCTGGAGCAGACGGCGGCATCGATGGAAGAACTGACCTCGACCGTGAAGCAGAACGCGGACAACGCGCTGCAGGCGAACCAGCTGGCCGTTTCCGCTTCGGAGGTGGCAGTCAAGGGCGGCGCCGTGGTGTCGCAGGTCGTGGACACGATGGGCTCGATCAACGCCTCGTCGAAAAAGATCGTCGACATCATCGGCGTGATCGACGGCATCGCGTTCCAGACCAACATCCTCGCGCTGAACGCGGCCGTCGAGGCCGCGCGCGCGGGCGAGCAGGGCAAGGGCTTTGCCGTGGTCGCGTCGGAAGTGCGCAGCCTGGCGCAGCGCTCGGCCGCTGCGGCGAAGGAAATCAAGACCCTCATCGGCGACTCGGTGGAGAAGGTCGAGGCGGGCAGCAAGCAGGTGGCCGAGGCCGGCCGCACCATGCAGGAGATCGTCGGCAGCGTGAAGCGCGTGACCGACATCATGGGCGAGATCACGACCGCGAGCCAGGAACAGACCTCGGGCATCGAGCAGATCAACCAGGCCATCGCGCAGATGGACCAGGTGACGCAGCAGAACGCCGCATTGGTCGAGGAAGCGTCGGCCACGGCGCAGTCGCTGCAGGAACAGGCGCAGGGCCTGGTCCGGGCCGCAGGGGTATTCAGGACCGGGGCGGGCGAGGGTGCCGGCGCCCGGGATGCGTATTGAACGAGGAGAAGAACACATGCTGAACAACACCAGAGACACCACATCACCGCGATCGAATGGCGCGGCGCCGTCCGCGTCCGCCGCGGCCAACCGCCTGGAGGTCGTGACCTTCAAGCTCGGCGACGAGGAATACGGCATCGACATCCAGAAGGTGCAGGAGCTGCGCGGCTACGACGCCGTGACGCGCATCGCGAACGCGCCGGACTACATCAAGGGCGTGGTCAACCTGCGCGGCATCATCGTGCCGATCATCGACATGCGCATCAAGTTCGAGCTGGGCGCACCCACCTACGACCAGTTCACGGTGGTGATCGTGCTGAACATCTCGGGCCGCGTGGTGGGCATGGTGGTGGATAGCGTGTCGGACGTGATCACGCTCACGGCCGAGCAGATCAAGCCGGCGCCCGAGATGGGCTCGGTGCTCGACACCGACTACCTGATCGGCCTGGGCACGCTGGACGAACGCATGCTGATCCTGGTGGACATCGACCGGCTGATGTCCAGCGAAGAAATGGGCCTCATCGAAGCCGCCGCCACCGTGTGAGGACCACCCCATGACATTCTTTTCGAACCTTCGCATCGGCACCCGCCTGACCCTCGCCTTCGGCATCGTGCTCGGGCTGTCGGTGATCTCCAGCGCCGTGGCCCTGATCTCCGCGCACAGGAACGCCGAAGCCACGCGCATCATGATGCAGAGCCCGCTGGCCAAGGAGCGGCTCATTGCCGACTGGTACGTGCTGACCTACTCGGCCATTGCGCGCACCTCGATGATCGCGCGCACCACCGACGAGGCGCTGCCGATGCTGTTCGCCGACGTGATCTCCGAGAGCGTGAAGAAGGGCACCGAGACCATGGCCAAGGTCGAGGCGCTGCTGGTCACCGACGAAGAAAAGGCGACCTACAAGTCCATCGTCGAGCTGCGCGCCAAGTACCAGGCCGCCAAGGACGACGTGACCCGCGCCAAGGCCAGCGGCAACACGGTCGAGACCGTGCGCGCCTACCAGCTGTCGTTCCAGCCGGCGGCCAAGGCGTATGAGAACCGCGTGCTCGAGCTGCTGGCCATCGAACGCCGCGCCATCGACGACATGAGCCACGCCATCGACGCGGCGAATGCGAAGAGCTTCAACCTGCGGCTGCTGCTGACGGCGCTCACGGTGCTGCTGGGCGGCCTGTTTGCCTTCTTCATCTCGCGCAGCATCGTGCGCCCGCTGGCCAAGGCCGTGGGCGTGGCCGAGACGGTGGCGGCGGGCGACCTGAGCGCGAACATTCGCGTGGACAGCCGCGACGAGACGGGCCAGCTCATGCAGGCGCTGAAGGACATGAACGCGAATCTCGCCAAGGTGGTGGGTGAAGTGCGCACGGGCACGGAGACGATTGCCACGGCCTCGGGGCAGATCGCTTCGGGCAACCAGGACCTGTCGTCGCGTACCGAAGAGCAGGCGAGCTCGCTGGAGCAGACGGCGGCGTCGATGGAAGAACTGACTTCGACGGTGAAGCAGAACGCGGACAACGCGCGGCAGGCCAATCAATTGGCGGTGTCGGCCTCTGAGGTCGCCGTCAAGGGTGGCGCTGTCGTGTCGCAGGTGGTGGACACGATGGGTTCGATCAATGCATCGTCCAAGAAGATCGTGGACATCATCGGCGTGATCGACGGCATCGCGTTCCAGACCAACATCCTTGCGTTGAACGCTGCTGTGGAAGCAGCACGCGCTGGTGAGCAAGGTCGCGGCTTCGCAGTCGTGGCCTCCGAAGTTCGCAGCTTGGCTCAACGCTCCGCAGCCGCTGCCAAGGAAATCAAGACCCTGATCGGCGACTCGGTAGAGAAGGTCGAAGAAGGCAGCAAGCAGGTCGCCGAAGCAGGCCGCACGATGGAAGAGATCGTGGGCAGCGTGAAGCGCGTGACGGACATCATGGGCGAGATCACCGCCGCGAGCCAGGAACAGACCTCGGGCATCGAGCAGATCAACCAGGCGATCACGCAGATGGACCAGGTGACGCAGCAGAACGCGGCGCTGGTCGAAGAAGCCTCGGCCGCCGCGCAGTCGCTGCAGGAACAGGCCGGCAGCCTCGTGCAGGCCGTGAGCGTCTTCAAGCTCGACGCGAACGCGGTCGCAACGACCCGCGCCAGCTTCACGCGCATCACGCCGATTCCCAAGCCGCCGAAGCCGACGCCCAAGCCACGTGCCAAGGCGCTGCCTGCACGCCGCGAACCGACGGGCACACCACAGCTCGCCATGGCCGGCGACGCCAAGGGCGACTGGTCCGAGTTCTGAGCCAGGCGCAATGACACCGCGCGCCCTCAACTTCGGGCGCGCGCTGCCGATAACCATGGGGAGGCATCGTGCGATGCCGCTCCCCCCACACCCCTTTGACAGGTAAAGCCTTATGTCCGGAAGCATGTTCTACACAGGTCTGAGCGGCCTCGCGGTCGCCCGCACCGCGCTGATGACCACGGCCCACAACACCGCCAACGTGTACACGGCCGGCTACAGCCGCCAGATCGCGCAGATCGCCTCCGCCGGCGGCATCGCCAGCGGCTCGGGCTTCATCGGCTCGGGCGCCAACGTGACGACCGTGTCGCGCAGCTACGACCGCTACCTCACGGCGCAGCTGGCCACCGCGCAGTCGCAGTCGGCCGCGCTGGCCACCAACGGCGTGCAGGTCAACCGCATCGACCAGCTGCTGGCCGACAAGACCTCGGGCATCGCGCCGCTGATGCAGAGCTTCTTCACCAGCGTGCAGGGCGTGGCCAACACGCCGGCCGACCCGGCGGCGCGCCAGCAGATGATCAGCGCGGCGCAGTCGCTGGCCAGCAAGTTCCGCGCGACCGACCAGTACCTGTCGGACCTGAACACCTCGGTCAACGAGCAGATCGTGGGCAGCGTGAGCCAGATCAACACCTACGCCGCCAAGATCGCCAGCCTGAACCAGCAGATCAGCCAGATGAGCGCGGTGGCCGGCGGCCAGGCGCCCAACGACCTGCTCGACCAGCGCGACCAGCTCGTGAGCGAGCTGAGCCAGGTGGTCGACGTGCGCGTGCTGCAGCAGGACAACGGCAAGTACAACGTGTTCATCGCCACCGGCCAGTCGCTGGTGGTGGGCGACCACGCCTCCAAGATGGCGGCGGTGACGTCGTCGGCCGACCCCACGCGCCAGGTGGTGGCGCTGTCGGGCTTTGCCGGCAACACCGTCGAACTCGACGACAGCGCCTTCACCGGCGGCGTGCTCGGCGGCCTCATGGCCTTCCGCAAGGACACGCTGATCCCCACGCAGAACGCCGTCGGCCGGCTCGCCATGTCGGTGGCCGACGCGGTGAACGCACAGCACAAGCTCGGCGTGGACCTGAACGGCGCGCTGGGCCAGAACTTCTTCTCGCAGGCCGTGCCGGGCACGATCGCCAACGCCGGTAACAGCGGCAACCTCGAGCTGGGCGCCACGCTGACCGATGCGTCCAAGCTCACCACCAGCGACTACAACGTGAGCGTCACCGACGTGGCGGGCACGCTCACCTACACGGTCACGCGGCTGTCGGACAAGACGCCGATGGGCAGCTTCACCACCTTCCCGATCAGCTTCGACGGCGTGAGCCTCACGGCCGCGAGCGGCACGGCGCAGGCCGGCGATTCGTTCCTGGTGCAGCCCACGCGCACCGGCGCGCGCGACCTCGAGGTGCTGGTGCGCGACCCGGCCAAGGTGGCCGCCGCCTCGCCTGTGATCACCGGCAACACCGCGGGCAACAAGGGCAGCGGCGCGCTGGGCGCGGCCACGGTCGATGCGGCCTACCCGGGCTCGCCGCTGGCCGGCAACGTCACGCTGAGCTTCAACGCGGGCACCGGCACGCTGTCGGGCTTTCCGGCCGGCTCGGCCGTGACCGTCACGCTGGCCAACGGCACCGCCACCAGCTACCCGGCCGGCACGCCCGTGCCGTACACGGCCGGCGCGAAGATGAGCTTCGACGGCATCACCGTGGCCATGACCGGCGCGCCCGCGCAGGGCGACACCTTCACCATCGGCAAGAACACCGGCGGTGTCTCCGACGGCGGCAATGCGCTGCTGCTGGGCGCGCTGCAGCGCAAGACCACCATGTCGAACGGTACCGCGACCTTCAACGGCGCGTACTCGCAGCTGGTGAGCGATGTCGGCAACCGCGCCATGTTGATCAAGGTGGCCGCCGTCACGCAGGACAGCGTCACCGGCCAGATCAAGGCCAGCCAGCGCGCGATTTCGGGCGTGGTGCAGGACGAGGAAACCGGCAACCTGCTGATGTTCCAGCAGATGTACCAGGCCAACGCCAAGGTGATCCAGACCGCCTCGGCGATGTTCGACGCCATCCTCGGCATCCGCAGCTGAACCCTTTTGTACAGATTCCAGGACCCGCGATGCGCATCAGCACCCAATCCTTCTTCGAACAGAGCCTGCAGTCGATGGGCCTGCAGCAGCAGAAGCTGTTCAAGGTCCAGCAGCAGCTGGCGACCAACTCCAAGTTCCTGTCGGCCGGCGACGACCCGGTGGGCGCGGCGCGCGCGTTGGGCGTGGGCCAGACGCTGGCGGAGGGCGCCCAGTTCGCCACCAGCCGCCAGCGCGCGGCGCTGGCGCTGTCGACCGAAGAGAACGCGCTCGACTCGGTGACGTCGATCCTGCAGCACGTGAAGACGCTGGTCGTGCAGGCCGGCGGCGGCGGCCTGTCGGACGCCGATCGCGGCTCGCTTGCCACGGCCATCCAGAGCAGCCTGGAGCAGCTCGTGGGTGTGGCCAACAGCGACAACGGCAGCGGCCAGTACCTGTTCGCCGGCTACAAAAGCGGCAGCCCGCCCTTCGTGATGGCGGCCGGCGGCGGCGTGCAGTACGTGGGCGACCAGGGCGAGCGGCTGATGCAGATCGACGTGGCGCGCCAGATGTCGACCTCGGACGACGGCCGCAGCATCTTCCAGTCGGTGCAGGGCGGTGCGGGCTACGTGACCTCGGGCTCACCCGCCAACACTGGCTCGGGCGTGTTCGGCGCCGTGAGCATCACCGACGCCACCGCACCGAACTACGGCCGTGACTTCACCATCCGCTTCACCGGCACCGACTACACGGTGATGACCAAGGACACGCCGCCCGTGGTGGCCGCGAGCGGCCCGTTCACCGCCGGCACCCCGATCTCGTTCGGCGGCGTGCAGATTGCGATCAGCGGCACGCCGGCCAACGGCGACAGCTTCGACGTGTCGACCGCGCAGAACGCCGGCACCGACATCTTCGCGGCCCTGGGCGAGCTGGTGAGCGCGCTGCGCGCGCCGCTCAACGGCGGCGGCGCGGCGGCCCAGGCGCAACTGCGCAACGCCTTGAGCACCGCCAACGTGAAGGTCACGAACGCGCACGACAACGTGCTCACCGTGCTGTCGTCGGTGGGCTCGCGCCAGGTCGAGCTGCAGGCGCTCGACAGCGCGGGTGCGATGAACAAGCTGCAGGAAGAAAGCTACCTGTCGTCGATCGAGGACCTCGATCCGTACACGGCGATTTCCGAGTTCTACCAGCGGCAGTCGTCGCTGCAGGCGACGCAGATGACGTTTGCCAAGTTGAACAGCATTTCGCTTTTCAACTACCTGTGAGGGTGGGGTAGCGCCTGGCCATTGGAGGAGGAGCCGATCGTCACGATGGACGCGAGCGGAATGCGCTGACTGGCGGTTGTCGGGCCGGTTCCGAACGTAGGAATGGGTGGTCCGTTTAGCATTCGCGGATTCACACCCACCTTCCTCGGAGAATCGATCCATGGCCGAACGTGCATATGGGGCACCGGCACCTGCGACCCAGACCACGCTGGCTGGAGAACGCTGGTACGGCAAGGACATCGACCGGCAAACCTACACCGCCGTCCTGTTCAGCGACCTGGACATGACAGAGGCCAGAAACACCGGTTCGGTGTTCACCGATTGCACGTTCCGGCGCGCGCGCTTCAATTCGTCGGTCCATACGGATGCGGCCTTCGTCAATTGCACGTTCGTCGCCTGCAAGTTCTTCGATGCCAGCTTCATCGATTGCAAGTTCGTCGGCAGCATGTTCGATGGCTGCATGTTCGAGGTGATGAAAGCGGTCGGCGGCGACTGGTCATTTGCCGGCCTGCCGGGTGCCGACCTGCGCAAGGCGTCGTTCACCGGCACACGGATGCGAGAGATCGACCTCACGGGCGCACGGTGCGACGGCGGCGTGCTTCGCGACGTCGATCTGTCGGGTGCCTGGCTGCACAGCGCCAACCTCTCGCGATGCGACCTGCGTGGCAGTGACCTGAGTGCACTGGAGCCGCAGCACGTACAGCTTCAGGGGGCAATCATCACGGCCGTGCAGGCGCTGACCATCGCCGAGGCGCTGGGCATGGACGTCAGGCCGGAGGAATAGACACGAGACAGCGCGGGTGCGATGAACACGCTGCAGGAAGAAAGCGGCCTGCCGTGGTGGGTTGCGTCATGGCGGTGCCCCATGCCCCGGCGTGACGTCAGGCTGCGGTGCGGCTCAGGAACATGTGCGTGGCGCGCTCGCCTGCGATCTGCCGTTCGCAGCGGTAGCCCAGTGCCGGCAGGTCCAGGCCTGCGAACAGGGCCTCGCCCTGTCCCAGCAGCACCGGTCGCACGGCCAGGTGAAGTTCGTCGATCAGCCCGGCCTTTAGATATTCGCGCACGGTCGCCACGCCGCCGCCCAAGCGCACGTCGCGCGCACCCGCGGCGGCCTTCGCCTGCGCCAGCGCATCGTGGATGCCGCCGGTGACGAAGTGGAAGGTGGTGCCACCCTGCATCGTCAGGGGCGCGCGGGCATGGTGGGTCAGCACGAAGACCGGCACGTGATAGGGAGGCTCGTCACCCCACCAGCCTTTCCAGCTGTCATCGGGCCAGGGGCCGCGTACCGGGCCGAACATGTTGCGACCGAGGATCCAGGCGCCCATCTCGGCGAAGCCTTGTTCGGCGATCTCGTTGTCGATGCCGGTCTCGCCGTTGGTCTCGCCCGTCTTTTGCATCTGCTGCCAGATGCGCGTGGGAAAGAACCAGTCCATGAGTTCCGGGCCGCGAACGCCCAGCGGATGCGCCAGGCTCTGGTCCGGGCCGGCGGCAAAGCCATCGAGCGAAACGCCGAAGCTGCGCACGAGCAATCGGGTCATGGCGGGTCTCCTGAAAAACGGAGCCGCAGTTTAGCGCCGGGCGCGCCCGCCACGGGGGAGGGGCAGCCGCGTCAGGCCCTGGTGTGCCCGTTGACCGTGTGACATTTGGGAACGTTCTTCACCGTGGCGATGTACGCGGCGCCGCAAGGCCGGGCGTTGGTGATGCATCAGGGCGATTTCTTGCCCTCCAGGAGATGAAATGACTTTTCCCCGAATCGCTCTCAAGCTGGGTGCCGCAGGTCTTGTTGCTGTCGGCGCCTTGTTCACCGCCGCATCGGCCAACGCGGGCACCAGCTGGTCCATTGGCGTCAACGTGCCCGGCGTGGTCGTGAGCGAGCCCGCACCGGTCTATTACGAGCCGGCGCCTGTCTATTCGAGGCCGGCCCCGACCTACTACCAGCCCGCCCAGCCGGTCTACTCGAGCCCGGCACCTGTCTACTACGAGCCCGGGTCGCGTTGGGAGGAGCGTCGCGCGCAACGCTGGGAAGAGCGCCGCGCGGAGCGCCGTGAATGGCGTCGCCGGCAATGGGAGCGTGAGCAGCACCGCCGTTATTACGAAGACCGCGACTGATGCAGGCAACGGCTGTGCGCGAGGGGGTTGAAGGGCCGGTATCGATGCGACGCGGTCTGCCCGAAGCACGCACTCAGTCGAGCTGGATGCCCAGCGGTTCAAGGCGCCGCTTGTAGTTCGCGATCTCCGCAGACACCGTGTCCGAGAACTGCTGCGGGGTGGTCACGACCGATGTGCTGGCGAAGGTCTTCAGCGATGCCTGGAACGCAGGCTCCTGCACCGCCTTCGCCACGTCGTCCCGGATGGCCGTGGCCAGTGCCGGCGACATGCCCTTGGGCCCCCACAGCCCTGACCACGCCGGGATGTCCACGCCCTTGAGGCCGAACTCCGAGACGCTGGGCACCTCGGGAAGGTAGGAGATGCGGGAAGCCGACGTGATGGCCAGGCCGCGCGTTTTTCCCTCATGAATCAAAGGCAGGCCGCTCGAGGTGCCGATGAACAGAAAGTCCACATGGCCGCCCAGCAGGTCCGGGATCGGCGAGGCCTTGTACGGCACATGCACGAGCTGAAGGTTGGCGGCGCGCGCGAACAGCTCTCCCACCAGGTGCGTGGTGTTGCCGGTGCCGTAGGAGGCGAAGGTGACGGTGCCCGGCTTGGCACGCGCCGCCGCCATCAGGTCGTTGAGGGTCCGGTACGGCGCGTCTGCGCGAACGAGCATGACGAAGCCCGGGGAACTCGTCACCTGCGAGATGGGGGTGAAGTCTTTTTGCGAGTCGTAGGGCAGCTTGCCGTAGAGCACCGCATTGGTCGTGTGGCCCCCGGTGGTGAAGAGCAAAACGGACCCGTCGGGCCTGGCGCGCGCCACCTCGGCGCTGCCGATGATCGCGCCGGCGCCGGGCTTGTTGTCGACGATGTGGTTGCGGCCGGTGGTGCGTCGCAGCGCCTCGGCCAGCTGGCGTGCGGAAGCATCCACGGCATTCCCGGGTGCGAACGGCACGACGATGCGGGTCACGGCGGGGCGGTCCTGCCCAAAGGAGAGCGACGGCGCTGCCAGGGCCACCGCACCCAGCGTCTGGAGCAAGGCTCGGCGATTCGTGGACGACAGCTTCCGGTGGGGGATCGATTTCACAAGGCTCTCCTGCAGTGGATGGGGTGGGGTGGGAAGAAAGAACGGATCACCAGAACACGGCGCCGCCCGGACGTTGGCTCGCCGGTGCGTGCAGGTGCTTGAAGAACTCCAGCTTGGCGATGCGGCTCGCTGCCGTGCGCAAGTCCTTGGCGACCGTGGCCTGCCTTTGTGGGTCCAGTCGCTCGGCGATGGCGGACAGGCTGAGGCCTGCCTGAACGTGCTGCCGGTTGGCCGGAACGGCGACACCCACGCTGTGGATGCCGGGGAACGTGCGCCCGTCCATCAGTGCGTAGCCTTGCGCCTCTGCGCGGGCCATCAGCTCCGTCACATCGCTCATCTTCAGCCGGTATTCGGGCACCAGCGGCGCGACGCGCTGCAGCACCTGCTCGCGCTCCTCGTCGGGCAGCGTCGACAGGATGGCCATGCCCGCGGCGCCCACGCCGAGAGGCACATGCGTGCCGACGTCGACCGTCACCGCCCGGATGGGAAAGGAGCCGGAGGCGCGGTACACGAACACGGCCGACAGGCCCTGGCGCACGCACAGGTAGATCGACTCGCCGGTCTTGTCCGCCAGGTCGTCGATCAGTCCGCGAATCTCGGCATTCACCTGGAGGCGCGACGCTGTGGCCGCACCCAGCAGGGCCGCACCGAAACCCAGCCTGTAGCGCCGCGTGACCGGGTCCTGTTCCACGAAGCCCAGCTGCTGCATCGCGCGCACCATGCGCGATGAGGTCGCGACGTGCAGTCCGGTGGCTTGCGAGATGGTCTTGATGCGCAAGCCGTCGGCAGGGCGAAGCGCCAGCAGCCGAAGGATCGACAGGCTTCGCTCGACGGCTTGCGCGCCGCTGCGTGCATCCGAGGGCTCATGGCGGGAATCGATCATGGGCAGGTCCGTTTCGTTCAGAGGTCAGTCAGGTCGTGAGGCAGACAGGCAGATGAACCCGGGAATCCAGCAAGGACGTCGTTGAACTTGCGGCAATGCTAGGGTCGAAGGGCACCCGAAGTCATCCGTGTCGGCTCACATGGTGAGAATCAAATTCTGACCGCTGTTCTGAATGAAGAATGAGCGAGGAGGTCGGGCCCCTATTCATGCGCCGTGGATTCTCACGATGTGATCGATCCAGGAGAAATGAGGCTTCTGCGGGGGCGCGTTCGTGCCTAGACTTCATTGCAAGGACGCACTGCGCCACGCACCCCTCCACTGCACTGAATTCGCTGAAAGACTGTCTCCATGGCCGACCCGCTGCAACGATCCACGCAAGGCTTCTTCGATCACGAGGGCGTGCGGACGGCCTACGCGCTGCAAGGGCAGGGGCCGGCACTCCTCCTGATGCATGGCGCCGAGGCCACGCGGCAGATGTTCGCTGAGCTGGTGCCCTTGCTGAGCCCCGCCTTCACGGTCATCTCCTACGACCAGCGCGAGTGCGGAGAGACCACGGCACCTGCACACGCCGCCAGCCTGGACGCGCTGGCGCACGATGCCCATCGCCTGATCGTCCATCTCGGATTCCAGCGCGCCCATGTGTTCGGCTCCTCGTTCGGCGGCCGGGTCGCGCAGGCGCTCGCGCTGCTGCATCCTGACGTGGTCGATCGGCTGGTGCTGGGAAGCACCTGGCCGCTTCCTCACGCGATGGCAGAACTCAACCCTGCGGGCGTGGCCCGGCTGTCGCAACTGCGCGCGGCCTTGCCCGAGAGCGCCGAGGCACTCGCGACCCTGTTCTTCACCGCGCCCTTGCTGGCCGAGCGACCCGAGCTGCGCGGCTTCTTCTTGAAGGTCAGGCCGGCGGATGACAGCACCCGACGGCGCGCCGCAGCCGTCGCGTCGAGCCTCGATGCCGACCTCGGTGCGATCGCCGCGCCCACCCTGGTGCTCACGGGCGATGCCGACGCCGTGGTTCCGCCGGCGGTGGCGCTCTCGATTGCGCGCGCGATTCCCGATTGCCGTTCTGTGGTGCTGCCGGGCGTGGGGCATGCCACGGCCATGCAGGCCCCCGCGCAGCTCGCCGCGGCGCTCACGCAGTTTCTTCTTCTGTCCGACGCAGCCCGGGGACACGCCACATGCCCTTGACCGACCTGAACCACTTCCTCGTGCTCACCAAGGACATCGAGGCCTCCCGGCACTTCTACATCGAGGCGCTGGGCATGCGCGATGCCCCGAGGCCCTGGGCACCCTTTCCGGGAGCCTGGCTGGCCATCGGCTCGCAGGTCTGCCTGCACCTGGCGCAGGCCAATGACGATCCGGCCATGCTCCATCACTTCGGACGCAGCCCGGGCGAGACGCTGCACGGCAGCGGCGCCGTCGACCATATTGCCTTTTTCGCCAGCGACCTGCAGGAGTTCGAGCAGCGGCTCACGCGGCAATCGATTCCGTACCGACGCCGAAGCATCCCGAGATCCAGTCTGGAGCAGATCTTCGTCAACGACCCAGATGGGGTCACGATCGAACTGAACTTTCCTGCCGATGCGCTCGGCAGTGCCCAGGGCACCCTGCCGGATGGCGCGTACGCCGATCTGACAACCGCATTCAGCGACGCCCCGGACGCGGCGACCCGGTACCGAAAGGTCGCCAGGATCGTGGACAAGCATCTGCGCCCCGTGCTGTTCAGCATCAATGCGCGCGTCGGCCGCTCCATGCGCCTGCAGCGTGTGTATTCCAGCGACGAACACGCGTATCCCGTGGGGGGAACGAAGGACAAGGAGGGCACCCACTTCGGCGAGACCGTGTTGCTGGGGGCCCAGGTCCTGAGCAGCGATGGCGTCGACGCCATCCGGCAGAACTTCGATGACCACCAGAGGATCCTGGACCTCGGCGGAATGTCGCTGCTGAACGTGCCCATCGTCGCCGACGGCGTGTGCATCGGCGTGCTGAACGCCGTGCTGCGCGAGCCCGCCGTGCAGGCGCAGCAGGTGGAACTCCTGCAGGCCGTGGCCGGCATCCTGGCTCCCGGCCTTCGCATGCATGCCGCGCCTGCACCCGATTCAGACCCCGCCTGACGCACCGCCATGAGCTTCACCACCCGCCCTGAACTCAAGGGCACGTTCGGCGCTGCCGCGTCGACACACTGGCTCGCCACGGCCAGCGCCATGTCCATCCTCGAACGAGGCGGCAATGCCTTCGATGCGGCCGCCTGCGCGGGCTTCGTGCTGCAGGTCGTCGAGCCTCACCTGAACGGGCCGGGCGGCGAAGTGCCGATCCTGTTCTGGGACGAGTCGGGCCATCGCGCCCAGGTGCTGTGCGGGCAGGGCGTGGCGCCGGCGGCGGCCACCATCGAGCATTTCCAGTCGCTGGGCCTGCAGCTGGTCCCGGGCATCGGCCTGCTGCCGGCGTGCGTGCCCGGCGCGTTCGGTGCCTGGATGACGCTGCTGCGCGACCACGGCACGATGCCCTTGCGCACGGTGCTGGAGCCGGCCATCGGGTACGCGCGCGACGGCTACCCGCTCGTGCCCCGCATCGTCCAGGCGATCGTCGCGGTGCGCACGCTCTTCGAGACGCAATGGCCGACGTCGGCGGCCATCTATCTGCCGGGGGGCGACGTGCCCTCGCTGGGGAAACTGTTCACCAACCAGGCGCTGGCTGACACCTACCTGCGCCTGCTCGAAGACGCCGAGAAGGCGAGCCACCGGCGTGAGCAGCAGATCGATTCGGCATTGCGCGGCTGGTACCAGGGCTTTGTGGCCGAGCGCATCGACGCCTTCTACCGGACGGAAGTCATGGACTCTTCGGGCGAGCGGCAACAGGGGCTCTTGCGCGGGGAGGACATGGCGCGTTGGCGGCCCACCTATGAAGCGCCTCGCATCTGCGACTACGGCGACTTCGCGATCGCCAAGTGCGACGCGTGGAGCCAGGGGCCCGTGATGCTGCAGCAGCTCAATCTCCTGCAGGCCGATGCCCTCGAGGGGCTGGACCCCACGGGCGACGAACTCGTACACCGCATGGTGGAGGCGGCCAAGCTGGCCTTTGCGGATCGCGATGCCTGGTATGCCGATCCCCGTGCGATCGATGTTCCGTTGGACGAACTGCTCTCGATGCCGTACGCGGCTGCGCGCCGCCCTCTGATCGACGACAGGGCGTCGTCCCTGATCCGTCCCGGCAAGCCCGGTGGCCTGGCCCCGCAGCTGTCGCTGCACGAAGACCATTCGCGCGCATTGGCCGCAGGCGGCTTTCTCTTCGGCGCCGGCGAACCCACCTTCGCGGCACTGCCGGCGCAGGCCTGGCGACCGACCGAAGAGATCGTCGTGGGCGACACCTGCCACATCGATGTCGCCGACCGCTGGGGCAACCTGGTCGCGGCCACGCCCAGCGGGGGATGGCTGTCCAGCAGCCCCGTGGTGCCGGGGCTGGGCTTCTCGTTGAACACTCGCCTGCAGATGACGTGGCTCGACCGGCGCATGCGCAATGCGCTGCGGCCGGGCTTCCGGCCGCTCACGACACTCAGCCCATCCCTGGCGTTCAAGCAAGGCCAGGCCTACGCCGCTTTCGGCACGCCGGGCGGCGACCAGCAGGACCAATGGCAGACCGCGTTCGCCGTGCGCCATCTGCGCATGGGCATGAACATGCAGGAAGCCATCGACGCGCCGGCCTGGCACATGAACCATTTCACCGCGTCCTTCTGGCCGCGCCTGGTCGAAAGACAGCGCCTGACCGTCGAGAGCCGCTTTCCTGCGCAGAGCATCGAGGCATTGCGCCGCCGCGGGCACGAGGTGGTCGTCGGCGATGCCTGGTCCGAGGGGCGGCTGTCGGCTTGCGCGCGTGAACGCATCGGCCCCGGCCGCTTCATGTTCAAGGCCGCAGCCAATCCGCGCGGCATGCAAGGCTACGCGGCGGCGCGCTGATTCCCTACTGGCACCACCATTCACTACATCTGGAGCTATTCGATGAACGTCCTGATTTCCGGCGCCAGCATGGCTGGCCTTTCCGCAGCCCACTGGTTCGCCCGCCTCGGCCACAAGGTCACCGTGGTCGAGCGCTCGAACGGATTGCGCGCGGGCGGCGCGCCCATCGATGTGCGCGGCGATGCGATCGGAACCGCCGAGCGCATGGGCATCCTGCCGCAGATCCTTGCGGAACGCGTGGTGCCGGGCGACCCCACGCCCATCCTGGATGGCACCGGCGCGCAGGTGGCCTCCTTCGACATGCGCTGGTTCGGCAACCAGACCGATGACGACGTCGAAATTTCGCGAGATCGCTTGAACCTGATCCTGCGTCGGTCGATTCCGTCAGACGTCGCGTTCCACTTCTCGTCTTCCATTGCCTCCATCAACGACAGCGACGCCGGAGTGGACGTGACCTTGGCCGATGGCACGCAGCACCACTGCGACCTCGTCGTGGGTGCCGACGGGCTCCATTCGAACGTGCGCAGGCTGGCATTCGGACCCGAGCGCGACTACGTGAAGCACTTCGGGCACTACGTGGCGCTCGTGGACCTTCCGAAGGACAGGACCTGGCAACGGGCCATGCTGAACGTTCCAGGCCTGAAGATCTCGGTGCGGGATTCGGGTGACGGCCCGCAGGGCATGATGATCGTGGCGAGCGAGGAGGTCGACTACGACTTCCGCGATATCGAATCGCAGCGCCGCCTGGTGGACCGTTTCATGTCGCGCGTCGATGCCTGGCAGGTGCCGCAGATGCGCGCCGCCTTCACGGCGCCCGACGCCGAGGGCTTCTACTTCGACTCCGTGAGCCAGACGCGTATGCCAAGCTGGATCAACGGCAATGTGGCGGTGATCGGCGATGCCGGTCACTGCGCCGCACTGCTGTCCGGCCTGGGAACCACCCTGGCGATGGTGTCCGCAGAGATGCTGGCCACCACGTGGACCGAGTGCGGCGGCCAGATGGCGCAGGCGAGCCCGCTGTACCACGAGCGCCTTCGCCCCTATGTCGAGCACTGCCAGCAATTCGCAACGGTCGGGGCACCGCTGATGGTGCCCGCCACGCAGGACGCGTTGGACGAGCGCAATCAGAATCTGCGTGACTGCGCTGCGAAGTTCGCCGAAGCCACCTAGTTGTTTCTCGTGTGCGCGATCAGCGCCTCGGGGAACGCAATCTTGCAATGCCGAAGCCCAATGCCACGGCGACGCACAAGAAGGCCAGCACGGCCAGCCAGGTGGATTGGGTGAAGTAATAGGCGCCCAAGGCGGCACCGGCCGCCACGAAGGCGCCCAGCCATTCCAGGGCGGGGTCGAGCCAGCTCTTCGCAGCGTGCGCCTTGGGTTCCGCGAACGCGCGATCGTGTTCGTCGATCTGCTGTGTGGTTGGCGGTCTGCGGGCCTTCCGTTGTCGCGGATCGGGGAAGTGTTCTCGCAACGCCGGTGTGGGCCAGGCGTCATCGCTGGATGACGCGATGCCGCTCAAGGTCCAGATCGGGTCCGCATCGTGCCTCGCAAGATCCGACATCAGGCTGTCGAGCGCCTTGCCGTCGTGGAGACCGTCAATGTCCCCAAGATCGGCGCGCAGCCATGGCTCGGCGTCGGCCGCATCCGGCAAGCCGGAGGTGCGCAGCAGGAGGTAGTCCCCGAAGTGCTGCGCAATCAGTGCTTCAAAGGACGCATAGATCGGGCGGTAGCGTTCTCCGACGGCGCCGAGGATCGCTTCACGCCGTATCGTCAACCGCGCAACCGCTGCGGCCTTGTCAATGACGAGGTAGGGGTAGGTCGCGTCGGCGCCGAAATCCTCGATGCATTCCTCGCGGTCGACGGCCGAGGCTTCGTCGTTCATGTCGTATTCGTCGATGAAGCGCGCGTACCGGATGTCGCTGGGGCTGAAGAGTGCCCGCCAGAACAACGGGAAGAACGCGTTGGCCTCCAGCTCCGCGCCATGGCCGAAGAAACTGCGCCATTCGTTGCGGCTGCCTTCCGGCATCCGGGGCAGGGAGGAGCTGGACAGGTAAATGGGGTGTGACATGCGCGACCTTCCGTGTTGCGGCCGGAATCATCTTAGTGGGAGCGGCGCGCCATCCCGTGACCCTGCTGTCCTTCAAACCAGCCGACTGGCCGCAAGCAGCCCTTCACCCCTCAGCGCCGCAACCCCTGCGTGAACCGCAGCATGTTCGAGAGCGACTCCGCAAACCGCGGCTCCAGGAACGCCGCCAGGTGCGGCATCAGCAACTGCAGCATCACCAGCCCTGCCAGCAGCGTCAGTGGAAAGCCCACCGCGAAGATGCTGAACTGCGGCGAGGCGCGGTTCAGGATGCCCATGGCGAGGTTGAGCGTGAGCAGCGCGGTGATCAGCGGCAGCGCCAGCAGCAGGCCGCTCGCGAAGATGTCGCCGGCCGCGAGCACCAGGAACATCCAGCCGCCGGCCGCCAGCGGCGCGTCGGCGATGGGCAGCGTGTGAAAGCTCGCGGCCAGCGCCTCCAGCATGAGCAGGTGGCCGTCCAGCGCCATGAAGATCAGCATCGCCAGCATGTTCAGCAACCGCGACACCACCATCGTGCTGCCGTGGCTCATGGGGTCGAAGAAGGATGCGAACGACAACCCCATCTGCAGGCCGATGTACTCACCCGCGGCCAGCACGGCCGTGAACACCAGCCGCATCGAGAAGCCCATGGCGGCGCCGATCAGCACCTGCTGCACGATGATCCAGAGGCCGCCTGCCGACACCACGGGCACTGCGGGCAGCGGTCCGAGCGTGGGTGAGATCACCAGCGTGAGCACGGCGGCGATGCCCACCTTCACCTGCCGCGTCGCCCAGGGCTCGCCGAACACCGGCGCGGTGGAGACCATGGCCAGCATGCGCACGAAGGGCCAGAGGAAGGCCACCAGCCAGGCCTCGAGCTGGCCCGAGGTGACGGAGAAAACCGAGGGCGTCATGCCAGCATCTGCGGGATGCTGGCGAACAGGGCGCGCATGTAGTCGAGCATGCGGTCGAGCATCCACGGCCCGGCGATGACCAGCGTCGCGAACACCGCGAGCAGCTTGGGAATGAAGGACAGCGTGGCCTCGTTGATCTGCGTGGCCGCCTGGAAGATGCTGACCACCAGGCCGATCACCAGCGCCACCAGCAGCAGCGGCGCACCGAGCAGCAACGAGATTTCCATGGCCCGGTGGCCCATGGTCATGACGGATTCGGGCGTCATAAATAGAAGCTCTGCGAAAGCGCGCCGATCAGCAGCTGCCAGCCGTCGGCCAGCACGAACAGCATCAGCTTGAAGGGCAGCGCGATGGACGCGGGCGGCACCATCATCATGCCCATCGACATCAGCACGCTCGCCACCACGAGGTCGATGATGAGAAAGGGAATGAAGATGGTGAAACCGATCTGGAACGCTGTCTTCAGCTCGCTGATGACGAAGGCCGGCAGCAGGATGCGCAGCGGCACGTCTTCGGGCCCCTGCATCTCGGGCGCCTTGGCGAGCCGCGCGAACAGCGCCAGGTCGGTCTCGCGCGTCTGCTTGAGCATGAAGGTCTTGAAGGGCGCGATGCCGCGCTCCAAGGCCTTCTCGGCGCTGAGCTTGCTTTCGGAGAAGGGCACGTAGGCCTCGGTGTAGGCCTTGTCGAACACCGGCGACATCACGAAGAAGGTGAGGAACAGCGACAGCCCCACCAGGATCTGGTTGGGTGGCGAGGTCTGCGTGCCGATGGCGGTGCGCAGCAGGCCCAGCACGATGAGGATGCGCGTGAAGCTGGTCATCGACAGCAGCAGCGCGGGCAGGAAGGTGAGCGAGGTCAGCAGCACCAGCGTCTGCACGCTCAGCGACCAGGTCTGGCTGCCGCCGGGGCCCGGCGTGCTGGTGAGACCGGGCAGCCCCTGCGTCCACGCGGCGGCGGGCAGCGTGGCGGCGAGCAGCAGCAAAGCGGTGCGCAGGCCGCGGTGCAGGGCAGGGCGCGTCATGGGGCGGTGCGCGCCTTGCCCGCGAGGGAATCGCGCAGCTTCTGGGCGAACAGGCCCACCGGGTTCTGTGGCGACGTGGGTGTGACTGCCGCAGGCGTTGCCTGGGCCGGCAGCGTGTGCAGCGTGCGGACCTGGCTGCTGGTCACGCCGAGCACCAGCCACTGGCCGGCCACGTCCACCACGACCACGCGCTCGCGCGGGCCGACCATGGAGGTGGACACCACCTTCACCACCTGGCCGCCGCCCAACCGCTGCAGGCCGAAGCGCCGGGCCAGCCACGCGCACAGGAAGATCAGGCCGACGACCGCCGCCATGCCGAAGCCTGCCTGCAGCAGGCCCGCGCCGCCGACCGCAACGGGCGGCGCGGCTTCGCGCACCGGCGTGGGCACGGTGGGCAGCGCGGCGTGGACCGCATGCGCCGCATGCAGGCCCAGCGCAAGCAGCGAAGACACCCGCGCCAGGTTCATGCGCGCGCGAGCTTCTGCATGCGCTCGGAGGGCGTGACGATGTCGGTCAGGCGGATGCCGTACTTCTCGTTCACCACCACCACCTCGCCTTGCGCAATGAGGTAGCCGTTGATCAGCACGTCCAGCGGCTGGCCGGCCAGGCCGTCGAGCTCCACCACCGAGCCCTGCGACAGCTGCAGCAGGTTCTTGATGGTGATGCGCGTGCGGCCGATCTCGGCGGTGAGCTGCACGGGCACGTCGAGCACGCGCGCGATGTCCACGGGCGTCGCGGATGAGGCAGCTGGCGCGTCCTGGATCTGCTGGAAGACCTGCGCCGTTGCGGGGGCCACGGCCGGGTCGGGCGTAGGCGCGCTGGCCGCGGTCTGCTCGGCCAGTGCGCTGGCCCAGTCGTCCGCGTCGCTGGCGGCAGAGGTGTTGTCAGTCATGGTCGTTCTTCGAATCGCTGTCTTGGTGGGAGATCATGTGTTGCACGCGCAGGGCGTAGCGCTCGTTGGAGGTGCCGTAGCCGCAGGCCATCACGGGCACGCCGCCGACCTTGGCGACCACCGTCGCCGGCAGCTCGATGGGAATCACGTCGCCCACGCGCAGCTTCATCACCTCGCCCAGCGTCGAGGGCATGGTCACGAAGTCGGCGGTGAGCTCGACGTCGGCGGCCTGCATCTGGCGCGACATCTGCGTGACCCAGCGCTTGTCGACCTCGACCTCGTCCTGGATCGGGTTGGAAAGCAGGTCGCGGATCGGCTCGATCATCGAATAAGGCAGGCACACGTGCAGGAAGCCGCCGATGGGGCCGAACTCGATCTGCAGCGTGGTGTTGATCACCACCTCGTTGGGCGCCACGATGTTGGCGAGCTTGCCGTGCATCTCGGCGCGCACGTAGTCGAAGGCCAGCGGATACACCGGCTGCCACGCGTCGCCATAGCACTGCAGCGACAGGTCGAGCAGGCGCTTGATGATGCGCTGCTCGGTGCGCGTGAAGTCGCGCCCTTCCACGCGCACGTGGTAGCGACCGTCGCTGCCGAACAGGTTGTCCACCACGAGGAACACCAGCTTCGGGTCGAACACGAAGAGGGCGGTGCCGCGCAGCGGCTTCATGTGGACCATGTTGATGTTCGCGGGCACCGGCAGGTGCCGAACGAACTCGCCGAACTGCTGGATCTGCACGGGCCCCACCGAGATGTCGGGGCTGCGGCGCATGAAGTTCAGCAGCGCGCTGCGCAGGCCGCGCGCAAAGCGGTCGTTGATGACCTCCAGCGTGTGCATGCGGTTGCGCACCACGCGGTCGGGCGCGCCGAGGTCGTAGGCCGGCAGGCCGTCGGGCGGCGGCGCGGGCGCGGCGGCCTGGTCGAGGTCGCCGCCGGTGACGCCCTGCAGCAGCGCATCGACCTCGTCCTGGGAGAGCACCTGTTCATACGCCATGGATCGCGGGTCCGCAAACGGGCATCGTCGTCACTGCACGACGAAGGAGTTGAAGGACACGCTCGCAATGCCCAGCTCGGGCAGGCCCTCGGCCAGCGGTGCGTTCAGCGCGCTGTGGATCTCCGTGGCCAGCCGGGCCTTGTCTTCCGAGGTGACCAGCGACTCGGGCGGGCGGTTCGACAGCAGCACCAGCAGGCGGCTGCGCAGCTCGGGCATGAACTCCACGATCTGCGCCTTGGCCTGCTCGTCGCGCAGCTTCAGCGCCAAGCCGATCTGCAGGAAGCGCGAGCGGCCTTCGGACTGCAGGTTGACGGTCAGCGGCTCCAGCATGAGGAAGATGGGCTTCTCGGGCACAGGCGCCTTGGCCGTCTCGGCGGCGGCGTGCTCGGTGAAGCGAGGAAGCACGAAGACGTACGCCGCCGCGCCGGCCGCGGCCAGGCCGAGGACGGCCACGAGCCCGATCAGCAGTTTCGAGGTGCGGCGCGAGGCCGGTGGGTCGGTCGCGACCGACGCAGCCGCGGTGGCGGCGGGAGAAGAGGTAGCCATGGTGAAACGGTGGACGGGTCCGATCTATTCTTTGCGAAGTCGCCCGCCGGCGAACGGCCGAACAAGCGCACAAAGGCGCTTCACATCCGTTCATTGCGGGAGGCGGGTGGGGCGGTTTCAGGCGAAGGTGTCGACGCCCGGGCCCGTGCGTGGGGTGGCAACGAGGCGGGGTGCTGCGGTTGCCGTGCGGGCGATGTCGGTGGCAGCGGAAGTGCCCTGCGGTCGCCAGGCGCCCTGTCGCTGGTTGTGTTGCTGCTGTTGCTGCTGCGCGAACGCCGCGTCCTGCCCGAACGGCGCGCGCGTGTCCGCGCCCACCGAGGTCTGGCCCAGCGTGATGCCCTGCTCCGACAGGCTGGTGCGCAGCTGCGGCAGCGCGGCCTCGACGGCCTTGCGCACGCTCTCGTGCGCCGACACGAACGCGGCCTGCGCCTGGTGCTCGCCGATCGACAGCGTGACCTTCAGCGGGCCGAGGCCGGCAGGGTTGAGGTTCAGTTCGGCCGTGTGCGTGCCGCCGAGGCTCATGCGCGCGAGCTGCTGGCCGAGTGCGGGCGCCCATTTCTCGCTGCCGACTTCGGGGGCGAGCGTGTGCACGAGGGGGCGTGCGACGGGGCTTTCGGTCGTGCGTTCGGTGGAGACGGTAGCAGGCTGTTGAAGTGCGAAGGGCGCGACGGATGGAGCCGCCGCGTCGTCGCCCGAGGGGCCGGCCGACACTGCGGCGACGGGGGCGGCTTCCGTTGTGGCCGGCTTCGCCTCACCGGCAGGCTGGGCTTGCGCCGCGGCTGCGAGCTGTTCGGTGGTCGTGGTGCTCACGGTGCGCGGTGCGCCGGCGCGGCCTGATGCGGCGGTGCCGACGGGCGGGCCGGCGGGTGCGGCCGCCGGCTTCTTGCCATCGACAGCCATCGGCTGCGCAGCGACGGCGGCGCGCACGATCTCGTACAGCGAAGGCGGTGCTGCGCTGTCGGCTTCGGGCGTCGCGCCCTGTGCGGCGGCGGTTGCGGCGGGGGCGGAAGCATCTTCGGTGGCGATGGCGGGCGCGGGCGTGGCGGGGGCTTCGCTGCTCAGGCGGACTGTGCCTGCAGGCAGGCCGGCTTGCGCGTCAGGCGTGACCGGCGCCAGCGAAGTTTCTGGCGCACTGCTGCCCTGGCTGGCCGCACCTCCCGCAAGCACCAATGCCTGTTGCGGCGTGACGGCTGCTGCAAGAAAAGCAAGATCCGGCTCCGCAGGCTGCGCATCCCGCATCTTTTCAGCAAGCTCCGTCTTGCGCAGCGGCTTGGCATCCGCCACCACGGTGTCGGCATCCGACGCCTTCTCGGCCTGGCTCGCGCGCGAACGTTCGAGCGCGGCACCGAACGCGCGGCCCTGCGCCTCGTCGGCGCTGCGGCCACGTGCGCCGCCCTGCGCGACCGGCGAGGTGGCGGCAGGCGTGACGGACGGCGGGATCATGGGAGGCATGTCGGTTCCTGGAGGAGATTCAGTGGGTGGGGTGCGAGGCGCGGTCGAAGAACTGGCGGGCGGCGCGTTCGTCGCTGTCGCGCTGTTCGCGCTTGGCCTGCGCCATCAGCTCCTGCGCGCGCACGCGATCGGCCAGCGTGTCGAAGGAGCTGAGGCGGCGCTTCTCGCGCTGCCAGTCGGTGCGGCCCCGGTCGAGCTGGTGCCCGGCCCGCTCGGCGATGGCGCGCTGCTGCGCGATCGCGTGGTCGAGCGTGCCGAGGAAGTTGCGGTAGTTGCGCCACTGCGACGACGGCAGGCCGCCGCGCATCAGCGTGTCCAGCTGCGCGTGGTAGTCCTGGCGGTACTGCAGCAGCAGCTCGAGCTTCTGCTGCGCGCTCAGGTGCGCGCTCTGCAAGGCGCCCAGGCGGCGCGCGGCGTCGTCGGTCTGGCTCTGCGCCAGGTCGATGAGCATGCCGAGGGGGAGCTTGCTGCTGCTCATGGGCGTCCTGGGGAAGGTGTGTTCGTGAACAGGCTGTCCATGTGGGCGATGGCCTCCTCGTAGCCGGTGCGCTCGTGCATCGACTGCTGCAGGAAGGCCTCGATGCGCGGGTACATCGCGATCGCCTGGTCCAGTTGCAGGTCGTGCCCCGGCGCGTAGGCGCCCACGCTGATCAGGTCGCGGTTGCGCTGGTAGCGCGACAGCATCTGCTTGAAGCGGCGCACGGTGTCGAACTGCGCGGGCGCAATCAGCGACGTCATCGCGCGGCTGATCGAGGCCTCGATGTCGATGGCCGGGTAGTGCCCGGCCTCGGCCAGCGTGCGCGAGAGCACGACGTGGCCGTCCAGGATCGCGCGCGCCGAATCGGCGATCGGGTCCTGCTGGTCGTCGCCCTCCGAGAGCACGGTGTAGAAGGCCGTGATCGAGCCGCCGCGCCCCTGCGCATCGCGCGCGCCGTTGCCGGCACGCTCCACCAATGCAGGCAGCCGCGCGAACACCGAGGGCGGGTAGCCTTTGGTGGCGGGCGGCTCGCCCACGGCCAGCGCGATCTCGCGCTGCGCCATCGCATAGCGCGTGAGCGAATCCATGATGAGCAGCACGTCCTTGCCCTGGTCGCGAAAGTACTCGGCCAGGCAGGTGGCGTAGGCCGCGCCCTGCAGGCGCAGCAGCGGCGAGTTGTCGGCCGGCGCGGCCACCACCACGGCGCGCGCCAGGCCCTCTTCGCCCAGCGTGTTCTCGATGAAGTCCTTCACCTCACGCCCGCGTTCGCCGATGAGGCCGACCACGATCACCTCGGCGCTGGTGTAGCGCGCCATCATGCCCAGCAGCACACTCTTGCCCACGCCCGAGCCGGCAAACAGGCCCATGCGCTGGCCGCGGCCGACGGTGAGCATGGCGTTGATGGCGCGCACGCCCACGTCGAGCACCGAGTCGATGGCCGCGCGCGACAGCGGGTTGATCGGCGGCGCCGCGAGCGGCACCTGGCGTGCCACGTCGAGCGGGCCCAGCCCGTCGAGCGGGCGGCCGGCGGCATCGACCACGCGGCCGAGCATGCCTTCGCCGACGGGCAGGCGCTTGGTGTGGGCGTCGCCGGTCGCGCCGGGCTCGCGCAGGCCGGGCCGCGCAAACACGCGCGCGCCGGGCAGCAGGCCCGCCACTTCGGTCTGCGACATGAGGAAGAGGCGGTCGCCGGCGAAGCCGACGACCTCGGCCTCGGCATGGCGCTGCGGATGGCCGGGCGGCAGTTCGATGAGGCAGTCGCTGCCCACGGGCAGTTGCAGGCCCACGGCTTCGAGCACGAGGCCGACGGCGCGCGTGAGGCGGCCCGAAGCGGTCGTGGTCGTGCTGCGGGCGACGTCGGCGCGCGCCTGTTCCAGCACGGCGCGCACGCTGTTCAGATGAGGGTTGGTGGGCGCGGTCTGCATCGGCTCAGGAAGCGTCGCCACGCAGCGCCGCACCCACGCGCTCCCAGCGCGTGGCCAGGCTGGCGTCCAGCTCGCCGGTGGCCGACTGCACGCGGCAGCCGCCGCGCGCCAGGCTGTCGTCGGCGCGCAGCTGCCAGCCGGCCACCTCGATCTCGTTGCCCAGGCTGTTCTTCACCAGCGCGAGGTCGTCGGGGTGCAGCAGCAGGCGCGGTTCGCCGCGCAGCGCGGGTTCGGCGTGCAGCAGGTCGCGCACCAGCGGCAGCACCCACTCGGGTTCGGCCTGGTAGGTGCGGTGCACCACCTGGCGCGCCACGTCGAGCGCGAGCGCGAGCACGGCTTCGGCCAGCTCGGCCTCGGCGCCGCGCAGCGCTTCGGGCAGCGAGCGGGCCAGCGCACGCAGGCGTTCGGCGTGTACGCTGGCGGCGGCGAGGCCGGTGGCCAGGCCTTCGGTGTGGCCGACCTGGCGGCCTTCGGCCAGCCCGGCGGCGCGGCCCTCGGCTTCACCCGCGGCGCGCGCTTCCTTGCGGATGCGGGCCAGCTCGGCGAGGTCGACCTTGGGCGCGGGAGGTGCAGGCGGTGGAGAAGGGCGCTGCGCCGTGTGGCGCGAGAGGGCCGTGCCCGACGGCGCCTTGCCATCGAGCGTGCCCATCTCCCAGCGCTCCCACGCCGAGAGCGCGGGCGTGCCGGCGCCGGCCTGGCGCGCGGCCGCGTGGATGGCGGCGAGGCGCTCGCGCGAGCCGCCGAAGGCGCCGGGGTCAGACGAAGTCATCGGTGCCAGGCGCCGCGATCACGATCTCGCCGGCGTCCGCCAGACGGCGGGCGACCTGCAGGATGGCCTTCTGTTCGGTCTCGACCTGCGACACGCGCACGGGACCGCGCAACTCCATGTCCTCGCGCAGCGTTTCTGCGGCGCGCTGCGACATGTTGCTGAGGAACTTGTCGCGCAGCTCCAGCGGCGCGCCCTTGAGCGCGATGATGAGCGAGTCGCTCTCGATGTCCTTGAGCAGGCGCTGGATGCTGCGGTCTTCCAGGCCCAGCAGGTTCTCGAACACGAACATCTCGTCGACGATGCGCTGGGCCAGCGCCTCGTCCTGTTCGCGCACATGGGCGATGGCTTCTTCTTCCACCGTGGTGCTCATCAGGTTGACGATCTCGGCCGCGGTGCGCACGCCGCCCAGGCGGCTGCGGCGCAGGCCCTGGCCCGCGAGCATCTCGGTCAGCACCTCGGTCAGCTCGTTCAGCGCCGACGGCTGCACGCCGCCGAAGGTGGCCACGCGCATGATCACGTCGTGGCGCAGGCGCGCGGGCAGCTTCTCGAGCACCTCCGAGGCCTTCATGCGGTCCAGGTGCACCAGCAGCGTCGCAAGGATCTGCGGGTGCTCGTCACGGATGAGCTCGGCCACTTCGCCGGCCTCGAGTTCGTTCAGGCGCTCGATGCCGCCGTGCGGCTCGTCGGGCTGCAGGATGTCCTCGAGCAGGTTGCTCGCGCGATCGTCGCCTAGCGCCTTCTTGAGCACGGCGCGGATGTAGCTGGTGGAGCCCAGGTGCAGCGCCGACAGCTGCTCGGTCTCCTGGCGGAACTCGGCCAGCACCGAGGCCAGCTCGTCGCGCGAGACCGCGCTCAGCTTGGACATGGCCAGGCCCAGCGCCTGCACCTCGGAGGTGGGCAGCAGGTGCAGCGCGGCGGCGGCGCGGTCTTCGCCCAGCGCCATGAGCAGGATGGCGCTCTTGCGGGTGCCTGCTTCGCTGCTAGTCATCGGTGTGCATCCAGTGCTGGATCAGGGCGGCCACGAGCTTGGGGTCCTTGTCGGCGGTCTGCTGGGCGTAGTCCATGTCGGCCTTCTGGCGTGCGGACTCGCGCTGCTGCAGTGTTTCTTCGGGTTCGGCCGGGGCCGTGCCGGTGGGGGCCATGGCGCTCGCATCGGCCACGGGCGGCGTGGGCGGTGGCGCGGCCAGGTGCCGCCGCATCAGCGGGCGCCCCACGGCGAACCAGGCGAACAGTGCGAGCAGGCCGATGAGCAGGTAGGGGACCAGCGTCTTGCCGAACGCGAGGGTGTCGCGGTCGCGCCAGAACGGCACGTCGGGCGCGGGGCCGGCCTCGCTGTCGCCGTCGCGGGCGAAGGCGCTGTTGACCACGTTGAGCGAGTCGCCGCGTTCCTGGCTGAAGCCCATCGCTTCCTTGGCGAGGTTGCGGATCTGCTCCAGCTCGGCCGGCGCGAGTGCGCGGGCGCTGGTCTTGCCGGCGGCATCGACCGTGTCGCGGTGGTTCACCACCACGGCGACCGACAGGCGCTTCACGCCCCCGGCGGCCTGCTGCACGTGGCGGATGGTGCGGTCGAGCTCGTAGTTGGTCGTGACGTCCTTGCGCGTGTTGCTCGGGCCGGCCGGTGCGGCTGCGGGTGCGGCGGGCGTGTTCGGTGCGCCCGGTGCGTTCGGCGGCTTGGGCGCCGTGATCGGCGCCGTCGGGTTCACCGGCGGCTGGTTCGACAGCGCACCCGGCACGCCACCGGGCGGCGCGCCGTTGTGCTGCGCCGATTCGCTGGACTGCTGGCTGCGGATCGCGGCCTGCGCCGGGTCCTGGTTGGGCCGGTACTTCTCGTCGGTGTGCTCCACCACCGAGAAGTCGATCTCCGCCGCGACTTGCGCGCGCACGTTGCTCGCGCCCACCAGCGGCTGAAGAATGGCCTCGATGCGGCGCACGTAGCCCTGCTCGATCTCCTGTGCGTACTTGAGCTGGCTCACGTCCAGCCCCTGGCTGGTGCCGCGCGCCGACGACAGCAGGTTGCCACGCTGGTCGACCACCGTGACGCTCTTGGCGTCCAGGTCGGGCACGCTGCTCGACACCATGTGGACGATGGCGCTGACCTGGCCTTCGTCGATGCTGCGCCCGCGCATCAGCGTGAGCACCACCGACGCCGAAGGCTTCTTCTGGTCGCGCACGAACAAGGATGGCTTGGGCAGCGCCAGGTGCACGCGCGCCGCCTCGATGCTGCCGATCGATTCGATGGAGCGCGCCAGCTCGCCTTCGAGCCCGCGCTGGTAGTTGACCTGCTCGGCGAACTGGCTGGTGCCGAACTTCTGGTTGTCCATCAGTTCGAAGCCCACGCCGCCGGCCTTGGGCAGGCCCTGCGCCGCGAGCTTCAGGCGCGTTTCCGCCACCTTGTCGCCCGCGATCAGGATCGCGCCGCCGCCCTCGGCGAACTTGTAGGGCACGTTCATCTGCTGCAGCGACGCGATGATCGCGCCGCCGTCGCGGTCCGACACGTTGGTGTAGAGCACCTTGTAGTCCGGGCCGCGGCTCCACAGGAAGAAAGCGGCCGCCACCGTCACCAGCGCCGCGGCGCCGAGGATCAGCGGCAGCCGGGGCTGCGCGCGCATGCGCTCCAGCATCGGGGGCAGGCCGTTGGCGCCCGCCGCCAGGCCGCCCGTGGGCGCGGCCGTGCTCATCGGCGCGCCTTCGCCTGGGCCGTTGCGCCGCGCAGGGCCGGCGCCGGTGTGAGAGAGGGAATTCGGTGTTGGGATGTCATGCCGGTGGCCGGCGACGTCGTGCGCGGCCTGTGGTTTCGCGAACGATTGTCAGCAGGCGATGTGGAATTCGATCGGTCGAACAGCCGGGGGTTTTGCCCTCAGTTGCGCGTTTGAATGGGGGTCTTCCCTTGATACGCTGCCTGCCGGTTGGAGCGCTCGCGCGCTCCGTGTCAAGTCAGCTGGAAGTGAACTTTTCCCCATGTCCATCAATGCCATCGAATCCGTCCTGCAGCAGATGCGCGCCACCGCGCTCGCCAGCGGCATGGGGCCCACGACGACTGCGCCGGCCGGCGCGGGCGGCTTCGCGGCCGAGCTGCAGCGCTCGCTCGCCAACATCAGCGGCGCGCAGCAGCAGGCCTATGCGCAGGCCGAATCGTTCGAGCTGGGCAAGCCCGGCGTGGCGCTCAACGACGTGATGGTCGACCTGCAGAAGGCCAACGTGGCGTTCCAGACCGGACTGCAGGTGCGCAACCGGCTGGTGACGGCCTACCAGGAAATCATGAGCATGCAGGCATGACGAGGCAGGGGTCGGCAACGTAGAACTTTTTTCGTTGCGACCCTAAAGGTTTGCGGACACCCGCCGATATCCCCTTCAACGATGGCTTGAGTCTCACCGTGGAAGCGGGTCCAGCGTTACGGCCGATGGCCGGAGTCCACAACCTTTTGTCAATCAGGAGTCGAACATGGCGCAAGTCATCAATACGAACAGCCTTTCTCTTCTCACGCAGAACAACCTCAACAAGTCGCAATCGGCCCTGAACACGGCCATCGAACGCCTGTCTTCCGGCATGCGCATCAACAGCGCCAAGGACGACGCGGCCGGCCAGGCCATCGCCAACCGCTTCACCGCCAACATCAAGGGCCTGACGCAAGCCGCGCGAAATGCCAACGACGGCATCTCGATCGCGCAGACCACCGAAGGCGCGCTGACCGAAGTCAACAACAACCTGCAGCGCATCCGCGACCTGTCGGTGCAAGCCGCCACCGGCACCAACTCGGCCACCGACCTGGACTCGATCCAGTCGGAAATCGGCCAGCGCCTGGACGAAATCAACCGCGTGTCGGAGCAGACCCAGTTCAACGGCGTGAAGGTCCTGTCGGCCAACGCCGGCAAGCTGACGGTGCAAGTGGGCGCGAACGATGGCGAAACCATCGACATCGATCTGCAGGAAATCAGCGCCAAGACCCTGGGTCTGGAAAGCTTCAACGTGAACGGCACGGGCACGCTGAACAAGGCCGCCACCAAGGACGACCTGACGCTGGCTGGCGCTGTCGCCAACGGCGCACCGGTCAACGGCACGCAGAAGTACGACGTCACGGCCACCAACACGCTGGCCACGCGCTCGCAGCTGCTGGCGGGCGCCAAGGCGGGCGACTCGGTCGTCACCGCAGGTTCCACCTACACCTACAACGCTGCGAAGTCCGCCTTCACCTTCGGTGAAACGGGTCGCACGAACGCTGCCACGATCGCTTCGCTCCAGCCCGCAGCGGGCTCGAGCAAGACCGCCACGGTCACCATCGGCGGCACCTCGCTGGACGTCAAGATCGACAGCGCCGGCACGATCACGGCGACCGACGGCTCTGCATTGTTTGTCGACAACGTGGGCAACCTGACGCAGAACAGCGCTGGCGCTGGCGTTCAGGCAGCCACGCTGACGAGCCTGACGACCAGCATGGCGTCGGCTACCGGCACGGGCGGCACCATCAAGGTCGGCGGCACCACCTACACGGCAACCGCCGGTGCAGCCAACTTCAACGTGACCGGCGACGAAATTTCGGCCGCTGCGCTGAACGACAAGCTGGCCGCAGGTGCTGGCACCGCCGTGACGGCAGCGACCCTCGGCGGCGTGGCAGGTGTCACGATCGCTGCCAACGGCACGGTGACCGGCGCCTACGTGGGCGCCGACGGCTCGCTCGGCAACTCGCTCACCACCGTGTCGACCTACAGCGTGCACAGCAACGGCGCAGTGACCGACGGCGCTGGCAACACGGTCTACGCCGATTCGGCCAAGTCCGGCGCCTTCACGCTGAACGCCCGCAGCGGCAAGACCTCGACGGTCGATCCGCTCAAGGCCCTGGACGCCGCCCTGTCGAAGGTCGACAAGCTGCGCTCCTCGCTGGGTGCGGTGCAGAACCGTTTCGACTCGGTGATCGCCAACCTCGGCACCACCATCACCAACCTGTCGTCGTCGCGTTCGCGCATCGAAGACTCGGACTACGCCGTGGAAGTGTCGAACATGACGCGCGCGCAGATCCTGCAGCAAGCCGGTACCTCGGTGCTGGCCCAGGCGAACCAGACCACGCAAGGCGTGCTGTCGCTGCTGCGTTGATTCGCTGAGACCGCCGGGCGCCCCTCACGAGGGCGGCGCCCGGTGTCTTGCTTTTTTGCTCGCAGGCCTTCGGGGCGACTCGAAGCCGCCTGCGTTGTCCTGTGCGGCCACGCTCGTGGCGAGGCCGCACAGGACAACGAACTCCAGAAGAAGAACGCAGACCATGTCCCAGCCCGTACCCGCCGCCTCCGCCGTGGAAAGCCCCTGGCTGCAGCAACTGCTCGCCGGCCGCACCGGCGGTGCCGCTGCGGCCGCCGCCGAGGCCGCCGCACTGCGCAAGGCCGAGGCCGAGGTCGAGGAGGCGACGCCGGTGCAGATCGAGATGGCGGTGAAGTCCGTCAACGCCTCGCTCGAGAGTCGCTCGATCAGCCTGCAGTTCGAGGTCGACCGCGACACCGACAAGCTCATCGTCAAGGTGGTCGACCGCAGCAACGGCGAAGTCATTCGCCAGATTCCGACCGAAGAGGTCGTTCGCATCGCCAAGGTCATGGACCGGCAGGCCGGGCTGCTCGTGCGCCAGCAGGCCTGACCTTCATCCCCTCCCTGGCCCTCCATTTCATTCGCATTTCAGGACACCCCCGACATGGCATCGATCAGCAGCATCGGCGTTGGCGCCAACCTTGACCTGGGCGCATTGCTCACCCAGCTGCAGACCGCGGAGAACCAGCCGCTGGTGGCCCTGAAGGCCAAGCAGACCAGCTACAACAGCAAGCTCTCGGCCTACGGCACGCTGCAAAGCGCGCTCACCGGCATCCAGGCGGCCGCCAAGAAGCTGGGCGACCCGGCGCTGTTCCAGGCCATCACCGGCACGCCCAGCGTGAGCGGCATCATGGCGGCCAGCGGCACCGACCCGCGCTCGGTCGGCACCTATGCCATCGACATCTCGCAGCTCGCGCAGGCGCAGTCGGTCATCGCGAAGGGCCAGGCCAGCACCACCGCCGCGATCGGCAGCGGCAAGATCACCATCGACTTCGGCAAGGTCTCCGGCGGCACGCTGGACCCGGCCACCGGCCAGTACACCGGCGCCACCTTCGACAAGGACGCCACGCGCACGGCCAAGCCGATCACCATCGATGCGACCAACAACACGCTGGGCGGCATCCGCGATGCGATCAACGCGGCCAACGCGGGCGTGTCGGCCACCATCGTGAACGACGGCAGCGGCACGCCCAACCGGCTGGTGCTCACCTCCACGCAGACCGGCGAGGCCTCGGCCATGCGCATCTCGGTGGACGGCGACGCCGCGCTGCAGAACCTGCTGGGCAACGACCCCGCCGGCACGCAGAACCTGAAGCAGACCGCCGCGGCGCAGAACGCCAAGCTCACCGTCAACAACATCGCCGTCACCAGCACGAGCAACTCGGTGACCGACGCCATCCAGGGCACCACGCTCACGCTGGTGCAGACCGGCAAGCTCAGCCTGGTGATGAAGGCCAACACGACGTCGGTGAAGACGGCCATCACCGATTTCGTGAAGGCCTACAACGCGCTGCAGAGCACCGCGAAGTCGCTCACGGCCTTCGACACCGACGCCAAGGCCGCCGCGCCGCTGGTGGGCGACTCGACCTTGCGCAACCTGCAGACGCGCATCCGCCAGGCGCTGGTCGCACCGCAGGTGGGCGGCCCGAACGACCTGAAGGTGCTCACGTCCATCGGCATCTCGTTCCAGAAGGACGGCACGCTGGCGATCGACAACGACAAGCTCGACAAGGCCATCGACACCAACCTGGAGGGCGTGGCGAAGTTGTTCTCCAGCGGCACCGGCAGCACCGCCGGCTACGGCAAGCAGCTGACGGCGCTGGTCGACGACCTCACCGGCACCAAGGGCGCGCTCAAGGTCGCCACCGACGGCGTGACGAGCTCGCTCAAGCAGCTCGACACGCAGTACACCGCGATGAAGGAGCGCGCCGACGCGACGGTGGAGCGCTATCGCAAGCAGTTCGTGCAGCTGGACGTGGCGATGAACAAGATGAACGGCACGCTGAAATACCTCGCGCAGCAGTTCGACGCGATGAACGCCAGCAAGGGCTGAGGACAGGAAGCGACATGTACAGCTCTCACCACTCCCGCACCGGTGCCGGCGTCTACGCGCGCGTCGGCGTGGAGACGCGCGCCATGAGCGCGTCGCCGCTGCAACTGATCCACATGCTGTTCGACGGCGCGAAGACCGCCATCGGCGCGGCGCGCCTGCACATGACGGCCGGCGACATCGGCGCCAAGGGGCAGGCGATTTCGAAGGCGATCAACATCGTCGACAACGGCCTGAAGGCCAGCCTCGATGCCGAGGCGGCCGGCGAGGCTGGCACCGAGATCGTCGGCAACCTCTCGTCGCTGTACGACTACGTGGTGCAACGCCTGCTGCTGGCCAACCTGCGCAACGACGTGCAGGCGCTGGACGAGGCCGACCGCCTGCTCGACCACCTGGCGTCCGCCTGGCGCGAGATCGACGACAGGCCTTCCAACTGATGATGCAGAGCGTGACCTGGGGGCAGGAACAGATGGCCGTGCGCAGCGAGATCGTTCATTGCTACGAGCAGCTGGCCGCGTGCATCTCGACGATGCTGGCGCTGGCCCGTGCCAAGGAATGGGGGCAGCTGCCCGAACTGGAGGCCCGGTGCTCGGCATCGGTCGAGCGCCTGAAGGCGATCCAGCCGCTGGCGTCGCTGGAGCCCGCGCAGCGCGACCTCGTGCTGCGCCTGCTCGAGCGCATCTGCACCGAGCAGGCCGAGCTGTCGGGGCTCATCAAGCCGCAACTCGACGACCTGATCCGCCGCATGGATTCGCTCAACCACCAGAAGAACCTGGGCAAGGCCTACGGCCTCGCGCACTGACGCGCGACCACAGGACGACACCACCGTGGCCATGCTGGGACTCACCGGACTGATCGATGCACTGAGGGCCGCGCGCCTGACGCCGCCGCTCGACCTGCTCGGCCTGCGGCCCGAGACCACGGTGGGCGCGCCCGGTGCGGCGGTGGCCGTGCCGAAGACGGCGAACGACGTGCGCCTGCCGTCGCGCGCGGCGCTGGACCGGCTGGTGCCGTCGGGCGCGTCCGGTGGCGAGGTGGCTGCGCCGCCCGCCGGCGGCGCGCCGCCTTCGATCGACACCCGCCTGTCGCTGGCCGCGCGCGTGATCGGCGCGGTGCTGGCCGACCTGCAGGCCGCGCCGGGACCGGTGCGGGGCGAGGCGCCGTTGCTGCTGCCCGTCGCGCGCCAGGGCACGAACACCGCCGCGCTCGCGGGCACGCTGGCGCAGACCGTGACGGACAGCGGGCTCTTCTACGAATCGCACCTCGCCGAATTCGCGGCCGGCACGCGCACGCTTGTGCAGATGGTGCGGGAGCCGCAGGCGCGCTGGGCGAGTCCGGTGATGGCGATGACGACAAACACAACGGGGCAGGGCGTGGTGGCTGCGGCGACAGTGCTGACTGCGGTCGATGCTGCAACGCCGCCCGCGCCGAATGCGCTGGCTCAGGCCCCGCAGGTCGACGCGCCGGAAGCCGACATCGCACAAGCTGCGCGTGGGGTCGTACGCAGCGAGACCACCGCCGCGCCCGCACCGGATGCGGCGCGTGTGCAGGCGGCCTACGGCCTCTCCGATGCTGCGCCGGAAATGCCCGCGCCCCGCATCGCAGAACACGCACGCGCTGCAGTCGACACCGCTAGCACGCCGGCCCCGCGCAGCACCGAAGTGATCCACCCGCAAGCCGTCACCGTCGTGCACCAGCAGCTCGACCTGCTGGCCAGTGCCGCCTTCCGCTGGAGCGGCCACGCCTGGCCCGAGGTGCCGATGGCGTGGACCATCGAGGAAGAGCCCGCCAGCTCCAACGCACGCGAAGGCGAACCCGCCGAGGAAGAAGGCGCGCGCCGCTGGTCGACCACCGTGTCTCTCGTGCTGCCGCGCCTGGGCGAAGTCGACCTGCGCCTGAGCCTCAGCGGCCCGACCGTGCAGGCGCAGTTGCAGGCGCGCGAGCACGCCACCGTGGCCCGCCTGCGCGGCGACGCCGGCCGGCTCGCGCAGCGCTTCGAGGCGGTCGGTCTTCAGCTGCAGCAGCTGCAGGTCACGGAGAAGGCGGCGGCATGAGCAACGAGCTTCGCAACCGCCACAGCGCCGTCGTGCTCTCGCATGCGGACACGCGCAAGGCCCCCGTCGTCGTCGCCAAGGGCTACGGCGTGGTGGCCGAATCGATCCTGCGCGAGGCGCGCGCGCACGGGCTGTATGTGCATGCGTCGGCCGACCTCGTGAAGCTGCTGATGCAGATCGACCTCGACCGCCAGATCCCGCCGCAGCTGTACCAGGCGGTCGCGGAAGTGATGGCCTGGATTCACCGGCTGGAAGGCGGCGCCGAGGCGGCGGCACCCTGAGTGGCGGTTGTTCTATGGAAAGTCATTGACCTATTGAAAGACCCTGAATAAAGCCGCCGATTAACGCCCGGAGGTGTTCGATAGTCTTTATAAATTCAATTGACGAGCGGATTGCCAATTGCCGGAATACGCATGCTCGTAACAATTGCTTGCGCTCCATGAACGCGCGCCTGCGTCGGGAATGAAACCGTTTCTCCAGAGGGAGTTTCGAAGTTCACCGTTGGCAGCCACGTCAAGACCCTATTACTTTTTGGTCTACTTTGTCTTCGAAGTGTAAATAAGTGTGTATATAATGTATACATGTTGGATGGACGTGCGGAGTCGACATGGAATCGGAAATGGAAGTAGACGTGGAAAATTGCAATGTCAACGCAGGCGGCGTGATTTCGAAGGAAATCGGCGAGATCAATCTGGCCTACATGCTGCTCGCGCAGAAGCTCGTGAAGCGGGACCGGGCGGAAGCCATGTTCCGCCTCGGCGTGGGGCGCGAGCTGGCCGATCTGCTCATGAACATGTCGCTCAGCCAGATCGTGAAGCTGGCCGCGTCCAACTTCCTGCTGTGCAGCTTCCGCCTGGACGACCGGCCCATGTTCGCGGTGGTCGGCGAGGGCAAGGAGCCCGCGCTGCAGCAGGCCCACATGTCGATCCTGATGAGCGCGCGCCAGGCGCAGGCCCAAGCCCAGCCGCAGATGCGCAAAGCAGGTTCGGCCAGCGCATGACTGCCAAGAGCATCCTGGGCGAGGTCCGGCAGGTGCAGCTCGCGGTCGAGCTCATCGGCCTGGGTGCGCGCCTGCAGTTCCTGGAGGCCGTGGTCGCGCTCAGCCGCGAACGCCTGATCCGCCTGTACAAGGAACTCAAGGGCGTCTCGCCGCCCAAGGGCCTGCTGCCGTTCTCCACCGACTGGTACATGACCTGGCTGGCCAACATCCACTCGTCGATGTTCTACAACATCTACCGCTTCATGCGCGACGAGGCCGGCGAGGGCGAGCTGCCCGCGCTCATCAAGGCCTACCGCCTGTACGCCGAGCAGGTTGAGTCGCAGGGCAGCGAGGTCGTGCTCGACTTCACGCGCGCCGAGACCATGGTGCGTTTCTTCGACAGCGACATGCTGCAGCTGAGCCCGTGCAGCCGCTGCGGCGGTCACTTCGTGGCGCATGCGCACGACCACAAGCACGGCTATGTGTGCGTGCTGTGCCGCCCGCCCTCGCGCGCGGGCAAGGCGCGCAAGCCCAAGCTCGAACCGGTGCGCCGCGGCGGCCTGATTGCCGGCGGCCCGGTGCTCGACATCGGCGGCGCCGTCTCGTGAAAGTGCCCCGGCGCCCGGCGCGGGTTTTTTGTTTTGGACGCCTCAGGGCATAGGGGAAGCGCGTGCTGGTACTGGTGGGATATCTGGTGGTGATCGGCGCCGTCTTCGGCGGCTACGGCCTCATGGGCGGACATTTCGGCGTGCTGTTCCAGCCCGTGGAGCTGCTCATGATCGGCGGCTCCGCGCTCGGCGCGTTCATCGCGGGCAACAACGGCAAGACCATCAAGGCGACCATCCGGGAGCTGCCGCTCCTGCTGCGTTCGTCCAAGCACAACCGCCAGCTCTACATGGACCTGCTGGCGCTGCTGTACGAGCTGCTCGCCAAGGCCCGCAAGGAGGGCATGATGAAGCTCGAGTCCGACGTCGAAGCGCCGGAGCAAAGCGAGATCTTCGGCCGCTACCCGACCATCCTGGCGCACGAGGGCATCACCGTGTTCCTGTGCGACTACCTGCGCCTGGTCATCAGCGGCAACACCGACGCGCACGAGATCGAGGCCCTCATGGACCACGAGATCGACACCGTCCGCCACGAGGCCGCCGTGCCCGGCCACAGCCTCTCGCGCGTGGGCGACGCGCTGCCCGCGCTGGGCATCGTCGCGGCCGTGATGGGCGTGGTGCATGCGCTGGGCTCGGCCCACCTGCCACCTTCGGAGATGGGCGCGCTCATCGCGCACGCCATGGTCGGCACCTTCCTGGGCGTGCTGCTGGCGTATGGCTTCGTGTCGCCGCTGGCCTCGCTGATCGAGCAGAAGGTCGAAGAGGGCATGAAGATCTACCAGTGCGCCAAGGTCACGCTGCTGGCCAGCCTGAACGGCTACGCGCCGCAGCTGGCCGTGGAGTTCGGCCGCAAGGTGCTGTTCTCGACCGAGCGCCCCTCGTTCACCGAGCTGGACGACCACGTGCGCGAAGTCAAGGCACGCTGATTCCCCGACGGCCATGAGCGACGCGAAGCCCCGCATCATCATCAAGCGCGCCCACGGCGGCGGGCACGGCGGCGGCCATGCGGGCGGCGGCTGGAAGATCGCCTACGCCGACTTCATGACGGCCATGATGGCCTTCTTCCTCGTGATGTGGCTGCTGTCGATCTCCAGCCCCAAGCAGCGCGAAGGCATTGCCGAGCACTTTCGCATGCCGCTGCGCGTGGCGCTGGCCGGCGGCGACAAGAGCAGCATGAGCACCAGCATGATCCCCGGCGGCGGCGCCGACGTGATGCACGCCGAGGGCGAGGTGCGCCACACCGAGGCCGACAGCGAAGACGCGGCCGACGCCAGCCGCCTGGCCGAGATGAAGAAGAAGCTCGACGAGCTGATCGAGAAGAGCCCGGTGTTCCAGCAGTTCCGCTCGCAGATCCTCATCGACATCACCACCGAAGGCCTGCGCCTGCAGATCGTGGACAGCGAGAACCGTCCGATGTTCGAGCTGGCCAGCGCCCGCGTGGTGCCGCACATGCGCGCCATTCTTCGCGAGCTGGCGCCGGTGCTCAACGGCCTGCCCAACAAGCTCACGCTGTCGGGCCACACCGACGCCATCGTCTACACCAACGACCGTTCGTACGGCAACTGGGAGCTCTCGGCCGACCGCGCTAACGCCTCGCGCCGCGAGCTGGTCACGGGCGGCATGACCGAGGACAAGGTGCTGCGCGTGATCGGCCTGGCCGACAGCATGCACCTGGACCGTGCCGACCCGCGCAACCCCATCAACCGCCGCATCAGCATCATCCTGCTGAACCACCGCACGCAGGAGCGCATCGAGCGCGAGAACAGCAACGACGCCGGCGCCACGCGCATCGGCCTGCCGCCACCGGCCGCGCAGGCGCGCACCGCGGCAGGACACACGGCGGGATAACAAGAACAAGGAAGCGGCCTGCGTGCGTGAATGTGCGCGAGCGCGGGCCCCGGAGCACCACAGATGGACCTCAGTCAATTCACCCAGGCCTTCTTCGTCGAAGCCATCGAGCTGCTGGCGGAGATGGAGCAGCTCTTGCTCGACCTCGACGTCGAGGCGCCCGACGGCGAGCAGCTCAACGCCATCTTCCGCGCGGCGCACTCCATCAAGGGCGGCGCGGCCACGTTCGGTTTCACCGCCTTGACCCACACCACGCACGTGCTCGAAACGCTGCTGGACAGGGCCCGCCACGGGCAGCTGCACCTGAGCGCTCCGATGATCGATGCCTTTCTGGAAACGAAGGACGCCTTGCAAGAACAACTCACCGCCTACCAGGCCGGCAAGGAGCCGGACGCCGAGAGGGTCGCCCACATCTGCGGCGTGCTGCAGCAGCTGGCGATGGAGAACAATGCCGTCGCACCCGTGGCGGTGCCCGCGCCTGCACCGGCGCCTGTCGTGCAAGCCGCTGCGCCGACCGAGGAAGGCGGCAGCAGCGACGGCGTGCTGGTCGTGCGCTTCGCGCGCCTGTCCGACAGCGAATGCGATCTGCTCGCCGGCGAGCTGGCCAACCTGGGCACCGTGCTGACGCGCACGCGCAGCAACGACCAGCTGACCGTGCGGCTGGCCACCACCTGCGACCCCGACGACATCGTGGCCGTGTGCTGCTTCGTCATCGACGAGTCGCAGATCGACATCACGCGCGAAGTGGCCGACGTTGCCCCACCCGTGGTCGCAGTGGCAGAGCCCGTCGTGCCGCCACCCGCCGCACCGGCCCCTGCATCGGCCGCCGCCGCGTCTGCGCCCGCCAGCGCCAAGGAGTCCAGCTCCATCCGCGTCGACGTCGAAAAGGTCGACCAGCTCATCAACCTCGTGGGCGAGCTCGTCATCACGCAGTCGATGCTCACGCAGGCCGCGACCGTGCTGGACCCCGTGGCCTACGAGCGCTTCCTGAGCGGCCTGGGCCACCTGGAGCGCAACGCGCGCGACCTGCAGGAATCGGTGATGTCCATCCGCATGATGCCGATGGACTACGTGTTCAGCCGCTTCCCGCGCGTGATCCGCGACGTGAGCGCCAAGCTCGGCAAGCAGGTGCGCCTGGACACCTACGGCAAGGAAACCGAGCTCGACAAGGGGCTCATCGAACGCATCGTCGATCCGCTCACGCACCTGGTGCGCAACAGCCTGGACCACGGCATCGAGGCCCCCGAGGTGCGCCTGGCCAAGGGCAAGGACGCCACCGGCCAGCTGCTGCTGTCGGCACAGCACCACGGCGGCAACATCGTGATCGAGGTGAGCGACGACGGCGCGGGCCTGAACCGCGAGCGCATCCTCGACAAGGCGCGCCAGCAGGGGCTGCCGGTGAGCGACGCCATGCCCGACGAAGAGGTGTGGCAGCTGATCTTCGCGCCCGGCTTCTCCACGGCCGAGCAGGTCACCGACATCTCGGGGCGCGGCGTGGGCATGGACGTGGTCAAGCGCAACATCCAGGAGATGGGCGGCCATGTGGAGATCCATTCGCGCGGCGGCCAGGGCACGTCCACGCGCATCGTGCTGCCACTCACGCTGGCCATCCTCAACGGCATGTCGGTGCGGGTGGGCAGCGAGGCCTACATCCTGCCGCTGAGCTACGTCATCGAGTCGCTGCAGCCGCTGCCGGAGCACCTGCATTCCATCACCGCCGACGGCCACGTGATCCGCGTGCGCGGCGAGTACCTGCCGCTCATCGAGCTGCACCGCGTGTTCGACGTGGCCGGCGCGCAGACGCAGCCCACGCAGGGCATCCTGGTGATCGTGCAGGCCGACGACAGCCGCTTCGCGCTGCTGGTCGATGAGCTGCTCGGCCAGCACCAGGTGGTGGTGAAGAACCTGGAAACCAACTACCGCAAGGTGCCGGGCATCTCGGCCGCCACCATCGTGGGCGACGGCAGCGTGGCCTTCATCGTCGACGTGGGCGCGATGCCGCGCATCCAGCGCGCGCAGGCCGCCAGCGCGGCGGCCCTGGCGGGCGCGGCGCGCCGCACCGACGCGTTGGCGTCCTGATCCCGACGCGAGGGACGGCCGCATGAGGTTCGATTTCTTCCGGCGCCCCGGCGTCGACGGCAACGGCGCGCAAGCCGACGCAACGCCCGCCATCGCGCCTGCAGTGGGTGCCGACGGTCACGTGGCCTACGCCATGCTGCTGGACGGCAAGCGCCGCGTGGTCGGCTACCGCATGGCCTGGCGCGCGGCCGGGCAGGGCACCGACGCGGGTGCGGCGGCGGGCGTCAAGGCGCTCATGGACACGCTGGGCCTGCACCTGAACCCGGGCGGCCACGGCTGGCTGCTGGGCGCGCAGAGGGTGTTCGTCGACGTCACCGTCGATGCGCTGTTCCAGAGCGAGCTGCAGTCGCTGCCGCCGCGCAACGTCGTGCTGTGCATGAAGGCCGACGAGCTGATGGACGCCGACATGCGCTCCATCCTGCTGTTCCTGCGCGAGCAGGGCTTCGGCTTCATGCTGTGCGGCGGCGTCGCGCTGCCGGACGACGACGAGCTGCGCGCCATCGTCACGCACCGCGAGGTGCTGCCCTCCCTGCTGGCGGACGTGTCGCCCGCCGGCCCGGCGCCCATCGCCGCGCGCGTGGCGAACTGGGCCGAGTTCGAGGCCTGCGCCGCACGCGGCGTGCAGGTCTTCGTCGACGGCGCCGTGCGCCTGCCGCCGGCGCGCGACAGCGCCGACGCGCTGCAGCCCGAGTCGCAGCTCATCGTGCACCTGATGCAGATGATCCTGCGCAACGAGGACGTGCGCGCCATCGAGGGCGCGCTCAAGCACGACGCCGCGCTCACCTACCGGCTGCTGCGCTACATCAACTCGCCTTCGGTCGGCCTGGCGGTGGAGATCCACTCGCTGCGCCATGCGGTCGCCATGCTCGGCTACTCGCCGCTGTACCGCTGGCTGTCGCTGCTGCTGGCCACCAGCAACAAGGTGAGCTCGCCCTTCATGATGAAGAAGGCCATCCTGCGCGGGCGTTTCGTCGAGCTGATGGGGCAGGGCATGCTGCCGCCCGGCGAGGCCGACAACCTGTTCGTGGCGGGCATGTTCTCGCTGCTCGACCAGCTGCTGGGCGTGCCGATGGAAGGCGTGCTGCGCAAGGTGCAGCTCACCGAGGCGGTGCAGCAGGCGATTCTGTCGCGCAGCGGCGTCTACGGCCCCTTCGTGGCGCTGGCCGAAAGCTGCGAGACCGACGACGGCCGCGCCGCGCGCCTGTCGGAGGCGCTCTTCCTGAGCGCCGCGCAGGTCAATGCCGCGCAGCTGTCGGCGCTGGTGTGGGCGCTCGACGCCGGCCCGGCCGTGACCGCGCCGCCCGCCTGACCCCCGGAAATGCAAGGCTTTTGCGCGTCTGATCGGCCGATTGGAAACGGCGGTTGCTGTGACCATTGAAAGTCACGCTTCCAGGCTGGCTGTGACGACCGAGTTCCACTTTACCGACCACGACTTTTCCAGAATCCGGACCCTCATCCATCGCCGCGCCGGCATCGCCCTGGGCGAGCAGAAGCGGCAGATGGTGTACAGCCGGCTGTCGCGGCGCCTGCGCGAGCTGCAGCTGCCGGCGTTCACGCCGTACCTGGACCAGCTCGAGGCGCGCCACGACGGCGACGAGTGGCAGCTGTTCATCAACGCGCTCACCACCAACCTGACCTCGTTCTTTCGCGAGGCGCACCACTTTCCCACGTTGGCCGACCATGTGCGCAAGCGCCCGGGCCCGGTCACCGTGTGGTGCGCCGCCGCCTCGACGGGCGAGGAGCCGTACTCGATCGCCATCACGCTGATGGAGGCGCTGGGCGAGCGCGCGGGTTCGGCCCGCGTCATCGCCAGCGACATCGACACCGCGGTGCTGGCCAAGGCCGCCACCGGCGTCTTCACCACCGAGCAGGTGCGGCGCCTGTCGCCCGAGCGGCTGCGTCGCTTCTTCAACAAGGGCACCGGCACCAACGCCGGCAAGGTGCGCGTGCGCCCCGAGGTCGCCACGCTGGTGAAGTTCTCGCGCGTCAACCTGCTGGACAGCGCCTGGTCGGTGAAGGAGCCGGTGGACGCGATCTTCTGCCGCAACGTGATGATCTATTTCGACAAGCCGACGCAGAAGAAGGTGCTCGACCGCTTCGCGCCGCTGCTCAAGCCGGGCGGCCTGCTGTTCGCCGGGCATTCCGAGAACGCCTCGCTCGTCAACCCGGCCTTCCGCCCGCTGGGGCAGACGGTGTACGAGCTGTCGCGCACGCCGGGCACCGCATGAGCCTGGCGAGCCACCACTACTTCGACCGCGATGTCGGGCGCATGGCCGTCAAGCTGCTGCCCTCGGAGTACTACGTGACCACCGACCACACCGTGCTGAGCACCGTGCTCGGCTCCTGCGTGGCCGCTTGCCTGCACGACGCGCAGGCGGGCGTGGCCGGCATGAACCACTTCATGCTGCCCGACGACGGCGAGCCCGGTGGCGGCTCGATGCGCTACGGCGCCTACGCCATGGACGTGCTGGTGCGCGAACTGGTGCGCGCGGGCGCGCGGCGCGAGCGGCTGCAGGCCAAGGTGTTCGGCGGCGGCGCGGTGCTGGCCGGCATGACCACGCTCAACATCGGCGACCGAAATGCCGACTTCGTGCTGCGCTACCTGGAGGCGGAACGCATCGAGGTGGCGGCGCAGGACCTGCGCGGGCCGCACGCGCGCCGCGTGTGCTTCCTGCCCGAGAGCGGCAAGGCCGTGGTGCGCCGCCTGCGCGCGCAGACCGAGGTGCTGCGGGTGCGCCGCGACGAAGGCGAGCTGCTGCGCCGGCTGTCGGTGCCCGCCGCGCCGCACGAGATCGACAGAACCAAAGGAAGCCGGTGAGCCTGCCAAGCAAGAAAAAGATCAAGGTGCTCTGCGTCGACGATTCGGCGCTGATCCGCAGCGTGATGAGCGAGATCATCAACAGCCAGAGCGACATGACCGTGGTCGGCACCGCGGCCGACCCGCTGGTGGCGCGCGACCTCATCAAGGTCACCAACCCCGACGTGCTCACGCTCGACGTGGAAATGCCGCGCATGGACGGCCTGGAGTTTCTCGAGAAGCTCATGCGCCTGCGGCCGATGCCGGTGGTGATGGTGTCCTCGCTCACCGAGCGCGGCTCGGAGATCGCGCTGCGCGCGCTGGAGCTGGGCGCCATCGACTTCGTGACCAAGCCGCGCCTGGGCGTGCGCGACGGCCTGCTCAACTACACCGAGCTCATCGCCGGCAAGATCCGCACGGCCGCCAGTGCGCGGCTGCTGCCCGCGCGCCCAGCGGCCACGGCGACGCGGCCCGCCCACGAGGCGGCGCCCGAGGCACTGCTGCGCAGCCCGCTGCTGAGCACCGAGAAGCTGCTCATCATCGGCGCCTCCACCGGCGGCACCGAGGCCATCCGCGAGGTGCTGCAGCCGCTGCCGCCCGACGCGCCCGCGGTGCTCATCGCCCAGCACATGCCGGCCGGCTTCACGCGCTCCTTCGCGCAGCGCCTGGACGGCCTGTGCCGCATCCGCGTGAAGGAGGCGGAGCAGGGCGAGCGCGTGCTGCCGGGCCATGCCTACATCGCGCCGGGCGGCTTTCACCTGTCGCTGGCGCGCAGCGGCGCGAACTACGTGGCGCACCTGGACCAGGAGCCGCCCGTGAACCGCCACCGGCCGTCGATCGACGTGCTGTTCGATTCGGCCGCGAAGCACGCGGGCAAGAACGCCATCGGGATCATCCTCACCGGCATGGGAAAGGACGGCGCCGAGGGCCTGCTGCGCATGCGGCGCGCGGGCGCGCACACGCTGGCGCAGGACGAGGCCAGCTGCGTGGTCTTCGGCATGCCGCGCGAGGCGGTGGCGCTGGGCGCGGTGGACGAGGTGTCGCCGCTGAACGAGATCAGTCGCCGCGTGATGGCGCACCTTCGCACGTTCGGTGAACGTGCGAACCGGGTATGACGAGTTTGAACAACGACCTGTGGAGCTGGAAAAAATCGTGATCGACAAGAGCATCAAGATTCTGGTGGTGGATGACTTCCCGACCATGCGGCGCATCGTGCGCAACCTGTTGAAGGAGCTGGAGTTCCTCAACGTCGACGAGGCCGAGGACGGCGTGGCCGGCCTGGAGAAGCTGCGCGGCGGCAGCTTCGGCTTCGTGGTCTCCGACTGGAACATGCCCAACATGGACGGCCTGACCATGCTGCAGACCATCCGCGCCGACCCTGAGCTGAAGACGCTGCCGGTGCTGATGGTCACGGCCGAAGCCAAGAAGGAAAACATCGTCGCGGCCGCGCAGGCCGGCGCCAACGGCTACGTGGTGAAGCCCTTCACCGCGGCGACGCTGGAAGAGAAGATCACCAAGATCTTCGAGAAGCTGGCCAAGGCATGAGCCAGGACACCGCCGGCGCGGCAGACGCCACCAACAACACCACCGAAGAGCTGCTGGGCCGCATCGGCCACCTCACGCGCCAGCTGCGCGAAGGCCTGCGCGAGCTGGGCCTGGACAAGCAGGTGGCCAAGGCCGCGCAGGCCATTCCCGATGCGCGCGACCGCCTCAACTACGTGGCGGCCACCACCGAGCGCGCGGCGCACCGCGCGCTCAACGCCATCGACGTGGCGCAGCCGCTGCAGGAAGCCCTGGCCACCGACGCCAAGGCCCTGACGCAGCGCTGGGACCAGTGGTTCGAGAACCCGATCGAACTCGACCAGGCGCGCGAGCTCGTGCTGGACACGCGCGGCTACCTGAACGACGTGCCCCAGCGCGCCAGCGCCATCAACACGCAGCTCATGGAGATCCTGATGGCGCAGGACTTCCAGGACCTCACCGGCCAGGTCATCAAGAAGATGATGGAAGTCGTGAACGACGTCGAGACGCAGCTGCTGCAGGTGCTCATCGACAACTCGCCGCCCGAGAAGCGCCACGAGGCCGTGCAGAGCCTGCAGAACGGGCCGCAGGTGAAGCCCGGCAACCCCGACGCCGTGACCGACCAGGCGCAGGTCGACGACCTGCTCGAAAGCCTCGGGTTCTGAGCCTTTCCCGAGCCTCTTGATTGGCCGAATTGCAGGGCGATACCGGCCCTGATCGGCAGATTGTTCCGCACCACCGGATCCAATAATTTGGTTCTGGGCAAGGCGTACTTCGCCAGTGCTGGTTCGGAGCATGAATGGCTGAGGAAAGCGATCTCGAGAAAACGGAACCCGCCTCCGAGCGGCGCCTGGAGAAGGCGCGCGAGGAAGGCAACGTGGCCCGTTCGCGCGAGCTCACCACCTTCGTCATGCTCGCCACCGCGAGCGCCGGCCTGTGGCTGGCGGCCGAGTCGCTCGGCGCGAGCCTGAGCGGCGCGCTGCGCCGCGGCCTGCAGTTCGAACGCGCCAGCGCCTTCGACCCCGCGCACATGCTCTCGCAGAGCGGGCTCATGGTGCTGCATGCACTCATGGCCATCGGGCCGCTGTTCGCCATGATGGTCGTGGCCGCCGTGGCCGCGCCGCTGATGCTCGGCGGCTGGATGTTCTCCGGCAAGGCCGTCGCGCCCAACTTCGGCAAGCTCAATCCCCTGGCCGGCATCGGCCGCATGGTCTCGGCGCAGGCGCTGGCCGAACTCGTGAAGGCGCTGGCCAAGTCGGCGCTCATCGGCGGCGTGGCATGGTGGGTCATCGTGGACGACATCGAGGCCGTGATGGCGCTCATGTCGCAGCCCGCGCACGAGGCGCTGCCGCATGCACTGGTGCTGGTGGCCAAGCACTGTGCGCTGATCGCCGCCACGCTCTTTCTCGTCGCGCTCGTCGACGTGCCGTTTCAACTCTGGAACTACTACCGCAAGCTGCGCATGTCGCGCGAGGACGTGCGCCAGGAGCACAAGGAAAGCGAAGGCGATCCGCACATCAAGGCGCAGATCCGCCGGCAACAGCAGCAGATGGCACGCCGCCGCATGATGGCCGAGGTGCCCAAGGCCGACATCGTGCTCACCAACCCGACGCACTTCGCCGTCGCGCTGCAGTACCTGGACAGCGACATGCGCGCACCGCGCGTGGTCGCCAAGGGCACCGAGCTGGTGGCCGCGCGCATCCGCGAGATGGCCAAGGAACACAAGGTCGCGATCCTCGAAGCGCCGCCGCTCACGCGCGCGCTGTACCGGCACACGAAGCTGGGCGAGGAAATTCCCGCAGGGCTGTACACCGCCGTGGCCGAGGTGCTGGCCTGGGTGTACCAGCTCAAGCGATGGAACAGCGAGGGTGGCGAGGCGCCGCGCACGCCGACCGACCTGCCGGTGCCGGCCGACCTGCAGTATTCGCCGGCGGTCGCATGAACGGATTGAACGACCTGATGCGCCTGCCGGCGCGGATCTTCTCCGGCTCGCAGTTCAAGGGCCTGGCGGGCCCGATCCTCATCATCCTCATCCTGAGCATGATGGTGCTGCCGCTGCCGCCCTTCCTGCTCGACCTGCTGTTCACCTTCAACATCGCGCTGTCGGTGATGGTGCTGCTGGTGAGCATGTACACGATGAAGGCGCTGGACTTCGCGGCCTTCCCTGCGGTGCTTCTGTTCTCGACGCTGCTGCGCCTGTCGCTCAACGTGGCCTCCACGCGCGTGGTGCTCATGCACGGCCACACCGGGCCCGACGCGGCCGGCAAGGTGATCGAGGCCTTCGGCCACTTCCTGGTGGGCGGCAACTTCGCGGTGGGCGTGATGGTGTTCATCATCCTCGTGCTCATCAACTTCATGGTGATCACCAAGGGCGCGGGCCGCATCGCCGAGGTGGGCGCGCGCTTCATGCTCGACGCCATGCCGGGCAAGCAGATGGCGATCGACGCCGACCTCAACGCCGGCCTGATCGGCGAGGAGATCGCCCGCAAGCGCCGCGCCGAAGTGGCGCAGGAGGCCGATTTCTACGGTTCGATGGACGGTGCCAGCAAGTTCGTGCGCGGCGACGCGATCGCAGGCCTGCTCATCATGGTGATCAACATCATCGGTGGGCTCGTGGTGGGCATGCTGCAGCACGGGCTCGACTTCTCCACGGCCGGCAAGACCTACACGCTGCTGGCCATCGGCGACGGCCTGGTGGCGCAGATTCCGGCGCTGGTGATCTCCACTGCCGCCGGCGTGATCGTCTCGCGCGTGACCACCGACGAGGACGTGGGCAGCCAGCTCACGGGCCAGCTCTTTTCCAACCCGCAGGTGCTGTTCCTCACGGCGGGCATCGTCGGCCTGCTGGGCATGATCCCGGGCATGCCGAACCTGGCCTTCCTGCTCATCGCGGGCGGCCTGGTGTGGCTCGGGAAGCGGCTGGTGCAGCGCAAGCCGCAGGCCGCCGCGCAACAGGCCGCCGCCGCGACGCAAGGGGCGGGCGTGCCCGCCGCGGCCGAGCAGGCCGAAGCCACCTGGGACGACGTGGCGATGGTTGATCCGCTGGGCATGCAGGTCGGCTACCGGCTGATCCCGCTGGTGGACCAGTCGCAGCAGGGCGAGTTGCTGGGCCGCATCAAGAGCATCCGCAAGAAGATCGCGCAGGAGCTGGGCTTCCTGGTGCCGGTGGTCCACATCCGCGACAACCTGGAGATCAAGCCCAACGCCTACGTCATCAGCCTGAAGGACGTGGAGATCGGCCGCGGCGAGGCCTTCCCCAACCAGTGGATGGCGATCAACCCCGGCCAGGTGACGGGCACGCTGACGGGCACGCCCACGCGCGACCCGGCCTTCGGCCTGGAGGCCACCTGGATCGACGCCAGCCTGCGCCAGCAGGCACAGGTGTACGGCTACACCGTGGTCGATGCCTGCACCGTGATGGCCACGCACTTGAACCACCTGATCCACACCCACGCGGCCGAACTGCTGGGTCGCCAGGAAGTGCAGCAGCTGCTCGACCAGATCGCCAAGACCGCGCCCAAGCTCACCGAAGACCTGGTGCCCAAGGTGCTGTCGCTGAGCACGCTGCACAAGGTGCTGCAGAACCTGCTCGACGAGGAGGTGCCGATCCGCGACATGCGGACCATCCTCGATGTGATGGCCGAGCACGCGCCCACGGTGAAAGATCCGACCGAGCTCACCACGCTCACGCGCCTGGCGCTGGGCCGCGCCATCACGCAGCAGCTGTTCCCGGGTGACGAGGAGATGCAGGTGATCGGCCTGGACGGCTCGCTCGACAGCGTGCTGCAGCAGGCCCTGAACAACAGCAGCGGCATCGAGCCGGGCATTGCCGACAACCTGCTCAAGCAGGCGCAGGCCGCCATGGTGCGCCAGGAGCAGATGGGGCTGGCGCCGGTGCTGGTCGTGCAGCACGCGCTGCGCGTGCTGCTGTCGCGCTTCTTGCGGCGCAGCCTGCCGCAGCTCAAGGTGCTCTCGCACGCCGAGATCCCTGACGCCCGGACCATCAAGATCACCGCCGCCATTGGAGGACGAGCCGTTTGAATCCACAGACCGACGTGCGCACCACCGCACGCAAATTCGTCGCCGCCACCGGCCGCGAGGCCCTGCGCCTGGTGCGCGAATCGCTCGGCGCCGAGGCCATCGTGCTCACGCACCGCGCCACGGCGCAGGGCGTCGAGATCGTCGCCATGGCCGAGGGCGATGTGCAGCAGACGGTGCAGGCCGCGGTGCCCGCAGTCGTGCCTGTCACGGCCGCATCCGCCGACCCGACCGTGCTCAGCGAACTCCATTCGATGCGCGGCATGATCGAAGAACAGCTCGCCAGCGTGGTCTGGAGCGACAGCCAGCGCCGCGACCCGGTGCGCGGTCGCCTGCTGCGCACGCTGCTGGGCGCCGGCTTCAGCGCGCGCCTGTCGAAGGCCATGCTCGAGAAGTTGCCCACGGGCCAGAGCTACGCCGACGGCATGGCCTTCGTGCGCTCCGAGCTCGTGCGCGCGGTGCCGGTGCATGAAGACGAAGACGCGCTGTTCGCGCAGGGCGGCGTCTATGCCTTGATGGGCCCGACCGGCGTCGGCAAGACCACCACCACCGCCAAGCTGGCCGCGCGCTGCGTGATGCGCTTCGGCGCCGACAAGCTCGCGCTCGTCACCACCGACAGCTACCGCATCGGCGCCTACGAGCAGCTGCGCATCTACGGCCAGATCCTCAACGTGCCGGTGCATGCCGTGAAGGACGCGGCCGACCTGCAGCTGGTTCTGCACGACCTGCGCGACCGCCACATGGTGCTCATCGACACCGTCGGCATGAGCCAGCGCGACCGCGCCGTGCCCGAGCAGATCGCCATGCTCGGCAGCAGCCAGCGGCCGGTGAAGCGGCTGCTGCTGCTCAACGCCACCAGCCACGGCGACACGCTCAACGAGGTGGTGCACGCCTACCGCCAGGGCCATGCGCTGGCGGGCTGCATCTTCACCAAGGTCGACGAGGCCACGCACCCGGGCGCGCTGATCGACACCGTGATCCGCCACCGCCTGCCGGTGCACTACATCTCGGGCGGCCAGAAGGTGCCCGAGAACCTGCTGCGCGCCGACCGCGTGCAGCTGGTGGACAGCGTGTTCCAGCCGCGCCAGCACAGCCCGCTCTTCGTGCCGGCGGAAGCCGACCTGCCCGACGAGGCCGCGCCTTCGCCGCAGGCACAGGGCGAGACCGATCGCCTGCGCCTGCGCTACCAGAGCCTGATCCGTGCGATGGCGCACGACGCGCAGGAGCTGGCGACGACGGCCGGCGCGCTGGCTGGTGCGCACATCGGCTTCGATGGCGCGCGCACGCTGTGGCGGCAGGCCGGTGACGAGGCCATCGATGCCAAGGCTGTGCTGCACGACCTGTCGGCGTTCGCGCGTGGCGAGGTGGCTGCGGGATGCGACACCCACGTCCTCGCGCTGGCCGGGCAGGTGGGCCTGCGTGCGACCGACAGCGGCGATGCCTACGTGTGCCACGGCAGCCTGCTGCTGTCGGACCGCAGCGGCCTGCCGCTGGCTGCGCCGAACCAGTGGCTTTCGACCGCCGCGGCGCGCCAGTCGGCCGCACCGGGCCAGCGTCAGGCGCAGTGGTTGCAGCAACAGGATCTTGGCAAGCGACTCGTGCATGTGCTGGGCAAGCCGCCGGCGGTCGAACAGATGCTGGCGTGGCAGGCCGAGGGCTCGAAGTGGCTGGCGCGTGCGCCCGGCGGCACGGCCGTGACGGACGTACACACCGGCGCTGCGACCACGCTCGCGCGCCTGGCCGTCGTGTTCGACGATGCGACCGAACGGCCCGTGCGCTATCGCGGCAAGGCCGCGCTGCAATGCGAAGCGCAGGTCGAGGTGCTGCCACGCACCACCATCGACCGCGACACCCTGCCCACGCTGCGTTGCGTGGCCGTGCGCGTGGTCGATGCGCGCAGCCGCAAGCTGCTGTCGCAGACCTGCGTGCTCACCAACCTGGGCGACGAGGTCGGCGCACCGCAGCTCGCGCAATGGCAGGGCTGGGCCGCCGACGCCGAGCCGTGCTTCCGCCTGCTGCGCGACGGCGTGCAACTGGTGGGCGGCATGGGCGAGCCCGGCGATCCGCACATGATGAAGCGCCTGCTCGTTGCCGGCCAGGTCACGACCACCGTGTGGCGCCTGCTGCAGGCCGAGGGCGAATGGGCCGACCGCACGCGCCTGCTGCTGGGCCAGCTCACGGGCCGCGCCACGCGCGCCGGCCGTGCGCTGACGGGCGGCGCGCTGTACGCGGGCGTGGGCAAGCTGTTCCTGCTGCTCGATGCGCTGGGCACCGAATCGGCAGCGCCTGCGCAAGCGCCGCGCGCGTTGGAGCGCCTGGGCTGAAGGCGATGAGCGCACGCGTCACGGACCAAGCCGACGGGCTGCGCCGGCTGCTCGGGCAGGCGCCGGTGCGCGTCGTCGCCGTCGCGGGCATGGGCCCCGGCGCGGGCGCGACCACGGCCGCGATGAGCCTGGGCGCGGCGCTGGCGCAGCAGGGCAAGGACGTGCTGCTGCTCGACGAACACCATCCGAAGTTGCGCTCGGTGTGCGATGTGTGGGCGCTGGCCCCGCGCGGCACGCTGGCCGATGTGGCGAGTCGGCGGTTGCGCATCGATCAGGCCGCTGCGAGCGCGGTGTGCGGCGTGCAGGTGCTGCCCGCATCGCCCGGCGCGACCCTCGACCCGCGCACGCTGTGGCCGCGCGGCATCGTGCTCGTCGATGCGGCCTTCGACGACGAAGGCCGCCTGTCGCCACTGGCGGAAAGCGCCGACGAACTGCTGCTGGTGCTGCAACCGCACCCGGCGGCCATCACCTCGGCCTACGCGGGCATCAAGCGCCTGCACCGCGCGCATGCGCTGAAGCAGCTGCGCTTCCTGCTCAACGGCGTGGCCGATGCGGGCACCGCGCAGCAGGTCATGCACAACCTCGCGCAGGCGGCGAGCCGTTATCTTGCGCTGTCGCTGCTGCCCGTGGGCTGGGTGCGCACCGACCCGTGGCTTTCTGATGCGGCGCGGCTGCGCCAGACCGTGGTCGAGGCCTTTGCGGCCAGCGCGGCGGCGGTCGATTTCCGCGCCATCGCCGACGACATGGGCCGCTGGACCTGGCGCACGCCCGCACGGCCGGCCGTGTTCCCGCAGGCGCTCGCGGCCTGAGGCACGACCACGAGGACGGACGGCCGTGTACACCGCACAGGGCACCATCGAGAAATCGCATCTGCTGGAACAGCACCAGCCGCTGGTGCGCCGCATCGCGCTGCAGATGATGGCGCGGCTGCCGGCCAGCGTGGAGCTGGACGACCTGATCCAGGCCGGCATGCTCGGCCTGCTCGATGCGTCGAGCCGCTACCAGGACCACCGCGGCGCGCAGTTCGAGACCTTCGTCAGCCAGCGCATCCGCGGCGCCATGCTCGACGAGCTGCGCGCCAGCGACTGGGGGTCGCGCGGACTGCGCCAGTCGGCGCGCGGCATCGAGAAGGCGATCCAGGCACTGGGCCACCGGCTGGGCCGCGCACCCACCGAAGGCGAGATCGCGAAGGAGCTGAAGGTCGACCTGGACACCTACCAGTCGATGCTGCAGGACATCCAGGGCTGCCAGCTGCTGTACGTGGAAGACTTCGCCAAGGGCGACCCCGACAACCCCTTTCTCGATCTGCATGCGCAAGAGGCGCGCAAGGGGCGCGGCGACTTCGACGACCCGCTGGCGCGCCTGCTCGAAAGCGGCTTTCGCCACCAGCTGGTGGACGCCATTGGCGCGCTGCCCGAGCGCGACCAGTTGCTGCTCAAGCTCTACTACGAGGAAGAGCTGAACCTGCGCGAGATCGGCGCGGTGCTCGAGGTGAGCCAGTCGCGCGTGTGCCAGCTGCACGGCCAGGCGGTGAGCCGGCTGCGCGCGAAGCTGAAGGATTCTCTGTAGAGAAACTCAGCTGGCGTAGCGCGCGTCGAGCGCATCGAGCTCGGGCTTGCGCACCAGCCGCTGCCGTTCGGCGAAGGGCGCGACCAGCGACGGGTCTTCGTCCATGCGCCGCGTGTCGCGCAGCACCGTGAGCGCCTTCTGCATGCCGGCCAGCGCGCCCTGCAGCGCGGCGTTGGCGTACAGCACGATGCCGTAGCCGAGGCCGCCGAGTTCCTCGGCGCCGAAGATCGGCGTCTTGCCGCCGATCACCATGTTCATGAGCTGGGGCTTCGCCAGCCGCTGCGGCAGCGCGCGGATCTCGTCGGCCGTGGTCACGGCCTCGACGAACAGGATGTCGGCGCCGGCCTCGCTGAACTTCTGTGCGCGCTCGATCGCGGCCTCGAAGCCCAGCGTCGCCGCCGCGTCGGTGCGCGCCATGACGAGCAGGTCGGGGTCGGTGCGGGCATCGACGGCGGCCTTGATCTTGTTGACCGCTTCCTCGGTGGAGATCACCTCCTTGCCCGAGAAATGGCCGCAGCGCTTGGGCGCGACCTGGTCCTCGAACTGGATGCAGTCGGCGCCCGCGCGCTCCAGCACGCGCACCGTGTGGCGCACGTTCAGCGCATTGCCGAAGCCGGTGTCGGCATCGACGATCAGCGGCAGGTTCACCGCGTCGCGGATGCGCGCCGTGTGGTCGGCGATCTCGTGCAGGCCCATGAAGCCCTGGTCGGGCAGGCCGAACCACATGTTGGTGACGCCCGCGCCGGTGACGTAGAGGGCCTCGAAGCCCAGGTCTTCGATGACACGCGCCGACAGCGCGTTGAAGGCGCCCGGCACCAGCACGCCGCGGCGGGCCTCGGCCAGGGAACGGAGGGTCTTGCGAGTCGACATCGGGATTTCCTGTGAATGGATCTGAAAGCTCAAAGGGTGTCGCCGGGCACACGGACCCAGCCTTCCATCAGTACGCGGGCGCTGCGGCTCATCACCGCCTTGGTCACCTGCCACTCGCCATCGACCTGGCTGGCCTGCGCGCCCACGCGCAAGGTGCCTGAAGGGTGGCCGAAGCGCACGGCCTCGCGCGCGCCGCCGCCGGCCGCGAGGTTCACCAGCGTGCCGGGAATGGCGGCGGCCGTGCCGATGGCCACAGCCGCCGTGCCCATCATGGCGTGGTGCAGCTTGCCCATCGACAGCGCGCGCACGAGCAGGTCGATGTCGCCGGCCGCCACGGCCTTGCCGCTCGATGCGGTGTAGCCCGCCGGCTTCGCCACGAAGGCGACCTTGGGCGTGTGCTGGCGGCTGGCCGCTTCGTCGAGCGTGCGGATGAGGCCCATGCGCAGCGCGCCGTGTGCGCGGATGGCTTCGAAGCGAGCGAGCGCGGCGTCGTCGCCGTTGATCGCGTCCTGCAGCTCGGTGCCTGTGTAGCCGAGCGCCTCGGCGTTCACGAAGACGGTGGGGATGCCGGCGTTGATCATCGTGGCCTGCAGCGTGCCGAGGCCGGGCACGTCCAGGTCGTCGACGAGATTGCCGGTCGGAAACATCGCGCTGCCCGCGCCGTCTTCTTCGGCGGCGGGGTCCATGAATTCGAGCTGCACCTCGGCCGCGGGGAAGGTCACGCCGTCGAGTTCGAAGTCGCCGGTCTCCTGAACCGCGCCGCCGGTCATCGGCACGTGCGCGACGATGGTCTTGCCGATGTTGGCCTGCCAGATGCGCACGACGGCCGCGCCATCGCGCGGCACGCGAGCCGCATCGATGAGGCCGTTGCTGATCGCGAACGGGCCCACGGCCGACGAGAGGTTGCCGCAGTTGCCGCTCCAGTCGACGAAAGGCCGGTCGATCGACACCTGCCCGAACAGGTAGTCCACGTCATGGCCGAGCCGTTCGCTCTTCGAGAGGATGACGGTCTTGCTCGTGCTCGACGTGGCGGCGCCCATGCCGTCGATCTGCTTGCCGTAGGGGTCGGGGCTGCCGATCACGCGCAGCAGCAGCGCATCGCGCGCCGGGCCCGGCACCTGCGCGGCCTCGGGCAGGTCCTGCAGGCGGAAGAACACGCCCTTGCTGGTGCCGCCGCGCATGTAGGTGGCGGGGATCTTGATCTGCGGAAGGTGCGGCATCGTCAGTCGGCTTTCGTGGCGGCGAGGAAGTCCTGCGCGAAGCGCTGCAGCACCCCGCCGGCTTCGTAGATGGAGACCTCTTCGGCGGTGTCGAGGCGGCAGGTCATGGGCACGTCGAGCCGTTCGCCGTTGCGGCGGTGCACGACCAGCACGAGGTCGGCGTGCGGGGTGCGTGCGCCGGTCACATCGTACGTTTCGGTGCCGTCCAGGCCCAGCGTGAGGCGGTTGGTGCCCGGCTTGAATTCGAGCGGCAGCACGCCCATGCCGATGAGGTTGGTGCGGTGGATGCGCTCGAAGCCCTCGGCCGCGATCGCTTCCACGCCGGCCAGCCGCACGCCCTTGGCAGCCCAGTCGCGCGACGAGCCCTGGCCGTAGTCGGCGCCAGCCACGATGATCAGCGGCTGCTTGCGCAGCATGTAGGTCTCGATGGCCTCCCACATGCGCATCACCTCGCCCTCGGGTTCCACGCGCGCCAGCGATCCGGCGCGCACCGTGCCGTCGGCCTTGCGCACCATCTCGTTCTTCAGCGTGGGGTTGGCGAAGGTCGCGCGCTGCGCCGTGAGGTGGTCGCCGCGGTGGGTGGCGTAGGAATTGAAGTCGTCCTCGGGCAGGCCCATGCGGTGCAGGTACTGGCCGGCCGCGCTGTCAAGCAGGATCGCGTTCGATGGCGAGAGGTGGTCGGTCGTGATGTTGTCCGGCAGGATCGCCAGCGGGCGCATGCCCGTGAGCGTGCGTTCGCCCGCCAGCGCGCCTTCCCAGTAGGGCGGGCGGCGAATGTAGGTGGAGGCGGGGCGCCAGTTGTACAGCGGCGCGACCTGCTCGCCGGTGTCGGGCTGGATCGCGAACATCGGCTCGTACACCTGGCGGAAGTGCGCGGGCTTCACGCTGGCCTTGACGATGGCGTCGATCTCTTCGTCTCTCGGCCAGAGGTCCTTGAGGCGAATCTCCTTGCCGTCGATGACGGTGAGCACGTCCTTCTCGATGTCGAAGCGCACCGTGCCCGCAATCGCGTAGGCCACCACCAGCGGCGGCGAAGCGAGGAAGGCCTGCTTCGCATACGGGTGGATGCGCCCGTCGAAGTTGCGGTTGCCCGAGAGCACGGCGGTGGCGTACAGGTCGCGCTCCACGATCTCCTGCTGGATGGCCGGATCGAGCGCGCCCGACATGCCGTTGCACGAGGTGCAGGCATAGGCGACCACGCCGAAGCCGAGCTGTTCGAGTTCGCCCATCAGGCCGGCATCTTCCAGGTACAGCGTGACCGCTTTCGAGCCGGGTGCCAGCGAGGTCTTGACCCACGGCTTGCGCGCCAGCCCCACGCGGTTGGCGTTGCGCGCGAGCAGGCCCGCGGCGATCACGTTGCGAGGGTTGCTGGTGTTGGTGCAGCTGGTGATGGCCGCGATGATCACCGCGCCGTCGGGCATCTGGCCAGGCACGTCGTCCCACGGGGCGGCGATGCCGCGTGCCGCGAGGTCGGCGGTGGCCACGCGCGCATGCGGGTTCGACGGGCCGGCCATGTTGCGCACGACGCTCGACAGGTCGAACTGCAGCACGCGCTCGTACTCGACTTCGCTGAGCGTGTCGGCCCACAGGCCCGCCTGCTTCGCATAGCTTTCGACCAGGCGCACCTGCTCGTCGGCACGGCCCGTGAGACGCAGGTAGTCGAGCGTCTGCGTGTCGATGGCGAACATCGCAGCGGTGGCGCCGTACTCGGGCGCCATGTTGGAGATGGTCGCGCGGTCGCCCAGCGTGAGGCTGGCCGCGCCTTCGCCGTGGAACTCCAGGTAGGCGCCCACCACCTTCGCCGCGCGCAGGAACTCGGTGAGCGCCAGCACGACGTCGGTGGCCGTGATGCCCGGCTGCGGCCGGCCCGCCAGGCGCACGCCGACGATGTCGGGCAGCCGCATCCACGAGGCACGGCCGAGCATCACGTTCTCGGCCTCGAGCCCGCCCACGCCCACGGCGACAACGCCCAGCGCATCGACGTGCGGCGTGTGGCTGTCGGTGCCCACCAGCGTGTCGGGGTAAGCCACGCCGTCCTGCGCATGCACGACGGGCGACATCCGCTCCAGGTTGATCTGATGCATGATCCCGTTCCCCGGCGGGATCACCTCCATGTTGCGGAAGGCCCGCTTCGTCCATTCGATGAAGTGAAAGCGGTCTTCGTTGCGCCGGTCCTCGATGGCGCGGTTCTTCGCGAAGGCATCGGGGTCGAAGCCGCCGCACTCTACCGCCAGCGAGTGGTCGACGATGAGCTGCACCGGCACCACGGGGTTCACCTGCGACGGGTCGCCGCCCTGTTCGGCGATGGCGTCGCGCAGGCCGGCCAGGTCGACCAGCGCGGTCTGGCCGAGGATGTCGTGGCAGACCACGCGCGCGGGAAACCACGGAAAGTCATGGTCGCGCCGGCGCTCGATGAGCTGCGTGAGGCTTTGCACGAGGATCGCCGGGTCGCAGCGGCGCACGAGGTTCTCGGCATGCACGCGCGCGGTGTAGGGCATCGGGGCCCAGGCGCCGGCTTGGATGGTTTCGACGGCTTCGCGCGCATCGAAGTAGTCCAGCGCGGTGCCGGGAAGGTTCTTGCGGTAGTCGGTGTTCATGGGGCGCTTGTCGCTCGGCACCCGCGCGCAGGCACGGGCGCTTTTCTTCTTCTCGTGTTTTTACTTCCGATCCTGGATCGGCGCGAACTTCAGGTCTTCGGGGCCCGTGTAGTTGGCGCTCGGCCGGATGATCTTGTTGTCGATGCGCTGCTCGATGATGTGCGCCGCCCAACCCGAGGTGCGCGCGATGACGAACAGCGGTGTGAACATGGCCGTGGGCACGCCCATCATGTGGTAGCTCACGGCGCTGAACCAGTCGAGATTGGGGAACATCTGCTTCACGTCCCACATCACGGCCTCGAGCCGCTCGGCAATGTCGAACATCTTGGTCGAGCCGGCCTCCTGCGACAGCGTGCGCGCCACGCCCTTGATGACCACGTTGCGCGGGTCGCTCACGGTGTAGACGGGGTGGCCGAAGCCGATCACGACCTCCTTGGCGGCGACGCGGCGGCGGATGTCGGCCTCGGCCTCGTCGGGCGCGTCGTAGCGCTTCTGGATCTCGAAGGCCACCTCGTTCGCGCCGCCGTGCTTGGGGCCACGCAGCGCGCCGATGGCGCCGGTGATGGCCGAGTACACATCCGAGCCCGTGCCCGCGACCACGCGCGCCGTGAAGGTGGAGGCGTTGAACTCGTGCTCGGCATAGAGGTTGAGCGAGGTGTGCATCGCGCGCTCCCACTGCGCGCTGGGCTTGCGCCCGTGCAGCAGGTGCAGGAAGTGCGCGCCGATGGAGTCGTCGTCGGTTTCCACTTCGATGCGCCGGCCCTGCGTGGACCAGTGGTACCAGTACAGCAGCATCGAGCCGAGCGAGGCCATCAGGCGGTCGGCGATGTCGCGCGCGCCGGGCAGGTTGTGGTCTTCCTTCTCGGGCAGCAGGCAGCCCAGCGACGAGACGCCGGTGCGCATCACGTCCATCGGGTGCGCGCTGGCGGGCAGTTGCTCCAGCGCCTCCTTCAGGCTCGCGGGCAGGCCGCGCATGGCCTTGAGCTTGGCCTTGTAGGCGCGCAGTTCGGCGGCCGTGGGCAGCTTGCCGTGCACCAGCAGGTGCGCGATTTCCTCGAACTCGCAGACCTCGGCGATGTCCAGGATGTCGTAGCCGCGGTAGTGCAGGTCGTTGCCGGTGCGGCCCACGGTGCACAGGGCGGTGTTGCCGGCGGTCACGCCCGACAGGGCGACGGATTTCTTGGGCTTGAAGCCGGTGGGGGTGGCGGTGTCGTTCATGCGGGTTCCTTGTCTGTGGGCACGGGGTGCAGGTAGGTGTTGCGCAGGCGCGCGGGACGGCCGCGGCCATCGACGGCCACCATCTCGAACAGGCCTTTCAGCGAAGGGCGGGCTTCGCCGTCGGGCGGCTCGGCCGCGCCGGTGACGCAGACCGTGAGCGAGCTGCGCCCGGCGCGCGTCACCCAGGCCCGCAGGCGCAGCACATGGCCGACAGGCACGGGTGCGAGGAACTGCGCGTCGCCCAGGCTGGCCATCACCACGTCGGATTTCGCGAAGGTGCGCGCGGCGAGGAAGGCGGCCTTCGACATCAGCAGCAGGGCGTTGCCACCGAACAGCGTGCCGTAGTGGTTGGCGTGCTCGGGGAACACGATGTCGGTCAGCTCGATGGCGGCGGATCGGTTTGTCATGCTTCGCAATTTACGCAATCGAACCTACATAATGAAGGCCTGAATTGGCAAATCATTGCGAATGAAGACGGCTGATTTTGCAAATATTGCGAATATCGCAAAGACCCACGAGGTGACCCGATGAGCAAGACCTTCATGGGCGTGCGCCTGCGCACGCTGCGCGCCGAACGCGGCCTCACGCAGGTGGCGCTGGCCCAGATGCTGGGCCTGTCGCCGAGCTACCTGAACCAGATCGAGCAGAACCAGCGCCCGCTCACCGTGGCCGTGCTGCTGCGCATCAGCAAGACGCTCGGCGTCGACGTGCAGCAGTTCTCCGAGGACGAAGAGGCGCGGCTGGTGGCCCGCATGCGCGAGGCGCTGGCGGACAACCCCGGCGGCGAGGCCGTGGCGCTGCCCGAGCTGCGCGAGGTGGCGTCGCAGATGCCGGCCGTGGCGCGTGCGCTGCTGGCCTTGCACCGCCGCCACCAGGAGGCGCAGGAGCGGCTGGAGCTCATGGCCGCCGAACTCGGCGACGGGCGCGGCGACATCTCGCGCAGCCGGCCCATGCCCTTCGAGGTGGTGCGCGATTTCTTCTTTGCGCACCAGAACCATTTCGACCCGCTCGACACCGCCGCCGAAGCGCTCGCGGCGCAGGCCCATGCGCAGGGCGGACCGCTCGCCGAATGGCTCCAGCAGCGGCTTCTTTCGGCCCACGGCGTGCGCGTGGTGCCGGGCGACGAAGCGGAGGGCGCGCTCGACAGCCAGCGCCGCTACGACCCGGCCCGCCGCGTGCTGCGCCTGTCGGCCGGCCTGGAGCCGGGCCAGCAGGCCTTCCAGCTGGCCACGCAGCTCGCGCTGCTGGAGCAGGCCGCGCTCATCGAATCGCTGGTCGTGCAGGCCGATTTCGGCGACGCCCCGGCCCACGCGCTCGCACGCATCGGGCTGGCCAACTACTTCGCGGCCGCGGTGCTGTTGCCGTATGGGCCGTTCCTGCAGGCGGCCGAGGCGCTGCGCTACGACATCGACCTGCTCGCGCGCCAGTTCTGCGTCGGCTTCGAAACCGTGTGCCACCGCCTGAGCAGCCTGCAGCGCCCGGGCGCATCGGGCGTGCCCTTCTTCTTCATCCGCGTGGACCGGGCCGGCAACATCTCCAAGCGGCAATCGGCCACGCACTTCCACTTCTCGAAGACCGGCGGCACCTGCCCGCTGTGGAACGTGTACGAGGCCTTCGCGCAGCCCGGGCGCGTGCTGCCGCAGCTGGCGCGCATGCCCGACGGCCGCGCCTACCTGTGGATCGCGCGCACCGTGTCGCACGGCCAGCGCGGCTTCGGTTCACCGAGCAAGACCTTCTCGATCGGCCTGGGCTGCGACATCCGCCACGCCCCGCGCCTGGTCTACGCCAAGGGCCTCGACCTGAAGGACCCCGACGTGCCCACGCCCATCGGCATGGGCTGCAAGGTGTGCGAGCGCGTGGCCTGCCCGCAGCGGGCGTTCCCGTTCATCGGGCGGCCGCTGGATGTGAACGAGAACGAAAGCCGGTTCACGCCGTATGCAGTGGCGGGGGCATAAGTAGAAACAAGGCACGAACTGCTGCGCCGATTCCAAGCAAAGAGGGAAGGATCTCCAGATGTTGAAACCGCATCACCACCGCTCGTTGGCAAGCGCCTGCAAGGCCATCGCATCCCTTGGCGTTCTCTTGTGCCTTGCGGGATGTCCGCCGGTCCTGATCCCCTCTGTCTCGCGCGATGTGGAGACCCAGAGGATGGTCGAGATGAAGTTGATGAGTCTCGATGCCAATGAGGATCTGCATCTCTTGAAAACATGCCGACTGTCCAGCAGGGCAACGGTCGAAGGCTGCAGCGGCCCCCTCGACGTTTCTTTGCTGGTCCGCCCTGTGGGCTGGTCTGCCAAGAAATTTGCCCGGCAAGATCCTTCGAGAATTGCCAAGGTCACAGAGGGCCGTTTCGGGTTTTCATTGCGATCGCATTTCTCCGGCGTCCATGGTTTTGGCCGGCCGACGATCGCGAAGCACAACGCGCCGGACACCTTCATCGGTTACTTCGTCGACGCCTACGGTGGGACGTCCCTGGTCTGGCTTGGCAAAGACGCCTTGTTTCCCGACGAATCGGATCCGAAGCCATCGTTCCCGGAGCGACAGTTCCTGCATGTGACCCTGCCGAAGAAGAACGCGAACGCATCGCCTGCGTTGGTCCTTCAAGAGGGGGACAAGGTCTGGCTCTTCATGGATGCCGGTGATCAATGTCTGTCCGAGCATTGCTTCGCAGTCGACGAGGTGCTGCAAGCGCGTGTCGACCCAGTGCCCGAGCGATTCAGGAATCGCCGGTTCGAGCTCTACTTCGCTCGCGACCTGAGGTACGAGGCGAACGAGGTCACCACGAAAAACTTCGATGCGGTCGTCAAAGTGAGAACGGGGACAGGAAGTGAAAGATTGCTTCTGATCGGACAGCTTCCAAAGCCGAAGGGAGACTTCACATTCGATGAGCGGGTGATTCCGGCGTCGCGTTTCTCCGACGCATCGCCATCGGTCGCTTGCGAATGGGTGTCCTACGCAGCGGGGACGGTGGTGATGCTCACCGCGGAGAACCGCGTGAAGAGCGAGATGCGGTTTTCGGGATGTACCGTGCTCGAGCCGTCCGTCCCATGGACCCTCGAGGCACGCTAGCGCGCCTCGAGGGCTCCTTCCGACAGAGTCAGAGCGAGGAGGGAGGCGTGCCCGATGCCTCGCTCCACCCGCCCCCCAGCGCCTTGTAGATCGCCAGCCGGTTCGTCTGCTCCGTGAGCCGCAGACCGATCAGCGCCTGCTGCGCCGCATAGTCGTTGCGCTGCGCGTCCAGCACGTCGAGGTAGTTGGCGGCGCCGCTCTTGAAGAGCGACTGCGAGAGTTCGAAGCTGCGCGAGGTCGCGCTCCGCAGCGAGCGCTGCGCGTCGAGGCGTTCGGCCAGCGTGCGGCGCTCGGCCAGGGCGTCGGCCACTTCGCGGAAGGCGGTCTGTACGGCCTTCTCGTAGGTGGCGATCTGGATCTTCTGCTGCGCTTGCGCCACCTGCAGGTTGGCGCGGTTGGCGCCGCCGTCGAAGATCGGCACGCTGATCGACGGCGCGAAGCTCCAGGCCTTGCTGCCGCTCGCGAACAGGCCCGAGAGCGTGCTGCTCGCGGTGCCGGCCGAGGCGGTGAGCGCGATGCGCGGGAAAAAAGCCGCGCGCGCCGCGCCGATGTCGGCGTTGCTCGCGCGCAGCGCGTGCTCGGCGGCGCGCACGTCGGGCCGCTGCTGCAGCACGCTCGAAGACAGGCCGGCCGGGGGCACGAGCAGCTGTGCCACGTCGGCGGTCGTCGCGGCGCTTGGCAACAACTCGGGCGGCGGCGTGGCGCCGACCAGCAGCGCCAGCGCATTGCGGTCCTGTTCGACCTGGCTGTCGAAGGCCGCGGCGTCGGCGCGCGCGGCGTCGACGGTGCTCTGCGCCTGCGCCAGCGCCAGGCCCGACTGCGCGCCGAGCGCGTGGCTGCGCTGCACCAGCTCGAAGGACTTGCGCTGGCTCTCGAGCGTGCCGCGTGCGAGCTGCAGGCGCTGCTCGTCGGCGGCCAGTTGCAGCCACGCCGTGGCGACGGAGGCCACGAGGCTGATCTGCGTGCTGCGCTGCGTCTCCTCGGTCTGGAAGTAGCCCTGCAGCGCCGATTCGCCGAGGTTGCGCACGCGCCCGAACAGGTCGAGCTCGTAGGCCGTCATGCCGAGGTTGGCGCTGTACTGCGAGGCGATGCGCGATTCGCCGCTGGTCGACAGGCTGCCCGGCGTGCGCGAGCGCGTGCCGGCGGCGCCGGCGTTGACGGTGGGGAACAGGTCGGCCCGCGCGATGCCGTACTGGGCGCGCGCACGCTCGATGTTGAGCGCCGCCACGCGCAGGTCGCGGTTGTTGGCGAGCGCGAGTTCGATCACGCCCTGCAGCTGCTTGTCGACGAAGAAGTCGCGCCAGCCGATGTCCAGGGGTGTGGCGGTCGTGACACCGGCCGAGGGCAGGGTCGATGGGACCGGCGAGGCCGGTGTTTCGTACGCGGGCGCGAGGTTGACGCAGCCGGCGAGCACGACCGAGGCCAGGGCGGCGCAGGCCAGTGCGCGCAGGGGACGGCGGGGCAGGGTGGTGCGCTTCATCATTGCGCTCCCTGTTCCGCGGGCAAGGCGTCCGGCGGCGTGTCGGCCGGCTTGCGGCGGCTTTCCAGCCAGCCGCGGATCATCGCGAAGAACAGCGGCACGAAGAAGATGCCCAGCGCCGTGCCGACCACCATGCCGCCCAGCACCGCGGTGCCGATCGATTGGCGGCCGCCCGCACCTGCACCCGTGCCGATGGCCAGCGGCAGCACGCCGAAGCCGAAGGCCAGCGAGGTCATGAGGATGGGCCGCAGCCGCAGCCGCACGGCCTCCAGCGTCGCCTCGATCACGCCCTTGCCCTGCTCCTGCAGCTGCTTGGCGAACTCCACGATCAGGATCGCGTTCTTCGACGACAGCCCCACCGTGGTCAGCAGGCCGACCTGGAAGTACACGTCGTTGCTCAGGCCGCGCAGGCTGGTGAACAGCAGCGCGCCGACGATGCCCAGCGGCACCACCAGGATCACCGAGAACGGCACCGACCAGCTCTCGTACAGGGCCGCAAGGCACAGGAACACGAACAGGATCGAGATGGCGTAGAGCACCGGCGCCTGCGCACCCGACAGGCGCTCCTGGAACGAGGCGCCGGTCCATTCGTAGCCGATGCCGGCGGGCATCTGCTTCATCACTTCGTCGACGGCGGCCATGGCGTCGCCCGAGCTCACGCCCGGTGCGGCATCGCCGACAAACTCGTAGCTCGGGCTGCCGTTGTAGCGCTGCAGCTGCGGCGAGCCGTAGGTCCAGCGCGAGCTGGAGAAAGCCGGGAACGGCACCATCTGGCCCAGGCTGTTGCGCACGCTCCAGCGGTCGATGTCGGTGGGCAGCATGCGAAAGGCCGTGTCGCCCTGCATGTACACGCGCTTGACGCGGCCGTTGTCCAGGAAGTCGTTGATGTAGGTGCCGCCCATGGCGCTCGACAAGGTGCTGTCGATGTCGGACGTGGCCAGGCTGGCCGCGCCGGCGCGTGCGTCGTCGATGTCCACCGCGAACTGCGGCGTGTCGTCCAGGTTGTTGCTGCGCACGTTCGCCACCTCGGGGCGCTTGGAGAGCAGGTCGATGAGCTGGTCGCGCGCCTTCACCAGCGCGTCATGGCCCAGCCCGTTGATGTCCTTCAGGTGGAAGTTGAAGCCCGCGTTGGCGCCGAGCCCGCGCACCGCCGGCGGCAGCAGCACGAAGATGCGCGCGTCGCGGATGGTCGAGAGTTCCTTGTTGGCGCGCCGCGCGAGTTCGGCGGCCGACTGGCCGGCGCCTTCGCGCTCGGCCCAGTCTTTCAGCTTCACGAAGGCGCGCGCCGAGCTCTGGTCGCCGTTCTGCCCGGTGATGACGTTCACGCTCACCACCTCGGGCTGCTTGGTGAAGTAGTCCTGCATTTGCGTGACCACCGGCTGCAGCCGCGCGTCGGACGCACCCGGCGGCAGCGTCACCTGCACCTGCAGGAAGGCCTGGTCTTCATCGGGCAGGAAGGAGGTGGGCAGTCGCATGAACAGCAGCGCCATCACGGCGGCGATGAGCAGGTACACCACGAGGCTGCGCTTGCCGCGCCGCACGATGCCGCCGACGATGCCCTGGTAGCGGTCGGCGCCCTGGTCGAAGCGGCGGTTGAAGCCCGCGAAGAAGCGGTCGACCGCGCCCAGCACGCCCTTGCGCGGGGCCGCGTGGCCGCCCTTGGCGACCGGCTTGAGCAGCGTGGCGCACAGCGCCGGCGTGAGCGTGAGCGCCACGAACACCGACAGCGCCATGGCCGAGACGATGGTGATCGAGAACTGGCGGTAGATCACGCCGGTCGAGCCGCCGAAGAAGGCCATCGGGATGAACACGGCCGACAGCACCAGCGCGATGCCCACCAGCGCGGGCGTGATCTCGGCCATCGACTTGCGCGTGGCCTCCTTGGGCGACAGGCCCTCTTCGTGCATCACGCGCTCGACGTTCTCCACCACCACGATGGCGTCGTCCACCAGCAGGCCGATGGCCAGCACCATGCCGAACATGGTGAGCGTATTGATCGAGTAGCCCGCCACGGAGAGCACGCCGAAGGTGCCCAGCAGCACCACCGGCACGGCAATGGCCGGGATCAGCGTGGCGCGGAAGTTCTGCAGAAAGATGTACATCACCAGCACGACCAGCACCATGGCCTCGGCCAGCGCCTTCACCACCTCGTCGATCGACGCGCTCACGAAGGGCGTGGTGTCGTAGCTCACGAAGGTCTGCATCTGGTTGGGAAAGAGCGGCTGCAGCTCGGCCACCTTGGCCTTCACGGCCTCGGCCACCTGCACCGCGTTGGCGCCGTCGGCCAGCACGATGCCCATGCCGGCGCCCGGGCGCCCGCCGAGCACCGAGCGCACCGTGAGGTTCTCGGCGCCCAGCTCGACACGCGCCACGTCGCGCAGGCGCACCACGGCGCCGTCGGGCGTGGCGCGCAGCACCACGTTCTCGAACTCCTCGACCGTCTTCAGCTTGCTGCGCGCCGTGATGGTGGCGTTGAGCTGCTGCTGCGCACCGGCCGGCAGCGCGCCGAGCTGGCCGGCCGAGACCTGCGCGTTCTGCGCGGTGATGGCGCTGCCCACGTCGGAGGGCATGAGCGCGTACTTGCGCAGCTTGTCGGGGTCCAGCCACAGGCGCATGGCGTAGCCGGTGCCCAGTGTCTGCACCTCGCCCACGCCGTCGACGCGGCTGATGACGTCGACCAGGTTGCTGCTGATGTAGTCGCCCACGTCCACCGCCGAGGCGCTGCCGTCGCCGGAGAACATCGAGACGATCAGCAGGAAGTCGTTGCCGCCCTTGGTCACGGTGACGCCGCGGCTTTGCACCTGCTGCGGCAGGCGCGACATGGCCTGCTGCAGCTTGTTCTGCACCTGCATCTGGGCCACGTCGATGTTGGTGCCCGCGTTGAAGGTGAGCGACAGGCGCGCCACGCCCGACGAGTTGCTGGTCGACTGCATGTACAGCAGGTTGTCCAGCCCCTTCATCTGCTGCTCGATGACCTGGGTGACGGAGTCTTCGACCGTCTTGGCCGAGGCGCCGGTGTAGGTGGCGTTGATGGACACGCGCGGCGGCGCGATGTCGGGGTACTGCTCGAGAGGCAGCGTGCGGATGGCCATCAGGCCGGCGAGCATGACGACGATGGAAAGCACCCACGCGAAGATGGGGCGGTCGATGAAGAACTGGGCCATGGCGGGGCCTCAGCGCGCGAGGGTGGTGGAAGCAGCGTCGGGCGTGGCGCTCGCGACGGCAGCGCCGGCCGGCTTCGCGCCCAGGTCGACCGTGCGCACCTTGTCGCCCACCTTCACGCGCTGCGAGCCTTCCATGAGCACGCGGTCGCCCGCGGCCAGGCCGTCGATGACTTGCCAGCGCGTGCCGATGGCGCGGCCGATGCGGATGGGCCGCTTCTGGACCTTGTCTTCGGCGTCGATCACCAGCGTGGAGGCGCTGCCGTCGGGCGCGCGCGTGACGGCCTGCTGCGGCACCAGCAGCGCGGCGTCGTTCACGCCTTCCTGCAGCACGGCGCGCACGTACATGCCGGGCATCAGCAGCTTGTCGGGGTTGGGCACCACGGCGCGCAGCGTGACGCTGCCGGTGCCGGCATCGACCGTCACGCCGCTGAAGGTGAGGCGCCCCGCGTGCGAGTAGGGGCTGCCGTCTTCCAGCAGCAGCTGGATGCGCGCCTCGGCGTCGCTGGCGCGCTGCAGCCGGCCGCTGGCCAGCTCGCGCTTCAGGCGCAGCAGCTCGCTGCTCGATTGCGTGACGTGCACGTGGATCGGGTCGAGCTGCTGCACGGTGGTCATGGCCGCCGCCTGGTTGGCTGTGACCAGCGCGCCCGGCGTGACGGTGGACAGCTCGGCCCAGCCGGTGATCGGTGAGGTGATGCGCGTGTAGCCCAGCTGGATGCGCGCAGTCTGCTCGGCGGCGCGGGCCACGCCGAGGTCGGCCTCGGCCTGCTGCTCGGCGGCTTGCGTTTCGTCGAACACCTGGCGGCTGATGGCGTCGATCTTCACCAGCTCGGCATTGCGCTTGGCCACGGTGCGGGCCGTGGCCAGGGCCGACTCGGCCTTGCGCACGCTGGCCTGCGCGCTGGCGTGGGCCGCCTGCAGCGAGGCAGGGTCGAGCTGGTAGAGCACCTGGCCGGCCTTGACCTGCGAGCCTTCGGTGAAGAGCCGCTCCTTGAGGATGCCGCCGACCTGCGGGCGGATCTCGGCGATCACCGGGGCCGCGGTGCGCCCGGGCAGTTCGGTGCTCAGGGCCAGCACCTCGGACTTGAGCGTGACGATGCCGACTTCTTTCGCCGGAGCGTTGGCCGCCTTGGCTGCGCCGGGAGCCTCCACATGGGTGCGCGAGCACCCCGCGAGGGCGGCGGCGATGCACAGGGCCGTGAGGAGCGGGGCGGAGCGGGAGGCGAAGTGGACGGGCATGGACAGGCAGAAGTAACGAAAGCCAAAGATGGAGCGGGCTCGCGCCGTCGAGTTCAATGCCGCGGCGCGGGGGCGGCGAACTTTACAGAGCGGAAACCGTGCCATGTCCCGAGGGGACTGGCGGGTGGCGTCGAGTGTGCGGTCCCACAGTTAAGCGGGTGTGAAGCGGGGCATTGCCCGCATGAAAAACCCGCCCGCTACGGTTTCTTCCTGGCCTGCGCGACCAGGAAATCGACCAGCAGCTGCAGCGGGCCGACCTCGTTGTCGGTGCGGTAGAGGATGCCCAGCGGCGCGATGGGCGCGTTCATGCGCAGCGGCAGCTCGGCCACGGCCGCGCGGTCGAGCTGGTCGAGCACGGTGCGCGGCACCGGTACCACCACGTCGGGCTGCGAGAGCAGGGCGCGCACCAGGTGCGGCGTGAGCACCTGGATGGCGTGCGGGCGCGGCACGATCCGCTCGGCGGCCCAGGCGGCCTCCATCACCTGGCGCACCGCGAAGTGCGCGGGCGGCAGCACCCAGCGCGAATCGGCGAGGTCGCGCAGCCGCAGGCGCTTGCGCTGCACGGCCGGGTGGCCGATGCCGGCGATGACCACCACCTCGTCGCTGCGCAGCGGCACGAAGCGGTGGGCGTCGGGCACGCGCGCCGGCTGGCGCAGCAGCACGGCGTCGAAGGCGCCTGCGCGCAGGCCGATCGTGAGCCGTTCGATGTTGCCTTCCTCGATGAACAGGCGCAGCTTGGGGTGCTTCGCATGCAGCAGGTTCAGCGCGGGCTGCAGCACGCTGGCGATGGCCGCCTCGATGGCGCCGATGCGCAGCGCGCGCGTCTCCTGCGCGGCCAGCGCCGCGAGGCCGTCGCTGGCCACCTGCATGGCGTCGATCACCATGCGCGCGTGCAGCGCCAGCAGGCGCCCGGCCTCGGTGATCCGCATGCCGCGCGCGTGGCGCTCGAACAGCGGGGTGTCGAGCAGGCCTTCGACCTCCTGCAGCATCTGCGTGGCCGCCGGCTGGCTGATGTGGATCGCCTCGGCCGCGCGGCGCAGGTGCGAGTGCGCGGCCAGCGCGTCGATGAGCTTCAGGTGGCGCAGGCGCAGGCGCGCGAGCAGCCGCTCGTGCAGCACGGAAGACGGGGTGGGGGTGTCGGCGGCCATCGATAGGCAATCATTATCGGTCGATGCAAAAGCGATTGGACGCCAATCGGTGGCCTTCCTACGCTCATGGGGTCGGGCGGCAGACAAGGGCGCATCGGCTGCCGGCCCGACGGGGCCGTGCGGACGAAGGGCTCCCGCCTGGCGGGTCCTTCCCTTTCTTGCTTTTCTCACAACACATCACCATGTCCCACCGATTCCGTCCGGCCGCGCGCCTGTGCCTGCCCATCGTCCTTGCCGTCTCGTCCCTGTGCGCCTCGGCGCAGGAGGCGCCTGCTGCGGCCACGCCGCCCGCGCCGGCCGCCGCCGTGCCGCTGTACCCGCTGATCGCCGAGCGTTCCAAGGCCATCGAGCAGAAGGTGATCGACTGGCGCCGTGACATCCACCAGCACCCCGAGCTGGGCAACCAGGAAAAGCGCACCGCCGCGCTGGTCGCGGCCCACCTGAAGGCGCTGGGCTACGAGGTGCGCGAAGGCGTGGCCGTGACCGGCGTGGTCGCCACGCTGCGCGGCGGCAAGCCCGGCCCGGTGGTGGCGCTGCGCGCCGACATGGACGCGCTGCCCGTGAAGGAACAGGTCGACGTGCCCTTTGCCTCCAAGGCGCGTGCCCAGTGGGGCTTTGCCACGGTCGACGTGATGCACGCCTGCGGGCACGACGGCCACGTGGCGATCCTCATGGGCGTGGCCGAGGTGCTGGCCTCGATGAAGGCGCAGCTGCCGGGCACCGTGAAGCTGATCTTCCAGCCGGCCGAAGAGAAGCTGCCCAATGCCGAGATCGGCGGCGCGCGCCGCATGCTGGCCGAAGGCGCCTTCGACGCGCCCAAGCCCGACGCGGTGTTCGGCCTGCACCTGGTCTCGGCCCTGAACACCGGGCAGATCGGCTACAAGCCCGGCCCCATCACCGCGAGTTCGGACACCTTCAAGGTCAGCGTGAAGGGCCGCCAGACGCACGGCTCGCAGCCCTGGAGCGGGGTCGACCCGATCGTGCTGGGCTCGCAGATCGTGCTGGGCTTCCAGACCATCGCGAGCCGCCAGGTCAACGTGACCAAGGAGCCCTCGGTGCTCAGCGTGGGCACCTTCAACGCGGGCACGCGCTACAACATCATTCCCGACTCGGTGGAGATGAGCGGCACGCTGCGCACCTACGACGACGAGATGCGCCAGTTCATCATCCAGCGCATGGGCGAGACCGCCTCGCACATCGCGCAAAGCGGCGGCGGCACGGCCGAGGTCCGCGTCGAGGCCGACGGCTACGCCCCCACCGTGAACGACCCGGCCCTGACCGCGAAGATGGTGCCCAGCCTGCAGCGCGTGCCCGGCGCCACGCCGATCGTGATCCCGAAGGGCACGGGCGGCGAAGACTTCTCGTTCTTCGCGCAGAAGGCCCCCGGCCTGTTCGTGATGATCGGCGCCACGCCGCCCGGCCGCGACGCGAACAAGGCCGAGCCCAACCACTCGCCGCGCTTCTTCGTCGACGAGGCCAGCCTGCTGGTGGGCGTGCGCACGCTGACGCAGCTCACGGTGGACTACATGGCGGGCGCGCAGCAGCGCTGAACCGCGCCGGCTACAGGCTGGCGGTGATCCCGCCGTCCACGTACAGGATGTGGCCGTTGACGAAGCTCGAGGCGTCGCTGGCCAGGAAGATGGCCGCGCCGCCGAGTTCCTCGACCTCGCCCCATCGCCCGGCCGGCGTGCGGCCCGAGAGCCAGCCGGTGAAGGCCTCGTCGGCCACCAGCGCCTGCGTCAGCTCGGTCTTGAAATAGCCGGGCCCCAGGCCGTTGACCTGGATGCCGTATGGGCCCAGGTCGATGGCCATGCCCTTGGTCAGCATCTTCACGGCGCCCTTGGTGGCGGCGTAGGGCGCGATGCCGGGGCGGCCCAGTTCGCTTTGCACCGAGCACACGTTGATGATCTTGCCGCGTCGGCGCTCGATCATGCGTTGCGCCACGAAGCGGCCCACCAGGAACACGCTGTCGATGTTGGTGGTGGTGATCCGGTGCCAGGCGTCGATCGGGAATTCGGCGAAGGGCCCGCGGTGCTGCATGCCGGCGTTGTTGACCAGGATGTCGATGGGGCCGATGTCGGCTTCCACTGCCGCCACGCCGGCTTCCACGGCCGCAGCATCGGTCACGTCGAAGGCCGCCGCCTCGGCCGCCAGGCCCTTGGCGCGCAGCGCGTCGCGGGCCGCCGCCAGCGGGGCGGCGTTGCGCGCGTTGAGCACCACGCGCGCGCCGGCTGTGGCCAGCGCTTCGGCCAGCGCGTAGCCGATGCCCTTGCTGGCGCCGGTGACGAGGGCGGTGCGGCCCGAAAGATCGAACAGTTTCATCCAGCGCAGCTCCTGCAGGCGGGCCCCTGCCGGGCCCGGTGGATCGGTGTGTGACAGCGTGAATAAGTTACCGGTATCTATTTGGCGCGTCAACCGGGCGAATCCGGTCTTGCGGCCATGCCGGGCGGGTGGATAGAGTTACCGGTATCCACCGTTTCATCCCTTTGCAGGAGACCCGCTTGACCGCCGACGCGACACCCCCTCACGTGCTCATGACCGGCGCGTACCCCGACTGGGACATGGCGCCGATGCAGGCGGCCTACACGCTGCACCGCCTTTGGGAGGCGCCCGACCGCACCGCTTTTCTTGCCGCCCACGGGCCGCAGGTCCGCGCCATTGCCACGCGCGGCGACCTGGGCGCGAGCGGCGAGCTGATCGCCGCGCTGCCCAACCTCGAGCTGGTCGCCTGCTACGGCGTGGGCACCGATGCCGTCGACTTCGCCGCCTGCCGCGCGCGCGGCATCCAGGTGAGCAACACGCCCGACGTGCTCAATGGCGACGTGGCCGACCTCGCCGTGGGCCTGGCGATGGCGCTGCAGCGGCGCGTGCCCGCGGCCGACCTGTTCGTGCGCGGCGGCGCCTGGGTCCAGGGCGCGATGCCGCTGGCCACGCGCTTCTTCGGCCAGCGCGTGGGCATCGCCGGCTTCGGGCGCATCGGCCGCACCATCGCGCAGCGGCTGTCGGGCTTCGAGATGGAACTGGGCTACTTCACCCGCACGCCGCAGCCGGACAGCCCGCACCGCCACTTCGCGAGCCTGGCGGCCATGGCCGACTGGTGCGATGTGCTGATCGTCATCCTGCCGGGCGGCGAGGCCACGCGCGGCATCGTCGATGCGCAGGTGCTGCAGGCGCTGGGGCCGCGGGGCTGGCTGGTGAACGTGTCGCGCGGCTCCACCGTGGACGAGGGCGCGCTGCTCGATGCGCTGGAGCGCAAGGCCATCGCCGGCGCCGCACTCGACGTGTTCCTGAACGAGCCGCGCATCGACCCGCGCTTCGCGCTGCTCGACAACGTGGTGCTGCACCCGCACAACGGCAGCGGCACCGAGCAGACCCGCCGCGCCATGGGCGAGCTGGTGCGCCGCAACCTCGAGGCCCACTTCGCGGGCCGCCCCCTCGTCACGCCCGTGGCCTGAAAGGAAAAAATTCCATGCGTCTACGCTGCATGTGCCTCGTGATCCACGCGCCCGACGATCTGCGGCTCGACGCGCAGGAGGTGGAAGAGATCGGCCCCGGCCAGGTGCTCGTGAAGGTCGGCATGGGCGGCATCTGCGGCTCCGACCTGCACTACTTTCGCCACGGCGGCTTCGGCACCGTGCGCATCCAGGAACCGATGGTGCTGGGCCACGAGGTGGCCGGCACGGTGGTGGCAGTGGCGCCCGGCGTGCAGAACGTGCGCATCGGCGACAAGGTGGCGGTGAACCCGAGCCGCCCCTGCGGCGCCTGCAAGTTCTGCCTCGAAGGCCTGCCCAACCAGTGCCTGGAAATGCGCTTCTACGGCAGCGCGATGCGCACGCCGCACGTGCAGGGCGCGTTCCGCGACATGCTGCTGTGCGAGGCCACGCAATGCGTGAAGGTGGACGCGCACGTGCCGCTGCGCCTGGCCGCGCTGGCCGAGCCGTTCTCGGTCGGGCTGCATGCGGTGTCGCGCGCCGGCTCGCTGCTCGGCAAGCGGGTGCTGGTGTCGGGCTGCGGGCCGATCGGCGTGCTGGCCATTGCGGCGGCGCGCGTGCATGGCGCGGCCGAGATCACCGCCACCGACGTGGTCGACGAGCCGCTCGCGGTGGCGCGCGCGATGGGGGCGGACCACGCCATCAACGCCGCGAGCGACACCGGCTGGGTGGCGGCGCACGCGGCCGGCAAGGGCAGCTTCGACGTGATGCTCGAATGCTCGGGCAACGAGCGCGCGCTGCGCGACGGGCTGGAGACGATGCGCCCGCGCGGCGTGGTCGTTCAGCTGGGCCTGGGTGGCGATGTGCGCATTCCGCAGAACCTCGTGGTGGCCAAGGAGCTCAGCATCTGCGGCTCGTTCCGCTTCCACGCCGAGTTCGCGCTGGCCGTGCGCCTCATCAACGAGGGCCGCGTCGACCTGTCGCCGGTGGTGTCGCACACCTTCCCGATGCTGAAGGCGCGCGAAGCCTTCGAGCTGGCGAGCGACCGGAAGCAGGCGATGAAGGTGCTGATCGACTTTGCGGATACCGCGGCCGTCTCGCAGTGAGCGAATGCCGGATGTCTTGATCGGTCAGCGAACGGACTTGAAACAGACCCGTTCGGGGTCGTCCTCGTCGAGGTTCTTGCCTCCCGCGTCGATGTGACGGGGCTCGCTTCACTGCGGTTCACAGCAGCGGCTGCAGCGCATCCGAAAGCGGAAACAGGTGCTGCGCGATGAAGTCCACGAACACACGGATCTTGGGCGACAGCTGCCGGCTCGACGGCCACAGCACGTGGAAGATCATGTGTTCGCGGTTGTGGTCGTCCAGCACCGTGACCAGGCGGCCCTGTTCCAGTTGCGGGCGCACGGCGATCTCCGGCACGCAGGCAATGCCCAGCCCCTGCTCGGCAAAGCAGACCTGCGGATCGAGCGTGTTGGTCACCATGCTGGCCGGCAGGTCGATGGCGGGTGCGCCGGCCGCCAGGCCCAACGGCCACACGTCCAGCTTGCCGGTGCTGGGAAAGCGATAGAGCAGGCAGGCGTGGCTTGCCAGGTCTTGCGGTTCGCGCGGCACGCCGGCCCGGCGAAAGTAGGCCGGCGCACCGACGATCACCTTGCGGCAGGAACCGATGCGGCGCGCCATCAACCGTGAATCGCTGGGCTCGCCGGTGCGGATGACCGCGTCGAAGCCTTCCTCGATGACGTCCACCAGCCGGTCGGCGTAGTCGATGTCCAGTTCGATGTCGGGGTAGAGCCGCTTGAACGCCGCCAGCTTGGGCATGAACAGCGTGCCCACCGACGGCAGACTGATGCGCAGCTTGCCGCGGGGTGCGCTCTGTGTCTGCAGCAGTTCCGCTTCGGCCGATTCCACCTCGCAGAGGATGCGCCGGCAGCGCTCCAGGAACAGCGCGCCTTCCGGCGTCAGGTGGACGGTGCGCGTGGAGCGATGGAACAGCCGCACGCCCAGCCGTTCTTCGAGCCGCACGATGGCCTTGCTGACGGCCGAGGCCGAGATGCCCAGCTGCTGCCCCGCGGCGGTGAAGCTGCGCGTTTCGCCAGCGCGAACGAAGACGTTCAGCGAACCCAGGTTTTCCATCGGCAGACTTTGATTGATGACTCGAGAGTCACAGGTATTTGAAACTTTAGCCCATTTTTCATTGGTGGATTCCCGTCCACACTGCGGCAAATGCCAACGCGGGCCACCCGGCCACGCAGGCACAGACGATGGAAACAACTGAATGACCACCACAACCGCCACCGTGGGCCAGCGCGCTGAACGACTGCCCGTGGCCGCCCTGCTGGCCCTGTCGATGACCGGCTTCCTGGCACTGCTGACGGAAACGATGCCGGCCGGCATGCTCTTGCGCATCAGCCAGGACCTGGGCGTGTCGGAAGCGCTCGCGGGCCAGTTCGTGACCCTCTATGCCATCGGCTCGCTGGTCGCGGCCATTCCGCTGACGGCGGCCACGCTGGGCTGGCGGCGCCGGCCGTTGCTGATCGCGGCGCTGGTCGCCGTGCTGGCCTTCAACACGCTCACGGCGCTGACGTCGAGCTATGCCGTCGCGCTGGTTGCGCGCTTCATGGCCGGCATGGCGGGCGGCCTGATCTGGGGAATGCTGGCGGGCTATGCGCGGCGCATGGTGCCCGAGCACCTCAAGGGGCGCGCACTGGCAGTGGCCGGGCTGGGCGCACCGCTGGCGCTGTCGCTGGGCGTGCCGCTGGGGACGTTGATGGGCGCCACGCTGGGCTGGCGCACCGCGTTCGGTGGCATGTCGCTGCTCACGCTGGCGGTGATGGCCTGGGTCTTCCTGCAGGTGCCCGACTACCCGGGGCAGACGGCCGAAAAGCGCGCGCCGGTGCGCCGGATCTTCGTCACGCCCGGCGTGCGACCGGTGCTGGCCGTGCTTGCGCTGTGGGTGCTGGCGCACAGCATTCTCTACACCTACGTGATGCCGTTCCTGGCGCCGGCCGGCCTGTCTGATCGGGTCGATGCGGTGCTGCTGGTCTTCGGCGTGGCGTCGCTCGCGGGCATCTGGATCAGCGGGCTGCTCATCGACCGCATGCTGCGCTCGCTGGTGCTGCTCGCCCTCGCGGGCTTTGCGCTGGCGTCGCTGGCCCTGGGCGTCGCCGGCACGCAACCGGTGGTGGTCTATGTCGCGGTGGCCGCGTGGGGGCTGACCTTCGGCGGCTCCGGGGCCTTGCTGCAGACCGCGTCGGCCGAAGCAGCCGGCCCCGGCGCGGACGTGGCGCAATCCATTCTCGTGACGGTGTGGAACATCGCCATTGCGGGCGGCGGCATCGTCGGTGGCGTGCTGCTGGAGACATCGGGCGTCGGCGCTTTTCCATGGGCACTGCTGGTGCTGTTGCTTCCCGGCCTTCTGATTGCCTGGGCATCGCGTGCGCACGGTTTTCCCGCGAAGCCGCACCGGTCGTCCCACTGATTCCGAAGGGCGCGGCGCATAGCGCGCGCAACCGCCTCAGGAGCTTTCGCGCTGCTCGATGTGGAACGGGATCATCACCGTCTCCATCGGCGGCCGGTGCCCGTCCCGCGCACCGTCCATCACACGCAGCAGCAGTTCGCCCGCCGCCTTGCCGAGACCCACGCAGTCCACCGCCACGGTGGTGATGCGCGGATGGCAGGCGCGCGCGACTTCGAAGTCGCCGAAGCCCGCGATCGCGATGCGGCCCGGCACGTCCCAGCCCTGGCGCTGGCATTCCATCAGCGCACCGAAGGCCGAGAGGTCGGACACGCAGAGCACCGCGTCGACGTCGGGCCATTGGCGCATCAGCTGCCGCACGGCCTCGCCGCCTTGCACCATCGAGATCGGCGGTTCGCCGAAGCTGATGACTCGCCCGTCGGGCAGCCCGAGTTCGCGGATCGCGCGGGCGTAGCCGCGCTGGCGGTCGGCGCCGCGCGTGTCGCGCCCGGAGGTGCCGCCGATGAAGGCGATGCGCCGGTAGCCGCGCCCGTGCAGGTGGTGCACCATCGCCGCCGCCGCGTCGGCATTGGAAAAGCCCACCGTGTGCCCGAGCGGCTCGGCCGGCAGGTCCCAGGTCTCGACCACCGGCACGCCGGCGGCCTGCAGCATGGCGCGCGCGGCGGGCGTGTGGCTGCCGCCCGTGAGGATCACGCCCTCGGGCCGGCGCATCAGCATGGAGCGGATCAGCCGCTCCTCGGTGTCCTGGCGGTAGTCGGTGTGGCCCAGCAGCGGCTGCAGCCCGCGCGCCTCGAGCGCGGCGGTGATGCCCTGCGCGGTGTCCGAGAAGTTGGAGTTGTTGAGCGACGGGATCAGCACCGCCACGAAGCCCGAGCGCTTGCTCGAGAAGGTGCGCGCGGTCTGGTCGATGACGTAGCCCATCTCCTCGCAGGCCGCGAGGATGCGCGCGCGCAGCGCCTCGGAGGCCAGGCGCCCGCTGCCGGGGTGGCGGTTGAGCGCGCGCGAGACCGTCATCTTCGACACGCCCACGCGCGCGGCCACGTCGGCCATCGTCACGGGGCGGGCGGGGGGCGCGGCGGCCTGCGGGCGCGGGGGCAAGGTGCGGTCTCGCGGGGGAGGGGCCGGCTCAGAGCCAGTTGCCGCCCTGCGGCATCTGGATCTGCTCGGCCGGATCGCCGCCCGTCACGAACGAGCCGATGACGATGCTCAGCAGCGAGATGAAGATGCTCGCGAACAGCGCGGTCCAGAAGCCCGACACCTTGAAGCCTTTCACCAGCGCCGCCACCAGCAGGATCATCAGCGCGTTGATGACCAGCAGGAACAGCCCGAAGGTCAGCAGCGTCAGCGGCAGCGTGAGCACGATCAGCAGCGGCTTGACGATGGCGTTGGCCAGGCCGAGCAGCAACGCCGACACGATCAGCGCCGAGGTGCTCTCGAACTTGAGGCCCTTGAAGAGATGGCTGGCGACCCACAGCGAGATGCCAGTGATGGCCCAGTGGACGAGGAAAGGGGTGATGTTGTTCAGCATAGGGTGCGGTGTGTGGCGGCAGGCGCCATGGTAATGCGGGGCGCCGCAGTGGATGGGCCACGGGCAGGCGCGGGCGGATTTTCTGCGCGGGGTGGCTCGAACAGCAGGGGGCGGCCCGTTAAGATCGCGACCTTCCGGCGCCTGCGCAGGCGTTTGTCTCCATCCTTCTTTGGTTTGGCCGAATCCACCACGGTCATGCACCCATGGCGAATGCGTCAATCGCAAGCGTGACACCCGCTCCGGCGTCGGCCGACGAGGCCGAGTCGTGGGTGCGCGGGGAACTCATCCGCAGCCTGATGCGCTCGGCGCGCGGCTCCTACCTCGTCTCGGCGGCGCTCATGCCCGCCATGGTCGGCCTGAGCTGGGGCCACGTGCCCCGCTGGGAGCTGCTGACCTGGCTGGCCGCCGGCCTGATCGCCACCGCCTGCCGGGCCTGGGGTGCGCGCGTGTACGCCGTGCGCTACGCCGGGCGCAGCGCTGTTGCACAGCAGCAGTTCACCGACCGCTACGGCTTCGTGTGGAGCACCAGCGCGGTGGTGTGGGGCTGCTCGGTGCTGCTGTTCTTCGAGCGCACACCGCAGGTCAACCAGTTCATGAGCTGGCTCATCGTGGCCGGTGTGGGCACCTTCCCGCTCAACGGGCTGGCGCTGCACCCGCCGCTGCTCAAGCGCTACGTCAACACGCTGTTCATCACCATGCTCGGCGCGGTGCTGGTGCGCCTCGTGGCCGTGACCCTGCAGAGCCCGCAGTTCCAGTACGGCTACCTGATGCCGCTGCTGCCGATCCTGCACTGGTTCCTGCTGCTGCGCGCCGGCCGCAACATCCATGAGACCGCGCGCAATAGCCTGGAGCTGCTGTTCCACAACCACATCCTGATCAAGTCGCTCACGCAGCAGCGGCAGGCGGCGGTGTCGGCCGTGGCCATGAAGAACCGCTTCCTGGCCAGCGCCGCGCACGACATGCGCCAGCCCGTGCTGGCGCTGTCGCTGTACGCCGACTGGCTGCGCAACGAGCCCGAGCTGGTGCTCGAGCTTGCCCCGAAGATCGTGCGCGCCACCCACGCGGTGAACGCGCTGTTCGACTCCATGTTCGACCTGGCGCGCATCGACGCGGGCCAGGTGCGCCTGCACATCGAGCGCGTCGACGTGGCCGAGCTGCTGCACGACCTGGAGCTGCAGTACCGCCCCGTGGCCGAGAGCCGGGGCCTGGACTTCCGGGTGCACGTGACCGAGGGCTCGTTCCTCACCGACCCGATCCGCGTGCGCCGCATGATCGGCAACCTGCTCGCCAACGCCATCAAGTACACGACCGAAGGCGGCGTGCTGCTGGCCGCGCGCCAGACCCGCGAGGGCATGCGCGTGGAGGTGTGGGACACCGGCATCGGCATCGCGCCCGAGCACCTGCGCGACGTGTTCCTGGAGTTCTACAAGGTCGCCGACCACGCCGGCACCTCCGACGGCTTCGGCCTCGGCCTGGCCATCGTGGCTCGCCTGTCGCACGTGCTGGGGCACCCGGTCAGCGTGCGTTCGCGCCTGGGCAGCGGCAGCGTGTTCCGCGTGGCGCTGCACGACGCCGACGAGGCGGTGGCGCAGGCGCGGGTGAGTGCGTCGGGCGGCTGAGCGGCGCGCGATCACACAGGTGCCGCAAAGCCGCGACGAGCGCGCGAATGCGTCGCCGGCTCTGCTATCTTCCCTGTCAATACACAAGGGAGGATCAGGCGATATGGCGATTCAGTTCAAACATGCGTTGGGCGTTGCGGCGCTCGCATTGCTGACCGCATGCGGTGGCGGAGGTGGTGGCGGCGGAGGGCCTGTGTTCGGTCTGCCTTCGCCAAATTCGGGCACGGGCACGGGCGGGCCTTCCGGCCCCTCGGAGCCGGAGACGCCGGCTCCCGTCGGGGATGAACCGCCGCAAGCCCGCGTGGCGAAACCCGCCGACACGACCCTGGGGCTGGTCCTCAAGCTCGATGGCCGCACGAGCCAGGCGGCGCAAGGGCGTTCGCTGCGCTACGTGTGGGTGCTGCAGTCCAAGCCCTTGAACAGCAAGGCGGTGCTCGCTGGCGCCGACAGTGCAACTCCTTCTTTCCTCCCGGACGTTCCCGGCGAGTTCGTGGTTCGCCTGGTGGTGAACGATGGGGTGAAGGACAGCGAGGCGGCCTACCTGACGGTCACGCCCACCGCGCCGGCGGCGGCGGGGCCACATCTGAAGTTCGCGTTGATCGAGACGCTTGCCGCGCCGGACAACGGAAGCAGGTACACCCCCGATGTGGGGTGCAATGGCTATCGGCTCGAGACGTACTTCAAGGATTTCTGGCCATCGGGGTTCGATGTCGGAAGTTGCTCCATCCCCATGCCAGGCTTTGAACTTCGCGGCTATCTGTCCGGATCGGGTGGAAGCTTCAATGGCGCCAGTCCACATCGCATGGGCGAATTGGTTCTGGCGACCCCCGGAACGTTTCCTGCGGATACGCCGGTCACGTCGGTCAGCACGGCCTATGACATTGGCGCAAATGCCGTGGTGTTGGCGCAGACCCCGATCGGCAAGAGTGCGGGATTCGCTTTCCGCTACAGCCTGGAAGGGGCCCGGATGATCTACTGGCCGGATGATCCGCGCGTTGCCATCCAGCGGCCCAAGGCGCGATATCGCATTACCGGAACGGTGGTGCCGACCAATGCACCTCGCGGGTGGGAGGTCACGGGACAGACCTCGGTTCGCATCGTGGTCACCTTGATCACCGATCGGGACAGTCCGTACGTCAAGGTCCCCGTCTATTCAAAGACGTTCGACACGGAGTTTTCCGAGAACGTCGAGCTCGACCTCAATGCGGCGGTCTATCAAGTGGTTCCGAACACGCAGGGGATCTACACCGTCGAGGTCGTGCATCAGCTCGTGTACCGGCGAAAGCCCTCCTGAGCGGATGAACGGAGGCGCCTGCAGGGGGCGCCTCCATGAAAAAAACCGCGCACGAGGCGCGGTTCCTGATCAAACCAGCAGCTTCGCGGGCTCAGCCCGACAACAATCCATTCGTCCGTGCATAGTGAAGGGCCTGCGTACGGCTCTTCACGCCCAGACGGCGGAACAGGCGCCACAGGTGCACCTTCACCGTGTGTTCGCTGATCTCCAGGTCGGTGGCGATGTCGCGGTTGCTCATGCCCTTGTCGAGCATGGCGATCAGCTGGGTCTGGCGCTTGGAGAGCTTGCCGCTGTTGGCGGCCGGCATCTCCTCGGTGTCGTCTTCCGACCCGGCCATCAGCAGGCCGCGCAGGGCGGCTGCCAGCTCGTTGGAGCTGGCCGACTTCTCGATGTAGGTGTCGGCGCCGGCCTCGATGCAGGCGTCTTCCATGTCGGCGGCCGGGGCTGCCGAGTACACGGCGATCGGCACGTTCGGATAGACCTGCTTGACCGCGATCACGCCCGAGACGCCATTGGTGTCCGGCAGCTTCAGGTCCAGGCAGAAAAGAGTGGGCGCGCCACGCTGCTGGACCGAACTGGCGAGCTTGTCGAGCCGCTCGAGCTCGACGATGTTCTCGGCGGGGCGCAGGCGTCGCAGGACCATCACGATCGCGTCGCGCATCAGGGGGTGGTCGTCGATGACATAAATGCTCATGTTTTCTTCCTTTGTGATCGCACCGTCTTCTCTCTTGTCACACCCGCCGGCGGATGGCCCGCGGGTTGTTGCCGGATCAATGTCCCTGGGTGGTGGACGTTGCCTCCGCCAGTGCCTCCAGCGCCTCGGTGGCGGCGCGAGCCTGTTGCGCGTCGACCGGTTCGAGCTGCGCGGCCAGTGCCGTGAGCGCCGCGCCGCGTTGCACCTGCAAGTCGGCGATGGTACGGCCCGCTTCCTGCGGCGACGCGAATCCACGGCTTTGCAAAAGGGTTTCGCCGCGCGCATCGAGCAGCTTGAAATAGAAGAGGCCGTCGGCCTTCTCGCGGTATTGCTTGAAGCTGGGCTTCGCCACCTTGGCGGCCTTGGCGCCGGCGCCGTCGCGGCCCGCCGCGAGGTTGCGCAGGCCGACCGCATGGCGCAGCGAGGTCATGAAGGGGCGCGACAGCTTGCGCGCCTTCTCGGCGCCCAGCAGCAGGATGCGCTCGATCTCGGCCGGGTCGTTCATGAGCGCCTCGTAGCGCGCGCGCAGCGGCGCCACTTCGCGGTCGATGCGCTCGAACAGCACCTGCTTGGCGTCGCCCCAGGCGATGCCGTCGGCATACGCCTTGCGCAGGGCTTCGGTTTCCTCGGCGCTGGCGAAGGCCTGGTAGATCTGGAACAGGGCCGAGCCCTCGGTGTCCTTGGGCTCGCCGGGTGCACGCGAGTCGGTGACGATGCTGGCGATCTGCTTTTGCAGCTGCGCGCGCGGCGCGAACAGCGGGATCGTGTTGTTGTAGCTCTTGCTCATCTTGCGGCCGTCGAGGCCGGGCAAGGTGGCGACCGCATCGTCGATCTCGGCGTCGGGCAGCGTGAAGTGCTCGCCGTACTGGTGGTTGAAACGCTGCGCCATGTCGCGCGCCATCTCGATGTGCTGCACCTGGTCGCGGCCCACGGGCACCTTGTGGGCGTTGAACATCAGGATGTCGGCGCCCATCAGCACGGGGTACATGAACAGGCCCGCCGTGACGTCGGCATCGGGCTCCTCGCCCTTGGCGATGTTCTTGTCGAGCTGGGCCTTGTAGGCATGCGCGCGGTTGAGCACGCCCTTGCCGGTGACGCAGGTCAGGAACCAGGTGAGCTCGGTGATCTCGGCGATGTCCGACTGGCGATAGAAGGTGACGCGTTCGGGGTCGAGGCCGCAGGCCAGCCAACTGGCCGCGATTTCGAGCGTGGAGCGCTGGATGAGCGCAGGCTCCTGCACCTTGATGAGCGCGTGGTAGTCGGCCAGGAAGAAGTAGCTCTCGACGCCGGCCGCGACACTCTGGCGCACCGAGTGGCGGATGGAGCCGACGTAGTTGCCGAGGTGGGGCGTGCCCGACGGCGTGATGCCGGTCAGGACGCGCAGGGGAGCGGGAGAAGACGAAGCCATGTGACGGAAGGAGAGACTTAGAGCAGCATTGCCTTGAGCGGCGTGATGAGCAGGTTGACCACGAAGTAGCCGGCATCCATCAGCGGGCGCAGCCAGTAGTTGCTGACGATGCCGGCGAGCACCAGCGCCATCACGATGAAGAAACCGTAGGGCTCGATGCGCGCCAGGAAATTCTGCGCCGGGCCGCTGGGCAGCAGGCCGGCCAGCACGCGGCCGCCGTCGAGCGGGGGCAGCGGGAACAGGTTGAAGGCCCACATCACGAGGTTGACCAGCACGCCGCCCTGGCACATCTTGATGAAAAAGGTTTCATTGACGCCGGCCGCGACGATCACGATGAGCAGCACGGCCCACAGGATGGCCTGGATGAAGTTGGAGGCCGGGCCTGCGAGCGCGACCCACACCATGTCGCGCTTGGGATGGCGCAGGCGGTTGAAGTTGACCGGCACCGGCTTGGCATAGCCGAACAGGAAGGCGCCCGAGGTCGCGAAGTACAGCATCAGCGGCATCAGGATGGTCCCGATGGGGTCGATGTGCTTCAGTGGGTTGAGCGTCACGCGGCCCATCATGGCCGCGGTGTTGTCCCCGAAGTGGCGTGCCACGTAGCCGTGCGCCGCTTCGTGCACGGTGATCGCGAAGATCACCGGCAGTGCGTAAATCAGAACGGTCTGTATCAGATTGGAAATATCCACTGCGCGATTGTGTCAGAGAGGAATGAGGCGGCCGAGCCGTTTGTCAGAGGCCAAGCACCGCGAGTGCACCGCGGCCCTGGCGCACCACGACCGGGTCGTCGCCCGTGCCCATGGGCGTGAGGTCGACCACGGTGGTCGGCTGCGACGGGCAGGCGCCGGCGTCGATGACGGCGCCGATCTGCTTCTCGAAGCGCTCGCGGATTTCCTGCGCGTCGTTCAGCGCCTCGGTCTCACCGGGCGCGATGAGGGTGGTGGCCAGCAGCGGTGCGCCGTGCAGTTCCAGCAGCTCCAGCAGCACCTTGTGGTCGGGCACGCGCAGGCCGATGGTCTTGCGCTGCGGATGGCTCACGCGGCGCGGCACTTCCTTGGTGGCTTCGAGCAGGAAGGTGTAAGGGCCGGGCGTGGCGGCCTTGAGCAGGCGGTACTGCTTGTTGTCGACGCGCGCGTAGTTGGCCAGCTCGCTCAGGTCGCGGCACAGCAGCGTGAGGTGGTGCTTGTCGTCGACCTGGCGGATGCGGCGCAGCTGGTCGACCGCGTCCTTGTCGTCCAGGTGGCAGGCCAGCGCGTAGCTGGAGTCGGTGGGCACCGCCACGATCTCGCCGCGCGCGAGCAGCGCGACGGCCTGCTTCAGCAGGCGCTGCTGGGGGTTCTCGGGATGGACTTCGAAGTACTGGGCCATGGTGTGGGTTGCTCCTGATCAGGATTCCGCCGGTTCGATCGGCACGCGCCGCTCGCGCACGGTGAGCCACGCGCCGGCGGCGCCGCACACGGCGATCATCGCCATGCCGATCAGCGAGAAGCGGTCAGGCACGTGGGAAAAGATGAGCCAGCCGCCCAGCATCGCGAAGGCGATCTGCGCGTACAGGTACGGGGTGAGGGTGGAGGCCGGCGCGCGCTGGTAGGCCAGGATCAGCATGAAGTGTCCCACCGTGCCCATGAAACCCATGAGACACAGCAGCGCCCACCATTCCCACGAGGGCAGGGCGGTCCAGGCGAAAGGCACGGCCACCGAGGCCAGCAGCGTGCCGACCCAGCCCGTGTAGAAGTGCATGGTCAGCGGGTTCTCGGTCTGCGCGAGCTTGCTGGTGAGCACCTGGAACCAGGCGTTGGTCAGCACCAGCCCCAGCGGCAGCAGCATGGCCCAGCTGAAGCTGCCGCCGCCCGGACGCAGGATGACCAGCGTGCCGATGAAGCCGCCGGCCACCAGCGTCCAGCGCAGCGGCGACACCTGCTCCTTGAGGGTGGTGGCGGCCAGCAGCGTGATCACCAGCGGCGCGATCAGCACGATCGACGTGAACTCGGCCAGCGGCATGTAGCGCAGGCTCAGGAAGGCAAAGAGGCTCGAGCCCAGCAGCAGCGCCCCGCGCAGCGCCTGGTAGCGCGGGTGCTGCGTGCGCAGCAGGGCCGTGCCGCGCAGCGGCAACAGCACCAGCGTGGTGGCCACGGCCTGGAAGGCATAGCGGAACCACACGCCCATGAGGATCGGCACGGCGAGCGTCGAGTACTTGGTGGCGGTATCGAGCGTGGCGAAGCAGGCCACCGCCAGGATGACCAGCCCGATGCCCGCGAGGATGCGTTCGGATTCGGTGCGGCGGCGGGTTTGCGCTGCGGCGCGTGCCTGGGCGAGCGCGGCGGTGGCCGCGCTGTCGATGCCGGGCCCGGGGCTCTGGCTCACTGCTGGATGCGGTGGCCGAGCAGTTCCCACACCGGCGTGAGGCTGCCGGGCAACGGTGGCAGCTTGCCGAGATCGCAGTGGCTCTCGTCGGGGCTGTGGAAATCGCTGCCGCGCGAGGCGGCGAAATCGAACTCGAGCGCCTTGTCGGCGTACTCGACGAATTCGGCCGGCGTGTGGCTGCCCGTGACGACCTCGATCGCCTGGCCACCGTGCGCCTTGAATTCGAGGAACAGCGCGTACTCCTCGTTGGCCGTGAACTTGTAGCGGCCCGGGTGCGCGATCACGGCCATGCCCTTGGCGGCGGTGATCCAGTGCACGGCATCCTTCAGCGAGGCCCAGCGGTGCGGCACGTAGCCCGGCTTGCCTTCGGTGAGGAACTTGCGGAACACCTCGGGGGTGTCGCGGCAGTGGCCCTGCTCGACCAGGAAGCGCGCGAAGTGCGTGCGCGAAATGAGTTCGGGGTTGCCGACGAACTTGAGCGCGCCTTCGTAGGCGCCGTGGATGCCGACCTTGGCCAGCCCCTCGGACATTTCCTGCGCGCGCTTGCCGCGCCCGCCGCGCGTGTCGTACAGGCCCTGCGACATGGCGGCGTCGTCGGGGTCGAAACCCAGGCCGACGATGTGCACGGTTTCGTTCGCGAAGGTCACCGAGATCTCAGTGCCCGTGAGGTAGCGCATGCCGTTTTCGCGCGCGGCCGCGGCGGCGCGGTGCTGGCCGCCGACCTCGTCGTGGTCGGTGAGGGCCCAGAGCTCGACCCCGTTGGCGGCGGCGCGGGCTGCCAGCGCTTCGGGCGTCAATGTGCCGTCGGAGACCACGGAGTGGCAGTGAAGATCGGCATTGAGAGTAGAAGACACCGGCCGATTCTAGGCGCTCTCGCCCGCCGACACCGGCGTGTGGATGCTTCGCGGTGCTACTAGATAAATAGCATTAACCTCATCGCCCAAGCGGCTTGGCGCGCGCCGTCCCCTGGGCGCTCAGGCGCGCAGGTCGTGCTTGACGAGGTCGGCGGCGCGCTCGGCGATCATGATGATCGGCGCGTTCGTGTTGCCCGACACCAGCCGCGGCATCACCGAGCCGTCCACCACACGCAGCCCCTGCAGGCCGTGGACCCGCAGGCGGGCATCCACCACCGCAGCGCCATCGTCGGCGGGGCCCATGGCGCAGGTGCCCACCGGATGGAAGATGCTGCCGCCGCGGCGGCGCACCCAGTCCAGCAGCTGCGCGTCGCTGGCCAGCGCGGGCCCGGGCTCGTGCTCCTGCGCCAGGTAGCGCGCCAGCGGCGGCGCGGCGGCGATCTCGCGCATCTTGCGCACCAGCCGCACGGCCAGCGCGCGGTCGGCTTCGTGCGACAGGTAGCGCGGCTGGATCGACGGCGCCGCCAGCGGATCGGCCGAGCGCAGCATGATCTCGCCGCGGCTGTGCGGGCGCAGCAGGCAGGCCGACAGCGTCACGCCCGGGAACGGATGCGGCGGCTGGTGCGGCCGCTCGAAGCTCACCAGCCCGAAGTGGATCTGCGCATCGGGCCACCCCGCGGCCTCGTCGCCTGCCGGAAAGAAGGCGCCGGCGCGGTAGACGCCGCCGTTCAGCGCGCCGCCGCGCGTCAGCAGGTAGCGCATGAACTCGCGCGCGCTGCGCCAGCGGCTGTGGGCGATGTCGTTGAGCGTCTCGATGCCGTGGCAGCGGTAGCTGGGCCGCACCTGCAGGTGGTCCTGCAGGTTGCGCCCCACGCCCTCGAGCGGCGCCACCACCGGCAGGCCCAGGCGGCCCAGCAGCCCGGCCGGCCCCACGCCCGAGAGCTGCAGCAGCTGCGGCGACTGGATGGCACCGGCGCTCAGGATCACCTCGTGCCGCGCCGAGACGCGTTCGGCCTTGCCGTCGCGCACACAGTCCACGCCGACGGCGCGCCGCCCCTCGAAGCACACGCGGGTCGCCTGCGCGCCCGACAGCACGCGCAGGTTGGGCCGGCCCCGCGCCGGCGCCAGGAAGGCCCGCCCGGTGTCCATCCGCTGCCCGTGGCGCGTCGTCATCCGGAAGTAGCCGGCGCCGCTGTTGTCGCCGCCGTTGAAGTCGGCTGTGGGCGCGATGCCGGCGTGCGCCGCCGCGGCGATGAAGGCGTCGGACAGCGCATCGCGCGGCAGCGCGGACACCCACAGCGGCCCATCGGCCGCGGGCTGCGACCGGTCGAAGTAGGGGCGCACGCTGTCCCAGTCCCAGCCCGGGTTGCCCAGCGCGGCCCACTGGTCGTAGTCGGCGCGGTGCCCGCGCAGGTACAGCATGCCGTTGATGAGGCTGGAGCCGCCCGGCCCCCGTCCGCGCGGCCAGGGCAGGCGGCGCTGCGCCATGTCGGGCTCGGGGTCGGTTTCGAAGCGCCAGTCGTGCCGGGGGTGGCCCACCGTCTTGAAGTAGCCGATGGGAATCTTCAGCCACGGGTTGCGCGAGGGCTGCCCCGCCTCGACCAGCACCACCTGCAGCGCGGGGTTTTCGCTCAGGCGGGCGGCCAGCACGCAGCCCGCCGAGCCACCCCCGACGATCACGATGTCTGCCTGCATCGCGCGCTCAGTCGGCCTTGATGCCGGCGCCGCGGCCCAGGCGCAGCCACTTGTCCGACTCGGCCGCCAGCACGGTGCGAAAGCGCGCCGGCGTCATCGGCTCCGGCTCGAGCGCCAGCGTGGCCAGGCGCTCGCGCACCTCGGGGGCGGCCAGCGCCTTGGCGAGCGCGTCGCCGAGCCGCTCGACGATCTCGCGCGGCGTGCCGCTGCGCACCGTCATGCCGTCGAAGGAGCGCAGTTCGAAGCCCGCGTAGCCCTGCTCGATCATCGTGGGCACCGCGGGCAGGGCCGGCAGGCGGTGCGCGCCGGTCACCGCGAGCGCGCGCAGCTTGCCGGCCTGGATGTGGGGCAGCGCCGCCGACGCGGTCAGGAACATGGTGTCCAGGCGCCCGGCCAGCAGGTCGCCCACCGCCATCGGGAACTGGTTGTACGGCACGTGCGTGAGCTGGCTGCCGGTCTGCTGGGCGAACAGCGCGCCGGCCAGGTGCGCCGGCGTGCCGTTGCCGCCGGAGCCGAAGCTCAGCGTGCCCGGCCGGGCCTTGGCCGCGGCCTCCAGCTCGCGCGGCGAGCCCAGCGCCGAGGCGGCGGGCGCCACCAGCACGTTGTAGCTCCAGGCCGTCATGCCGACCGGCTCCAGGCTCTTGAGCAGATCGAGCGACTGGCTGGGGAACAGCAGCGGCGCCACCAACGAGGCCGACGACAGCATGTAGACCGTGTAGCCGTCGGCCGGCTGGCGCAGCACCTCGCCCAGGCCCACGGTGCCGGCCGCGCCCGGCCGGTTCTCGACGAACACGGTCTGGCCCAGCCCGCCCGCCATGCGCTCGGCCACCACGCGGCCCGCCACGTCCGCCGGCGTGCCGGGCGCCCACGGCACGATCAGGCGCACGGGCCTGGTCGGGTACGCCTGGGCCGCGGCGCCGGCGGGCAGCAGGCCGGCCAGCAGGGCGGCAGCTATGAGGGCGGCGCAAAGGGATCGCTTCGTCGGTTCGGTCATCGCGGGTCTCCGGGGTGCCAGGGGGTGGGCGGATTCTGGGCAGGCTGGGGGAGGGCGACAAATGAGAAATCCGAGCGTACTCATACCGTTGCCGATATAAATGGCCATGGCCTCCTTCCTGGAACGAAACCTCACGCTGCGCCAGCTGCGGCTGCTCAGCCAGCTGGGCCGCACGCTCAGCCTGAGCAAGTCGGCCGAGCTGCTCAACACCACCCAGCCCGCGCTGTCGCGCACGCTGGCCCAGCTCGAGGCCACGCTGCAGGTACGCCTGTTCGAGCGCACCACCAAGCGCATCGCGCCCACGGCGGCGGGGCTGAGCATGGTCCGGCACGCCGACCGCGTGCTGGGCGAGCTGATGCTGGCCGAGGAGTCGCTGCGCGACCTGCGCGTGGGCGTGAGCGGCGAATTGCGCCTGGGCGTGCTGCCCGTGTTCTCGGCGCAGCGGCTCGCGGTCGCGCTGCTGCAGGCCTCGCAGATGCTGCCCCACGTGCGCCCGATGGTGCAGACGCTGGAGATCGAGGACCTGCACGGCGCGCTGCAGGACGGGCGCATCGACCTCATGCTCGCGCACGCGGAGTGGACGGTCGACCTCAACCGCGTCGAGGTCACGCCGCTGTACGAGGAGTTCAGCAGCATCGTGGCGGCGCCGCGGCACCGGCTGGCGCTCAAGCGCGCGCCGACCTGGGCCGAGGCCGCCAACGAGCGCTGGGTGCTGCCGCCGCACCGCACGCCGCTGCGACCCAAGCTGGACCGCATGCTGTCGGTGCACCGCCGCCCGGGCGGGCCGCACCCGGCCGACATCCAGGCCGACTCGGCCCCGCTCGCGCTGCACCTCGTGCGCAGCTCGGGCCTGCTGTGGGCCACCGCCAACCACTACGCCGAAGACTTCGAGCGGCGCGGGCTCGTGCGCCGCATCGCCATGCCGGGCGAACTGCTGCGCGGCCCCATGTGCGCCTTCCGCCTGCGCAGCGAGGCGATGAACACACCCACGCGCGTCTTCCTGCAATGCATGCAGGACGCGGCCGTTGCGCCGCTGCCGTCGGATTGAGTGCGACCGCGCCTCAGCGCTTCTTGCGAAACGCCGTCCAGGCGGCCACGGCGGTGAAGGTGGCGACGATCGCCACCACGATCCAGAACCCGTGCTTGTGCTCCGCCAGCGGAATGCCGCCCACGTTCATGCCGAACAGGCCGGCCAGGATGTTGATCGGCAGCGCCAGCACCGTGACCACCGTCAGCACGAACAGGCTGCGGTTGTTGTCCTCGTTGACGTTGGCGGCGATTTCTTCCTGCAGCAGCTTGATGCGCTCCTGCAGCGCCTGCATGTCGCGCAGCACCACCGAGAACTCCTCGGTCGAGCCGCGCAGCTCCTGCACGTCGGGCTCGGCCATCCAGGCCGGCGGGCCCTGCAGCAGGCGGAACAGCGCGGCCGGCTCGGGCGCCAGCAGCCGCTGCAGCCGCACCAGCAACCGGCGCAGCACACCCAGCCGCGCGCGCTTGTGGTCCAGGCGCCCGGCCAGCAGCTCGTCCTCGATGCGGTCGATGCGCGAGGTGACGCCGCGCACGATCTTCACCAGCACGTCGGCCTGCGCGCGCAGCAGGTGCTCGAGCAGCTCGGTGCTCGAGCGCGGCGCCTCGCCCGCCTTCACGGCCGTGCGCAGCGCGTCGACCGAGCGCAGCGGCTTGGTGCGCGCCGTGACCACCAGGCGCGGGCCGACGCTGATCCACAGCGTGGAGATGTCCGAGGGCTCGAAGCTGAACTCGAAGTGCACGTCGTTGATGACCGCGATCAGCGAGTCGTCCGCGCGTTCGATGCGCGTGGAGGGCAGGCCTTCGTGCAGCGTCTCGTAGAAGGTGTCCGACAGCGCCGCGTGCCGCGTCAACCAGCGCTCCGCGTGCGCGTGGCTGAGGTTGAAGTGCAGCCACACGTAGGCGCCACTGTCGTCCTCCGTGCTGTTGTGCGCAGCCAGCCACGCGGCGGCCTGCGCCGAATCGATCGCGCGCGCCGGCTCCGGCGCCGCGGCATCGAACAGGTAGCCGCAGATCAGCCCGGCTTCGTCACCGCCGTAGGTCTGGGCGGACAGGTCATGGAATACCGACGACAAGGTGTGTGATCAGAAAAGACGGGTGAACAGCCAGTACAGCGAGCCCGACAGCGCCATGGCCACCGGCAGCGTCAGCACCCAGGCCAGCGCGAGGTTGCGCAGCGTGGACATCTGCAGGCCCGAGCCGCTGGCCGTCATGGTGCCGGCCACGCCCGACGACAGCACGTGCGTGGTCGACACCGGCAGGCCGTACATGTCGGCCGCGCCGATGGTGCACATCGCCACCAGCTCGGCCGAGGCGCCCTGCGCGTAGCTCAGGTGCGTCTTGCCGATCTTCTCGCCCACGGTGACCACGATGCGCTTCCAGCCGATCATGGTGCCCAGGCCCAGCGCGATGGCCACCGCGATCTTGACCCACAGCGGAATGAAGCGCGTGGCGCTGTCCAGCTCCTGGCGGAACGTGTTGACGCGCAGCTTGGTCTCGTCGTCGAAGGCCGCGGCCCCGCTCTTGTCGAGGTGGCGGATGGCCTCCGAGGCCAGGTACATGTCGTTGCGCACGTTGGCCACCGCCTCGGCCGGCACCGCGGCCAGCGAGCCGTGCTGGCGCACCTGCTGGCCGATGCTGCCGGCCGTGACGGCGAGTGCCGGTACGACGCGGTCGTTGAACTCGCGGGTGCGCACATAGGTGGAGAGCGTGTCGCGCGCGGCGGCGGGCTCCAGCGCGGGCAGGGTGGCGGGCGCCTTGCGGTTCAGCGCGTTCTGCGCCATCTCGGCCACGGCCACGAACTTCACGGTTTCGTTCGCGGGCATCGCGCGGTTCAGCGCGTAGGCCATGGGCACCGTGCCCACCAGGATCAGCATGATCAGGCCCATGCCCTTTTGCCCGTCGTTCGAGCCGTGCGCGAACGACACGCCGGTGCAAGTGAGGATGAGCAGGCCGCGAATCCACCACGGCGGCGGCGTGCTGCCCTTGGGCTCTTCATACAGCGCGCGGTTTTTCACGAAGGCGCGCAGCACCAGCAGCAGCAGGGCAGCGCAGCCGAAGCCCACCATCGGCGACAGCAACAGCGAATAGCCGACCTTGGTGGCCTGCGCCCAATCGACCCCGCTCGTGCCGTCGCGCCCGTGCATCAGCGCATTGGCCACGCCCACGCCGATGATCGAGCCGATGAGCGTGTGCGACGACGAGGCCGGCAGGCCCAGCCACCAGGTGCCCAGGTTCCAGATGATCGCGGCGATCAAGAGCGCGAACACCATCGCGAAGCCCGCGCCCGAACCCACCTGCAGGATGAGCTCCACCGGCAGCAGCGCGATGATGCCGAAGGCCACCGCGCCGCTGGACACCAGCACGCCCAGGAAGTTGAAGAAGCCCGACCACACGACCGCGAAGTTGGGCGGCAGCGAGTGCGTGTAGATCACCGTGGCCACGGCATTGGCCGTGTCATGGAAGCCGTTGACGAACTCGAAGCCCAGTGCAATCAGCAGCGCCACGCCCAGCAGGATGTAGGGCACCCAGGTCGTCACCGGCGCGCCCGAGGCCGTGACGTCGCCCACCAGGCTCCAGGCCGTGAACAACAGGCCCGCGGCCAGCAGGCCCACGAAGGTGATCAGCGTGATCGCGCCGGGCTTGGCGTCGAGCTGGGGCCGGTGCGCCGCGCTGGGCGCGGCCGGCATCTCCGGTGCCTGCGAGGGCGGGGCGGCGAGCGTGTTCATGGACGGTTTTTGGGCTGTTGTAGTGCCCCGGATGGTGTTCGCGCCATGTGACAACGGCGTGTCGGCTGACAGGAACCCGCCGCAAAACCGTCACGCCGCCGTCATGCGGCGGGTGCAGCATGCTTTTTGTCTACCCGCCACTCTTTCCTCTTTCATCATGCTGACGAGCGCACTTCCCGACCACGAAGACCTGATGCAACGCATCGCCCGCGACCTGATCGACAGCTACGACGAAGAGCTCGAACTGGAGATCGAAGACCGCAACCTCGACGGGCTCGACCCCGCATCGGCGGCGTCTTCCGTGTCCGACAAGGCGGCGCGCCAGGCCTATTTCAAGGAACTCTTTCGCCTGCAGGGCGAACTGGTCAAGCTGCAGGACTGGGTGCAGCACAGCAAGCAGAAGGTGGTCATTCTTTTCGAAGGCCGCGACGCGGCGGGCAAGGGCGGTGTCATCAAGCGCATCACCCAGCGCCTGAACCCGCGCGTGGCCCGCGTGGCCGCGCTGCCCGCGCCCAACGACCGCGAACGCACGCAGTGGTACTTCCAGCGTTACGTGGCGCACCTGCCGGCCGCCGGCGAGATGGTGCTGTTCGACCGCAGCTGGTACAACCGCGCCGGCGTCGAGCGCGTGATGGGCTTTTGCAGCGACGACGAGTACGAGGAGTTCTTCCGCACCGTGCCCGAGTTCGAGAAGATGCTCGTGCGCTCGGGCATCAAGGTCATCAAGTACTGGTTCTCCATCACCGACGACGAGCAGCACATGCGCTTCCTGGGCCGCATCCACGACCCGCTCAAGCAGTGGAAGCTCAGCCCCATGGACCTCGAAAGCCGCCGCCGCTGGGAGGAGTACACCAAGGCCAAGGAGATCATGCTGGAGCGCACCCACATCCCCGAGGCCCCGTGGTGGGTGGTGCAGGCCGTCGACAAGAAGAAGGCGCGCCTGAATTGCATCAGCCACCTGCTGGGCCAGCTGCCCTACCAGGAAGTGGCGCACGCGCCGGTCGAGCTGCCTGCGCGTGAGCGGCATGACGACTACCTGCGCCAGCCCGTGCCCGCCACCATGATCGTGCCGGAAATCTACTGAAGGCTTCGCGGCCGTTTGGCCGCATGGCGCTTTGCCTGCACACTGCGCCATGGCCCGTCGCTCCACCGCTTCCTTCTTCGCCCGCGCTTACGAGCGCAACCTGAAGGCGCTCACCAAGCTCACGCTGAGCAACGGCCAGCGCGTGGCCGGCCGGGTGCGGCGCGCCACCGCCGAGCGGCTCAAGCCGCCGCCCGGCAAGGGCGACTGGCTCAGCGGCATGGCGCTCGGCCCCGGTGGTGCGCGCGGCTTTCATCTGTTCCGTCCGGCCGGCCTGGAACTGCAACCCGGCGAGAAGCTGCCGCTCATCGTCATGCTGCACGGCTGCGGCCAGACCGGGCGCGACTTCGCGGCCAGCACGCGCATGAACGCGCTCGCCGTGCGCCAGCGTTTTCTCGTGCTCTACCCCGAGCAGGACCGCATCGCCCATCCGCAGGGCTGCTGGAACTGGTACGAGCGCCGCTCCGGCAAGGCCGACGCCGAGGCCGCCACGCTGATGGCTGCCGTCGACCAGGCCTGCATGCTGTACCCCGCCGACCGCGACCGCGTGGCCGTGGCCGGCCTGTCGGCGGGCGCGAGCATGGCGGCGCTGCTGGCCACGCGCTACCCGAACCGCTTTCGCGCCGTGGTCATGCACTCGGGCGTGGCGCCCGGCGCCGCGAAGTCGCCGGCCACCGCGCTCGGTGCGATGCGCGGCGAGCACGTGCCGCCGATGCCCGTCACTGCGGTCGGCAAGGCGATGGGCGCTGCCGCCGTCTTTGCGACGCTGCCGCCGATGCTGGTGCTGCACGGCGACGCCGACACCGTGGTGGCGCCCAGCAACGCCGTGAGCAGCGCGGCCGTCTGGGCCACCGCCCTGGGCGCGCGCCCCGGCACGCCGCGCGACCTGCAACGCGGCAAGCGCCACGCCATGCGCGTGACCGACTTCAAGCGCAAGGGCGCCACGCTGGTCACGCTGTGCGAGATCGCGGGGCTCGGCCACTCGTGGAGCGGCGGGGCGCGCGGGCAGCTGTTCAGCGACCCGATCGGGCCTGATGCGACGCGCATGACGTGGGCCTTTGCGTCCGCGCAGTTCGACAAGCGCTGAGCGCCCGCGCCTTGCGCGCATGACCTTGGAGGTCATTGCCGCGATGCCCGCTGGTGCCGACAGTGGGGGCCATGACATCGTCGAACCCCGCCGCTTCTATCCCGTCGATCACGTCCGCCGCGCCCGGCCCGCTGGGCCTGTGGGTCATGCTCAGCGGCACCTTCCTGGTGGTGCTCGATTTCTTCATCGTCAACGTCGCGCTGCCATCGATGCAGCACGACCTGCAGGCCAGCGCGGGCACGCTGCAGCTGGTGGTCGCGGGCTACGGCCTGGCCACCGCTGCGGGCCTGGTCACGGGCGGTCGGCTGGGCGACCTGTTCGGCCGCCGCCGCATGTTCATGCTCGGCCTGCTGCTGTTCACGCTCGCCTCGGCCGCCTGCGGCGTGGCGCCCAACGCCGAGTTGCTCGTGGCCGCGCGCGTGCTGCAGGGCCTGGCCGGCGCGCTGCTGCAGCCGCAGGTGCTCGCGATGATCGGCCTCGCCTACACGGGCGAAGACCGGGCACGGGCCTTTGCAGCCTACGGACTCACGCTGGGCCTGGGCGCCACGCTGGGGCAACTGGTGGGCGGCGTGCTGATCCATGCCGACCTCGCGGGGCTCGGCTGGCGCAGCTGCTTTCTCATCAACGTGCCCATCGGCCTGCTGGCGCTGGTGCTCGCGCCGCGCGTGGTGCCGCCTTTGACGCAGGGCGGTGGCAGCAGCCGGCTCGACCTGGCGGGTGTTGCACTGGTTGCGGCCGGCTCGGTGGCCGTGGTGCTGCCGCTGGTCGAAGGGCGCCAGCAGGGCTGGCCGCTGTGGAGCTGGCTGTGCCTGGCCGCCGCGGTGCCGCTGTGGGGCCTCTTCGCGGGGCAGCAGCGCCGCCTTGCGGCACGCGGCGGTGCGCCGCTGGTGGCGCCGGTGCTGCTCGCCAACCGCCGCTTCGTGACCGGGCTGCTCACCACGCTGGCCTTCTATGCGGGCAACGCCTCGTTCTACTTCGTGCTCGCGCTGTACCTGCAACAGGGGCTGGCGCTGGGGCCGCTCAGTTCGGGCATCGTCTTCACCGCGCTGGCCGTCGGCTTCTTCGCGACCTCGATGGCCGGCGCCCGCATCGCCCGCCGCTTCGGCGGCACGCCACCGATCGCGCTCGGCGCCCTCGTGCTCGCGGCGGGGCATGCGTTGCAGTGCGCCAACGTGGCCGGCTGGCCGGGCCATGCGCATGGCGTGGCGTGGATGGTGCCGCTGCTGTTCGTGCAGGGCGCGGGGCTCGGCATGGTGATGGCGCCGCTGGTGTCCACCGTGCTCGCCGGCCTGCCGCCGCAGCATGCGGGCGTGGCGTCGGGCGTGCTGTCGATGGTGCAGCAGGCGAGCAATGCGCTGGGGGTGGCGTTGATCGGGATCTTGTTCTATGGGCAGTTGGGGCGCGAGGCGGATTACACGGCGGCATTCGGTGTGGCGCTGGTGTACCTGATGGTGTCGGCGCTGCTCGTGGCGGTGCTGCACCGGCGGGGCAGCCGCATCGCGTAGCCGTGCGGCCATGCCAAACTCCCGGGGACTTTCCAGGAGCGACATGGCCGCCGACGATCTTCAAGACCTGACCCAGGCGCTGCGCGCGTTCGCGAGCGCGCGGGGCTGGGAGCCCTTTCATTCACCGAAGAACCTGGCATCGGCGCTGTCCGTCGAGGCCGCCGAACTGCTGGAGCATTTCCAGTGGCTCACCGAAGCCCAGAGCCGGACGCTCGCGCCGGAAAAGCGCGAGGAGGTGGCCGCCGAGATGGCCGACGTTCTTCTCTACCTGCTGCAACTGGCCGACCAGCTCGGCGTCGATCTGGCCGATGCAGCGCGGCGCAAGATGATCGTCAACGCGCGCAAGTACCCGGCCGAGACCCCGCGCGATCCTTGAGCCCGGCGTCGCCCGGCGATGTCCCTCGGGTATCGCACGGCGATGCTTTCGCGATTTGGCGGCCCGTGCCGCAAGGCGCTCACTAGCCTGCCCTGTCCATTCACCAAGAACACACAGGGAGACTCGAATGAAACGTCTTTGGATCGCCATCGCAGCCTCGTTGCTGCTCACCGCAGCTGTCGCATCCGCCGACCCGCTGCCGATCAACCAGTTGCCGATGTACGGCGATCGCGCGAAAACAGAAGCAATGAAGAACGCCGATGCCGACTTCATCGCGTCGATGGAGAAGCAGGGCCTCTCGCGCGCCGAGGGCGCCCGGCAGGCCATCCAACGGGGCTGGACGGCCTGGGGCAAGAGAGACCTCACGACGGCCATGGCGCGCTTCAACCAGGCGTGGCTGCTGGACCCTGAGAACGGCAATGCGTACCACGGCTTCGCTTTGGTGATGGCCGTTCGCGGCGACGCGTCGCCCGACCTGGAGCGCTTCTTTCGGTTGTCCACGTCGAAGCCGGTGGTCGATGCCGAGGCGTTCGTCGACTACGGCCATTTCCTCTGGCAGGAGAAACGCCTGGACGAGAGCCAGGTCCAGTTGAACAAGGCCCTTCAGGTCTCGGCGACGGCGCGCAACGCCCGCGCCAACATGGCATTCGTGTACTACCTGAGGAACGACTTTGCCCCCGCCTGTACCTGGGCGCGGGATGCAAAGGCCAATGGCGACAGGCTGGAGAGAGGCTTCCTCGACGAGATGTGCACGCGCGCCGGCCAGCCGCAGGGCGGGGCGCCGGCAGCCCCGGCCCGTCCCCCCGCCTGAGTACCTCCGTGTACGCCACCCGGCGTATTTCCCCTTTGTGGTGCGTTCCGCAGACTCCTCTCCATCGCCAGCCCCGCGCTGTCGACAAGGTTCAACCCAACCGGAGCAGGAGTCCACATGCAACGTCGTTTCACACTCAAGGCGCTCACCGCCGCCGTCGCGCTGGCCAGCATTTCTGCTGCACCCGCATTTGCCGCCGACACCATCAAGGTCGGCGTGCTGCACTCGCTGTCGGGCACGATGGCCATCTCGGAAACCGTGTTGAAAGACACGGTGCTGATGGCCATCGACGACATCAACAAGAAGGGCGGCGTGCTGGGCAAGCAGCTCGAACCGGTGGTGGTCGACCCGGCCTCCAACTGGCCCCTGTTCGCCGAAAAAACCAAGCAGCTGCTCGGCCAGGACAAGGTCTCGGTGATCTTCGGCTGCTGGACCTCGGTGTCGCGCAAGTCGGTGCTGCCCGTCGTTGAAGAAATGAACGGCCTCCTGTTCTACCCCGTGCAGTACGAGGGCGAAGAGCTCTCCAAGAACGTGTTCTACACGGGCGCCGCGCCCAACCAGCAAGCCATTCCGGCGGTCGACTACCTCATGAGCAAGGAAGGCGGCGGCGCCAAGCGCTGGGTGCTGCTGGGCACCGACTACGTGTACCCCCGCACGACCAACAAGATCCTGCGCGCCTACCTCAAGAGCAAGGGCGTGAAGGACACTGACATCGACGAGAAGTACACCCCCTTCGGCCACAGCGACTACCAGACCATCGTCGCTGACATCAAGAAGTTCTCGGCCGGCGGCAAGACCGCTGTGGTGTCGACCATCAACGGCGATTCCAACGTGCCCTTCTACAAGGAACTGGGCAACGCGGGCCTGAAGGCCAAGGACGTGCCGGTCGTCGCCTTCTCGGTGGGTGAGGAAGAACTGCGCGGCGTGGACACCAAGCCGCTCGTGGGCCACCTTGCGGCATGGAACTACTTCATGTCGATCAAGAACCCGACCAACACGGCCTTCATCAAGCAGTGGAGCGACTACGCCAAGGCCAAGAACATCGCCGGCCATAAGGACAAGCCGCTCACCAACGACCCGATGGAAGCCACCTGGATCGGCATCCACATGTGGAAGCAGGCGGTAGAGAAGGCCAAGTCGACCGACACCGACAAGGTGATCGCCGCGATGGCCGGCCAGACCTTCACGGCGCCGTCGGGCATCGTCTCGAAGATGGACGAGAAGAACCATCACCTGCACAAGAGCGTGTTCATCGGCGAGATCAAGGCCGACGGCCAGTTCAGCGTGGTGTGGAAGACGCCGGGTCCGGTCAAGGCCAAGCCGTGGAGCCCGTACATCGAAGGCAACGACAAGAAGCCCGACTACCCGGCCGGCAAGTCGATGTAAGTCTTCGACAAGTCCCTTGCCTTGCTCCCTCTCCCCCTGGGGAGAGGGCGGGGGTGAGGGCAGCGGCGGTCGATCCGGTCGCCGTGTTTGTTTGAAGGCCGCAAGCCCTCACCCCAACCCTCTCCCCCAAGGGAGAGGGGGCAACACGAATCTCATGATGCTTCGACGAACCCTTCACTGCGCCTTCGCCGCCATGCTCCTCGCAGCGTCGGCCGCCCACGCGCTGACCGCCGACGAAGCCCGGGCCATCGCCTCCGGCGAGTCCGAAGCCCGCATCGCCGCGCTCAACAAGGCCGTCCTCACCGCCGACGACAAGACCGCCGCGTTCATCCAGGCGATGTCCGACGACGCCGTGAAGTACACCGAAGACAAGGTCTTCGTGATGAAGGACGACAAGGGTTTCGACCCCGTCACCGGCGCCGAGCTCAAGGTGCCCGACACCGCCGAAGACGTCGTCAACAACAACCTCATGCGCGGCGCACTCGACGCCGCGCAGGCCGCACTCAAGCTCACGAGCACCGACGACGCGGTGCGCGCCGAAGCCGCACAGGCGCTCTTCAAGGAGCCCGACGAGTCGCGCATTCCGATGGTCGAGAAGGCGCTGGCCGCCGAGGCCAACCCGAAGATCAAGGCGCAGCTCGAACTCGTGCGCGCCGCCAGCATGCTCACCAGCGCTGACAAGGCCAAGCGCCTGGCGGCGGCCAAGGAGTTGGGCAACAACCGCAGCCCCGACACCAAGCTGCTGCTCAACCAGCGCCTGGCCGACGAGACCGAGGCCGACGTGAAGGCGGCCATCACCGCATCGATCGCGAACATCGACGGCGCGCTGGTCTGGGGCGACCGCATCAACGCCGTGTTCAGCGGTATCAGCCTGGGCTCGGTGCTGCTGCTCGCCGCGCTCGGCCTGGCCATCACCTACGGCCTCATGGGCGTCATCAACATGGCGCACGGCGAGCTGATGATGATCGGCGCCTACGCCACCTACGTGATGCAGGGCATCTTCCAGAAGTACATGCCCGAGGCGGCGTTCGGCTGGTACCTGGTGGCCGCGATTCCCGTGTCCTTCCTCGCCTCGGCGCTCGTGGGCGCGGTGCTGGAGCGCGGCGTCATCCGCTTCCTCTACGGCCGGCCGCTCGAGACGCTGCTCGCCACCTGGGGCATCAGCCTGATGCTGCAGCAGCTGGTGCGATCGCTCTTCGGCGCGCAGAACGTCGGCGTGGAAAACCCCGGCTGGATGAGCGGCGGCTTCACGATGCTGAGCAACGTCACGCTGCCCTGGAACCGCATCTGCATCATCGTCTTCGCGGCGCTCGTGCTGCTCGCGATGGGCTGGCTCATCGGCCGCACGCGCCTGGGCCTGTTCGTGCGCGGCGTCACGCAGAACCGCCCGATCGCCTCGTGCATGGGCGTGAACACCGCGCGCATCGACACCTACGCCTTCGCGCTCGGCTCCGGCATCGCGGGCCTGGCGGGCTGTGCGCTGAGCCAGATCGGCAACGTCGGCCCCGACCTGGGCCAGAGCTACATCGTCGACAGCTTCATGGTGGTCGTGATGGGCGGCGTCGGCCAGCTCGCGGGCACCGTGTATGCGGCGCTGGGGCTGGGCATTCTCAACAAGTTCATCGAGGGTTGGGCGGGCGCGGTGCTCGCGAAGATCGCGGTGCTTGTCTTCATCATCATCTTCATTCAAAAGAGACCTCAGGGCATCTTCGCCATGAAGGGCCGGAGCGCAGAAGCATGAGCAAGGTCGCATTGCCAACCAAGGGGCCGCTGCTGAGCGGCAAGGGCTGGACGGCCTTCTTCGTCGCGCTCATCGTGGTGTGCGCCGTGGCGCCCGTGCTCAACATGTGGGTGCCGGCCGACAGCCCGCTGCACATGAGCGACTACGCCGTGGCGCTGGTCGGCAAGATCATGTGCTACGCGATCTGCGCGCTGGCGATGGACCTGATCTGGGGCTACACCGGCATCCTGTCGCTGGGCCACGGCCTGTTTTTCGCGCTGGGCGGCTACATGATGGGCATGTACCTCATGCGCCAGATCGGCCGCGACGGCAACTACAAGAGCGACCTGCCCGACTTCATGGTGTTCCTCGACTGGAAGGAACTGCCCTGGCACTGGACCTTCAGCGGCAGCTTCGGTATGACGCTGCTGCTCATCGTCGCGGTGCCCGGCCTCATCGCCTTCGTGTTCGGCTTCTTCGCCTTCCGCTCGCGCATCAAGGGCGTGTACTTCTCGATCATCACGCAGGCCATGACCTTCGCGGCCATGCTGCTGTTCTTCCGCAACGAGACGGGCTTCGGCGGCAACAACGGCTTCACCGACTTCAAGCGCATCCTGAACATCCCGATCGCCACGCAGGAGATGCGAATGACGCTCTTCGCGCTCACCGGCCTCACGCTGCTGGGCTTCTTCCTGTTCGCCAAGTGGCTCATCGGCAGCAAGTTCGGCCGCGTGCTGCAGGCCATTCGCGATGCCGAAACGCGCGTGATGTTCTCGGGCTACAACCCGTTGCCCTACAAGCTCACGATCTGGGTCATCTCGGCCGTGATGTGCGGCGTGGCCGGCGCGCTGTACGTGCCGCAGGTCGGCATCATCAACCCGGGCGAGATGAGCGCGGCCAACTCCATCGAGATCGCGGTGTGGGCCGCAGTCGGTGGGCGCGCCACGCTGATCGGTCCGATCCTCGGCGCCTTCATCGTCAACGGCGCCAAGAGCTGGCTCACCGTGGCCTACCCCGAGTATTGGCTGTACTTCCTGGGCGCCTTGTTCATTGCTGTCACGCTGTTCCTGCCGAACGGCATCGTGGGGTTGGTGCGCCAGTGGCTGTCGCGCGAGAAGACGCAGAAGGCCGCGGCGCCGGCCGCGAAGGAAGCGCGGCGCGAGCCCGCGGCCGCGCATGCCGAGCCCGAAGCGACGGTGCAGGCGCCCCTGGTCGCCGATGTGAAGGGAGCTCGCGCATGACGCCCGACCTGATGGAAGCCGGCGCCGAGCGCGCCGCACGCGCAGCCGGCCTGCACGCGGCCACGGGCCAGACCGAATCGGGCGGCCGCACCGCAGGTTTCAGCCGCATCGCGACGCCAGGCGAGGTCGACATCACCCACGGCCGCATCCTGTACCTCGAAGACGTGAGTGTGAGCTTCGACGGCTTCAAGGCCATCAACAAGCTCTCGCTCGACATCGCGCCGGGCGAGCTGCGCTGCATCATCGGCCCCAACGGTGCGGGCAAGACCACGATGATGGACATCATCACCGGCAAGACGCGCCCCGACTCGGGCACCGTGTTCTTCGGCAGCACCATCGACCTGCTGCGCCACCGAGAGGCCGACATCGCGCAGCTGGGCATCGGCCGCAAGTTCCAGAAGCCGACGGTGTTCGAGCACCTCACCGTGTTCGAGAACCTCGAACTCGCGCTCAAGACCGACAAGGGCGTGCGCGCGTCGATGCTGTTCAGGCTCGACTCGGCGCAGAGCGACCGCCTGGCCGAGGTGCTGGAGACGATTCACCTGGCCGACAGCGTGTCGCGCCTGGCTGGCAACCTGAGCCACGGTCAGAAGCAGTGGCTCGAAATCGGCATGCTGCTGATGCAGGACCCGAAGCTGCTCCTGCTCGACGAGCCCGTGGCCGGCATGACCGACGAGGAAACCGCCCGCACGGCCGAGCTGTTCCTCACGCTCAAGGGCAAGCATTCGCTGATGGTGGTGGAGCACGACATGAGCTTCATCCGCACCATCTCCGAGATCGTGACCGTGCTGTGCGATGGCTCGGTGCTCGCGCAGGGCACGCTCGACGAAGTGCAGGCCGACGAACGCGTGATCGAGGTCTACCTTGGCCGGTGAACTTGTCGCCGCGGCCAGAGCCGCCGGCATCAACGCCACGACCAGCGTCCGGTGTGCGGTGCGGCGTGGGCGGCCCCTCTGTGCCGCCGAGGAGCGCAGCGTTTCGCGGATCAGGGCTCGCAGCTGTTTGAGCGCGGCGAGTTCTGCGAGACCCCGCGAAACGCGAGCACCGCAGGGCAGCCCGAAGTGCCGGCACAGTGGGGCCGACCGCGCCGTGCCGCACACCGGGTGCCCCCGATAAAGACCAAGGAAGGCGTCCCACCATGCTGACAGTCAAGAACATCCACCAGTACTACGGCGGCTCCCACATCCTCAGAGACGTGAGCTTCGAGGCCACGCTCGGCAAGGTCACGGTCCTGCTCGGCCGCAACGGCGTAGGCAAGACCACGCTGCTGAAGTCGCTGATGGGGCTCGTGCCCATCAAGAGCGGCAGCATCGAGCTCGAAGGCAAGCCGATCCACAAGGCCACGCCGTACGACAGGGCCAGGGCCGGCATCGGCTTCGTGCCGCAGGGCCGCGAGATCTTCGCGCGGCTCACGGTCGAGGAGAACCTGCGCATGGGCCTGGCCTACAAGAGCGGCGGCACGCCGATTCCTGCGGAGCTGTTCGAGCTGTTCCCGGTGCTCAAGCAGATGATCAACCGAAGAGGCGGCGACCTCTCCGGCGGGCAGCAGCAGCAACTGGCCATCGCCCGCGCCCTCGCGCCCAAGCCCAAGCTGCTGATCCTCGACGAGCCCACCGAAGGCATCCAGCCCAGCATCATCAAGGACATCGGCCGCGTCATCCGCATGCTCGCCGACCGCGGCGACATGGCGATCGTGCTGTGCGAGCAGTACTACGACTTCGCGCAGGAGCTGGCCGACGACTACCTCGTGATGGAGCGCGGCGAAGTCATTGCGCGCGGCCCGGGCAAGGACATGGAAGCGCAGGGCGTGCGGCAGTTGGTTGCCATCTGAATTGCAAGATGGTACCGACGCGGCGCACGAGAGCATCTTCACAATTTAAGGGTTTACCCTAGAATCGGGCCTTGCCCGCGTCCGCCGGGCACCCCCCAGGAGCCCGGCCTTGAACGCCTCACCGTCCGCCCGCGAAGGCGCGGAAACCACCGCCATTGCACCGTCCGTCTCGTCCGCCCAGTTCCTGCGCGCGGTGCTCGCATTGGGCGTCGGCGGCTTTGCCATCGGCACCGGCGAGTTCGTCATCATGGGCCTGCTGCCCGAGGTCGCGAAGGACATCGCCGTCACCATCCCGCAGGCCGGCCACGTCATCAGCGCCTACGCGCTGGGCGTGGTCATCGGCGCGCCCGTGCTCGCGGTGCTGGCCGCCGGCTGGGGCCGCCGCGCGCTGCTGATCGCGCTGATGGCCGTGTTCGCGGCCGGCAACTTCGCCAGCGCGATGGCGCCCGGCTACCTGTCGCTCAACCTGCTGCGCTTTGCCACCGGCCTGCCGCACGGCACCTACTTCGGCGTGGCCGCGCTCGTGGCCGCCACGCTCGCGCCACCGGGGCGGCGTGCGCGCGCCGTCGGCCTCGTGATGCTGGGGCTCACCGGCGCCACGTTGGTCGGCGTGCCCATCGCGGCGTGGCTGGGCCAGCTGTTCGGCTGGCGCGCGGCCTTCGTGTTCGTGGGCGTCATCGCGCTCGTCGCCGTGGTGCTGTTGCGCCGCAACGTGCCCGATATCGCACCCGCCGCCGGCGCCAGCCCCTGGCGCGAACTCGGCGCGCTCAAGCGCAAGCAGGTGTGGTTCACGCTGGGCATCGGCGCCATCGGCTTCGGCGGCATGTTCGCCGTGTTCAGCTACATCAAGCCCACGCTGATCGAGGTGGCCGGCCTGCCGCTGGGCGGCGTGCCCTTCGTGCTCGCGCTGTTCGGCCTGGGCATGGTCACCGGCAACCTCGTGGGCTCGCGGCTGGCCGACAAGTCGCTCATGCGCACCATCGGCGGCGTGCTCGTCTACGCGGCGCTGGTGCTCGCCAGCTTCACCTTCGCGGCGCACCACGTCGTGACGGCGGCCTTCGCCGTGTTCCTGATCGGCACCACCGTCGCCATCGGCCCGGCCCTGCAGATCCGCCTGATGGACGTGGCCGGCGACGCACAAACGCTCGCCGCCGCGCTCAACCACTCGGCCTTCAACATGGCCAACGCCCTCGGCGCCTGGCTCGGCGGCGTCGCCATTGCGGCCGGCCTGGGCTGGACCTCGACCGGTTGGGTCGGCGCGCTGCTGGCGCTGGCGGGCGTGGGCATCTTTGCCTGGGCGGTCGCGAGCGCGCGTGCGGATGCGCGGCGGCCGGTGGCGGTGGTTTGCGAAGGGTCGGCGGGCTGAGACGCCGTTCTGCGGCAGCGGTGCCGCAGGAGAAAGACGCCAGAATCAGGCACGTTCCTGACGACTGGAGTTCATGCAGATCCTGCGAGTGTTTGTGGCGGCGTGCCTGGCGGCGATGGGCGTGGCCATGCTGTGTGTCGCGCTGTTGTCGGCGTCTGATGCCGTGGCCATTCTTTTTTCTTACGACAAGGTCGATGGTGTCATCACCGGCACCAACGATAAACAGGTCTGGGTCGACTACGTCCGGCCCGATGGGCGACGCGGTGTCCTGCAGGCAAGAAGTGGCGGCAAGTTCGATGCACGCCCCGTGGGCAAGAAGGTCGCGGTCCTGCTGCCTCCGCAAGATCGGTTGGACGGCACGCTCAAGCCGATCCTCAAGGACGACCTGAACCACGTCGTCGGGGAATTCATGATCGCGCTGCTTCTTCTCGGAATCGCAGTGGCGATCTGGGTGGGCCCCTCCGGCGGTGCTTCTGGTGCTTCTTCGCAGTCGAGCAAAGACCTGCGCACGACGGGCGTCGACGCCCCGCGGGAAGACCCCGAGCGGCTAGCGCGTCTGCAGGCGTTGATCGACCGCGAGTACCCGAGCAGCTTCGACACTCGGCAGAGGGAGCTCGAACGGCAAGCGCGCCTGCAGGCATCGATCGACCTCGAGATCGCCGAGCGACGCGCCAAGAAGAACGCCCGATGAGCACTCCGTTTTTCACCCGGCTACGCCTGCTGCACACCGGCCTCGCCGCCGCCGGTGGCCGTCGCGTACTGAACCGAGCCCGCTACTTCGGTGAAGCCGCCGGCGCGGTGCGTTCGCGCAGCAGCGCCGCAAAGTTCTGCAGCTCGGCTGCATTGAGGTCCGACACCGCCCAAACCTGCATGCCGCCTTGGGCCCAATGCACCAGCTGGTAGCCCTGCCGCGCGGAGCGCACGGTCGGCTGGGTCTGGGCATCCGGCGCCGGCCACACGAACAGGTTGATGACGTGCGGGCCCGAGCGGTAGACCAGCGCCGCCACGGTGCGGCGGTCGAGGTAGTCGAGCCGTCCGCCCGTCAGCGGAAAACCCTCCGCCGCCAGGTCGACCACCGGCGGTGAGAAGTCGAGCTTGCCGGCGAACCACGGCTTCACCGTGTGCTGGTCGGACGAGGTCACGTCGGCCAGGTGCGAGGCCATCAGCGAGCGCACGTGGTTGGCGGTGACGCCTTCGGCGAGCGCATCCGCAGGCGGCACCGGCGTGGCGAGCAGCACCAGCGCCAGGCCCCAGGCCGTGGCCGCGCCGGTGGCGAACCATGCCAATCCCTGCCACATGCCGCGGCGCCGCCGTACCGGGGGCGGTGCCGGCGCAACGACCGCTTCGGCACGCACCGCGCGCGCGACGCGCCCGGCCAGCCCCTCGGGCGGGGCGTGCCGCGTGGCATGGCGCCGGACCAGCGTGCCCAGTTCCTCGTCAGACATTGACATGGTGTGTCCTTCCTCCCGCGTCGCCGGGACGTTCGTCGCGCAGGCTCTCGCGCAGCATCGCCCGCGCGCGCGACAGCCGCGACATGACGGTGCCCAGCGGCACGCCCGCGATGCGCGCGATGTCCTCGTAGCGCATCTCTTCCAGCTCGCGCAGCACGATCACCTCGCGGTACACCGGCGGCAGCGCGTCGATGGCGGCGTTGATGCGCTCGCCCTGCGCGCGCTGTTCCCATTGCCGCGCCGGATCGCCCGCGTTAGGCGAGGAAGAGGGCGCCGCGGCGGCCTCGCTGTCGCGCAGTTCGTCGAACTCGACCTGGTCGGCCAGCTGACGGTTCTGCCGCATCCAGTCGTAGCAGGCGTTGCGCACGATGCCCAGCAGCCACGGCCGCGCGCTCTCGCCGCGCAGCCCGTCGAAGAAGCGGAACGCGCGCAGGTACGCCTCCTGCACCGCGTCGTCGGCCAGCTGGTCGTCGCGCAAGAGCCAGCGCGCCAGGTTCCATGCCGCATCCAGATGCGGCAACGCGGCGGCTTCGAACTGGCGTGTGCGGTCGGTCGACAGGCTCAAGGGCTCCTTCTTCCTGCATGACGTGGCAGCCCGGCGCTTTATTCCAGCGCTTTCCGGATTTTTTTGCGGCCCGACTGGAATAAGCAGGGCATGCCATGCGTCATGCCCCTCAGGGATTCTGCTTGTTTCGCTTCTTCCCCAGGAGGTTTTCACCATGATCGCCATACCCGGCTTCGCACGCATCCTCGTCGTTCTTTCGGCCCTGGCGGCTTCGGCGGGCCCCGCGCTCGCCGCGGGCCCCAAGGCCTATGTCGGCAATTTCAAGGACAGCACGGTCAGCGTGATCGATACGGCTTCGGAGCGCGTCGTGGCCACGCTGCCGGTGGCGGCGGGGCCCGACGGCATCGTCCTCACGCCGAACGGCCGCACCGTGTACGTGAGCGGCTCCGGCGCCGCCGCCGTGAGCGAGATCGACGCCGCGAGCGACCGCGTGACGCGCGCCATCGACGTCGGCAAGGGCCCGCAGGGCCTGGCCATGACCGCCGACGGCAAGTGGCTGCTGGTGGCCGTCAACGGCGACGACCGCGTGGCCTTCGTCGACACCTCGGCGCACGGCGTGAGTGCCACCGTGCCGGTGCCCAAGCCGCACACCATCGCCATCCGGCCCGACGGCCGGCAGGCGTACGTTGCCTCGCAGGAGCCGGGGCACTTCGCGCTGGTGGTCATCGACATGGCGACGCGCGCCGTGGTCACGCAGATCCCGCTCGACAAGCCGCCGCGCGACCTGGAGTTCGGCCACGACGGCAAGGCGCTGTACCTCACGCTGGCCGGCGTGCCCGCGGTGCAGGTGCTCGACGCGGCCACCAACCAGTGGGGCGCACCGATTCCCACCGGCGTGTCGCCGCACATCGCGCAGCACTTCGCGGGCATGGCGAACGGCGCGGTGGTGGTGCAGGGCCCGGGCGAGGTCTTGCTGTTCGATCCGGCCACACACGCGGCGGTGCGCAGCATCGCCGTGGGCAAGCAGCCGCACTGGCTCGACCTGTCGGCCGACGGCAAGAAGCTGTGGGTCAGCAACGAGGGCTCCAACGACGTGAGCGTGGTCGACCTGGGCGGCGGCGCCATGCACACCGTGGCGGTCGGCAATGCGCCGCGCAAGATCGCCGTGCAGCATGTGGCCGCTTCGCAAGGCGCGCACGCGGGGGCCTCGACGCACGTGGCCATCCGCAACTTCGCCTTCGAGCCGGCGCAGATCAGCGTCAAGGCCGGCGAGCGCGTGACCTGGCAGAACGATGACGGCGCGCCGCACGGCCTGGTCTTCAAGGACGGTTCGACGGGCGTCGACCTGCTGCTGCCCGGCAAGAATTTCTCCCGCGCCTTCGACAAGCCGGGCGTGTACGACTACGTCTGCTCGGTGCATCCGTACATGACGGCCCGGGTCACGGTGGCGGCGCGGTAGTGCCGAGTGCCGGTCGCAGCCAGGCCGATTGACAGGGGAGCGCGAACCGGACGACATTGCCGGGGATGATCGATGTCGATGTGAACCCCACCGCGTGCGAATGAAGAATGCGGCAATGAAACTCCCCCGCCGGCACCTGCTGCTCGGCGGTCTCGCGGCCGCGTCGCTGGGCCATCCCTTCCTGAGGCTGAATGCGCAGCCCGCGTCCCGGGCGCTGTTCACGCTGGGCGTGGCCTCGGGCACGCCGAGTGCCGACGGCGTCGTGCTCTGGACGCGGCTGGCGCCCGAGCCGCTGCAAGGCGGCGGCATGGGCGATGCGCCGGTCGAGGTGCGCTGGGAAGTCGCCGACGACGAAGACTTCAGGCGCGTGGTGGCGAAGGGCACGGCCCACGCCACGGCCGACCTCGCGCACTCGGTGCATGTCGAGGTGCGGGGCCTGCGCCCGGGCCGTCCCCACTGGTACCGCTTCACCGCCGCCGGCACGCGCAGCCCCGTCGGCCGCACGCGCACCGTGCCGGCCGACGATGACGCCGCCGTGCAACCGCTGCGCTTCGCCTTCGCCTCGTGCCAGCAGTACGAGGAGGGCTACTACGCCGCCTACCGCGACATGGCCGCGCAGCCGCTCGACTTCGTCGTGCACCTGGGCGACTACATCTACGAAAGCACGCGCGGCTCGCACAACGTGCGCCGCCACGAGGGCGGCATTCCCACCGACCTGGCCGGGTTTCGCAACCGCTACGCGCTCTACAAGACCGATCCGCACCTGCAGGCCGCGCACGCCGCCTTTCCGTGGCTCGTGACCTGGGACGACCACGAGGTTGCCAACGACTACACCGACGACGTCTCGCCGCGCACGCCCGACCCGGCGCAGTTCCTGGCGATCCGCGCCGCCGCCTACCAGGCCTGGTACGAGCACATGCCCGTGCCCGCCTCCATGCGCCCGCGCGGCGCGAGCGCGACCATCTACGGCCGTCACCGCTTCGGCCGCATGCTCGACGTGATGCTGCTCGACGGGCGCCAGTACCGCTCGCACCACGCCTGCCTTCCGGGCCGCAGCACCAAGCCGCTGGTCGACTGCGCCGACCGGCTGGCCCCGGAGCGCAGCCTGCTCGGCATGCAGCAGGAAGCCTGGCTCGCCAACGAACTCGCCACGCCGCCGGCGCGCTGGACTGTCATCGCCCAACCGACCTTGCTCGCCGAAGCCGACCGCCAGCGCGGCCCCGGCCACGGCCACGGCTACTGGATGGACGGCTGGGACGGCTACGCCGCCGCGCGCACGCGCCTGCTCGACGCGCTGACTGCCCACCCGTCGCGCGGCGGCGATGCGCTGGTGCTCGGCGGCGACGTGCACGCCTTCTGGGCCGCCGACCTGCGCCGCGCGCCGCAGGGCCCCGTCGTCGCGACCGAGTTCGTCGGCGGCGCCATCACCTCCGAAGGGCCCAGCGCCGCCAGCGTGGCCCACATGCGTGCGAAGAACGAACACCTGCGCTACGGCCGCGCCGACAAGCGCGGCTACGGCCTCATGACGCTCGACGCGCGCGGCTGCGCCGTCGAGTTCCGCGCGGTGGACGACGAGAAGAACGCCGATTCGCCCGTCGCGACCATGGCCCGCTTTTCTGTCGAACGCGGCGCGCCCGGCGTGCACCTCGAATCCACCTGAATCTCCAGCGCCTGCAGGAATGCGCGGCCGTGCCTATGATGGCCGCCGCCTCTTTCCCTCCCTCTCTCACTTTCTCGGAGCGAGCCTGCATGAGCATCCCCACCACCCGCCTGGGCCGTACCGGCCTCACCGTGTCCCGCCTGGCCCTGGGCACCATGACCTTCGGCCTGCAGACCGACGAGGCCGTGTCGCACCAGATCCTGGACAAGGCCGCCGACGCCGGCATCAACTTCCTCGACACCGCCGACGTGTACCCGCTGGGCGGCACCATCGAGACCACCGGCCGCACCGAAGAGATCATCGGCAACTGGCTCGACAAGCAGGGCCCCGCGGGCCGCCGCCGCTTCGTGGTCGCCACCAAGGCCGTCAACAAGGTCGGCCCCAACCCCTGGGACCAGGGCGCCTCGCGCAAGCACCTGCTCGACGCCATCGACCTCTCGCTCAAGCGCCTGAAGACCGACCACGTCGACCTGTACCAGCTGCACATGGACGACCGCGAGACGCCACTCGAAGAAAGCCTCGAGGCGCTCGACGTCATCGTCAGGTCGGGCCGCGCGCGCTACATCGGCGTGTCGAACTTCCTGGCCTACCGCCTGGCCCGCGCGCTGGGCAAGGCCGAGCTGCACCGGTTCACGCGCTTCGTGTCGGTGCAGCCGCGCTACAGCCTGCTGTTCCGCGAGATCGAGCGCGAGCTGCTGCCGCTCGCGGCGGAAGAGGGCCTGGGCGTGATTCCCTACAACCCGCTGGCCGGCGGCCTGCTCACCGGCAAGTACAAGCCTGGTGCCAAGCCCGAGGAGAACACCCGCTTCACCCTCGGCACCGCCGGCGGCATGTACCAGGACCGCTACTGGAACGACCGCAGCTTCGACACCGTGACCCAGCTGCACGCGCTGGCCGACGAAGCCGGCGTGCCGCTGGCCACGCTGGCCGTGGCCTGGGTCATGGCCAACCCGCTCATCACCGCGCCGCTGCTGGGCGCCAGCCGCCCCGAGCAGCTCGACGCCACCGTGGCCGCCGCCAGCTACGTGCTCGACCCGGCGCTCAAGCAGAAGCTCGACGCGCTCACCGCCGAGTACCGCAAGGGCGACGCGCCCCGCTGAGCGAACGGGCGTGCGGGCGCCCCGGATGGCCTGCGCGCAGTACGTGCTTGGGCCATGCGGGAGAATCGCGCCCGGCATGAGCACATCCCACACCCCCTCCCGGCGCGCCGCCCTGCGGCCCCCGGCAACGACCGAACGGCGGCCTGCAGCATGGCGCAGCTGATGTCGCTGCTGGTGCAGAACGCGATCCTGGTGGTGTTTGCCGCCAGCTTCGCCGCGCGCCTGGGCCTGCCTGTGCCGGCCGCGGCCGTGCTGGTCGTCACCGGCGCGCTGCTGGCGGCGGGCGACGTGTCGGTGGTCGGCGTGGTGCTGGCCGCCGTGGTCGCCAACCTGCTGGGCGACGGCGCGTGGTTCTATGCCGGGCGCCGCTTCGGCTACCGATTCATGCGGCTGCTGTGCCGCATCTCGCTGTCGCAGGACTCCTGCGTGCGGCGCGGCGAATCGCTCATTTCCGACTGGGGCGGCATGTCGCTCGTGGCCGCCAAGTTCGTGCCCGGCGTCTCCGTGGTGGCGCCGCCCATGGCCGGCGCGCTGGGCATGTCGGTGCGGCGCTTTGTCGGCTTCGACATCGTGGCCGCGCTGGTCTGGACGGGCCTCTTCCTCGGCCTGGGCTGGCTCTTTCGCGACCAGATCCAGCAGGTGCTTGCCGTGCTGGCCCAGGCCGGCGGCATCGCCACCGCCGCGCTGGGCGTGGTGCTGCTCGTGATGCTCGCTGTGCGCTACTGGCGCCGCCGTGCCTTCGCGCGGCTCACCGGCATGCCGCGCATCAGCGTCGACGAACTGTTCGACCTCATGAGCGGCGACGTGCCGCCGCTGGTGATCGACGTGCGCGGCGAAGCCGGCGTGCAGGTCGACCCGCGCCGCATTCCGGGCGCGCTGTCGTACACCCTCAAGGCCCTGCAGCAGCGCAACCTCGACCTCACCATCGACCCCGACCGCGACGTGGTGCTGTACTGCAACTGCCCCAACGAAGTCTCGGCCGCGCAGGCCGCGCGCGTGCTGCTGGCGCGCGGGGCGCGGCGGGCGCTGCCGCTGACGGGGGGGCTCGATGCGTGGGTGGCTTCGGGGCGGCCGACGAGCCTGCACTGACCCGCTTCGCAGCTACTCATCGCAGCTGTTGTGTCATCGGGCACTGCAGAACGAGCCGGGCGGGCAGGGGGGAGTCCTGCCAGCCGGGGACGTCCTTCTTTCGGTAGGCCTCCAGCGAGGGATAACCGTCCGCCGTCCAGTCGGTGCCGTCCACCTGTTCGAGCGCGACCACTTCGTACAGGCACTTGGCGTCGCGTGCCTTGAAGCGAAAGGCCATCCGTCGGGGTTCGCCGGGGCGGCTCATGTCCAGCACCTCGTAGCTGCTGCGTGCGCAGCGGCTGAAACTCGATCGCCATTCGATGGTCTGGCTGCGCACGTGGAGCACACCGTTGCATGCCCGGCCTGTGCCGCTGAACTTGCCGGTGAATGTGTGGGCGTGCGCGGGACCAGCCACAACCACTGAGCAGGCGAGTGCCAGGAGGCGCCGCCCGATGCTTCGGCCTACTTGCATGCGGCCGCCTCGGAGCCTCTGCGAACGGCCGCCAAGGCATAGCCGAGCTTGTCTGCATACGTCGCATCGCCATCCACGTTGTAGTAAGTTGCCGCTCCCGATACCGTGATGGGCTTCCAGCCTGTGATGACCCTCTGAACCGAGGCCTTCTGGTAGTGCAGCACCTCGCCGGGCCGCAGCATGTGTGCGGACGGATTGAGCCGATTCATCACCTCTGGCGTGCTGCCTTTCGCTCTGGCGATGCTGTTCAGGGTGTCACCAGCTTTCACGACGACCTGATGGGTGCGGGTGTCTGCATCGGGCACGCTCTGAAAAGAGAAATTGGCCATGCGCAGCAGCAGGTAGCCGATGCCAGCCCGGATGTTGTCGGCAGGCGCGCGGCGCACGCCGTCGACGGAGAGGCTTCTGCGGTAAGAGGGCGGAAGGATCAGGTCGCCGCCGTCCTTGCCTCCCAGCAGCGCCTGGAGGCCCAGATCGCCTGTGTTGCCGATCTGCATCGGGCGGGTCTTCCATTGCGGCCGTTTGGCGCCCGTCTCGACCCACAGCATGGCCTTCACCAAGCGCCAGTCCAACGGGACGTAGCCCTTGGTTCGAGAGAGGTGCATGTCGTATTCATGGACGGCCGAGCGGATCTCGCAGTCGTGGCTGTCCCACTTGTCGTCGGCGTTGTCGATGCCGCGCTTCCAGCCTTCATTGTCTGTCTCGGCTGCCGTCGTCTTTTGCGTCTTGCGCATACGTGCTCCCTCTTCCGTTTGTTGATGTCCCCGTGTTGTAGGCCGGTTCGGCACCGCACACTGTCACCCAACGTCACCCGGTCTCTGCTTCTACGGAATTTCTCCGCGAACCTGCGAGGGCGGTTCGCTGTGCACCTCCGGTAGTAGTCATCCCTCCCCGACGAACCTCCGCACTCACTCCAGGCGCGTCATGGGACACGACAGGATCAGCCGCTCTTCCAGCGGCGAATTGGCCCAGTCGGGCAGAGCACGGTTGCGGTACGACTCCATCGACTGATAGCCCCGCACATCCCAGGAATAGGTGCTCAGCCGTTGCACCTCGATCACGGGGTACAGGCATTGGCGGCTGGGAGACTGGAGGCGAAAGGCGATCCGCTCGCCTTCTTCCTTGTCCAGCTCGTTGTCGAGAACCTCATAGCGCGCGGGCTTGCAGATGCTGAAGCTCGAGTTCCATTCGATGGTCTTGGTTCGCACATACAGGCCGCCCGAGCATGCGCGGCCTGTTCCGCTGAACTTGCCTGTGAACGGTGCGTCTGCAAGGGCGGTGCATGGACCGGCCAAGGCAAGAGCGATGAGCGCGAATGCCCGGCTCATCTGCATACCGCCTCCTGTGTCTTGCGCACTGCAGACAGTGCATGGTCCATCTTCTGTGCGTGGTCTGGCGCGTCCATCTGCTTCTCCCTTGTGTATTGCAGGTCCGGCTTTGTAATCCGCCCCGTCAAGACACACTCGTATCGATCGTTACCCGAATGGGATTCCTCCACGGTCGGCCAGCCGGAAGCCCGCGCCGCCCCGGTGGTAGTCTCCCTCCCCGATGAACCTCCGCACCAAGATCGTCGCGCTGGCCGTTGCGCCCCTGCTGGTCGCGCTGGTGCTCGTGGCCCTGGCCGTGCGCCACCAGGAGCACGACCTGGCCCAGCGCGAGCGGGCGCTCATCGAGCGCAGCTACATGGCCCAGCGCCGCAGCGAGCTGCGCAGCTACGTCGACCTGGCCGTGAGCAACCTGCTGCCGCTGTACGAGTCGGGCCTGGACGACGAGGCCACGCGCAACGAGGCCCTGCGCCGCCTGGCCACGCTCAACTACGGCGACGACGGCTACTTCTTCGTCTACGACATGGACGGCAACTCGCTCATGCATTCGCGCCAGCCCGAGCTGGTGGGCCAGAACCTGTGGAACCTGCGCGATTCGCATGGCCGCTTCACCATCCAGGAGCTGATCAAGGGAGCGCGCGACAAGGGCGGCGCCTACGTCGAGTACGAATGGCGCAAGCCCTCCAGCGCGCAGATGGCGCCCAAGCTCGGCTACGTCACCGCGCTGCCGCGCTGGAACTGGATGGTCGGCACCGGCCTGTACCTGGACGACATCCAGTCGACTATGGACACCCTCGACCGGCAGATGAACGCCAACGTCACCGCCACGCTGCTGTGGATCGCCGGCATCGCCGCGCTGTGCCTGGGTGTGGTCAGCGCGGCCGGGCTGCTGCTCAACCTCAGCGAGCACCGCACGGCCGAAGCCAAGCTGCGCCTGCTCGCGCGCCGCGTGGTGCAGTCGCAGGAAGAAGAGCGCGGCCACCTCGCGCGCGAACTGCACGACGGCACCAGCCAGACGCTGGTGTCGGCCAAGCTGCTGATCGAATCGGCCGTGGAGCAGCTCGACCGCGCGCACCAGTCGCCGCCGCCCGCGCTCGGCAAGGCGCTGCAGCGGCTGAACGATTCGCTCACCGAGGTGCGCCGCATCTCGCACCGGCTGCGCCCCGCGCTGCTCGACACCCTGGGCCTGCCCGCCGCGCTGGAGCGCCTGGGCGCCGAGTTCGGTGAAGAAGGCGGCGTGGACGCATCCATCATGGTCGAGGGCGAACCCTTCGAGCTGTCGCAAGAAGCCAAGACCGCGCTGTTTCGCGTCACGCAGGAAGCGTTGACCAATGTGCATAAACACGCCCGTGCGCAACAGGTGCACATTGCACTGAGCTTCGACGAAGAGGCCGTGCGCCTGGAGATCAGCGACGACGGCGTCGGCTTCAACGTCGAGGCCATGCAGCTCGACCCGCAGCGCGGCATCGGCCTGCGCAACATGCGCGAGCGCATGGAGTCCATCGAAGGCCGGCTGCGCATGCGCTCGGGCCGGGGCCACACCTCCATCGTGGCCGAAGTGCCCGTGCGGCGCGCAAAGCCAGAATAGCGGCCATGAAAGAAGACCCCGCCGCTGCCGCTGCTCCCGTTGTCGTGCGCCTGTTCCTGGTCGACGACCACCCGCTGGTGCGCGACGGCCTGCGTGCGCGCCTGGGTGCCATGCCCGGCCTGGAAATCGTGGGCGAGGCCGGCAGCGGGGCCGAGGCGCTGGCACTCATCGGCCCCGCGCAGCCGCACCTCGTGCTCATGGACGTGGGCATGAAGGACATGAACGGCATCGAGCTGGCGGCGCTGCTGCTGCAACAACAGCCGCAGCACCAGAAGCCCGCGCCGCACATCGTGATGCTCAGCATGTACGACAACCCCGAGTACGTGCAGAAGGCCCTGCAGGTCGGCGCGCGCGGCTACGTGCTGAAAGATGCGCCGGCGGCGGAGATCGTGGCTGCCATCGAGGCCGTGTCGGCGGGCGGCACCTTCCTGAGCCCGGCCGTGTCGAAGAAACTCTTTCGCAACCAGACCCCGCGCCCGCTGCTCACGCCGCGCGAGGGCGAAATCTTGAGCGCGCTCGGCCGCGGCGAATCGAGCAAGCAGATCGCGCGCGACCTCGGCCTGAGCGTGCGCACCGTGGAGGCGCACCGCCAGAGCATCAAGCGGCGCCTGGGCATCGAAGGGCAGGCGGAGCTCATCAAGTACGCGGTGGAGCACGCGCGGGAGTTCGGCGGGCAGGGCTGAGGCGCTGCTGTCGATGCGGGGCTCGCGCCCTGCTTTCAGGGCCTGACTGTCAGGGCTCTGTGAATCGCCGCTGCCGCAGCGCGATTACTTGCGCGAACCGCGCATTCCTCGGCGAAATTTCTCTCTGTGCCGGGCAGGACTTCTCTACAGTGAATGCCCCTGCGATGAAACGACCCGCTATGGGGGCGAGGAGGGCAGCACACACCACACCACCGACCACTGACTGATTGAGTGAATGAATGAACTGCTTCGCCTCACGGCGGGCCATCGATGCAGATCGATCGATGCGAACGTGAGGCACAAAAGGCGACGGCCACGGTGCGCGAACACCATGACCGTCTAACCAAATGACGTGCAATAACTTTGGAAAGCGAGCACACCAATGGCTGATCGAATTATGGCCCGGGCTACCGGGGCGACTTCTACCCACACGACCACCCCCAGCGCAGCAGACCTGCTGGAATGCAAGCTGGAACAACTGAACTCACTGTTGTGGTGCTGCCACGGCGCCGGCGACGGATGGTTTGAAGATGCAGGGGCAGGGCATCGGGACAACCTGCTTTGGATCGCTTCGGATTTGGCGCGGGATGCGGCGGCGTTGTTTCAGGAGAGTGGGGGAGGGTGAAATTTTTGACGCTGCGATGGCAGTTTGCCAAGAACAGCTCTCGGCCTATGGCGGCTGCGTGGTCGTTGAAAAATCCTGATCTTTACCGGTTATGAATCAATGGGGTACCGATCGAAAAGTGGTTCATCTAAGACCGAGAAAATGCACTGGGTTGTGCAGAGTTCGCTCGGGGTATGCTCCTTCGAGTTTGGCTCCGCACTATTTCGAGTCGCGGCTCTGTATCTTTTGGTTGGCGTGGGATCGTCAGCTGGCAAATGCATAGATGCCTTGGGAGGGCGTCAAAAAATGGACTCAAGAACATTCACCGTTCAGCAAATCTTTCAAGATAGGCGGCAGTACCGCGTACCTTTCTATCAGCGGCCTTATGTGTGGAACCGTGACGACCAGTGGGGGCGATTGTGGGAAGACATTCGCGACAAAGCGGATACGCGTCTTCAGGGGGGAAAGACCTTCCCGCACTTCATGGGCGCGGTGGTTCTGGAGCCGCAGAAGAAGATGGGTTTGCTCGGTGTCGAGCGCCACCACATCATTGACGGGCAACAGCGATTGACAACGCTGCAGTACGTGATGACGGCATTGGTGCATGCGCTGCGCTCAGTCAAGAACGAAAAGTTGCTTCCTCTTATCGATGCATGCCTGAGTAATTCCAACCCTGAAACGATGGAGGAGGTGGCTGTCGAGCGCTTTAAGTTGTGGCCCACCTTCCGGGACCGTAAGCAATACGAGCAGGCTATGACGGCGGGCTCGCTTGAAGACCTTCGACTCCGCTTCCCGGCCAGTTTTACTCAGAGCGGAAGCTTGCGCAAGATTGGTGTGATGCATCCACCTGCACTGGAGGCGATCGTTTTCTTTCACGATCAAATGGTCGAATGGGTGAATGACAACACCGAGGGCGATGTAGACACTCGCTCGATGGCTCTGGCTTCAGCGGTGCTGACAGACCTTTCTATCGTCTGCATTTCGCTGGGTGAAGATGACGATGCGCAGGTGATCTTCGAGACATTGAATGGTCATGGTGCGGAACTGCACGCGACGGACCTTATCCGCAATTTCATTTTCATGCGCGCGGGTACGAACGCGGACGACCTGTATAACAACCTTTGGAGTCAGTTTGAGGCTCCGCTGTGGTCGGAGGCTCAGTCCAGGGGACGATTGAATCGACCTCGTCTAGAGTGGTTTGTTCAAACTTCCGTACAAGCTCAGACCGGGGACGAGATTGATGTTGGCCGTTTGTACGCAGGATATCGCCGTTTTGTCGATGGCACGGCTGGTTTGCACGAAGCCGGAGCGCAGTTGGAGATGCTCAATCGATACGCTGAGCACTACAAGGCACTGGTGACCGGTGCGGGCTGTACGCCAATCGCTGCCTTTGGTCGTGGCGTGGCGGTATGGGATGCGTCGCCCACGCACGCGCTTGCCCTGCGCGTAGCGGCATCGTCGTTGTCGCAGGTCGAGCAAGAGGAAATCTTCGGGTGCATCGAGTCATATCTGGTTCGACGCGCTGTTTGCGGCCTATCCCGCAAGAACTACAACAAGGTATTTGCGCAGCAGTTACGACGTTTGATTGAATCGGATCTAAATGCGGCGTCTTTTCGGAAGGCGCTGACCGCGCTTGCTGGCGATGCGTCGCGCTGGCCGAGTGACGAGGAGTTTCGACGGCAGTGGCTTGACGGAGGAACGTATCCAGGGCGTCTTGACGCCCCGAAATTGCGAACTGTGTTCCATCGCCTGGAAACGGAGATTCGCACCGAGAAGACCGAAGAGCCGATACCACTTGCTCTGGACTCTCTGGACATAGATCACATCCTGCCCCAGTCGTGGTACGCGCACTGGTCGCTCGCAGATGGAACAAAAGTCGGTATTGACGAGGCGTTGGCGGCCGCACCGATGCGATACCTGACCGAAGGCGTGGACGCGAGAACGCAGTCGATCCTGAAGCGAGAGGATGTGGTGCCTCGTATTGGCAACCTAACACTGGTTCACTACGGGGTGAATCGCGCGCTTCAGAACCATGGGTTCGAGGCGAAGCGAAAGGCACTGTTCGAGCATTCAAATCTCCAGTTGAACCGTGGAGTGATGCAGCGCACTGCGTGGGATGAGTCCGCGATTGAGGCACGAGGCGAAGAGCTACTGAAGGCTGCATTGCGTATCTGGCCTGGACCAATTTGACGAAGCGGAGTTCGAGTCCGAAATCGCTGCGAATGTCAACTTCGCATGTCCACAACAAGCGTCCGTTTTGCGTGCTTCCAGTGAGTAGATCGGACGCCTGCTTAAGTCGCTTAGGCGGCCTCCCTAAATGCCAGATCTTCGTTTCAGCCCCGCCGCAGACCGCAACAAACAACCCATCCTAGATGCCCTGACCCGCATCCTCGATGTGCGCGGCACCGCCTTGGAAATCGCCTCCGGCACCGGCCAACACGCCGCCTGGTTCGCCGATGCCATGCCTTCATGGACCTGGCAGCCCACCGACGCAGACGCCCGCTCGCTCCCCGCGATCGCCAGTCGCGTCGAGCAAGCCGCGCAGCCCAATCTGCGCCCACCGCTGCTGCTCGACGTGATGGCGTCGCAGTGGCCCTCGCAAGGCCCCGCGTTCGCTCAAGAAGGCAAAGAAGAAGAAAAGTTCGACGCCATCTACTGCGCCAACATGCTGCACATCGCGCCCTGGCCCACCTGCGCCGCGCTCATGGCCGGTGCCGCGCGGCATCTGCGTGCCGGCACCGGCGTGCTGATCACCTACGGGCCCTACTTCGAAGACGAAGCGCAGCACGGCCCCACGGCACCGAGCAATCTGGCGTTCGACGAAGACCTGCGCGCACGCAATCCAGCATGGGGCATTCGTCGGCTGGACGACGTGGTGGCAGAGGCGTGCCGCGTTGGCCTCGCATTGCGCGAGCGGCACGCGATGCCTGCGAACAACCTGCTGCTGGTCTTCGGCTTCAGCTGATGATGAGGACGGGCGAGGGCGTTGTCGCCCACCAAGGGGCTCTGCATTGCGATCCGGCCCACTCGCGCTAGAGTCGGGCCACGTCCACAAGACCGGCCTGCGCCCATGCTCGACACACCATTGCCGACGCCTCCTCATTCCCCCGCATCCTTGTCGCTGCAGCAGCAGCGGCTCCTGTTCCGACTGATCCCCGCCGTCACCGCCTGCCTCCTGGCCGTCGGCTGCGCGAGCCCGCCGCCTGCGCGCGCGCCCGGCGGGTCGGTGCCCAGCAGCAACATCCCACCGTTGACGTCGGAGCAGTCGAACAGCATCACGATCCATGCGCTGGGGCTGGTCGGCACGCCGTACCGCTATGGCGGCAACTCGCCCGAGGGCGGGTTCGATTGCAGCGGGCTCATCGGCTACGTGTACCGCCACAGCGTGGGGCAGGTGCCGCCGCGCACGGTGTCGCGCATGGCGGGCTTCGGCCGGCCGGTGCCGATGTCGGAGCTTCGCTCGGGCGACCTGGTGCTGTTCGGCTCGGCGTCGCCCACGCATGCGGGCATCTATGTGGGCGACGGGCGCTTCGTGCACGCGCCGTCCACGGGCGGCGAGGTGCGGCTCGACCGGCTCGACGGCGTGTACTGGTCGCGCCAGCCGACGCAGGCGCGCCGGCCCGGCTGATCCGGCGAATCCGATTCGCGCGTTACGCGCGCGGCGACCGCACGTGCTCGGGCCGCACGCCGATGCCCACGGCGCGCGCGGGCAGGGTGCGCAGCCACGGCCAGCGCCCCAGCAGGCGCAGGGGCCAGGGCATGGGGCGGGGCGCGGTCGATGCAGCCGTCTTGCGGCTGAGCACGGGCATCAGCACGCGGTCTTGCACGAGCCGCTGCGCGGCCTGGGTGACGCGCACGGGCCATTCGCGGCGGCGCTGCAGCTGGGGCAGGAGGTTGTCGATTTCCTTGTCGGTGGCGCTGCCGGCCAGCGACGCGGCCAGCAGGTTGGCGGCGGCCACGGCGTCCTGCACGGCGAGGTTGATGCCGACGCCGCCCACGGGCGACATGGCGTGCGCGGCGTCGCCGATGCACAGCAGGCCGGGGCACGACCACGATTCGAGCCGGTCGACGCTCACTTCGAGCAGCTTCACGGCCTCCCAGTCGGGCAGGGCCTCGGGCAGGCGGGTGGCGAAGAAGGGCGCGATGCGCGCGATCTCGGCGTGGAAGGCGGCAATGCCGCGCGACTGCAGTTCGGCGCTGCCGCCTTTGCGGATGACGAAGGCGCATTGCCAGTAGTCGCCGCGGTTGAGTGTCACCAGGAGGTGGCCCGCGGCGATGTGGCCGCCGGTGGCTTCGGGGTCACCGGGGCGCTTGGGAAGGCGCATCCACAGCACGTCGATGGGCGCGCCGTAGCTGATGTGCGGCAGCGCTGCCGCGTCGCGCAAGGTGGAGTGGCGGCCGTCGGCGGCCACGATGAGGGAGGCGTGCAGCTCGATGTCCTTCGGGCCGCCGCTGTCGGGGCTGCGGGCGCCGACACGCACTTTCACGCCGTTGACGCGGCCCTTGTCCTGCAGCAGGCCGATGGCCTCGGCGTCGGTCCACAGCTCGAAGCCGGGGTAGCGCCGCGCCTCGTCGCACATGAAATCCAGGAACTCCCACTGCGGCATGAGCACCAGAAAGCGGGCGTGCGTGGGCAGCCGCCTGAAGTCGGCAATGGTCACGCCGCGGCCTTCGTAGGTGCCGCGCAGCTCTTCGATGCGGTTGTGCGGGCGCTGCAGGAAGGCGTCGAGCAGGCCGAGTTCGTGCAGCACTTCGAGGGTCGAGGGGTGCACGGTGTCGCCGCGGAAGTCGCGCAAAAAGTCGAGGTGTTTCTCGAGCACGACGACGGGCACGCCCGCGCGCGCAAGCAGCAGGCCCAGCACCATGCCGGCCGGGCCGCCGCCGGCGATGCAGCAGCGGGGCGACGGGGTGGGCGCGGGCGCAGAGGTGGTGTGGGTGTCCATGGCTCCGATCGATCCGGTCGCGCCATGGGTGGCGTGGCCTGTGGGGTGCGCGGTGCGTGCACCCTGGGTGCATGCACTGCGCGGCCGGACCGCCGGGGCCCGGACCTCAGGGCAGCGTGAAGCTCACGCGTTGGGCGATGAGCACGCCGTCGACCACATGGTCGCCGACGACGGTCACGCGCTTGCCGTTGCCCAGGTCTGCGGCGGTGCCGTTTTCGAAGATGGTACCGGAGCCGCTGGCATCCACGCGCTGGCCGCGCACGGTGAAGTCGGCGGCCGACCGGTAGCCGCCGATGGCGCCGATCACGGTGAACGACACGGGCCCGCCGGTGCCGGGCACGTGGCGGATGCGCAGTTTCTTGACCACGAGCACCTGGCTCGAGAGGAAACCGTCGACCTCGACCTTCACGCCGTTGCCGATGGAGCCGCTGGGCCCGCCGGTGATCTGGGCGTTGCGCGCGTCGATCTTGTTGCCCAGCACGCGGAAGTCGCCCAGCGCGGCGAAGTCGGTGACCACGCCGGCCAGCTGCAGCGCGATGCCGTCGGCCGAGGGAATGGCGTACCAGCCCTGCACCTGGGTGGCGGTGAAGCGGCCGGCGGCCGGTGCCGCCGTGCCGCGCACGCGCACGAGGGCGCCGTTGGCCAGGCTCGCGGCATCGATGCCGGGGCCGAAGGCAGCGCCGCCGAAGTCGACGGTCAGCAGGCCGAGGGTGAACTGCTGGCCGCCGCGGTCGAGGTTCTGCACGGTGCCGGTCGCCAGCGGGGCGGTGGTGGCGGGCGCCACCAGCACGCGCGTGGCGCGCAGGATGCCCGGCGCGGCGGGCAGGCCCCACACCTGCACCACGGCGCCGTCGACGAGGTCGCCGGTGCCCTTGGCGTCGCCCCAGACGGTGGCGTTGTCGGTGGTCACGCGGGCGCCCATGACGGTGAAGCTGCCGTCCTTCAGGTCGATGGCCGACACGGCGCCGCGCAGCTCGGCGGCCGAGACGACGGTGGCGGCGATGCCGCTGGTGAAGTTGGCGTCGACCTTGCCGGCGATGCGCGCGCTCATGCCGATCTGCAGCTCGGTGGTGTCCTCGAGGCTGAAGGTGGCGCTGTCGGTGTTGTAGCGCAGGCCGTTGAGGATCACGCTGCCCAGGCCATCGGCCGCGCCGATGCCGGCGGCGTCCGCGGTCACGCCGGTGCCGCCGGAGCCCACGCCCGAGCCGTCGCCGTTGGTGTTGCTGGCGGTGCTGTCGCTGCCGCCGGCGTTGCCCGTGCCGTTGCTGCCGCCGGAGCCTGCGGCGTCACCCGAACCGGCGCTGCCGTCGCCGCCACCACCGTTGCTGCCGGTGCCGTTACCGGTGCCGGTGGCCGTCGTGCCGGGCACGCCGAAGCCTGTCGTGCCACCGCCACCGCCACCGCCGCCGCCTCCGCAGGAGAGAAGCAGGGCCATGGCGCCCGCAATCAGCAGGCCGCGCGCCAGTCGCAAGGAGGGGGAGATCGTGGTCATCGGGCAGGCTCGTTGTTCTTTGGCGCGCGAGGGGCGGGCGCGCCTTCTTCGTCTTCGTAGTACGTGTAGATGCCGACGCGGATGCGGGCCTTCGTGGTGGCCTTGGCCTCGGGGGGCACGCGGTCGACGGCCTCGGTCATCTCGCGGGCCAGCTCGTGGTGCAGGACGGCCCAGCGCTCGCGCACGAGGCGCTCGATGGCCGTGCAGTCGGCCAAGGAGAGCCCGCGCGCGTACACGGCGCGCTCGAGCATGCGGGGCTTGTCGCCCAGGGTGTTGGAGACGGCGGCCAGCAGGTGGTCGCGGCCGTTGTCGCCCAGGAAGGCGAGCATCGATTGCAGGTCTTCCACCGGCACGAAGCCGTCGGCCGTGAGTTCGGCGTTGCCGTCGCTCTCGGCCACCATCTGCAGGCGCACCAGCTCGTCGAGGATGGTGCGGTGGTGCACGTTGCCCCGGCTGGCCAGGCGGGCCACGCGCTCGAACGACGGCCCGTCACCCTCGGTGACGACGGGCAGGCGGCGCAGGGTGTCGTCGTCGGTGGTCATCTGTAACCACAACGTAAAAGTCTTGGCCGCCGCTGACAGCTCGGTGTGGGGCAGCGGATCGACGGTGGCGCGGACCTTGGCGGTGACGACCTTGCGGTTCAGCCCGGTGGTGACCGAAATCTGGCTGAGGTTGGGTTTGGTCACGCCCTGGCCGCGCCAGGTGCGCTGGGCTTCCTCGATGAGCAGGTCGCGCAGCAGGGCTTCGAGGTGCGGGTGCTTGACGCCCATGGCCAGCGCCAGCCGGACCACGGGCCTGAGGATGCGAGCGCAGGCGGCAAGGGCCCAGTCCAGCCGGTGTTCCATGAATGCGGGAGCGTTGTTCCTGGTGAAGGTCGTCGAGGCAAGAAAGGCGGGACCGGCGCCCGGGCTTGCCACAGGGCCCTATTGTCGTTGGTCCGGTGGACCCGCTCGGCCGGGTCAGGTCGCGGCGCAGGTGCCGCCGCTCGACCGGGTGACGGTGGTGCGTCCCGTGGCGCTGATGCTCACGGCGCGCGATGGGTCGGCGCTCGGGGTGGCGCGGCAGATGGTGATGCGGCTCTGGCCCGCGCCCAGGCCGGTGGCCTGGAACACGACGGCGCTGGCGCCGCCGGCCTCGCGCAGCCGGTAGCCGCTGGCGGCCGCGGGCTCGACGCGCAGCACCTGCGTGTCGCTGCGCACGATCCAGCCGGCTTCCCACTGGCCGTTGGTGCTGCAGCTGGTGCCGTCGGCCGAGGCGCACAGGGTGATGGGGGCGTTGCGCTTGATGGCCTCGCTGCGCGCCAGCTGGGTGCCCGCGACCAGCGCGGCGGCGTAGCTGCTCAGCCGCGTGGACAGCCGGATACTGTCGAACGAGGGCACGGCGATGGCGATCAGCACCACCAGCACGGCCAGCGTGACCATCAGCTCGATGAGCGTGAAGCCGCGCGCATGGGCGCGTGCTGGGGCAGGACGAACGTTGCGCATGCGGAACGGCTCGGCGTTTACTTCTGGATGAACCAGTAGACCCGGCCCTTGGGCTGCTTGAACGCGGCCTTGGGCGCGGTGCCCTTGGGGCTGAGGAAGGAGTCGGGGTTGGCGCCGATCACCACGTCGCGCATGCCGCCGCTGTCGAGCTGGACGCGGCCCACGACGGGCGTGGGCGCGAGGCCGCCGCCCACCACGTTCTGGAAGCGTCCGTTGGTGCCCTGGGCGGCCGCGTTGACGTACGACACGTTGTAGACCCGCGCGGTGCCGAGGTCGGCGCGGCACGACTGCGTGTTGGGATTGGTGGGCGTGTGGGTGTTGAAGGTGGTGGTGCCGTAGGCGGTCACCGAGCCGGTCACGACCTGTTCGCCGGCGGCGAGCCCGAGGTACCAGCCCTTCCTGGTGGCGAGGTCGGAAGAGGTCGGCGTGCTGGCGTCGGTGATGGCCTGCAGCGAGGCGTGGCACAGCAGCCCGTTGCCGGTGCCGCAGCGGTCGACCTCGCTGGTCAGCCAGGTGGCGTCGGTGGGCTTGTCGACCAGCATGTAGAAGCGGTTGGCCACGCCGAGCGCGGCGCTGTAGTAGCGCAGCGGCTTCTCGCGGTCGCCCGAGCCCAGCAGCACGACGTAGGCGCCGTTGTCGGTCACCACGTCGGGGCCGAACATGAACTTGCGGTTGGGCGTGCAGGTGGTCACGGTGTCGCAGCCGAGCGAGGCGATCTGCGTCATGGTCCAGGCGGACGGCGCCGCGCTGCCGATGGCGATGCGGTACACGTTGCCGCCCAGGTCGGCGGCATAGGCGATCTTGGCGACGCCGAGCGTGTCGGTGACCACCGTGACTTCGCCGGCCACGGGCCGCGCGGTGGTGAACACCTGGAGCTGCGCGCCGGTGTCGGCGTCGAGCACGTAAATCCGGTTGCCCTTCACGCCGGTGCCGCAGGCCTGGGCGGCGGTGCTGGCGTCGACGTCTTCGCACTTGTCGTAGCCGCCACCGAAGACCAGCACCGGGCTGTTGCCGCTGCCGTAGCCGCTGGCGCGCAGCACCTTCGGCGCCGACCAGGTCTGGCCGATGCCTTCGAAGCCGGTGTCGCAGCCGGTGTCGTCGTTCTGGTTGGGGCAGCCCTTGCGCCACTTCAGCGTGGGTGCGGCGGGCGACGAGACGTCGAAGGCGTACACCAGCCGGCCGCCGCGGCGCATGCTGGCGTAGAGCCAGGCGGTGCTGCCCTGGCGGTAGGCCGCGACCGCGCCGTCCATGCCGTAGGGCTTGGGTGCCACGGCGCCCACGCTGACGGGCAGGCCGGGGAAGTTGACGCGCGTGGTGTTGTCGTACAGCCGCTTGAGGCTGCCGTAGAACTCGGGCGGCATGAACGACCACAGCTCGGAGCCGGCCGCGGCTCCGCCGATGGCCGTGTTGCGGTTGCCGTTGATGGCGCGCAGCACGCCGTCGTTGCCGCCGTAGAACACCACGACCTGGGGCGCGGCGTCGGTGCCGTAGTTGATGGCCACCGGGCGCGAGTGCACCACGTCGCCGTGCACCGAAGGCCGCATGGCGCTCGAGGGCACCGGGTTGCCCTGGGCGTCGGGCTTCTCGTCGCCCTTGTTGTCCAGGCCGCGCGCCCAGTTGATGAGTTTGGTGCGGTCGGCGGTTGCGGCGACACCGAGTGCGGCCATGGTGATGGCCGTGTTGCCGTCGTCGAAGGTGGTGAGCGCGGTGCAGCTGCCCGCCGCACAGGTCTTCATGTTGCGCACGGCCGGCACGACGCCGCGCAGCATGTAGCCCTGCGCGCCTTTTTCCACCACGTTGCCGTCGGGGCTGTCCGCGGCTTCCTTCTTGAGGCAGTCGCCGGACGGCCGGAAGCTCCAGTAGGCGTCGCTGTCGCTGGCGGCCGGTGTCCAGAAGCTGCGCGCGCAGGGCGCGATGAAGCCGGTCTGGTTGTTGACCGCGTTCTTGTCGTCCGCGTCCTGCAGGATCAGCTGGCTGCTGCTGTCCAGCCCGAGCTTGTACTGCTTGAGGTTGCCGTTCCAGCGCGGAAAGGCGTTCTCGTCGGGGCGGAACATGCCGACGAACACCTGGTTCAGGTAGGTGCCCTGGGTGTTCACGCTCACCGGCAGGCTCACGGAGGAGAACACGCTGTTGACCGACTGGATCTTGCTGAAGATGTCGTCCAGCGCCTCGCCGAGCGCAGCGCCCAGTTGGGGCTTGGTCGTGAGGTCGTAGTACTCGCCCTTGCTCTGCGTGGCCATGCTCTGCAGCAGTGCGCTCCAGCCCGGGCCCTGGCCCTGCGTGGCCTTGGCGGCCTCGATGGTGTAGACCTTCACGCCCATGCTGGTCTGCAGGAAGCGCGCCCATTCGTCGGCCATGCTGTCCTGCGAGCCGCTGGGGGTGAGCGTGATCTGCGTCGTGTCGCCGCCGGCGGCGCGCAGGGCGTCGCTGGAGAGCTTGCTGTCGTTGTTGTTGTCCTGTGCCGCGCCGTTGCTGATGTAGATGACGAAGGTGCCGACGCAGTTCTCGGTGCTCGGGCCGACGTAGGTGCTGGCGTTGACGCTGGCCAGGGCGTTGCGCGTGAGCGCGTAGATGGCCTTCGAAGCCGCGGTGCCGCTCACGTTGCCGGTGTAGTCGGCCTTGACCTTGCCGTTGCCGGCGATGGGTGCGGCGCTGGCCAGGTAGCGGTAGACCTCGGCCATGGTCTTGCCGGCCTTGCCGCCATTGGACTTGTCGCCGAGCTTGTCGAGGCTGCGGATCATGGCGCCGTACTTGAGCTTGGTGCCGTCGTCGAGCGTGCGCACCGCGGCGCGCACGTAGCCGCCGTCGCTGTTCGAGTTGCCCTGGCCGGTCTCGGTGAACATCATCAGGCCGACCTTGAACTTGTCGGCTTTCAGGCTTTCGAAGGCGTTGGCGAGCGCGGTGAGTTCGGCCGTGAAGGGCTGGTTCCAGTTGGCCGTGTTGTCCAGCACGAACAGCACGTTCGGGGCCTGCGTGGCGCTGGGGTTGTAGCCCACGAAGAGGTCGATGTCCTCCGCCTGCGCGGCCTGCAGCGGCAACGCGAGCAGCACGGCGGCCCACAGCGTGGTGAGTAGTTTCCTTGTCATGGCGGGGACCCGTTCATCGTCGTGGTTCAAGAGGGGGCCGCCGCGGGCGCGGCCGGCGTGGTGGGCGCCGGCGGCGCGCACAGCGCATCGAACTGCGCCTTGTTGAGCAGTGCCCGCACGCCCTGGCGCACGGAGGTCGAGATGCCGGTGGCGCCAGAGGTGACGTCGGTCACGGTGGTGCTGATGTCCCACACGGCGTTGTATTGGTCGGGCAGGGCGCCCAGGCCCGAGCCGCTGCTGGACGCGCCGCCGGTGATGCCGCCGGGACCCGTGCTGCCGCCGCCCCCGCTGTCGACCGCCTTGGTGGCGCGCACGCACACAGGCGGGGCGACGACGACCTTGTAGTCGTCCACGCCGTCGTTGTTGATGTCGACCATGCTCACGGTGCCCTGCGGCGGCGCGATCGACGGGGTGCCGTCGCTGCCGGGCACCAGCAGGCTGGCCGCGACTTCCTCGATCGCGCGGTTGGCGGCGGCCACGGCTTCGTTGCGGGTCTGCAGGTTGCCCACGGCCTTGAGGTTGGCGCCGCTGAGGTTGAAGGCGGCGGTGACCACGAGCGTGATCAGCAGCAGCATGATCATCCCGATGATCAGCGCGGCGCCGCGCTGGGTTGGGGTAGGGCGGCCGGCGTGCGCGCGTGGCTTCATGGCGTTTCCCTGCGGCCGGTGACGTTGGTCAGGCGCACGGTGGTCGCGAACGCGTGCCGCTTGTAGTGGTCGTTGAACGGCCCGAGCGTGGCGGCGCCCATCTGATAGGTGCGCGTGTCGGTGTGACCCGGCGAGATGGCGGCGGCGCGCGCCAGCACGTGCAGCTTCACGGCCACCACATTGACCAGCTGGTCGGCGGTGCAGGCCGAGGCGGTGCTGCAATGCACGAAGGCGCCGTCGGGGCTGCCGTCGCCGCGGTTGGACGGCGTCGACTTGTTCGCCGGGTCGGCCCAGGCGATGGCCTGGGCGTAGTTGACGGCGGCGCCGGTCTTGCTCAGCGTGTCCAGGCCGAGCTCGACGCGAAAGCCTTCGACGCCTTCGATCAGCGGCGTGGGCGGTTGCTGCGCGAGCGTGCCGCCCACCAGGTCGAAGCGCGAGCGCGACAGCGTGGGCACGCCGTCGCCCACGGCCTCGGCGTAGTCGCGCACGTAGTAGATGTCGGTCACCAGCTTGCGTTTGGGCGAAGGGGTGGTGCAGTCCTTGAGGAACATCTGGTCGAAGGCGCCGGTCGAGAGGTCGAACGACGAGGGCTTTTGCGTGCCGCACAGCGACGACTGGAAGTACATCGCGCCGGCCACGTCGGCGTCGCAGTGGGGTGTGCCGGGCAGGCAGGTGTCGGCGTGGCGCACCACGAGGACGTCGGTGTTGGCCTTCTTGTGCGTGAGCAGGTCGGTGCAGGTGGCGGGCACGCTGTCGTAGACCTGCACGGGCAGGTCGAGCAGCTGGCGCTTGTAGTCCTCGGTCCAGTTCGCGGCCGAGTAGGCCAGGCACGGGTCGGGCACGGCGCCGGTGGGCACGTGCGTGGGCGCGGCGCTGACGGTGAGGTCGTCGAACTCGGGCATGTAGTTTTCCCAGAAGCCCGCGTGGGAGATCTCGTTCTCGAGCACGAAGATGCTCAGGCGCCCGGTTTCGATCTGGCGATTGACGCGTTCCATCTCGCGCTGGGAGCCGCTCACGTTGAGGAACAGCGTGAGCAGCGCGGCCATCACGATGAGCATGATGGTGATGGCCACCATCAGCTCGATCAGCGTCAGCCCGCGCTGGGCGCGGCGTGCGGTGGGGTGCGGGCGCCTCGGGTTCATGAGAGCGAGCCGATGCGCACGAGCGTGGTCACGGTGCGGCGGCACAGGTCGTTGATGCACTTCGAACCGGTGCCGCCGTCGTAGAGGTCCTTGCCGCAGGCCACGCCGGCCGGCGGCGCCGAGATCGGTCCGAGGCCTTGCCAGGCGACGGTGACGAGGTACTCGTTATTGCCCATGTCTTCCACGCAGCCGCGCCCGCCGATCACGGTACCGAGCTTGTCGTTGCCCGAGAACTCGGCGGCGCCCTGCAGTGCGTTGCACCATTCCCTGGCGTCGATCTGTTGGCGCGTGCCGGTGCCGGTGGGGCAGGCATCGGTTCCGCCCAGCGGTGCGCTGGTCGCGTAGCTGGCCGCCACCCGGCGGTTGATGGCGATGCGGCTGGCCATGTCGTTGAGCAGGATCAGCGCCTGCGAGCGCTGGTACGACTCCATCTCGGAGGCCTGCAGCCGGGCCTGCAGGCCCACGAGGCCGAACAGGCCGAAGGCCAGCACGAGCAGGGTGACCAGCACCTCGATCAGCGTGGTGCCGCGCTGGTGCTGCAAGGTGGCGCTCACCATTTGTTGGCCGGCGTCTTCACGCCTTCGCTGGTGAGTCCGAGGTTGCCGTCGCTTTGCTGGTCGCCGATCGCGGTGAAGGTGATCGTGAAGGTGGGCGGGCCGGAGGCCTGAAGCGTGACGTCGTAGCTGTAGTTGCCGCTGACCTCGGGGGGCAGGCTGTAGCCGCTGGTGGTCAGTGCCGTCTTGTCGGCGTAGCTGCGGTTGGCAATGAGGAACTGCTGCTGCCGGTTGGCGATGTCCATCATCTGCGCCTGGGCCGCCGAACGCTTCGAACGGATGACGTACTGCCGGTAATTGGGCAGGGCGATCGACGCCAGGATGGCCACGATGGCCACCGTGATCATGACCTCGATCAATGTGAAGCCGCGGCTTGTGCGCGCCTGCGAATGCTGGGTCATCGTGGACTCGTCAGAGTTGTTTCACATTGTTAGTGAATGTGAATTTATCACATTTAACGTAAACACAAACGCTTCATGGCACCGACGATGCCGACCCCGCAAGATGGGTTTAGGGGTTATCCATTAGGCAATTCCACCCGCCCGGCCCGCGCAGTGCGACGGATGCGGCCCGGCGGCGGGCGGGGAACACTCGCCCGGTTCATATCGAGGAGACATCCGCATGCCCAACATTCGCCGCCATCTGGTGTGGCTGGCCGTGGCCGTGCTCGGCGCTTTTGCGCTGGGCACCGTCGCCCTGAGCCGGGGGGAAAGCATCAACGCCCTCTGGGTCGTGACCGCCGCGCTCTGCACCTACCTGATCGCCTACCGCTACTACAGCCTGTTCATCGCCGACAAGGTGCTGGGGCTGGACGCCAACCGCAAGACGCCCGCGCACCGTCACAACGACGGCCTGGACTACGTGCCGACCGACAAGAATGTGCTGTTCGGCCACCACTTCGCGGCCATTGCGGGCGCCGGCCCGCTGGTGGGCCCGGTGCTCGCCGCGCAGATGGGCTACCTGCCCGGTTTGCTGTGGGTGCTGGCGGGCGTGGTGTTCGCGGGGGCGGTGCAGGACTTCATCATCCTGTTCATCTCCACGCGCCGCGACGGCCGCTCGCTGGGCGACCTGGTCAAGCAGGAGATGGGCGTGGTGCCCGGCATGATCGCGCTGTTCGGCACCTTCATGATCATGATCATCATCCTGGCGGTGCTGGCCCTGATCGTGGTGAAGGCGCTGGCCGAATCGCCGTGGGGCAGCTTCACGGTCGCCGCGACGATTCCGGTGGCGCTGTTCATGGGCGTGTACCTGCGCTACATCCGCCCGGGCCGTATCGGCGAGGTGTCGGTGATCGGCTTCGTGCTGCTCATGGCGGCCATCTTCGGCGGCCAGTGGGTCAGCCAGCACCCGGTGTGGGGCCCGGCCTTCACCTTCGACGGCAAGGCGCTCACCTGGATGCTCGTGGGCTACGGCTTCGTGGCCGCCAGCCTGCCGGTGTGGCTGCTGCTCGCACCGCGCGACTACCTGTCGACCTTCCTGAAGATCGGCACGATCATCGCGCTGGCGATCGGCATCGTGGTCGTGATGCCCACGCTGCAGATGCCCGCCATCACGCAGTTTGCGCAGGGCAACGGCCCGGTGTGGTCGGGCAGCCTGTTCCCGTTCCTGTTCATCACCATCGCCTGCGGCGCCGTCTCGGGCTTCCACGCGCTCATTTCTTCGGGCACCACGCCCAAGATGCTCGACAACGAACGCCACGCGCGCTTCATCGGCTACGGCGGCATGCTGGCCGAATCCTTCGTCGCCGTGATGGCGCTGGTGGCGGCCTCGTGCATCGAGCCGGGCATCTACTTCGCGATGAACAGCCCGGGCGCGCTGGTCGGCACCACGGTGCAACAGGCCGCGGCAACGATCTCCGGCTGGGGCTTCGTGGTCACGCCCGAGATGCTGCTGCAGACGGCCAAGGACGTGGGCGAGACCACCATCCTCGGGCGCACCGGCGGCGCGCCGACGCTGGCCGTGGGCATGGCCCACATTCTTCACCAGGTGATCGGCGGGCAGGCCATGATGGCCTTCTGGTACCACTTCGCGATTTTGTTCGAGGCGCTCTTCATCCTCACGGCGGTGGACGCCGGCACGCGCGCCGGCCGCTTCATGCTGCAGGATCTGCTGGGCAGCTTCGTGCCCGCGCTCAAGCGCACCGACTCGCTGCCGGCCAACCTGATCGCCACCGCGCTGTGCGTGGCGGCCTGGGGCTACTTCCTGTACCAGGGCGTGGTCGATCCGCTGGGCGGCATCAACACGCTGTGGCCGCTGTTCGGCATCTCCAACCAGATGCTGGCCGCGGTGGCGCTGATGCTGGGGGTGGTCGTGCTGTTCCGCATGAAGCGCGAGCGCTACGCCTGGGTGGCGGCGGCGCCGGCCGTGTGGCTGCTGGCCTGCACGCTGACGGCGGGTTGGCAGAAGATCTTCTCGAGCGATCCGAAGATCGGCTTCCTGTCGCACGCCGCCAAGTACGCCGACGGCCTGGCCAACGGTGTGCTGATCGCGCCGGCCAAGACGCCCGAAGCCATGTCGCGCATCGTCTTCAACGACCGGCTCGACGCGGCGCTGTGCGCGCTGTTCATCTTCGTGGTGCTGAGCGTGCTGGTCTACAGCATCAAGGCCTGCCTGGCGGCCCGCGCGGCCAACCGGCCGACCACGCAGGAGACGCCGTTCGAGGCGATGGGCGCGGCCTCGTCCGCCGCCCACTGAACGAACGCAAGCACGCCATGGGCCTCGCCATGCCGGAAGCCGGGCGCTACATCGCCCGCTCGATCAAGCAGTCGCTGCGGCTCATGGTCGGGCTGCCCGACTACGACGTCTACCTGACGCACATGGCGGCCACCCATCCCGACCGGGCGCCGATGAGCTATGAAGAGTTCTTCCGCGAACGGCTCGAGGCGCGCTACGGCACGGGCAAGGGCCGCTGCTGCTGACGAGGCAGCGACTGACAGAGTGAAAGGGCGCACACGGTGCGCCCTTTTTTCGTTTCAGGAGGCGTCGAGGATCTGCGCCATCCGCAGCGCCGCCGGCGAGAGCGGCCGGTTCTTCAGCGCCAGCCGGTACAGCGGCCGCGACAGCACCGCGCCCGGCAGCTTCAGCTCGCGCAGCGTGCCCAGCGCGAGCATGTCGGCCACCACCACGCGCGGCAGCATCGAGACGCCGACCCCGCTGGCCACGGTGCGCGCAATGGCTTCGTTGCTCGCCATTTCCATCCACGGCGGCGCGTCGATGCCATGCGCCGCGCACAGCGCCTCGGTGGCCTGGCGCGTGCCCGAGCCGGGCTCGCGCAGGATCCAGTTCTGCCGGCCGAGCAGCGCGGCCGTCACGCCGCGCCGGGGCAGCGCGGCATCGGGCGGCGCGACGATGGCGAGCGGGTCGGTGGTCCATTCGCGCACTTCCACGCGCTCTTCGTCCACCCGGCCCTCGACCAGCGCGAGGTCGATGCGGCATTCGAGCAGCTGCTCGCACACCCACTGCGTGTTGCCGACCGTGACGCGCGGCACCACCGCCGGGTAGGCGGCGCAGAAGGCCGCGATCTGCGGCGGCAGCCAGTAGCTGGCCACCGTGGTGCTGGCGCCCAGCGTGAGGCTGCCGCGCTGCACGCCGACGCGCGCGCGCACGTCGTCCAGCGCCGCGCGCTCCATCGCGAAGATGCCGCGCGCATGTGTGAGCAGCGACGCGCCGGCCTCCGTGAGCCGGAAGCCCTTGCCCGCGCCGCGCTCGATGAGCGTCAGGTCGAGCTGGTGCTCCAGCTCACGGATGCCCTTGGACACCGCCGGCTGGCTGATCCACAGGCCCTCGGCCGCGCGCGAGAAGCTGCCCGCCTCGGCCACGGCGACGAACAGGCGCACCAGGTGCAGGTTGAGGGTCATAACTTAACTTCATGCATCGGTGAAGTTTATGTCTTTGACTCATGGGGTGTCGATTCCTAAGCTCGGGTCCATGTCCTCCCTTGCCGCCTCCCTGCCCTGTTTCTCCTTCGTTCGCCGCTGCGGCCCCGGCGTGTTGCTGTCTGCATTGCTGGCCGCCGCCGCCGCGCTGCTGGCCGAGTGGCCGCCGATGGTGCACCTGGGCCTGAGCGCGCTCACGCTGGCCATCGCGCTGGGCATGGTGGCCGGCAACACGGTGTTCCCCGCGGTGTCGCAGCGCACCGGCGCGGGCGTGGACTTTGCGCGCAGCGCCTTGCTGCGCGCGGGCATCGTGCTCTACGGCTTTCGCATCTCGCTGAGCGACATCGGCGCCGTCGGTTGGCCCGGCGTGCTGATCGCGATGGCGATGGTGGCGCTGACTTTCGGCCTCGCCGTGCGCATCGGCACACGCTGGTTGGGGCTCGACCGCGAGACCGCCGCGCTCATCGGCGCGGGCAGCGCCATCTGCGGCGCCGCCGCCGTGATGGCGACGCAGCCCGTGGTGCGCGGCGAAGAGCACAAGGTGTCGATCGCCGTCGCCACGGTGGTGGTGTTCGGCACGCTGTCGATGGTGGCGTACCCGCTGGTCTATCCGTACCTCGGGCTCACGGAGCATGCCTTCGGTCTCTTCGCGGGCTCCACCATCCACGAGGTGGCGCAGGTGGTCGCGGTCGGCGAGGCCGTCGGCCCGGGCGCGGCCAACGCGGCCGTGGTCGAGAAGATGCTGCGCGTGATGATGCTGGCGCCGTTCCTCATGGGTCTGTCGTTCCGCGTGGCGGCCTCGACGCCGGGCGCGGCGAGCCTGGGCGCGTGCTGGCGCCAGGTGCGCGTGCCATGGTTCGCGGTGCTGTTCATCGCCGTGAGCGCCGTGCATTCGCTCGACGTGCTGCCGCACGCACTCGTCGCCGGGCTCGTGCAGCTCGACACGCTGCTGCTCGCCACCGCCATGGCCGCGATGGGCCTGCGCACCAGCGCCGCGAGCCTGCGCAAGGCCGGGGCGCAACCGCTCAAGCTGGGGGCGCTGCTGTTCGTTTTTTTGACTGCCGGCGGCTATGCGGTGAACGCGGCCGTGCTGGCGATGTTCTGAACGAATTTCGCGCAGGGCTCAGGCGGCGCCTGAGGCGTCCTGCGTGAATTCCAGTTTCTCCTGCGCGCGCCTTCGCGGGACCATCGGTGCCACGCAACCCGTGGAGAAAAACCGATGTCATCCGAACTCAACCAGATCGCCAGTTGGTCGCTGCGCTGGCGCATCTTTCTGTCAGGCGCGCTGTGCCTCGTTGCCGCCATCGCTGCAGCGAAGCCTTTCGATGTGAACACCGATCTGCAGACCGAGCAGCGCTACCAGCTCGCCCTCGAAGCGCAGGCCGCACGCGACTACCGCACGATGCTCGAGCAACTGCGCCAGGCCGCCACCGAAGGCCATCCCGAGGCGCAGGAGATGCTGGGCATGGTGCTGTTGACGGGGCCCACGCTGTACGGCCCGGCCGTGAAGGCCGACCGCTGCGAAGCGCGCACGTGGATGCTGCGCGCCGCCGGGCAGGGCAGCGAAACGGCCAGGGTGCAATTGGCGTTTCTCAACAGGTTGCGCAGCGCGCCGTCCGGAAAGATCGCCTGCGGTTGATGGCGGGTGCGGTGCGGCCATACTCGGCGCTCCTTCATGAGCGCGCCGTTGCATGCCCACTCCTTCTCCCGCGGACCAACTCAGGCGCACCGTGTCTTCGCTCCTGTTCGTGCTCGCGCTCGCCGGGTGCACGGCAACAGGCAACAAGCCCGACGCGACTGTCACCCGGACCGCCGACGGGTACGAGGTCACGCTCTACGCCACCCGGGGCCTGATGGTGCATGACCCTGTGTCGCTGATCTTTCACCGCAGCTACGAACTCGAATCCCGCATCCGGGTGCCGTCGATCGAAGGGCGCGTCGACGCAGCCGACGCCTCGGTGTACGAGGTGAGCGAGTTCGACAAGGCGGCCGAGAAGAAGGCGCCTTCCAGGCACCCTCGCGACCTCCGGCTGCGGGAGCACTACGAGAAGGAGCGCAGGCCGCGTCTCACGGGCGCGCTCGTTTTCTCGGGCCACACGCTGACGGTCGACGTGCAGGCGGTGGGGCAGAACGGTTCGTCCCCGTATCCGTTCAACGGCACCTACCGTCTGAAGACACGACAGTAGCGGCGACGGCCGCCTGCGTCTCAGGTCGCCCAGATGCGCGGCGTGGCCGCGGGCAGTTGCCACAGCTCGCTGCGCCACGCCTGCCAGACCTGCCGCAGCAGCTGCATCGCGGGCTCGACCACCGGCGCGAGCACGCGCAGCACCACCACTTCCGCATGCGGGCTGGTCGCGCCCGCGCTCTCGTGCAGTTCGTGCACGTCGAGCAGCCCGCGCGCCTGCGCCAGCAGGGCCTCGCGCCGTGCCTTGGCCATCGGCGAACCCGCCACGACGAACAGCGAGGCCAGGCAGCGGTGGCCGCCCAGGCCCAGCGGGCTTTGCAGCAGGCGGTGGTCGCTCGCGTCGATGCGCCCGCGTTCCAGCCACACGCCGGGGGCCTCGATGTGCTGCAGGTAGGTGCCGCGTTCGAAGGGCTGGTGGGCGTTGGGCAGGCCGAGCGCGCACACGTCCCAGCCGATCATCTCGGCGCCCGGTGCGACCTCGAGCGTGAGCCGGTTCTCGGCCTGGCAGCCGCTGTAGCAGATGGCTTCGAGCGGGAGCCATTCGAGCCGCGCGCCCGGTGCAAGGCGGATGCGCGTGCGCTGCAGCGCGGTCTCGCCTTCGGAGCGGTAGAAGCGCGAGGCGCCGGGCGTGGTGATCAGGCCGTGGCTGCCGTCGGCGGCCTCGATGTCGATATCGAGCGTGTCGCCGCCCACGAGGCCGCCGGGCGGGTGCACCAGCACGTTGTGGCACACGGCATCGCCCTCGGGGTAGAGGCTCTGCAGGATGCGCAGCGGGCCGTCGTGGCGGAAACGGGCGACGCTGCGGTCGGCTTCTTTTTGGTAGGCGAGGTGGAGACGGGCGTGCCAGGGCATGCGGCGAGTCTAGTGCGCCGGCTCAGGTCTTCCAGGCGCCGTCGTGCGCGGCAGCCGCTTCATCGATGAGCGCAGGCCCGATGCACTCGATCGGATGCGGCGACGCACGGAACACATCGCGGCACGACAACTCCGCATCGCGCTGGTCCTGCCGTTCGCCACGGAACACGCGCAGCCGCTGCGCGTCGATGCCGAACACCACGCGGCCGATGTTCGACCAGAAGATCGCGCCCGCGCACATCACGCACGGTTCGCCCGAGGCATAGAGCGTGGCGCCGGCCAGCTCCTCGCGCGTGAGGCCGCGGCCGGCCAGTGCGCGCAGTGCGTTCACTTCGGCGTGGGCGGTGCAGTCGCCGGTTTCGGCATTGATGTTCGCGGCCTCGGCCAGCACTTCGCCGGCGGCCGAGACGATGACCGAGCCGAAGGGTCGGTTGCCGCGTCGGCGCGCGGCGTGCGACCACACGATGGCCTTGCGCAGGTAGCGGCCGTCGCGCTCGTCGAGCGTGGTTTCTTCGGGGAGGGTGGGAATGGAAGGGTCAGGAAGGTTCATGCCTTGGGTGCGGGAAGAAGGCGCTCGCTGCGCGCCGGCAGCATCGCGCCGTTGAAGAGGGCATCGGCCGAAGGCCGCATCTTGAGGCCGAAAGTGTCGGCCACCTCGTCGACCTGCTGTTCGAGCGTGAGCTTGCGGATGTCGCCCAGCCCGTGGCCGCGCGTGTCCGCCGCGCCCACGTACTGCGCCGTGAGGCCCCAGCGTTCGAGTTCGACCTTCTCGTCCAGGATCGGTTCGCGCTGGCGCATGGCCGCGATGCTGGGCACGGGGTTGGCAAAGGTCTCGACGATGGCGCGGTTGGTGGCGCGCAAGAAAGCCGCCACCACCTTCGGGTTCTGCGCGATGAGGTTGCTGCTCGCCAGGATCGCGTTGCCGTACAGGTTGACGCCCGCATCCGAATACTTGAGCACCGAGAGCTCGTCGGCCTTCATGCGCGCGAAGAGCGAGACGGCCGAATCGTGGAAGTAGGTGGCGGCATCGACGTCGCCGCGCACCATCACGTTGTCGCGCGCGCTGAAGTCGGTGGTCTGCCACTGGAAGGCGTCGCCGCGCATGCCTTGTTTGCGCGCCACCATCGGCCACGCGCGGCGCGTGGACTCGACGGCGGCGGCCGCCACCTTCTTGCCGGTGAGGCTCTTGAAGTCGCTGGTCACGCCGCGGTCCTTGCGCCCGATGATCACGAACGGTGCACGGTTGTAGTACTGGTACACGGCCTGCACCACCGGCGTGCCCGGGTTCTGTGCGTTGAACTCGACCAGCGAGCTGATGTCGCCCAGGCCCAGCTGGTAGACGCCGCTGGCGATGCGGGTGATCGACGCGACCGAGCCGGCGCCGGTGTCGATCGTCACGTCCAGCCCCTCGTCGCGGTAGTAGCCCTTGGCCTGCGCCAGGAAGAGGGGCGCGGTCTGGCCGTTGATGCGGAAGTCGAGCGTGAACTTGAGCGGTGTGAGCTTGCCGCCCTGCGCGAACACGGCAGGGGCGGCGAGGGTGGCGGCAGCGGCGGCAAGAAAGGATCGGCGTTGCATGGTGGGGCCTCGGAGTCGGTGGTCTTGACGGATGCCTCCCACCGCGGGCGGGAGGCGCCTCAAGAGCAATTTCCGGGCGGGCGCACGGGGTTGGTGCGTGCGCTGCTGAACGCTTCTACTCTTGCTCGCTGTCTTGCATGAGGCATGCCAGGGTGCGGCGCTCGGGCATCGCGGCGCGGGGCTTGGACGCGCGACAAGGGCGCGCCACAATCCGGGCGCGCTAATTGCAAGTCGATCGGCGCAGAGTAGAAGCGTTCAGCCTCGCGCATGCCTTTCGTCAGGCATGCCGACGAAGCAGGAAATTGCTCTTTCACGTTCGTTCCCCCACGCAACAACGAAGGAGTTCGCCCATGCTCGTCACCCGACAACCCGTCTTCCGCAAGTTCTGGCATGCCGTCATGCCGCTCACCGAACTGGCCCACGGCCCCAAGCCTTTTCGGCTGCTGGGCGAAGACATCGTTCTGTTTCTCGACGCCGACGGCCAGCCGGCTGCGCTGCGCGACCGCTGCTGCCACCGCACCGCGAAGCTCTCGAAGGGCTGGTGCGTGGATGGCGAAGGCAAGGCCTGCGGGCAGGGCGCGATCCAGTGCGGTTACCACGGCTGGACCTACGACCGCAGCGGCCAGGTGGTGCGCATTCCGCAGTACGAGCCCGACCGCAAGATCTCTCCCGAGTACAAGACCACGGCCTACCACTGCACCGCGCGCTACGGCTACGCCTGGGTGGCACTGGAAGAACCCATTGCCGACATCCCGGCCATTCCCGAGTTCGACGACCCGGGCTACCGCGCGATCTTCCAGTTCTACGAAGAGTGGCAGACCAGCCCGATGCGCGCGCTCGAAAACTCCTTCGACAACTCGCACTTCAGCTTCGTGCACCGCGCCACCTTCGGCGTGGCCGCAAGCCCGAAGCCGAGCAGGTACGAGCTGGTGGAAAACGAGTCGGGCTTCCATGCCGAGACGGTGATCGAAGCGACCAACCCGGTGAAGTTCCACGCGATCAGCGGAGTGACCGATGCGATCACCACGCGCCACATGCGCAATGCCTACTTCCTGCCGTTTGCGCGTCGGCTCGACATCGAGTACCCGAGCGGCATCCGCCACATCATCATCAACTGCTTCACGCCCATCGACGACGGGCGCATGCAGCTGTGCCAGTGGCTGTTCCGCAACGACACCGAGGCCGACTGCGCGGCGCAGATGCTGATCGACTTCGACGAGGAGATCACGCGCGAGGACAAGGACATCCTCGAATCGACCGACCCCGACGCGCTGGTCGACACGCGGCGGCGCGGCGTGGAGTACTCGATGGAGTCCGACCGGCCGGGCATGCTGATCCGCAAGCACCTGATGCAGCTGCTGGCCAGGCACGGCGAGGCGGAGGTGCACCGGGGCCTGACGATCCCGATCGCGAAGGCCGCCTGAACGGGCGGCGTTCAGGCCTTCACGAAGGCGCCGTGCAACCCCAGCGGCAGCGCGTAAGGCAGCGTCGCCTGCGCCACCGGCCCGGCGGCCAGGTGGTCGGCGGCGAAGCACGACAGCACTGTCCGCTGCCGAGCAAAGTCCAGCGCGGTGCCCAGCACCCAGCCGGGCTTCGCGCCGTCGGGCACGAAGACGTGCTCTTCCACGATGGCCTGCGCGCCGTAGCTGAAGCGCTGGCTGCGTCCGCTCTCGATGTCGGTGCGCGCGACGGCGCCGAAGCCGGGCACGTCGGCGCGCGTCTGCGTGGCGTGCAAGACCTGGCGGTGGCGCAGGCCGACGCGGCGCGGGTCGATGCGCGGGAACTCGGCTTCCAGCGGCAGTTCCCGCTGCGTGGCCTTGCCCGTTCCCAGGTCGAGCGTGGCGACGGTCAGGCGCGGTTCGTTGCGCCGCACGCGGCGCGCGCGCATCACCTCGCGGTTGCTGGTGAACACCGACTCGGCGTTCTGCGTGCGCACGTAGTCGATGTGGATGCGCGCACCGCGCGGCGTGTCTTCTTCCCACGCATTGCCGACGTGGAACAGGAAGCCGGCCGGCAGCTCCAGCAGCTGGCGCTTGTCCCAGTCCTGCTTGTCGACCACCAGCGCGCGCATGCCGAGTTCGGGCCGCCAGACGTGGGCGTCGAGAAAGCTCGCGCCGGCCTCCTTGCGCTTGCTGTCGTACACCAGCGGCGGCATGAGGAACACCAGGTGCCGCGCGGTCACGGCGAAGTCGTGGACCATGGGCAGCTCGGGCACCGGCACCACGGCCGCGCGGCGCAACGCGCCGCCGGGCGCGATCTCGTACAGCGCCAGCAGGCTCTGGCCCGAGCTCACGCCGAAGTTCCACACCGTGCCGTCCGGGTCGACCTTGGGGTGGGCCGAGAAGGGCATGCCCGCGAGGTCGGCGCGCCAGGTCTTCACGCCCAGCGTGTCGAGCGTGCGCGCGTCGATGCGCGTGGCCGAGCCGCCTTCCCACAGCGCCAGTACTTCGCCCTGCATCGGCAGCACGCTGGTGTTGGCGACGTTGATGGCGTCGGCCGAGGTGGGCGGCTCCACGTCCGGCGGCATGGTGCCGAAGGCTTCGGTGAGGTGGCGGCCGGCCTTCACCTCGGCCACGCGCTTGGGCGTGGCGACGTAGCGGCCCTGGTGGCGCACGTCGGCGCCTTCGATCACGAAGCGGTGCACCATGCCGTCGCCGTCGAACCAGTGGTGGTAGCGCTCGCCGCCCAGGTCGTGGCCGGCCGGGCCGATGCGAAACAGCGTACCGGCGACGGCGTCGGGAAAGCGCCCGCGCACGGTGGCGCGGGTCAACGGCAGGTCGCTCGGGGGCGTGGCGAAGCCGATCTTCCAGGGGGCATCGGCGGCTTCGAACTGGGCTTGCCAGTCGTCGGTGGTGCCGGCCGCGCGTGCGAGCGGGGCGAGCAGGGGCAGGGCGCCGGCCGTGGCCAGCAGGCGCAGGAGTTCGCGTCGTTCCATGGCCGTGTCTCCTCAGCGCAGGTGGATGACGGCTTGGGCGTCGGCGTCGATGCGCAGCGCCGCGGCCTCGAAGTCGGGCGCGCCGCGGTTGCCCTTGGCGTCGTTCGAGAAGCCGTAGCGTTCGATCGGCATGCCCACCAGGTTGGTGTCGAGCTTGCCGTTGCCGTTCTCGTCGGCGAACACGCGCAGCGCGTAGCGGCCCGGCGCCAGGTCGGTGAAGACGAAGCGAGCCTTGCCTTCGCGCAGGGGCGCGGTTTGCGAGGCTAGGGCCTTGCTCTCGGCGTAGCTGGCGGCGTCGTTGTACAGCGCGACGTAGAGCGTGGCGCCGGCGGCCGGGCCGTCGGCGATGCGCAGGTTCAGGTCCGCGGCCAGGGCGCCGAGCGGGGCGAGCGCGGCAGCGGCGATCAGGCCGCGCGCGGCGGGGCGGGAGAGGAAAGCGGGAAGGTGCATGGCAGGCCTCGTGGTGGGTGGAGGGCCCGACGATCCCGCAGTCGCCGGGCGGTGCCCAGCGTCATGCGACGGAATGCATGAATGCGCGCGTGAAATGCGCGCAGAAGGAGCGAACGCCGCGGCTCGAGAGAGGCCCGGCGCCGTGTCAGGCCTTGTCCTGCCCGTCCTTCGGCGCCTGCGCGGCGTCTTCGACCGCGTGCCCGGTGCCGACATGGCCCGAGTCCGCAAACAGGCTCCAGGCCGCCATGAACAGCGCCGCGATCACCGGTCCGATCACGAAGCCGTTGATGCCGAAGATCGCCATGCCGCCGATGGTGGACATCAGCACGATGTAGTCGGGCATCTGCGTGTCCTTGCCCACCAGCACGGGGCGCAGGATGTTGTCGACCAGGCCGATCACGAACACACCGATGAAGATCAGCACGCCGCCCTGCCAGAAGTGGCCGGTGGCCAGGTAGTAGATGGCCACCGGCCCCCAGATCAGCGCCGCGCCCACGGCCGGCAGCAGCGACAGGAAGGCCATCAGCACCGCCCACAGCAGCGCGCCCTGCACGCCCAGGAACCAGAAGGCCAGCCCGCCGATGGTGCCCTGCGCGATGGCCACGGCCACGTTGCCCTTCACGGTGGCGCGGATCACGGTGGTGAACTTGTTCAGCAGGTAGTGCGTGTGCGGCTTGGCCAGCGGCAGCGCGTCGCGCATGGTCTTCGACAGCGACGTGCCGTCGCGCACCAGGAAGTACAGCAGGTAGAGCATCACGAAGAAGCTCACCACGAAGTCGAAGGTGTTCTGCCCGATGGCCAGCGCCTGGCTGGCGATGAGCTGGCTGGCCTGGCCCGCGATGGCCGAGACGCGCGCCTGCCAGGCGGCCATGTCGCCCAGGTTGAAACGCTCCACGATGTTCAGCAGCCACTGCGGCGTGGCGTCCAGGATCTGCTGGAAGTAGGCCGCGAAGTTGATCTGGCCCGAGCGGATGCTCTGCGTGATCAGCGCCACCTCCTGCACCAGCGACACGCCCACCATCGCCAGCGGCAGGATCACGATAAAGAGGCAGATCGCCAGCGTGGACAGCGCGGCCACGTTGCGCCGGCCGGGCATCTTCTTGAGCAGCCACTTGAACAGCGGCGTGAACAGGATCGCCAGCGCCACCCCCCAGAGCACCGCGCCGAAGAACGGCATCAGCACCCACAGAAAGGCGACGGTGACAGCAGCAAGCAGGGCGAGGAAGACGCCGCGCTGGAGTTGGGGAGAGTTCATAAGTGTCTCGGACTGTAGCCGAGCCGGAACCCGCCGCCGTGTCAGCCGGCGCGCCCTTGTGCGATGCAGCAGGCTTGCCAAAGAAAAACGCCGCGGGCCTAAGGCCGGCGGCGTGTGTCAGCTACTCAATTGATAGCTGGCGGCGGCACAAATGCACAGCGCTAACGCTTGGCTGCGCGCGGCAACGCCACGGGTGCCAGCGTGGCGCGCAGCCGGCTCGGCGCATCGGGCTCGGTGGTGGCGTCGACCTCCAGCGCCCGTTCGACATTGCCGATGTGGTCGAGCATGAGCTGGCGCGCCTGCTCGATGTTGCCGGCCTCGAGCGCCTCAACGATGGCGCCGTGCTCCGCGCACGACTGCCCGGCCTCGTGCTTCGATTGGTAGAGCGTGGCCGCCAGCGTGGTGCGCGCCGTGAGGTCGCGCAGCACGTCGACCAGCAGTTGGTGGCCCATCTGCTCGGCCAGGCAGACATGGAAGTCGGCCAGCAGGAAGGCGCGCGTGGCGGCGTCGGCGCCTTCGATGGCGCGCTGCTCGTCGGCGATGTGGTCGCGCAGCTTGCGGATCACCTGGCCCAGCGGCCGGCCTTCGCTCGCGGCCAGGATGCCGGCCTCGACGATGCGGCGTGCCGAGAAGGCGTCGCGCGCTTCTTCGGCCGAGGGCTCCACCACGTACCAGCCGCGGCGCGACTGCACCTCGACGAAACCGCGCGCCTGCAGCTGCATCAGTGCCTCGCGCACCATGGTGCGGCTGACCGAGAAGTTCTCGGCCAGCGCCTGCTCGCCGAGCCGGTCGCCGGGCGCGAGCTTTTGCGCGAGGATGGCCTCGACGACGCGTTCGGCGATGGCGGTGGGGCTGACGTCGGCGGGCATTTTTTTCAGTGGGCGGTGGAAGCGGCGGTGCCGGTGTTTACCACGGGCGCCTCGGCCAGCGGCTCGTCGTCGGGCGAGTAGGTGCCGTTGAGCACCGCGTGTGCGCGCTCGCGGTCGATGTCGCCTTCCCACGCGGCGATCGCGACGGTGGCCACGCAGTTGCCGATCAGGTTGCCCAGCGCGCGGGCGATGCCCATGAACCAGTCGACCGACAGCACCAGCACCAGGCCGATGGCGGGAATCGCCGGAATCGCATGTAGCGTGGCGGCCAGCACCACGATGGCCGAGCCCGGCACGCCGTGCGCGCCCTTGGAGGTGACCAGCGCGATCGCCAGGATGGTCAGCAGGTCGGCCATCGAGATCGGCGTGTTGGTGGCCTGCGCAATGAACACGGCCGCCAGCGTGATGTAGATCGAGAACGCGTCGAGGTTGAACGAGTAGCCCGTGGGAATCACCAGGCCCACCGTCGAATCGCGGATGCCCATGCGGCGCAGCTTGGCCATGATCTGCGGCAGCACGCTGTCCGACGAGGTGGTGGCGAACACGATGGCCAGCTCTTCGCGCAGGTAGCGCAGCAGCTTCCACAGGCTGAAGCCCGACATGCGCATCACCAGCCCCAGCACCACGAACACGAAGATCAGCACCGCGCCGTAGAAGAGGGCGACCAGCATGCCCAGCTGCTTGAGCGAGCCGATGCCGTACTTGCCGACCGTGAAGGCAATGGCGCCCAGCACGCCCAGCGGCGCCAGCTTGATGATGATCCCCATGATCTTGAACAGCACCAGCGAGAGCGCATCGACCACCGCCGCCACCGGCGCGCCGCGATCGCCCAGCAGCGACAGCGCGCAGCCGAACAGCACCGCGAACAGCAGCACCTGCAGCACGTCGCCGGTGGCGAAGGCGGCGACCACCGTGGTGGGAATGAGCTTCATCAGGAACTCGACCGTGCCGCCGCTCGTGAGCTTGTCGGCGTTGGAGGCATAGGCGCTCATCGCGCTGGCGTCGAGCGTCTTGGGGTCGACGTTCATGCCCACGCCCGGCTCGAACACGAAGGCCAGCACCAGGCCCATCGCCAGCGCGATGGTGGTCAGCACCTCGAAGTAGATCAGCGCCTTCACGCCGACCCGGCCCACGCGCTTGAGGTCGCCCGCGCCGGCGATGCCGTGCACCACCACGCAGAACACCAGCACGGGAATGATCATCTTGATCAGCTTGATGAAACCGTCACCGAGCGGCTTGAGCTTGGCGGCGAACTCGGGGGCAAAGAGGCCGACGAGCACGCCGATCACCAGTGCGATGACCACCTGTCCGAAGAGCGATTTGGCAAAGCGAGGCATGGAAATCTCCTGTCGTTGTCGTGTCGAGGTTTTGCATGCAAGGATCGCTTTTTCTTGCATACAAGAACTGTAGGCAAGAAGATTGCAGGGGGTTCAGAGGGTATTCCCGGGGCGTTCCGGTCGAGCGGGGCCCCCGCCGCACGTCGGGGCGGGAGAGGTCTGTGCGGGGCTGCTACTCGACGAAAAGCAGCGCCGGGCATTCGAGCGACGCCCGCACGGCCTGCACGAATTCGGCCGCCAGCTGGCCGTCGACCACGCGGTGGTCGAAGGAGGAGGACAGGTTCATCATGCGGCGCGCGACCACCGCGCTGCCCAGCATCACCGGGCGCTGCACGATGCGGTTGACGCCGACGATCGCCACCTCGGGCGCATTGATGATCGGCGTGGAGGCGATGCCGCCCAGCGCGCCCAGGCTGGTGACGGTGAGGGTCGAGCCGCTCAGCTCGTCGCGCGTGGCCCGGCCAGCGCGCGCGGCGTCGGCCAGGCGGGCGATCTCGGTCGCGCTCGACCAGAGGTCGCGCGCCTCCGCATGGCGCAGCACCGGCACCATGAGGCCGGCCGCCGTCTGGGTGGCGATGCCGACGTGCACCGCGCCGTGGCGCGTGAGCACGCCCGCCTCGTCGTCGAAGCGCGCATTGATCTGCGGGAAGCGCGGCACCGCCAGCACCACCGCGCGCACCAGCAGCGGCAGCAGCGTCAGGTGCGCCCGCTCGCCGCCCCAGCGTTCGTTGATCCGGGCGCGCAGCAGCTCCAGCTCGGTCACGTCGACCTCCTCGACGTAGGTGAAGTGCGGAATGCGGCGCATCGCGTCCTGCATGCGCTGCGCGATGCGGCGGCGCACGCCGGTCACGGGCACGGCCTCCTCGTCGTGGCGCTCGGCGTAGCGCGCGGCATCCGGCGCCGGCGGACCGGGCCGGCGCAGCAGCCAGGCGTCGAGGTCCTCGTGCAGGACGCGGCCGTCCGCGCTGCTGCCCGGCACCTGCCACAGATCGATGCCGAGGACCGTCGCCCGGTGGCGCACTGCGGGTGAGGCGAGCGGCTTGTCGGCCGGGGGACGCGCGTGTTCGGCCGGTGCCGGTGCAGGCGCCGGCGTCGACACGGCCGGCACCGCCTCCTGCATCTCGCCGCCAGCCGCCACATCGATCCGGATCAGTTCCGCGCCCACCGCGATCTGCTGCCCCACCTCGCCGCCGAGCGCGACCACCCGGCCCGCGACCGGCGAGGGAATCTCGACGGTGGCCTTGTCGGTCATCACGTCGGCCAGCACCTGGTCTTCGGCCACCGTGTCGCCGGGCTGCACGCGCCACGCCACCAGCTCCACCTCGGCAATGCCTTCGCCCAGGTCCGGCACCTTGATCGTGAGCGTGCCCATTCAGTTCTCCATGGCGCGGCGCAAGGCCGCGCCGACGCGCGCCGGGCCGGGGAAGTAGGCCCACTCCTGCGCATGCGGGTAGGGCGTGTCCCAGCCGGCCACGCGCCCGATCGGCGCTTCCAGGTGGTGGAAGCAATGCTCCTGCACCAGCGCCGTCAGCTCGGCGCCGAAGCCGCTGGTGCGCGTGGCCTCGTGCACGATCACGCAGCGGCCGGTCTTCTTCACCGAGGCGACCAGCGTCTGCAGGTCCAGCGGCCACAGGCTGCGCAGGTCGATGATCTCGGCGTCGATGCCGGTCTCGCGCGCGGCCGCTTCGCAGACGAAGACCATGGTGCCGTAGCTGATCACCGTCAGGTCGGCGCCGGGGCGGAACACCGTGGCCGACTCCAGCGGCACCGTGTAGTAGCCCTCGGGCACCTCGCCCAGTGGATGGGCCGACCAGGGCACCAGCGGCCGGTCGTGGTGGCCGTCGAAGGGGCCGTTGTACAGCCGCTTGGGCTCCAGGAAGATGACCGGGTCGTCGTTCTCGATCGAGGCGATCAAGAGGCCCTTGGCATCGCGCGGATTGGAGGGCATCACCGTGCGCAGCCCGCACACGTGCGTGAACAGCGCTTCCGGGCTCTGGCTGTGCGTCTGGCCGCCGTAGATGCCGCCGCCGCAGGGCATGCGGATGGTGATCGGCGCGGTGAAGTCGCCCGCCGAGCGGTAGCGCAGGCGCGCCGCCTCCGACACGATCTGGTCGTAGGCCGGATAGACGTAGTCGGCGAACTGCACCTCCACCACCGGGCGCAGGCCGTAGGCGCCCATGCCGATGGCCGAGCCGACGATGCCGCCCTCGTTGATCGGCGCATCGAACACGCGCGAGCGGCCGTACTTGGCCTGCAGGCCTTCGGTGCAGCGGAACACGCCGCCGAAGTAGCCCACGTCCTGGCCGTAGACGATCACGTTGTCGTCGCGCTCGAGCATCACGTCCATGGCGGAGCGCAGGGCCTGGATCATCGTCATCGAAGCCATGGCCGTCACCCCTCGGACGCCAGCTGTTCGCGCTGGCGCTTCAGGTGCTCGGGCATGTCCTTGTAGACGTCCTCGAACAGGGCGGCGTCGCCCGCGACGTGGCCGTCGGCCATGGAGCCGAAGCGTTCGGCCTCCTTCACCGCGGTGTTCACCTGCGCCTGCATGTCGGCCTGCGTCTGCGCGTGCTCCTGCTGCGACCAGGCGCCGATGGCCGTCAGGTGCTGCGCCAGGCGCGCGATCGGGTCGCCCAGCGGGAAATGCGCCCAGTCGTCGGCCGGGCGGTAGCGCGACGGATCGTCCGAAGTCGAATGCGCGCCGGCGCGGTAGGTGACCCACTCGATCAGCGTCGGCCCCAGGTTGCTGCGGGCGCGCTCGGCCGCCCAGCGCGAGGCCGCCAGCACCGCGAGGAAGTCGTTGCCGTCGACGCGCAGCGACGCGATGCCGCAGCCCACGCCGCGCGCCGCGAAGGTGGTGGCCTCGCCGCCGGCGATGGCCTGGAAGGTCGAGATCGCCCACTGGTTGTTGACCACGTTGAGGATCACCGGCGCGCGGTAGACGTGCGCGAAGGTCAGCGCCGTGTGGAAGTCGGACTCGGCGGTGGCGCCGTCGCCGATCCAGCCCGAGGCGATGCGCGTGTCGCCCTTGATCGCCGAGGCCATGCCCCAGCCCACCGCCTGGATGAACTGCGTGGCCAGGTTGCCCGAGATCGAAAAGAAGCCGGCCCGCTTCATCGAATAGCACACCGGCAGCTGCCGCCCCTTGAGCGGGTCGCGCTCGTTGGACATCAGCTCGCAGGTCAGCTCCAGCAGCGTCACGTCGTCGCGCGCCAGCAGCAGGCCCTGCTGGCGGTAGGTGGGAAAGCACATGTCGCCCTGCTGCAGCACCAGCGCGTGGCCGGTGGCGATGGCCTCTTCGCCCAGGCACTGCATGTAGAAGGAAATCTTCTTCTGCCGCTGCGCGATCAGCATGCGGGCGTCGAAGGCGCGTGTCTTCATCATCGCGCGCAGGCCGCGGCGCAGCAGCTCGGGATCGGCCGGCGGCGCCCACGGGCCGACGGCGCGGCCGTCGTCGTCGAGCACGCGCACCAGCGTGTAGGCCAGGTCGCTGGTGTCGGCCGGCGATGCGTCGACCGGGGGTTTTCGCACCTCGCCGGCACGCGACAGGTGCAGGTAGGAGAAATCGGTCTCGTGCCCCGGCCGCCCGGTGGGCTCCGGTACATGCAGACGAAGAGATGTGCCTGGGCTCATCGCGTTGTCTCCGCGCTCGATGGCATCGCGCGCCACCACAGCCTAGCGAATTTCGGGTGCGGGCGCAGCCGGTCAATCGCGTAATTCGTTTGTCTCCCGAGACGCATGCGCCTCCCATGGATGGGGGAGGCGGCGTTCCGGGGCGGCTCCTAGCATCCGCGCACCCACAACGAGGAGCCTCCCGATGAAGATCGCCTTTACTTCCTGCTTCAGTGCCCAGACCTTCAAAGAACAACCTGTCTGGGCCCAGGTCGGCGCGTCCGGCGCCACGCACCTGGTGCTGCTGGGCGACTCGGCCTACTACGACGCGGACGGCTCCAGCATGGGCGCCATCAAGGCCATGGGCGCCAACGACTTTGCGATCCACGCCTTCGGTCGGCTGCGCGACCAGCTGAACCAGAAGGAGTTCGCCAAGCTGGTGCGCAACACTGACTTGCGCATTCATCCGATCTGGGACGACCACGACTTTCTGTGGAACGGTGCCTGCGGTGCGCAGATCGAGGGGCAGCCTTCGTACCGGCACCTGCTGGACCCGACCCGCGCGGCGTTCCAGGAATACCGCAAGGCGCTGGATTCGCACGACCCGAAGACCTTTCCCAAGGCCGGCGATCCCTGGGCCTCCGGCGTTTCCGAACCCGGCTACCGGCCCCTCATGCTGAGCAATGCCAATGATCCAGACGGCGCCGTGATGCTGCACCTCACGGACGGACGCAGCTACAAGACCAAGGGCGGCGAGGACGCCGTGCTCGGCAAGAAGCAGATGAGCAAACTGAAGAAGGCCATCGAAGACTCGGACGAGAAGACCGTGCACCTGATCGCCAGCGGCCTCGTCTTCGAAGCCCGCCACGGCGAGACCTGGATGGACTGCGCGGCGGAGCACGCCGCGATCCTGGCGCTCGCGGAGAAGCGCCGCATCCTCATCCTCAGCGGCGACGTGCACGAGAACCGCTTCGCCGTGCCGTGGCCGGCGGGCCCCTGGAGCCTGTTCGAAGCCACGTCCTCCGGCGCCGCGCTGCGCACGGCCGTCACCGTCGGCGCGCTGCAATGCAACTGGGGGCTGGTCGACATCACGAAGGACCAGGTGAGCATCGAGCTGTCGCAGCTGAACATGGACACGCGCCGCCGCGTCATCGACCGCAAGAAGTGGAAGATGCTGTAGGCGTGGCGGTGAGCGAGTTCACGGGCCGCTCCTGCGGCCTGCGAAGCAGGATCACGAGACCGGAGATCAGGAAATACACGGCGCCCACCGTCGCATAGCCAGCGAGCGTCTGCAGGACCGGGGCATCGGTGCCTTGCCGTGCGACGAAGAGGCCGCCGGCCAGCGCGGACTGCGCGCCGCTCAGCATCATCACCCACTGTCCCCGATGGCGCTTTCGGCGGCGAACGGCCGTCGCCAGCTGCAGCAGGCCCGACACGATGGCCCAGGCGCCGAAGATCGCCAAGCCGATCTGGAGCCCGAGCACCAGGGAGGCCACCACGGCCACGGTGACCAACGCGCTGATCCACGTGTTCAGCATCTGGCTCGGGTTGGCCCGGGCGCCGCCCGTCATCCGGGCGTCCACCAGGTTCGCCAGCGCGTCCCACGCCGGATAGACGACCAGCAGGATCGTCGTCAGCACCGGCGACTGCCTGGCGACGGTGAAGGCCAGCGCCACCCAGACGAAGGAAAAGGCCGCGCGGGTGAGGTAGAGCTTGCGCAGCCAGGCGGCTGATTGGAGAGGGGGTTGGATGATGTCGGACATGAAGGGGTGTGGGTAGGAGGAGGGGCGCGCCTCGCACGAGGCGGGTGCAACGATTCTTCTGCGCTCCCCCGGACCACGGTATCGGTCGAATGACCGACACGCGCCCAACCGACGGCTGTGCGATGCTGTGCGCTCGCCCCCGCGATCCCATGCCCGAAGACACCACCCTCACCGCTTTCGACGCGGCCCGCGCGCTCGCCTTCATCGGCGACCTGAGCATGGGCCAGCCCATCGACCATTCGCTGCGCACCGCCTGGCTGGCCGGCATGATCGCGACACAGGCCGGCTGCAACGCCGCGCAGGTCGAGGTCGCGCAGCACGTGGCGTTGCTGCGCTGGTCGGGCTGCACGGCGAACGCGCAGGAGTTCGCGGACTTCCTGGAAGACGACGTGCTGGGCCGGCGAGCCCTTCTGGCCTCCGCGCAACCGCGCCTGCGCCAGCCCCACCAGGCGTCCATCCCCGGGGCCGTCGTGGCGATGGCCCAGATCCATTGCGAGATTGCCGGCGACATCGCGAACATGCTCGGCCTGGGGCCCGAGGCCGAAGCCGCACTGCGCGCCGTCTTCGAGGCCTACGACGGCAGCGGCGTCCCCGGCCTGCTGCAGGGCGAGGGCGTGCCGCTGGCCACCTACGTCGTGGCCCTGGCGAGCGATCTGGAAATCTTCAGCCGCCTCTACGGGCTCGACGAAGCCCTCACGCTCGCGCGGAGGCGCGCCGACAGCCTCTACCCCGGCTTCCTGGTCGACGCCTGCGCACCGCACGCTGCGGCGTGGATGAAGCGGCTGGACGCTTCGCCCGCGCCGTGGACCGATGCCGCCGATCCGCCGGTGTCGATGCGCCGGCGTGTCGGGCTGGAACTCGTCGGCGACGTGAGCGACCTCAAGCTGCCGTGGATGACGGGCTACTCGCGGCGTGTGGCCCGCCTGGCGCGCGACTGCGGCGCTCAACTGGGCCTGAGCGAAGCGATGTGCCATCGCATCCACCGGGCCGGCCTGATCCACGGCATCGGGCGGGCCGCGGTGCCCAACGCCATCTGGAATGCGCCCGAGCCGCTGCCGGCCGCGTCGATGGAGCGCCTGCGGCTCGTGCCGTACTGGACGTCCCGCGCGGCGGGGCAGATCGACGGTCTCGCGGCAGAAGCAGAGATCGCCTCGTTCGCCTTCGAGCGGCGTGATGGCTCCGGCTACTTCCGTGGCCGCTCCGGCGCGTCGATGCCGCTCGAAGGGCAGGTCGTCGCGGCGGCCGAGCAGTGGGTGTCGCACCGTACCCGTCGTCCGTGGCGACCCGAACTGACCAACGACCAGGCGCGTGATCGCATGCAGGCAGACGCCGAGGCCGGCCGCTTCGACGCGGAGGTCGTCGGCGCGCTGCTCACCTGCGCGCTCTCGGGCACGCCCGCGAAGCCCGTGGTGCCTGCGCAGGACGATGCTTCGCTGTCCCAGCGCGAGCTGGACGTCCTGCGTTGCATCAGCCAGGGCGACAACACGAAGCAGGTCGCGCGTGCGCTGGGCATCAGTGCGAGCACGGTGCGCACGCACGTCGAACGTGTGTTCCGCAAGCTGGGTTGCTCGACCCGCGCGGCCGCCACGCTGAAGGCCTCTGCCAGAGGCCTGCTGTAGCGGGCCGCGCTATCGTTCAAGCCGCCACTGGTTCTGCTCGGGCGGCCCGTGCAGGCGCTCCAGCATCGAGCTGTCCGCGCAGCATCTCCCACCGCACGCGCGCCGACACGATGCTTTCTTCCTTCACATGCCCGAAGCCGCGGATCTGCTCCGGCAGGCGCGCCAGCGACAGCGCGGTGTCGAAGTCGATGCGCTCGAAGCGTGCGAGCAGGTCTTCGACCATCGCGCGGTAGTCGGCCACCAGCTGGCGCTCCATGCGGCGCTCGGCGGTGCGTCCGAACGGGTCGAGCGCCGTGCCGCGCAGGCCGCGCAGCTTCGCCAGCACACGGAACGCGCCGAGCATCCACGGACCGAAGCTGGTCTTCAGCGCGCGGCCTTCCGCATCGCGACGGCCCAGCACCGGCGGCGCCAGGTGAAAGCGCAGCACGGGCTTGCCTTCGAACTGCTCGCCGAGCTTCTCCATGAAGCGCGGATCGGCATACAGGCGCGCCACCTCGTACTCGTCCTTGTAGGCCATGAGCTTGAACAGGCCCGAGGCCACGGCCTTGGCCAGCACGGTGCTGCCGCGCGTGCGCTGTTCGGCGTCGCGCACGCGTTCGACGAGGTCCGCGTAGCTGCGCGCGTAGGCCGCGTTCTGGTAGGCCTTGAGGAACGCGGTGCGGTCGGCCACCAGCGCTTCGAAGCTCTGGGGCTTTTGCAGCGACACCACCTGCGCCGGCGCGGCCTGGCGCGTGACGGCCGCGAGGTCGAGCGCTGCCTTGCGGCCCCAGCGGAACGCGGCCTGGTTGGCCTTCACGGCCACGCCGTTGATCTCGATGGCCTTGTCGAGCGCCTGCGCCGACAGCGGCACGAACCCCTTCTGGAACGCGAAGCCCAGCAGGAACAGGTTGGCCGCGATGGCGTCGCCCATGAGGCGCGTGGCCAGCTGCGTGGCGTCGATGAAGTCGGCGCGGCCTTCCACCGATTCCTCGATGAGCGCACGCACCTGCGTCGCTGGAAACTGCCAGTCGGGCTGCTGCGCGAAGTGCCCGGTCGGCTGCTCGAAGGTGTTGACCAGCGCGTAGGTGCGGCCCGGCCGCATGCGCGCGATGGCGTCGGGCGCGCCGGCCGTGAGCATGTCGCAGCCCAGGATCAGGTCGGCCTCGCCGGTGGGAATGCGCTGCGCCTTCAGCTGCGCCGCGTCGCGCGCAATGCGCACATGCGACGTGACCGAGCCGTTCTTCTGCGACATGCCCGTCATGTCGAGCACGCTCACGCCCTTGCCTTCGAGGTGCGCCGCCATGCCGATCAGCGCGCCGATGGTGATCACGCCCGTGCCGCCGATGCCGGTGATCAGGATGTTGTGCATGCCTTCGAGCGCGAGCGGCGCCGGCGCGGGCAGGGCGGGCTCCTCGGCGGCCTTCACGGCCACGGGTGCGTGCTTGCGTGGCTTCACGCCTTCGACCGTCACGAAGCTCGGGCAGAAGCCCTTGATGCACGACTCGTCGGCGTTGCACGCGCTCTGGTCCACGCTGCGCTTCAGGCCGAGGTCGGTTTGCTTGGGCAGCAGGGCGGTGCAGTTCGATTGCTCGCCGCAGTCGCCGCAGCCTTCGCACACCGCGTCGTTGATGAACACGCGCCGCGCGGCGGGCGGGAACTCGCCCTTCTTGCGGCGGCGGCGCTTCTCGGCCGCGCACACCTGGTCGTAGATCAGCACCGACACGCCCTCGAAGCCGCGCAGCTCGCGCTGCACCGCGTCCATGTCGTCGCGGTGGTGCACGCTCAGCGCAAAGAGGCCGTCGCGGTCGGGTGGCAGCAGGCTGCGGTCGGCCCAGCGCGTCGGGTCTTCGGCCACCAGCGCGATGCGCTTCACGCCTTCGGCCGCCACCTGGTGCGCGATGCGCGGCACAGTGATCGGTCCGTCGACCGGCTGGCCGCCCGTCATCGCGACCGCGTCGTTGTAGAGGATCTTGTAGGTGATGTTCACGCCCGCCGCCACGGCCGCGCGAATCGCCAGCGAACCCGAGTGGTAGTAGGTGCCATCGCCCAGGTTCGCGAACACATGCTTGCGCTTGGAGAACCACGCCTGCCCCAGCCACGGCGCGCCTTCGCCGCCCATGTGCGTGGTGGTGCGGTTGTGCTCGGGGTAGATGGCAGTGGCCATCACGTGGCAGCCGATCCCCGCGAGCGCCAGGCTGCCTTCGGGCACCTTGGTCGAGGTGTTGTGCGGGCAGCCCGCGCAGTACCAGGCCGGGCGCGAGGGCGTGGCCACGGCCTTGCCGAGCACCACGTCTTTCGCGTCGAGGATCGCCAGCCGCATGCGGATGCGGTCGCTGGTGTGAAAGCGCGCCACGCGCCCGGCGATGACGCGCGCGATCTGCGCCACCGAGAAGTCGGCCGTGGCCGGCAGCAGCCACTGGCCGCGCGGGTGCGCGCCCCATTCGCCCTGTTCGTCGAACTTGCCGATGACGCGCGGGCGCACGTTCTCGCGCCAGTTGTACAGGTGCTCCTTGAGCTGGTATTCGACGATCTGGCGCTTCTCCTCGACCACCAGGATTTCTTCGAGCCCGTCGGCAAACTCGCGGATCGAGTCGGGCTCCAGCGGCCAGGGCATCGACACCTTGAACAGCCGGATGCCGATGCGCGCGGCTTCGTCGGCGTCGATGCCCAGCTCTTCCAGCGCTTCGAGCACGTCGCGGTACGACTTGCCCGAGGCCACGATGCCCAGCCGCGCCTGGGGCGAATCGATGGTCACGCGGTTCAGGCGGTTCTCGCGCGCGTAGGCAATGGCGGCGTAGATCTTGTAGTCCTGCATCAGCGCCTCCTGCTTGCGCGCCTGCACGCCGAGCGTGTCGGTCGACAGGCGCGCATGCACGCCGCCGGGCGGGAACACGAAGTCCTTCGGCAGGCGCGTGTGCACGTCGAGCGCGCCCGCGGCAATCGAGCCCGACGACTCCACCGTGTCGGCCAGCGCCTTGAAGCCGACCGGCAGGCCGGCGAAGCGCGACATCGCAAAGCCGTGCAGGCCCAGCTCGATGTACTCCTCCACGCTCTGCGGGTAGAGCATGGGAATCATCGAGGCCGCGAACAGGTGGTCGCTCTGGTTGGGCAGGGTGGACGACGACGCGCCGTGGTCGTCGCCCGCCACCAGCAGGATGCCGCCCTGGGGCGACGTGCCCGCGTGGCTCATGTGCTTGAACACGTCGCCGCAGCGGTCCACGCCGGGCGCCTTGCCGTACCACATGGCAAACACGCCATCGACCGCGCTCTCGCCGGTCAGGTGCACCTGCTGCGTGCCCCACACGGCGGTGGCGGCCAGCTCTTCGTTCACGCCGGGCAAAAACTTGACGGCGTTGGCTTCGAGCTGCGGCTGGGCTTTCCACAGCGCTTCGTCCAGGCCGCCGAGCGGCGAGCCGCGGTAGCCCGAGACAAAGCCCGCGGTGTTCAGGCCGGCCTGCTGGTCGCGCCATTTCTGCACGAGCATGAGGCGCACCAGTGCCTGGATGCCGCTCAGGTAGATCCGGCCTTCGGTGGCCGTGTATTTGTCGTCCAGCGCAACGCTGGCGAGTTCGTGGGTTGCCATGAGAGAAAAGACTCCGGGTAGGACTCGTGGAATGCGGGCGTGGCCCCGGTAGAGGGCCGGCCCGCGAAACGCCTCGCCGGGGTTGCCGCCGAGACAGCGACGATTCTTTCGCACCCCGGCCCGAAAGTGCTTCTTCGTTTCGACGGGGAAACCCGCATTCCGGAAGAACCATCGCCGGCGCCGTCGATTCGCCGAAAGGCCTTCGGCTGCGCGTTCGCAACCGCGCAGGCCCGACAATGTCCGCCCGATCGACCGAGGACCCGATGAGACCCGACCTGGATTCGCTGGCGCTGTTCCTGCGCGCCATTGAGCACGGCAGCCTGTCCAAGGCGGCCGCCGAGAGCCACATGGTGCTGTCGGCCGCGAGCCGGCGCCTGGCCATCCTCGAGAGCCAGCTCGGCGTGGGGCTGCTCAACCGCACCTCGAAGGGCGTCACGCCCACGGGCGCGGGCGAGTCGCTGGCCATGCATGCGCGCCAGATCCTGCGCGACGTGGACCGCATGCGCGCCGACCTGTCGGACTACGCGCAGGGCGCCACCGGCCGCGTGCGGCTGCACGCCAACGCGTCGGCGATGGGCCAGTTCCTGCCCGACGATGTGGCGAGCTTTCGCCTGCGCTACCCCGAGATCCGCGTGAGCGTGGAAGAGCACCGCAGCGTCTACATCGTGCAGGCGATTCGCGACCGCCAGGCCGACGTGGGCGTGATCACCAGCGAGGCGGTCGATCCGGCGCTGCACTTCATTCCGTACCGCACCGACCGGCTCGTGGCCATCGTGCGCCAGAAGCACCCGTGGCGCGGGCGCGAGGTGTCGTTCGAAGAACTGCTCGACTTCGACTTCGTGGGGCTCGAAGACGACTCGGCCATCTCCCGCACCATGGAAGACGCCGCGATGAGCGCGCGCAAGGTGCTGCGCCTGCGTGTGCGCGTGAAGAGCTTCGAAGCCGTGTGCCGGATGATCGAAGCGGGCATGGGCGTGGGCATCTTGCCCGAGGGGGCGGCGGTGACCTACCGCAAGGAGATGAAGCTGCGCTTCATCAACCTCACCGATGCGTGGGCTTCACGACGGATGTACCTGTGCACGCGGCAGGAGGCGTTGAGTTTTCCGCAGCGTCGGTTGGTGGACCATTTGTTGGCGCGAGGGATGCCCTAGTTTTTTCGGCGTGCCTTTGCGCTGCAATCGCTGCTGTCCAGGGCGACGCCCACGCCGACGGCGTACTCCCCTCCGCGAATGTCCCCCGGCCTGCGGCCTCCTCCTTGATTTCGCTGCGGGGAGCACGCCATCGACGTGAGCGTGTTCAGCGCTGCTGCGAACTGGCACGGCGCTGCCTATAAGGCCGGCGCGCGGCACATCGCGGAAGCTGCATTTGTTGGCGCGCTTCGAGACTTCGTGCCGCACGAAACCGGCACTGCGCCGGGCTCTTCTCTAAAGTAGCTGCCCCTGCCACTCAAAACCCCACCAAGGGGACCCGGAAGACGCCACACACAGCCATTGAAATGTTGAAAGGCTGCTTGCCTCGCGGCAGGTTGTCGGTGCGAAAGCAGCGATGCAAATGCGAGGTATCAAAAGGCGACGGCCAGGGTGTTAGTAGCACCCCAGCCGTCTAACCAAGTTCGTGCAACCACCTTGGAAGGAACCGCACAAAAATGGCTACCAAGACTATAGCCCGGCCTCGCACGCCGGTACCTCCCGCCGGAATCACTCACGAAGACCCGGCGAATCTCCTCGAAAACACACTCGCCCAACTCGAAGCCCTGCTGTGGGTCTGCCACGGGGAAGACATCGACTGGTGCAGCGGCGAAGGCCCCCGGCAACTGGACAACCTGCTTTGGCTTGCGGCGGAACTGGCACGCAAGGCGGGGGAGTTGTTTCAGGCGAGTGAGAAGGCGCGGCGTGGGGCGCTTGAGACTGGAAGTTAGCGGTGAGGCTGCGGGCTGCGGATCTCGCGGCCCGCCTGACGGGCCGGGTTCTTCCGGGCACGATTTGCGCCGCCATGCCGCCCGGGCTGAAGTCTTCGCGATGGACCAAATTTGGCCCGGTCGAGGTTGCTCGTGGAGAGGTCTTGGTGGCAGTTATGCGCTCCACTGCTGATCGTCGGCAGACAAGGCAGGCGCCCGCTTTGCAGCGGTTGCCGACATCCCCTCGGCCCAGCGCGAATGGGTACTATCGGCCGGGACCAGTCATTCGACAGCTTGCTTCAATTCACACGAAGGCGCTCCATGAGGCCGTCCGCCCGTGGCGCTAATGCGTAGCGCACCCTTCAGACCTCGGGTTGAACACCCGGCGGTGCCCGGTACACCAACACCTTCAACGACCGCTCGTCGGACACGTCGGGAAAGGTGCTTGGATTCGCCAGTCTTTCCACGAAATCCAGCTCCGGCGCCAGTGCGCTCATTTGCTCCTGCAGGAATTTTGGTCCCAGTTCTGGGGCATTGAGGCATAGCAGGACAAGGCCGCCGGGCTCCAGCAGGTCAGGCAAGCGCTTAATCAGCCGGGCGTAGTCCTTGGTGGCAACGAAACTTCCCTTTTGATAGCTTGGTGGGTCAACGATGACCAGCCCGTAAGGGCCTCCGCGCGCGATTTTTCCCCACGAACTGAAAAGGTCATGAGGGAGGAAGCTCGCGCCGGCGAGCACGCCGTTGGCGCGGTGGTTCTGTTGTCCCACGGCCAGAGCGCCCTTGCTCATGTCCAGGTTGGTGACGTGCCGGGCCCCTGCCTGCAATGCGACCACCGAAAACGCGCAGGTGTAAGCAAACAGGTTGAGCACCTTGACGCGCGACCGGGCGTCTGGGCGCGCCTTCACAAACGCACGAACCCAGCGCCGTCCTTCGGCCATGTCGAGAAACAGCCCGTGGTTCTGGCCCCGGCCCACGTTAACGCGATAGCGAGCGCCGTCCTCGGTGACCCAATGCGGGTCGGGCACCGAACCGCCCATGAGTTGTGTGCTGCTCTGGCCTTCATGCCGGCACTGAAACACCCACTGCAGCGTTTCACCCGGTGCCAACTGTGACCAGCGACGCTCCAGTGCGGCGCCAATTGCAGCCAGTTCGCCGTCGGTCACAGGCTTGAAGCTGGTCAACACCCAAACCGGCGGGAAAAAGTCGAGCGACAAGCGAGCGCACGCTGGATGAAGCCCACCGCGGCCGTGGAAGATGCGCTGCGCATCCACCGGTGCGGACATTGAAGCGATTGCGTCGAACAGAGGCTGCATAGGCATATGCTCCCATTCTGACCGGATATCGCGGTGGTCCTGGCCAAGACTTCAATGGGCGAACTGGACCGCCAAGCCTCGGAAGAGAGGTGACGTAGGCAGTCGACGGGAGGAACTATGGGGTTTCGAAAATGGCTCAGCTCCGCTGGAGGAGCATTGCTCGGCGCCATACCAGCTTGTTCGGCGGCATGCAGCCTCGCGCCATCCGCGTATGACCTAGAAGCATTCTTGACGCAACGGGACTCATTGCAAGTGGTCATACTTGCAAAAGTTGTTGCGGTTGAGGACCTACCACCTCGCCCGCAGATGGTCTCTGAGCAAAAAGTCGAGTTTGAGGTGCTGCGTTCGTGGCGCGGAGGGAATCAACCGACGATAGTCGCGACTATCGGCGTCGGCGAACCAAGTGGTACCAGTTGCAACGGCATTGGCGACCTACGCGTGAAGCTGAGGCAAACATGGCTCATGGTGGGAAGCTACGACAATACCGGCTTTAGGCCGTCGGCGCTCAAAAGCAAGCTTCTTCCCGATGGTGTACTTCCCGCTGAGACATTGAAGCTGCTGGAGTCCAGCAAATAGCCGATGACGGCCACAAGCATCCCTTCGCTGACGCGAAAGAACGTCCCTCGAGCGGGATCCCAATCCGTCGAAGAAGCGCGGAATCTTGTTTCATCTTCCCCCTATCCCGCCGCCTTCATGCCTCGACATTCAAGCTACGGTCTCTTGCTGGCTTTGTTCTTGCCATTCGCTTCTATGGCGAACTGGGTCACTGATAGTGGTTCAGGCTGCCTTGTCTTCGCCGAGCACGCAAGGGCCGAAGACCATGTGAACTGGGCGGGGCCCTGCGAGAACGGAAAGGCCCACGGTTTTGGGGTTCTGAGTTCGTCAAGCGGCGCGAACGTTGAAGGTGAGTTTCGCGAAGGACGCCCGTTCAATGCGCGCGGCCGCGAACAACTTCTAGCTCTGAGCCGCGGCCGAAACTTCATCGCAGACGTCTTTTACGTGAATGGGGTCGGTACGCGCTATGGTTCCGCCGCAAAGCAGAAATCGCCGGAGGAAGTCACTGCGTATGCGGCGCACATCGCCAACGCGGTGCGTAAAAACATTGCTCACAGTGCCCCAATTGAGGGCAACCCGGCAAGCACTGTAGACGTGCGAGTTGACCGTCGTGGAAAAATTCTCTCGGCCACGCTTGTGACGTCAAGTGGGGTGCGTTCATGGGATGAAGCAGTCGTGGAGGCGATTGTTCAAACCGGCTCGTTGCCACTTGATGCTGATCAAAGAATTCCGCCTTGACTGGAACTTGTGTTTCGGCCGCACTGAGATGAGCAGAGGAAGAGTGGTAAAAGCGACGCAGTTTTTTGGGGATGCTCGGCGAACATTGAGTGACTGCTATAGAGCAGGAGCGATGGCCGTTTCGGGCCCCTCCGCGACGGTATCTCGAACGGCAACAGTCGGCCAAAAGCGGAAATCCAAGTACGGTCTCATCATGCAACCTGAAACGCCTTCATCTGAAGGATTCGATGTTTTCTGGATAGCGTCTGATTCGCTGCGGCAAGTCGGCATGTTTGCGACTGGCGGTGATGGCCCTATTCCCTGGACTGCACGGCCTTGGATTTACAACGCGGAAGAACAGGCACTAATGTTGTCTGTTGTGTGTGCGGTCGAGTTGAAAATTCCCTATCCCCGACCCGATGATTTCGTGGCGTTGGCTGAGCGAGGATTCTTTTCGTTCGACTGGACGGATGTGCACAAGACTTCCATCCAGGCAACGTCCGCGTACGAAATGGTTTGCCGACCTGTCAGTCCTTTGACAGTTGACCAGTTGCCGCCGTCCCTTCGGGTTGCTGCGCTGGCCACGAAGATTATTGGCAAGACCTTAGACGCCGGGCGTATAGATCGGATGGCCTTGGGCAGCTAGGATGGCCGCCGTCGGCCAAGAGCGGTCGGTCGCGGCGCCGACATAATTTGGCCAAGAACTGCTGTTGGATGCAGAAGCCCATGCATGGAAGGAAGTGATGTGTCGGACTCGGCGATTCCTGATGTGTTGAAGCACGCGCTTGCTCGAAGCGTTTCAAAGAATGGCGACTTCTTCTTGGCTCAGTCGGAACTGGCTTCACTTGCCGGCCGACTTGGTGACGCGGAGGTCGTTTCCCTATATGAATTCATCCGCGAGACGAGCATGCGCTTGGAACGGGAATGGCGCCCTGAGTTTGTGGCGGCATTCCCGCTCCAACGGGGCGTGCTTCCCGCCCCTCTCATATGACCGTCTTGCTGAGCCACTTCGCCAGCAGTCGGCCAGAACCTGCCACTCGCGGCGCCAGCACAATTCAACTGGAGGCCGACCTCGCACACCGAACAGACCTATGTTGTATCGCCTCTACTGCTCAAGCGGGAATACCTTAGGAGTCGACGAGTACGTGTGCTACTCGGAGATCGGAGCGGACGGTACTTGGGTGCGTTACGTAGAAGTCAAGTCAGACGGGACGGCGCTCAGATATGACAGAGAGCGTGCGGCCGATCAGTATGGCGTTCTTCCAGAAGGCGAATGGGAGGAAGCGGAAGCAACGAAGAGGGAATACGGCACCGTGGCAACGATTTCCGCAGATCTTTTTCAGGCGGTCTGGTCGGTGACGCGCTGTGTCAACGGCGATGGCCGCAGAGGCGCGAGACCCACTTGAAAAGCCGCCGCCCGCCATCGGCCAAGACTAGACGGTCGCCGGGACCACAGAATCTGCGGGAAAGCGGACCCTCAGGCCCTATTCCTATTGAAAAGAGCCTGAACATTGAAAGCCGCACCCATCACTGCGCTTAATAGCGCGTTAGCTTGCACAATTCACTACCATGTTTGTCCCAGATGAAGTTCGGAAGTGCGTAGTTTTCGTCGGCTTCCAGATGGCGAGCGGAGAGTTTCGGCTCGCGGGCTCGGCGTTCTTTTTAGGTCGAGACACTGGGACTGACAGGGCCGAGGACGTTGTTCTCGTCACCGCGCGTCACGTGATCGAAGGAGTCCGGAAGCTCGGCATCGAGGACATCTATATCCGTGCGAATACGAAAAGTGGCATGTCCGTTTGGGCGAAGTGTTCGAGTTCCGATTGGCGTTTTCATCCCACGGACGAAAGCGTCGATGTCGCATCGTTGAAAGTCGGCATTCCCGAGGGTTGGGATCACCTCGTCATCCCACTCTCCATGTGCGCCACTCCAGACAAGATGCTGGCAAACGAGGTCGGACTAGGGGACGAAGTGTTTGTGGTCGGGCTATTCCGTCATCACCACGGAAGCCAAAAGAACATTCCGATTGTGCGTGTGGGAAATCTTGCAGCGTTGGCGGAGGAGAAGATTTCAACCAAGGCCTTTGGGTTGATCGACGCCTACCTCATCGAGGCACGTTCCATTGGCGGGCTCAGTGGCTCGCCCGTCTTCCTGAATCTGGGCGTGGTGAGATACGTAGGGAAGTCTGTGAAGCAATCAACGGGCGGGCCAATTCAACTTCTTCTGGGCATCATTCACGGCCATTTTGACGTATCCACAAGTGCAGTTGATGACGTGGAAGTCGATGCCCGGACGGGCCTTTCGGTCGAGCGGGTCAACACTGGTATCGCTATCGTAGTGCCCATCGAAAAAGTGATCGAAGCAATCGAGGCGCATGCGCCCACTGCTTCCTAAACGATCGATAGACACGTGCGTCCGGCCGGCTGGCTTCGCCACTCAGCCTGCCGCCGATCATTTGTGACGTTGAGCGTCTGCTATCGGCGCTGAGCGACTTCCGCTTTGGGCCCACTGCGGTCTTCCGACATTGTCCAAAGCTGCCGGTCATCGCGCCAAGGCTAAGAGACATCTCCTTCCACGCAATGTCTAGCCAGGCACGCTGAATAAAATCCAGCCATGTCCGCCGCTTTAGTCCCGCGCCCCCAGTGCACCGCTTGCCTGCGCCCGCTCAGCGCCTGCATTTGCCGCTGGGTCGCGCCCACCGCCCACGCGGTGGAGGTACTAGTGCTGCAGCACCCGCTGGAGGTACACCAGGCCAAAGGCAGTGCCCGCCTGCTGCACCTCAGCTTGGCGCACTGCCGCTTGGTGGTGGGTGAGGCATTTGCCGTGCCCGTCTGGCCGGTGGATGGCAAGCACACGCTGCTGCTGTACCCGGACAGTCTGCAAGATAGCGCCCCGGACCTGCGGGTCCCACCTCCGCTACCGCCCGAGTGGTCGCAAGCCCCGTCGCGCCTGCGCCTGGTCGTGCTGGACGGCACCTGGCGCAAAAGCCGAAAGATGCTCTACCAAAGCCCGCCACTGCAACAGTTGCCCCGCTTGGCCCTGCACAACCTGCCGCCTTCGCACTACCGGATCCGCAAAGCCCATGGGCCCGACCAACTGTCCACGCTGGAGGCGACCTGCTACGCCTTGGGCCAACTGGAAGGCGGTGCGGCGCGGTTCCAGCCCTTATTGAATGCCTTCGACGGGTTTGTAGAGTACTTGGAGCAGGCTGGTGGGCAGCGAAACGCGCAAACCGACAAGTCCTGCCCTCGACCAAGGGCTACGGGGTTCATTGAAGTGACCGGCTAAATGGCTGGTTTTGGCCGACTGGAGCCGTCGGCATGCTACCTTCCGGGCCGATACGGCTCGTTGGAATCAGAGATGGACGTACATCAGCCTCGCCGCCCGCACCGACCCGGTTGGCTGCCCGTTGTCGACGCCGCGCGTTGCACGGGCTGCGGCTGGTGCGTCGCCGCGTGCGACCTTCACCTTCTCAGTCTCGAAGTCGAGCAATGGAAGAAGTCGTCGACGCTTCAAGACGCGGATCGGTGCACGGGCTGCAGCGATTGCGCAGTGACTTGCCCTTTTCATGCGATCACCATGCGAAAGGGCTGAAACGTCCTCGGCGCCCGGCTCGCCGCTCACGCAATCCGCAGACCCGGGCGCGTGAGCCGGACGGTCGCGAGTGTCACGCCCCGTTCGACCATCCCGAAGAAGTCCCTTCCCGAGGCCTCTCACCTCGGGTCAGCTTTTGGACTTTGCGTATTCCTCTGCGCTCATCATCTCCAGGCCGACGAACGGAGTGTTGCCTTCGACCCATGCGTCGTGACCCGGCGGAATGGTGTACGACATGCCTTCCTCGATGACGGTCTGCGAGCCGTCATTCATTTGCACGGTGATCCGGCCGGACACCGCATACCCGACGTGAGCCACCTGGCAACTGTCCGTGCCCACGACCGGCTTGATGCACTTCGACCAGCGCCACCCGGGCTCGAACTTGAAGCGTCCGAGCGTGTAGCCCTCGAGGCGGACCACTTCGACCCGGGTCTTTTCGGGCGCTCGAACCTCATCCGGTTCGTTATGGGATTTCGTCTGAAGCTTGCTGACGTTCATCGGGCTTGCCATCGCGACTCTCCTTGCGGCACGAGTGAGCAAACAGTCCGCGGCAGTCTCGTGCCGAACCGCACGTGAACGATGGAATGGTAGTCCTGGGCCAGGCTTGCGATGATCTGCTTCTTGCACGAAAGTGCCGCTCTTGCAGCGGGTTTCATGTGGCAGTTTGCGTAAGCCGGGTTACAGAAAATCTTCGTCCACCACCAGCGACAGCACGGACCCGCGCAGTCGTTGGGCCCAGTGCGATTCGGGCTCCCGGCGCAACGCCTCGGGATGGACGACTGGAGTGGATACCCGGCCTCGCAACGCGCGCTGCTCGAACTGCTGCCGTTACTGGTTCAGGAACGAAAAAGACGGTGCCATTGCGAATGCCAGGACCAGGGCGCTGAATGCGCCTGCCGTGGCCGAGATACGGTTCGAGTGATGGTGCGAGATGGGGTGGTTCAACCTGCGATGGACGAAGTCCGGCAAACGCTTCGTGTGGCCCGCGCCACATCGCCGACGTGCGTGACGTTCTCGGCAAGGCAACGCAGCAGCGCCCTCAACGCACCGGTGATGAAAGCGCACGCATCCAGCGTTCGCGCTCTTCGTCTTCCAGCGCCAGCAGGCTCTCTGGCGAACCGCCTCCGCCGACGACGCGAAGATCTTGCAAATGCTTCTGCACCTCGGGCTCGGCAAGCACCTGGGCCACGGCTTCCTGCAGGGTGCGATTGGACGCGGCCTCCGAATTCGCGGGCGCCCAGAGGCTGAAGTGGTCGTACGCCGTGTAGCCGCTCAAGGGCGCACTCGAAGCCAGCGTCGGCCACGGCACACCCTCGAAGCTTTGCGGGTGCGCCGGGTCGGCGGTGGTGCCCAGCACGCGCAGCTGGCCGCGCCGCACGGCGACCGCCACGCCGTTCACGGGCGCGAACAGCAGGTCTGCCGCATGCTCCTTCGTGATGACGTCCGAGTCGGGGTACATGCCCTTGAAGACCACGCGCTGCACATCGACGCCGCTGCGTGCGCGGAACTGGCCGAAGGCGAGGTGGCCCGTCCAGCCGTCGTCGCCCGTGCCGATGCGCAGGCTGCCCGGGTGAGCCCGTGCGTAGGCCAGCAGGTCGTCCGTGCTGTGAATGCCCAGCGTGTCGGCCTTCGTGCTGTCGATGGCCAGCACCAGAGGTTCCGATGCCAGCAGCGTGACGGGGCGAAGGGAATGCATCAGCGCATCGATCGGCGCGGGCTGGTGCACGCCCTGGATGCCTCCGCGCGGCAGCCGCAGTGCCGCGAGCAAGACCTTCTCGTTGCCGCCCTCCGTCATCAGCCGGCGATAGTCGGCCTCGGTGGCTTTCGGCACGTGATCGACCTGCACGCTGCGTCCCAGCAGGTGGGGCAAGTGGCTGGCCAGCATCTCGGCATAGTGGCCGCTGCGGCCACCGGGCGGAACCAGCACGGTGACGTGCAGCGCGGGTTGCGGCACGGCGGCAAGCCATTGCCCCGCATCGTTCATCAGGCCATAGCGTATTTCCCATGCGCCGCCCGTGGACGTGTTGCGCACCAGGGCTTCGGCCACCCAATGGCGGCCCATGCGGTGGAACTGCCGGATGATCGGCCGCTCGTCCTGCCACCCGGGCGGCCGCCAGTCCTCTGGGAACGCGCCTGAGACGACGGCGTAGCCATGACGGAACCGGCGCGCCGATTCGAACTGCGGCGCGATCGCCCATTGGCCCCGCGCGTTCTGGTAGCCCCATCGGCCGGTGGCCGCGTCCTTGACCGGCCGCAACGCGGCGCCGGCATGGCTGCTGCCGTGCAGTCGTTGCCAGCGGCACACCTGCGGCGTGCTGGCGTTGCGCTGGAGGTCCAGCCCGGCGGCGGTGCACAGCCGGATGCGCCGCTGGGCGGTTGCGTCGGGCCGCTCGCCGAAGATGAACGGAATCACCATGCGTCCTCGCGCGTCGATCAGGCCCGAGCCGGTGGAGCCGGGCGTCACCATCTGCCGCTTGTAGTCCATCCACTGTGCGGTGGTGATGTCCCGCGGCGGCGGTGGCGTGCGCCACTGTCCTCGTGCATCGCGCAAGCCGGGCTGTGCGAACACCGTGTCCACCTGCAGATCGGAAGCCACTGGCCTGGATCCATCGGGCATCAGGTAGGAGAGGGCCGCGGGGGAGTCGGCGGAGATCGTGTCCTGGCCATCGCAACTCACGGGCGGAACGGCCCACTGGCCTTGCGCATCGATGCGCCCGTTGGCCGTGGTGGTGCGCAGTCCGCCGCCGGGCTTTCGCTCCACCAGCCACACCCGGTGCAGCGGCTGCAGCGCGGGATTGAGGGAGATGTATTCCTGCCGCACGACCTGCCAGCGGCCGTCGCAGAAGCTGCGCGCCGTCGGTGACAGGAAAAGCACGCGCCCGTCGAGGCCGTCGAACAACGCGGGGGCGCGCTCGCTGTGCTTGCCCGGATTCAGGCTCAGCCAACGCGCCCGTTCGATCAGGTTGGGGGCGATGCCGATGGTGAAGGTGAAGATGTCGTCCCACGGCGGCGCTTGTGCATCCACCGGCTGCAATTGCCAGGCCGGTTGCATCGGCAACGCGCGTGCCGGGTTGGCATACAGCGCCTGGTAGGTCGGCGGCGCTGCGTGGGCCGGGCCCAGGGCAAGGCCGAGCCACAGCAGGGCGGCGAAGAGACGCAGGCGCTTCATCGGGCGGGCAAGATGCAAGGGCTCAGCCTCGGGTCGTGGCCGTAGATGGATGCCGTTGCATCGCAGGCATCGCTGTTCGCCGAGGCGCTCGCGGTTGAACGCGCAGCGGCTATGTGCCTGGTTGAACGACGTGTTGGCCCTCGCTCAAACTTCGTATGCATAGATGCAACTGAGCTCAGCCCCTTTCAGCGCGGATTGAAAGGGTTCGGGCGCACTCTTGAGGATGGCGACAAAGCTGGCGTTGAGTCTGCCGGCACCCGTGCTGCCCTTGTATTTGATGCTCTTGGGCTTGGCTTGAAGCTGGAGCCTGTTCGAACCGGACAGCGCAGCCTCCAACCTGAAGATGCCATGACGGAAATCAGTGGACTCGGAGGTTCTTGCCTGTGGTGAAACCAGGCGCATGGTTTGCCCGCGGTAGGAGAGTTTCAAATCGACCTCCACCATGGAGGCGGGCACATCACCTACCAAGGTGAGTGCATGCCCCGCGCGAGTCCCCGTGCAGTTCAGTCGCGCCGTATTGGCACCTGCAATGGCCTGACCCGAGAGGGCGAACAGCAACGCGAGGGAGCAGAGAGGAAAAGTTTTTCTCATAGGCCTTCCATGGGACTGAGGCGATGTGTCCCGCACGACCTGCGAGACAAGCTGGGCAGCGCGAATATGCCGGTCACGGTCTCCTCCACAAAAACGTTTCTGATCATAGGCGGAGCCATTCGCCGCTGATGCTCAGCGGTGGTACGCCATGGCGCGAGTCACCTTCTCATCGCTTTCCATGCCCCCACTGGTCCGCCCAGGCTGACAACGGCTTCAGCGCCTTCGAAAGCCGCCGTCCTTCGTCCGTCAGTCGATAGCCACCCTCGGCATGTTCGACAAGGCCGACCTCCCTCAGTTCAGTGAGCCGCGTGTTGAGCAACCGGGTGTTCGTCTCGCAAGCGTCTTGCAAGGCTCTGAAGGTCAGCGAGACCTCCCGAAGTTCCCAGAGCACGCGCAGCGCCGTGCGCCGGCCCAGCAGGTCCAGCGCGACCATGAGGGGGCGGCCGGTGGTGGAGCCGCGAACGGGTTGGCCGATGCGAGGTGTCGTCATGCTTTACTTTATACAGCAACGTGCCTACGATGGCGTGGCCCTTGAATCAGGAGTCTGCATGCCCGCACGCATCGAACCCGCAACGCCACCATTTGGCGAAGACATTTCCAGGTCACTCGACAGGGTGATGAAGGGACAGCCTCCCTTGCGGCTGTTCACGACGTTGGCACGCGACGCGCGTCTGTTTCAAAAGTTCTTTGCCGGCGGTCTGCTGGACAAAGGCCACTTGAGCATCCGACAGCGCGAAATCGTGATTCATCGCACAACGGCATTGTGCAAATCCGAATATGAATGGGGCGTCCACGTCACGGCCTTCTCAAGGTTCGCCGGCCTGACGCCGGAGCAGGTTCAGGCGACCGTCACGGCTTCGGAGAACGACGCCTGCTGGTCGGCCGAGGATCAGGTGCTTCTGCGCCTGTGTGACGCCTTGCACGCGCACGCCGACATCGACGATGGGCTGTGGGACGCGTTGCGAACGTACTTCAGCGAAGAAGCCATCATCGAACTGCTGATGCTGGCTGGCTTCTATCGCACCGTCAGCTACCTCACGAACGGGCTGCGCCTGCCCCTGGAAGCGTCAGGTGCGCGATTCCCCGCTTGAGGCTGCTTCTGGCCGAGCTGTCGGCGTACCAACCAACGTGCAACCACAGGAGAAATCTCGATGATCAAGGTCAGTGTCATGTACCCCTACGCCGCAGGCGCGCGATTCGATCACGCGTACTACCGCGAGCGGCACATGCCCATGATGAAACGACTGCTCGGCGCAGCGTGCCTGTACTACATGGTGGACAAGGGCATCTCCGGGCGCGGTGTGGGCACCGACCCTGCGTACATCGCCAAGTGCGACTTCGTCTGCACTTCTGTCGAAGCCTACCGGGCAGCCTCTGCCCCGCACCAGGAGGAGATCCGGGGCGACATTGCCAACTACACGGACATTCAACCCATGGTGCAGATCAGTGAGGTGGTCGTGGAGCGTTCGGAGGCCTGAGTTTCCTTCGAGCACGGGGCGTCGGCATGGAGAACAAATCAATGGGTACGGACAGCCGCATCATCGTTTCGCTCGACTTCCCTGCCGCCGCATTGGCGGCGGACCTCGTGAAGCAGCTGGGCGCAGCGACCACGCACTACAAGGTCGGCCTGCAGCTGCTGACGGCGGCCGGACCTTCGGTCGTCCGCGAGCTCGTAGAGGCAGGGAAGCGCGTTTTCCTGGACCTCAAGCTGCTGGAAATTCCAAGCTCGGTGGCGGGTGCGGTCACCGCAGCCGGACACCTGGGTGCGTCGATGGTGACTGTGCACGCCTCAGGCGGTTCCGCCGTGCTTCGCTCGGCGGTCGAGGCCGCGAGCCCGTTCCCTCAACTGAAGGTTCTGGCGCTCACCGTCATCACCAGCATGAGCGACCAGGATCTGGAAGAAGTGGGCGTCGCCTCGACGGTTCCAGAGCAGGTCGCACGGCTGGGCCGCCTGGCCGCTGCGGCCGGTTGCCATGGCGTTGTGTCGTCGCCATTGGAGGTGAGGCTGCTTCGCGAGATCCTGCCGCCCGATGCCTTGATCGTGACGCCAGGCACGCAGCTTCCAGGCGATGAAAGGAATGACCACGCGCGGGCTGCGACGCCCTCGCAGGCCATCGGGGCTGGCGCGACGCACGTGGTCATCGGCCGCCCCATATCGCGTGCCCCCCATCCTGCTGCCGTGTTCGCTGCTGTGCGCGCTGAGCTGGCGACCGCCATCCAGCAACGCTGAAGCGGTCAGGCTGCCTTGAACTGGCGGTCGCGCAAAGTGATCGACGGTTGCCCAGCGCCAACCCTGTCGATGCGACCCTCGACGTGGGTCACGCCTGCGCGGAAATCAACAGGCCGTTTAAAAGCGCGGTACCCACGACACAGCGCCATACAAGCAACTGCACAGTTGCCTTCACAGTGCTCTTTCGCCGTCGTCGGCGCCGTTGCCACGGAGTTGGCGCAGGCCACCCCACAACGCCCTCCGGCCACCTTGCCGAGGGGCCATCGGAGCACAAGCCGTGTCGTCGCAGAAAAAGAACGCCGCCTTCCTCGTCTCGATCTTGGGCCAACGCCTCCTGGCGTGGCTGTGGCGCGCAGGAAGAAGCAGGCCTCGTTCGCGTACGCCGGCCGGATCTGGCGCGCAGAAAAGTAGCGCTTTTTAGTTAATGCCATGTAACGCCATCGGGCGTTGCTGACAGGCCAACCAGGCGCTTGGACGCACGCGCACGGCTGAACGCATGCCGATTGCGTGACGTCAGAGGGGCATGTCATGTTCACCCGCTACGCCATCCGCGCGCTGCTTTGCATCGCCGTCGTGCCCGCCATCTCCGAGGAGCCCCTGCCCATCCGGGGCCGCGTGTTCCTGAGTAAAGCCGAGGTCGAGAGCACCTTGATCGGCAAGCCCATCGTTTCAAGCAATCTCTCGACCGGCATGGTCTCGCGCTGGCAGTTCCATGCGGATGGCCGCGTCGACTTTGTCAACCAGAGCGGGCCCGGCAAGGCGTCGGGCAAGTGGGTTCTCAACGCCGACGGCTCGATGTGCGTGACGATGATTTCTCGAACCGGGTGTCGCTACTGGTTCAGGAACGAAAAGGACGGCGCCCTTGCGAATGCCACCACCAGGGAGCCGAATGCGCCGACCGTGGCTGAGATACGGTTCGAGTGATGGCGCGGGATGGGGCGGTTCAGCTCAGCGCTTCGCACGCGCCCCGAAGAATTTCAGCGCAGCGCTTCGACCAGGTCCAGCACCATGCGATCCGGCCCGAAGGTTTCGACCCCGTGCGCCAGCAAGGCATCGACAGCCTGCGCAATGCCATGGCTCGAAGACGACTGCTCCGCCATGTCGTTGTAGTACCCCAGGTCCTTCTTCGCATTCGCCATCGAGAACTTCAGCGAATCGGTGCTGCCCGTCAGCAGCTTGGGCTTGAGGCGTTCCAGCGCCACGCCGTTGCCGCCGCCCTTGGCGAGCACGTCGACGAACACCTCGGGCTTCACGCCGGCGCGTTGCGCGCAGGCTGCGGCTTCGCACAGCAACGCCACGGTGCCCAGCGACACGAAATTGTGCAGCAGCTTCATCGCATGGCCCGCGCCCACATCGCCGACGTGCGTGACGTTCTCGGCAAAGCAGCGCAGCAGCGGCAGGCACGAGGCCAGCACCTCGGCGTCGCCGCCCACCAGCAGGTTCAGGCGGCCTTCGGCGGCCTCCTTGGCGGTGCGGGTCATCGGCGTGTCGAGGAAGAGGCCGCCCTTGGCGTGCACGGCCTGCGCCACCTTGGCGGTGGAGGCGGGCACGGCGGTGGAGCAGTCGATCACCACGGTGCCGGGGCGCAGCGTGCTCAGCGCGCCGTTGTCGCCCAGCATCACGGCCTCGACCTGCGGCGTGCCGGTGACGCACAGGATCAGCACATCGACCCCGGCGGCCAGCGTGGCCACGTCTTTCACCGAGGTGGCGCCGGCCTTCAGCAGGTCGTCGATCGGCTGATTGCCCGCGTGCTCCAGCACCGTGAGCTGGTGGCCGTGCTTGACGATGTTGCTGGCGATGCCGTGGCCCATGAGGCCGACGCCGATGAGGCCGACTTTGCGCGGGGTTTGTTGTTCAGTGGTGGTCATGGGTTGTCTTCATCCGTGCTTGATGGCGATGGTCTTGAGGGTCGTGAAGCCGAGCAGGGCCTCGAAGCCCTTCTCGCGGCCGAAGCCACTCGATTTCACGCCGCCGAAGGGCAGTTCTACACCACCCGCCGCCCCGTAATTGTTCACGAACACCTGGCCGCAATGCAGCTTGTGCGCCATGCGCAGCTGGCGCCCGCCGTCGCGCGTCCACACGCCGGCCACCAGGCCGAAGTCCGTGCCGTTGGCCAGGCGCACCGCCTCGGCCTCGTCGGCGAAGGGCATCACGGCCAGCACCGGGCCGAAGACTTCGCGCTGGGCCAGGTCGCTGTCATGCGGCACGTCGCGGAACAGCACGGCTTCCTGGTAGTAGCCGGTGGACGGTGCCTGCGGCGACACGGTGCCGCGCGCCGCCACCTTCATGCCGCTCGCCTCGGCGGTCGCGACCATGTCGCGCACCTGGCGGAACTGCTTCTCGTTGATGAGCGGGCCCATGTCCAGGTCTTCGGCGGGCGTGCCCGCGCGCACGGCCGTGAAGCGCTTGGCGAGGCGCTGCACGACTTCTTCATAGATCGACTGCTCGACCAGCACGCGGCTGCCCGCCGAGCAGGTCTGGCCGGCGTTCTGGATGATGGCGTTGAGCAGCACGGGCTCGGCCGCGTCGAGGTCGGCATCGGCGAACACGATCTGCGGCGACTTGCCGCCCAGCTCCAGCGTCACCGGGCAGTGGCGCTCGGCCGCGGCCAGGCCCACGCTGCGACCGGTCATGGTCGAGCCGGTGAACGAGATGTGGTCGATGCCCGGGTGCGCGCACAGCGCCGCGCCGGCTTCCTTGCCGTAGCCCGTCACCACGTTGAGCGCACCGGCCGGAAAGCCGACCTCGGTGGCGATCTCGGCCAGGCGCAGCAGCGACAGGCTCGCGTCTTCCGCCGGCTTCACCACGCAGGCGTTGCCCGCGGCGAGCGAGGCGCCCACGCTGCGGCCCGCGATCTGCATCGGGTAGTTCCAGGGAATGATGTGGCCCGTCACGCCGTGCGGAATGCGCACCGTGAGCACGGTGTAGCCGCGCTCGTAGGGCAGGGTGTCGCCGTGCAGCTTGTCGCAGGCGCCGGCGTAGTACTCGAAGTAGCGCGCCAGCGCGGTCGCGTCGTTGCGCGCCACGCGCAGCGCCTTGCCGGTGTCGCGCGCCTCGAGCTGGGCCAGCTCTTCGTGGTGCTGCATCACGGCGGCGCCGAGCTTGGCGAGCAGCCGGCCGCGTTCGAGCGCGGTGGTGGCGCCCCAAGGGCCGTCGAAATGCTCGCCCATGGCCTGGCGCGCGGCGCGCACGGCGGCGTCGATGTCGGCCGCGGTGCCGCGCGCGATCTCGCCGAATTTCTGGCCGTCGCTCGGGTCGATCACGTCGATGGTGGCATTGCCTTCGGACGCCGCGCGGCGGCCGTCGATGTAGTGGGTGGCGTTCATGGAAGGTGTGTCTCCGTGCGGCGGATCAGGTCGGATCAGATGGGTTCCGGCCAGGGTTTCTGTGCGTCGCGAATCTGTTCGAAGGCGCGGCTGAACTGCAGCACGCCCAGGTCGTCGAAGCGGCGGCCGGCCACCTGCAGGCCGATGGGCAGGCCTTCGGCCGAGTAGCCGCAGTTGACCGACGCGGCCGGCTGCTCCGACATGTTGTAGGGCACCGTGAAGCCGATGTGTTCCAGCGGCCGCATCGGGTCGTTGGTGGGCGAGGCATGGTCCGCGGGCGCGGGCATGTTGGGCGACACCGGCGAGATCACGAAGTCGTAGGCCTTGGTGGCGGCGACCGTGGCCGCGCGCGTGGCGACGAACTGGCTGTAGCCGTCGAAGACGTGCGCGCCCGAGAAATCGGCCGCGCTTTCGGCCCATTCGCGGATGTACGGCAGGATCTTCGCGCGCTGCTCGGCGCTCATGGCCTGCATGTCCAGGCATGAGCGCATGCGCCAGAAATGGTCCATGCCCTGCAGCATCTGCGGCGTCATGAAGGCCGGGATTTCCTCGACGTGCGCACCGGCCGCCTCGATGCGTTTGGCGGCATCGCGCACGGCTTGCGCGATCTGCGGATCGAGCGGCAGGCCGCAGCCCGCGTCCATGTGCAGCGCCACGCGCTTGCCCTTGAGGAACGACGGATCGACCTCGAAGGCGTTCCAGTCGATCGCGGGCGGCGGCAGTTCCGAATAGTCGCGGTCGTCGGGCTGCGCGACCGAAGCCATCATCAGCGCCGCATCGGCCACGGTGCGCGTCATCGGGCCGGCGCAGCGGCCCATGTAGGGCGAGCTCAGCGGAATGCGGCCGAAGCTGGGCTTGAGCGTGAAGATGCCGCACCAGCTCGCCGGTAGGCGCAGCGAGCCGCCGATGTCGGTGCCCACGTGCAGCGGGCCGTAGCCAGCCGCAGCAGCCGCGCCGGCGCCCGCGCTGGAACCGCCCGGCGTGCGCGAGGTGTCCCAGGGGTTGCGCGAAAGGTCGTGAAAGCTCGACAGGCCCGACGACAGCATGCCCAGGTCGGGCATCGTGGTCTTGGCCACCATCACCGTGCCGTCGGCCTTCAGGCGCGCGGCGGGCGGCGAGTCGTAGGTCACCGGCACGAGCTCGTAGGCGGCGGTGCCCAGCGGCATCGGGTCGCCCTCGGTCGCGAGGTTTTCCTTGATGGTCACGGGCACGCCGTCGAGCGTGCCGCGCGGCGTGCCGGCGCGCCAGCGCGCTTCGGAAGCGCGCGCTTGTTCGAGCGCGGCTTCGGGGCGGAACAGCCAGGTGGCGCGCAGCTGCGGCTCGCAGGCCGCGATGCGCTCGTTGACCGCGCGGGTCACCTCGACCGGCGAGAGTTCCTTGGTGGCGTAGGCGGCGTGCAGTTCCTGCACGCCCAGGGCGTAAAGAGGCTTCGTCATCGCCGCATCAACCCCACGAGATGGCAGCCAGGTCGTTCGCGACGATCGGCATGTTCGGCCACAGGCCCTTCACTTCCTTGCGCGCGACCGTGGGGAACACGGCCTGGAACAGGAAGCCGTTGACGGCGTCGTTCGCGAGCATCTTCTGCGCCTCGCCGAGCAGCGCGTTGCGCTTCTTCTCGTCGGGCTCGCTCTGCACCGAGGCGTACAGGTCGCGGAACTTCTTCGAGTCGTAGCCCCAGTAGTAGTCGGGCTCGGTGTACTTCACGAGGTCGAAGGGCTCCACGTGCGCGACGATGCTCAGGTCGAAGTCGTGCCCGCCGCCGAAGGTGCCGCTGAGCCACTGGGCCCATTCGACGTTCTGGATCTTCACGTGGATGCCGATGGCCGCGAGCTGGGCTGCGATCACCTCGCCGCCCTGGCGCGCGTACGAAGGCGGCGGCAGCGTCATGCGCAGTTCGAGCGGCGTCTTCACGCCCGCGTCGGCCAGCAGCTTCTTCGCCTTGGCGATGTCGAAGGGGTTGATGCCGGTGGTGTCGACATAGCCCGGCGCGCCGATCGGGTAGTGGCTGCCGATGGCCTTGCCGAAGCCGTCGGCCGCGCCCTGGATCACCACGTTGCGGTCCACCGCGGCCAGGATGGCGCGGCGCACGCGCACGTCGTCCAGCGGCTTGCGCTTGTTGTTGATCGCCAGGATCACCTTGCTGCGCGTGCCCACTTCGAGCACACGGAAGCGCGGGTTGGCGCGGAACTGGCCCACGCTGCGCGTGCCGGCGCGCGGGAAGATGTCGATGTCGCCGGCCATCAGCGCCGCGGTCTGCGCGGCCGAGTCGGACATGAACTTGAAGACGAACTTGTTGACCTTGGCCAGCGCCGGGTTGCGGTACGTCGGCGACTTCACCAGCGAACAGGCCGAGCCGCGCTGCCAGCTGTCGAGCTTGTAGGGGCCGGTGCCCACGGGCTTGGTGGCGTTGGTGTCGGCGCTCTTGGGCTCGACGATGCAGGCGGTGGCCTGGCCGAGCATGAAGAGCAGGTCGGGGTTGGGCTGCGCGGTGGTGATGACCACCGTGTCGGCGTCGGGCGTCTTCAGGCTGATCTCGCTGAAGAAGCGCTTGTCCTTGTTGGTGCTCTTCTCGCCGGCCGCGCGCTCGAAGCTGAACTTGACGGTGGCCGCGTCGAAGGCCTCGCCGTTCTCGAACTTCACGCCTTTGCGCAGCTTGAAGGTGTGGGTCTTCAGGTCGGGCGACACGGTCCAGCTTTCGGCCAGGAGCGGCGTGACGCTGCCGTCGGCGTTGATCTTGGTCAGCGTCTCGAAGATGTTGTAGTGCGCGATCTCGGCGATGGCCGAGGCGGCGGCGGTGGTCGGGTCCAGGCCCGGCGGTTCCAGCGGCATGCCGATGGTCAGCATGTTCTTGCCGGTCTGGGCCTGCGCGAACAGCGGGAAGGCGCCGGGGATCGCGGCGGCGATGGCGGTGCCCATGAGGGTGCGTCGCTTCAACATTCGGGGGTTCTCCTGGAAGAAAAAAGGGGCTGCCGGTTCGACCCGTTCGGGCCTACCGCGATGGCGTGTGCAGCACGGCCGACAGCAAGGTGCGTGTGTATGGGTGTTGCGCGTGGGCAAAAAGTTCGGCGGGCTGGCCGCGTTCCACGATCTGGCCCTTGAACACCACGCACACCTCGTCGCACAGGTGGTTGACCACGGCGAGGTCGTGGCTGATGAGCAGGTAGCTGATGCCGAACTGCTGCTGCAGGTCCTGCATGAGGTTGAGCACCTGGGCCTGCACGGACACGTCGAGCGCGCTCACGGGCTCGTCGGCGACGATGAGCTTGGGCCGCGTGATGAGTGCGCGCGCGATGGCGATGCGCTGGCGTTGGCCGCCGGAGAACTCGTGCGGGTACTTGTCGAGGTCGGTGGTGCGCAGGCCGACGGCGGCGAGTGCTTCGGCAGCGCGTTCGCGCTGCTCGGCGCGGCGCGTTTCGGCGAGCGCCTCGAGCGGCTCGGCGACGATGCGTGCGACGGTCTGGCGCGGGTCGAGCGAGCCATACGGGTCTTGGAACACCATCTGGAAGTCGCGCCGCGCGGTGCGCAGCTCGGCCTTCGAGAGCGCGTGCAGGTTGCGGCCTTCGAGCGCGACGCTGCCCGAGGTGGGCGTGTCCAGCGCCATCACGAGGCGCGCGATGGTCGACTTGCCCGAACCCGATTCGCCGACGATACCCACGCTCTTGCCGGCCTGCACGCTGAAGCTCACGCCGTTGAGCGCCTTCACGGTGGGCGGCGGGCCGAAAAGCTTTTCGCGCGGCAGGGCGTAGTGCCGGACGAGGTCGGTCACCTGCAGCAGCGGGGTCGAAGAGGAAGACGTCGAAGTCATCGGGGTGCTCATGCGGCGGCCAGCGTGGCGTGCGCGGCGACGGCGTCTAGGTGCAGGCAGCTCACCGCATGGCCGTTGGGTTGGCGGGCCACCGGCGGTTTCGTGGTGTGGCAGGCGTCGGTCGTGAAGTCGCAGCGGCCCGCGAAGCCGCAGCCGCGCGGAATGTCGACCAGCTCGGGCACGCTGCCGCGGATGGTGGGCAGCCGGCCCGCGCGCACGGCGCCGAGCGCGGGGCGCGCCGCGAACAGGCCGCGCGTGTAGGGGTGGGCGCGGTCGGCAAAGACCGTCTCGGTCGGGCCGCTTTCCACGGCGCTGCCGCCGTACATCACGAGCATGCGCTGCACGCTGCTGGCGATCACGCCGAGGTCGTGCGAGATGAGGATCAGCGCCATGCCCATTTCGGCGACCAGGCCCTGGATCAGGTCGAGCACCTGCTTCTGGATCGTCACGTCGAGCGCGGTGGTGGGCTCGTCGGCGATCAGCAGGTCGGGGCCACAGGCCAATGCCATCGCGATGCCGATGCGCTGGCGTTGCCCGCCGGAGAACTGGTGCGGGTAGGCGTCGAGGCGCGAGGCAGCGTCAGGAATGCCGACGCGGTCGAGCAGGTCGAGCGCTTCCTTGCGCGCCTGCGCCTTGGTGAGGCCGCGGTGCAGCATCAGCGGCTCGCCGACCTGGCGCGCGATGGTGTGCACGGGGTTCAGCGCCGTCATCGGCTCCTGGAAGATCATGCCGATGCGGTTGCCGCGCAGCTGGCACATCTGCTTCTCGGGCAGGCCGACGAGTTCCTGTCCGTCGAGCTTGATGCTGCCGGTGACCTTGGCGGTGGACGGCAGCAGGCCCATGAGCGACATCACGGTGATCGACTTGCCGCAGCCCGACTCGCCGACGATGCCCAGCGTTTCGCCGCGCTCCAGCGAGAAGGAAATGCCGCGCACGGCTTCGGCCGGCCCGCGTTGCGTCTGCAGGCCGATGTGGAGGTCGTTGACTTCGAGAAGGGGCATGGCGGTCTACCTTGCGCGGGCCAGGCGCGGATCGAGCAGGTCGCGCAGACCGTCGCCCAGCAGGTTCAGGCCGAGCACCGCGAAGGCGATGGCCATGCCGGGGAACACCGCGAGCAGCGGCTGCTGGAACATGAGGGTCTGGGCTTCGCTGAGCATGCGGCCCCATGACGGTTGCGGTGGCTGCGTGCCGAGGCCGAGGTACGACAGCGCAGCCTCGGCCAGGATCGCGATGGCGAAGCGGATGGTGATCTGCACGATCAGCACGGCCGAGATGTTGGGCAGCACGTGCTGCATCGTGATCGCGAACGATCCCTTGCCGCAGGCGCGTGCGGCGGCCACGTACTCGCGCGACCAGATCGCGTTGGCCGAAGCGCGCGTGATGCGTGCAAACGTCGGGATGTTGTAGATGCCGATCGCGATGATGGCGTTGACGATGCCGGCACCGAACACGGCGGTCATCATGATCGCGGAGAGGATGGCGGGGAAGGCGAGCGTGAAGTCCGACAGGCGCATCACCGCTTCCTCGACCCAGCCGCGTCGGGCTGCAGCCAGCAAGCCCAGCGCCGTGCCGACCACGAGGCCGATGCCGACGGCAATCACGCCCACGAGGATGGAGGCGCGTGCGCCCACCAGCAGCAGCGAAGCCACGTCGCGCCCGAAGGCATCGGTGCCGAGCCAGTGCGTGGCCGAAGGACCCTGCATCTTGTTCGCCATGTCCATCGCGTAGGGCGACCAGGGCGTCCAGACGAAGGAGATCAGTGCCGCCAGCAACAGCAGCAGCGCGAACACGCCGCCGATGACGAAGCTGCGGTGCTTGACCGCGCGGCGCCAGAAGCCGGGCGCGAGGGGCGCGGCGGATGCGGGCACGGAAGGGGAGAGGATGGCGCTCATATGTCGCTCGCCTTGATGCGCGGGTCGATGACGGCATAGAGCACGTCGACCACGAAGTTCACGATGACCACCATGGCCGCGAGCAGCATCACGCAGTTGCGCACCACGATCAGGTCGCGGTTGCTGATGGCCTGGAAGATCAGGCGGCCCAGGCCCGGCAGGTAGAACACGTTCTCCACCACGATGGTGCCGGCCAGCAGCTCGGAGAACTGCATGCCCATGACGGTGATGACGGGGATCATCGCGTTGCGCAGCACGTGGGTCCACAGCACCATGCGCTGCGACACGCCCTTGGCGCGCGCCGTGCGCACGAAGTCTTCGCGCATCACCTCGAGCACGGCCGAGCGTGTGATGCGCGCAAGGATCGCGGCTTGCACCACTGCGAGCGACAGCGCCGGCAGCAGCAGCGATTTCAATCCCGCGAAGATGCCTTCGCCCCAGCCTTCGAAGCCGCCGGCAGAGAACCACTGCAGCTGCACCGAGAACACGAGGATCAGCAGGATCGCGAACCAGAAGTTGGGGATGGCGATGCCGACCTGGGCCATGCCCATGAGGCCGACGTCGCCGAGCTTGTTGTGGCGTGCGGCAGCCGTCACGCCTACGAGCAGGGCGATGACGACGGTGAGGGCCATGGCCATCACGGCCAGCGGCACGGTGAGGGCGAGGCGCTCGAGGATCAGGTCGATGACGGGCGAGCTGTAGGCATAGCTGTCACCCAGGTTGCCAGTGAGCAGGCCACCGATCCAGTGCCAGTAGCGCGTCCAGGCGGGCTGGTCCAGGCCGAGCTTGGTGGCCAGGGCGGCGACGGCGTCGGGCGAGGCGTCGGGGCCCATGAGCATCTGCGCGGCATTGCCGGGGAGAATTTCGAGCACCAGGAACACGATGACGGACGCGCCGATCAGCGTGCCGATGAGCGTCAAGGTGCGCTTGAGCAGGAACAGGCCCATGGTTCAGTGGCTCCGTTGTTTGTCGCTGTTCAGGGCGTGTGCCCAGGCCACCGGGTACTTCCCTCCGCGAATGTCCCCCGGCCTGCGGGCTTTCGCCCCTCCTCCTTGGTTTCGCTGCGGGAAGCACCCAGTGCCCTGAGCACGGGGGCACGCTGCGGGTGTGCGCAGCGCGTTTCGCTTCCTGCGAAAAAGAGGGTCGGGAGGCGTCATGCCGAAGCGATGCACTCGGCAATCGCGCGGCCCACGTCCACCGTGTTGGCGGTGCCGCCCATGTCGCGTGTGCGCGGGCCTTCGCTGAGCACGGTCTCGATCGCCGAGAGCACGGCCGCCGAGGCCTGTGCGTACACGGGGTCGTTGTCGCCCAGGTGGTCGAGCATGAGCGCGGCCGACCAGATCTGGCCGATGGGGTTGGCGATGCCCTTGCCCGCGATGTCGGGTGCCGAGCCGTGCACGGGCTCGAACAGCGAGGGGAACTTGCGCTCCGGGTTCAGGTTGGCGCTGGGCGCGATGCCGATGGTGCCGGTGCAGGCCGGGCCCAGGTCGGAGAGGATGTCGCCGAACAGGTTGGAGGCCACGACCACGTCGAACCAGTCGGGGTGCTGCACGAAGTGCGCGCACAGGATGTCGATGTGGTACTTGCTGGTGGCCACGTCGGGGTAGCGCGTGGCGATCTCGGCCAGGCGCTCGTCCCAGTAGGGCATGGTGATCGAGATGCCGTTCGACTTGGTGGCGGCCACCAGGTTCTTGCGCTTGCGGCGGTTGGCGAGCTGGAACGCGTAGTCGATGATGCGGTCCACACCCACGCGGGTGAACACGGCTTCCTGGATCGCCATCTCGCGCGGCGTGCCTTCGAACAGGCGCCCGCCCACCGAGGTGTATTCGCCTTCGGTGTTCTCGCGCACCACCAGGAAGTCGATGTCGCCGGGCTTGCGGTGCGCCAGCGGGCCGGGCACGCCGGGCATCAGGCGCACGGGGCGCAGGTTGACGTACTGGTCGAAGTCGCGGCGGATCTTGATGAGCAGGCCCCACACGGCGATGTGGTCGGGCACCTTGGCGGGGTCGCCCACGGCGCCGAAGTAGATGGCGTCGTGGCCCTGGATCTTGTCGGCCCAGTCGGCCGGCATCATCAGGCCGGTGCGCACGTAGTGGTCGGAACCCCAGTCGAAATGGTCGTACACGAAATCGATGCCGAAGCGCCGACTGACCGCGTCGAGCACGCGAAGGCCCTCGGGCATGACTTCGACGCCGATGCCATCTCCGGGAATGACGGCAATCCTGTGCTTTTGCTTCTGCTGCATTGACTCAACCTGTTCCTGAACCGTTTCGATAAGAGCGCCGACGCTTGTGGCGCCGGGCCGTCAAAAAATTCTAGGAGCGGGTGGGGCGTGCGCGATGGGGGTTGGCACCCACCGGGCATTGACAAAAAGCGAAGGCCAAAACGCCAGAACACGGCGGAAGATAAGCAATTGATGGTCATCGAACTGACTTGAGCTTCGAAAAATTAGAAGGCATCGGGGGCTGAAAACCCGCACCCGGGCACCCGCCGAAAGGGCCTGCGTACCATCGTGCCCATGCGAACACTTCCACTCCCCACCGGCGGCGAGATGCCGGTTCTCGGTCTCGGCACCTGGCGCATGGGCGAAGACGCCACCCGCCACGCGGCCGAGGTGGCCGCGGTGCGCGAGGCCATCGGCCTGGGCTACCGCCTGATCGACACGGCCGAGATGTACGGCGAGGGCGGCGCCGAGACCGTGGTCGGCCAGGCCGTGGCCGAGGCGCTGCGCGGGGGCGATGTGCAGCGCGAAGACCTCTTCATCGTCAGCAAGGTCTACCCGCACAACGCGAGCCGCCGCGGCACGGGGCAGGCCTGCGAGCGCAGCCTGGCGCGGCTCGGGCTGGAGCGCATCGACCTGTACCTGCTGCACTGGCGCGGCAACCACCCGCTGGCGCACACGGTCGAGGCGATGCACGAACTGGTCGCGGCCGGCCGTATCGCCCACTGGGGCGTGAGCAACTTCGACACCGACGACATGCAGGAGCTGGCGCAGGTCATCGGCCAAGGCCCGGCCTGCGCGGCCAACCAGGTGTACCTGTCGCTCGGCGAGCGCGGCCCCGAGTTCGACCTGCTGCCCTGGCAGCGTGAACGCGGCATGCCGCTCATGGCCTACAGCCCGATCGACCAGGGCGCGCTGGCGGGCGACGAGGCGCTGGGCCGGCTGGCGGCCGACCTCGGCGTGAGCGCCGCGCAACTGGCGCTGGCCGCGGTCATCGCGCGCCCGGGCGTGGCGGCGATTCCGAAGGCGGTGCGCCGCGCGCACCTGAAAGAAAACAGGGCCGCCGCCGAGCTGCAGCTCGATGCGACGACCCTGGCGGCGCTGGACCGGATCTATCCGGTGCCGAAGCGCAAGACGCCGTTGGCGATGATTTAGTTAAAGCACGGTTCGGCTTAGTGCGCGTCGGCGTGCTTGGCCGCCGCGATCACCGCCTCTTCGTCGTGCTTCGCACCGTTGAGGAACAGGTTCAGCAGCACGGCCGTGATCGACGCCAGCAAAATGCCCGACTCGATCAGCGAGTGGATCGAGTGCGGCATCCACTGCTTGAAGTTGGGGGCGATGAGCGGAATCATGCCGACGCCGATGGCCACGGCGACGATCATGGCGTTGTGGCGGTTGGTCTTGAAGTCCACGCCCGACAGGATGCGGATGCCGGTGGCGGCCACCATGCCGAACATCACGAGGCCCGCGCCGCCGAGCACCACGGTGGGCAGCGACTCGACCAGCGCGGCCATCTTCGGCAGCAGGCCCAGCACGATCAGGATCACGCCGCCGGCCACGCAGACATAACGGCTCTTGATGCCGGTGACGGCCACCAGGCCCACGTTCTGCGAGAAGCTCGTGTACGGGAAGGTGTTGAAGATGCCGCCGATGAGCGTGCCCAGGCCGTCGGTGCGCAGGCCCTTGGCCAGGTCCTGCTGGCTGATCTTGCGCTCGGTCATTTCGCCCAGCGCGAGGAACATGCCGGTCGATTCGATCATCACGACGATCATGATGAGCGTCATCGTGAGGATCAGGATGGGGTCGAACAGCGGCATGCCGAAGTGGAAGGGCAGCACGATGTCGACCCAGGCGGCCTTGCCGACCTTCTCGTAGGTCATGAGGCCGGTGATCGACGCCACCACCGCGCCGATCACGATGCCCAGCAGCACCGAGATGTTGGCGATGAAGCCCTTGGCGTACTTCACGATCAAGAGGATCGACACCAGCACCAGCGCGGCCACGCCGAAGCCCGACAGGTCGGCGTACTTGGGGTTGGGCACGGTGGGCATGATCGCGAAGCCCTTGGGCACCGCGGGGATCGAGCTGCCCGGCGAGGTGACCTCGGCCAGCCACTTGGCGTACACCGGGTCGACCAGCGCAGGCGCCGTCGGGCCCACGGGGTTGCCGAAGATCCAGTTGATGCCCACGCGCATCAGGCTGATGCCGATGACCGCGATGATCGTGCCCGTCACCACCGGCGGAAAGAACCGCAACATGCGGCTCACCAAGGGCGCGATCAGTATCGATATGACCCCCGCGCCGATGATGGCGCCGAACAGCAGCTGCGCCCCGTTCTGCCCGGGGTTGGCGTTGGCGATGGCGACCATGGGCGCCACCGAGGCGAAGGTCACGCCCATCATCACGGGCAGCTTGATGCCGAACCACTGCGTGGCGCCCAGCGCCTGGATCAGCGTGGCGATGCCGCAGCAGAACAGGTCGGCCGAGATCAGCAGCGCGACCTCGTCGGGCGAAAGCTTGAGCGCGCGGCCCACGATGAGCGGCACCGCGACGGCGCCTGCGTACATCACGAGCACGTGCTGCAGGCCGAGGGCCGCGAGCTTGCCCGAAGGCAGGCGCTGGTCCACGGGATGGACATTGCTGGAAAGGGAATCTGCCGTCATCGTTGTCTCCTGGCGCGGCGAGGGGAACGGGAGCAGTGATGCGCGTCGGAGGGCCGTCGCGCACACCAGTTGTGTACGCGAAACTGTATACAATTTATGCGGCAATCCAGATTCAGGTAAACCCGAATCCGGCGAAGAAGCGCTGTGGGAGGCGCGCGCCGGGGCATCCGGCGGTTCGGCCGGCGCTCAGGTCGTGGGGGTGGAGCGCATCAGCGACGCGCGGGCTCAGCGGTTCAGGCCAGCAGCGCCTTGACCAGGTCGAGCTGGCGGTCGGGCTTCTCGGTGCCCAGTTCGAGGCTCGCCTCGATGCGTTCGAGGTGCTCGATCATGCAGGTCACGGCCGCTTCCACGTCGCCCTTGCGGCACAGGCGCAGGAAGTCGGAGTGCTCGTCGGACGAGCAGTGCGGGTCGTTCGACGAGTGGTAGAGCATCGCGATCAGCGAGCTGCGCGCCACCAGCTCGCGCACCATCTCGGCCAGCGTGTGGTTGCCGGTGGCTTCGGCCAGCGCCACATGGAAGTCGCCCAGCAGCTTCTCGCGCACCGTGCCCATGGTGCTCTGGCGCAGCGCGGTGCGTTCGAACTTGATGTGCTGCTCGAGCGTCTGGTAGTCGCGAGGCCGCGCATTGGCGATGAACAGGCGCACCACCTCGCGCTCCAGGATGCGGCGCACCGCGAACACCTCGCGTGCCTCGTCCACCGTGGGTTGGCAGACGAAGGCGCCCTTGTCGGGAATCATCTCGATGAGCTTGTCCTTCGACAGCATCAGCAGCGCCGCGCGCACCTTGGTGCGGCTCACCGAGTAGACGCGGCCCAGCGCCTCTTCGCGCAGCCAGGTGCCGGGCGGCAGGCGCTTCTCGACGATCGCGGTGGCGATGTCGTTGGCGATGCTCTCGATGGAACTGCTCTTGTCGGCCGGCGCCGTGCCGTTCTCGGCCGTTTCGGCAACGGGGGCGGCGGAAGGGACGGAGGGTTTGGAACTGGCGCGGGGCATCCGCCGATTGTGGCTCAGCGCGTGAGCGTGAAGGCCTCGAGCGCGCCGATCATGGGCTTGGGCAAGGGCCTTGCCAGCTCGCCGCGCTTGCTGGTGCGCAGCTTCAGCGCCACCAGCGATTCGACGAGCTTGGTGCCGGCGGCCACGCCGTCGATCACCGGCACGCCGAGCACCTGCTCGATGTGCGCGCACAGGTCGGTCATGCCGGCGCAGCCGAGCACGATGCAGTCGGCGCCGTCTTCTTCGAGCGCGCGCCGGCATTCGTCGACGATGCGCTCGCGGGCGTTGGAACCCGGCTCTTCCAGCTCGAGCACCGGCAGCTCGCAGGCGCGCACGTTCGCGCAGAAGCGCTCCATGCCGTAGATCTCGGCCAGGTGCCAGGCCTGGCCCATGGTGCGACCCAGCGTGGTCACCACGCTGAAGCGGCTGCCGATCATGCTGGCCAGGTGCATGGCGGCCTCGGCGATGCCCACCACGGGGCCGCGCGCCAGCTCGCGTGCGGCCTTCAGGCCCGGGTCGCCGAAGCAGGCGATCACGTAGCCGTCGATGCCGTCGCGCTCGCCCGCGGCGATCTCCTGCAGCAACCCCGGCACGGCCAGCGCCTCGTCGTAGTGGCTCTCGATGGAGACCGGCCCCATGGCCGGGCTCACGGCCACGATCTCGGTGCCGGCGTGCGCCACCGCGCGGGCGCAGGCACCGATCTTCTCGGTCATGCTCCAGGTGGTGTTGGGGTTGATGATCTTGATGCGCACGGCGCGGTCCCTTTCTTACTCTCTACAGTTTCAAGTCTTGTTGTTGCGGTTCAGCAGCACGTACAGGATGAAGCCCAGGCCCATGCCGATGAACCACGCATAGTTGGCGGCGCCGCGCAGCGTCGGCACCATCACGCACAGGATGGGCACGAGGGCCGAGGGCACCAACGCCTGGATCGCCTTCGGGTTGTAGCCGCCGCTGTACCAGTACTGGCCTTTGGGGCTCATCGTGTAGAGCGCGTCGACGTCGATGCGCTGCTTGCGCACGATGTAGTAGTCGGCAATCAGGATGCCGAACAGCGGCCCGATGAACGAGCCCAGCACGTCCAGCGTGTAGTGGATGACCTCGGGGCTGTTGTAAAGGTTCCAGGGCGTGAGAAACACCGAGCCCACCGCGGCGATCATGCCGCCCGTGCGCCAGCTGATGTGCTGCGGCGCCACGTTCGAGAAGTCGAAGGCCGGCGACACGAAGTTGGCCACGATGTTGATGCCGATGGTGGCGATCATGAAGGTCAGCGCGCCCAGCACCACGGCTGTGGTGCTGTCGATCTTGCCCACGGTGTGCACCGGGTCGGTGATCAGTTCACCAAAAACGGGCAACGTGGCCGCCGTGGTGATCACCGTGAGCAGCGAGAAGAACACGAAGTTGACCGGCAGGCCCCAGAAGTTGCCCTTCTTCACCGCGTCGAAGCTCTTGCCGTAGCGCGAGAAGTCGCCGAAGTTGAGCATCGGACCGCTGAAGTAGCTCACCACCAGCGCGATGGCCGAGAGCATCACGGGCAGCGCGTCCCAGCCCTGGAACTTGATGCCGCCCAGGTTCAGGTCGATGTTGCTCCAGCCGGCCTTCCACACCAGCCAGCCGCACAGCACGGCCATCACCACGTACACGGCCGGGCCGGCCCAGTCGATGAACTTGCGAATGGCTTCCATGCCGTGCCAGAACACGAAGGCCTGCAGCACCCACATGACCATGAACGCCACCCAGCCCAGGGCCGAGAGGCCGACGAAGCCGTACTGCGCCACGTCGGCGTACGGCGCCAGGCCCGGCGCCATGTGCAGCGCCAGCACCATGAAGGCCGCCGAGGCGAGGTAGGTCTGCACGCCGTACCAGGCCACCGCGATCAGCCCGCGGATGATGGCCGGGACGTTGGCGCCCAGCACGCCGAACGAGGCGCGGCACACCACGGGGTAGGGCACGCCGGTCACCTGGCTGGGCTTGGCCACCAGGTTGCAGAAGACCTGCACGATCACGATGCCCACCAGCAGCGCCACCAGCACCTGCCAGCTCGACAGCCCCAGCGCGAACAGGCTGCCGGCCGTGATGTAGCCGCCCACGCTGTGCACGTCGGACATCCAGAACGCAAAGATGTTGTATTGCCCCCAGGTCTGCTTCTTCAGCGGGGCGAGGTCCTCGTTGGTCAGGCGCGGGTCGTAGCCCGGCTTGATGAGGGCATTCGATTCCGCGTGCGGCGCGATGCCGGCTTCGCTGGCCCCCGCGGGGGCATGGCTGGCGACTGTGCTCATGGTCTTTCCTCGTACTTGGTTGGGATGAGGGACTTTTTGACGCAAATTTCGCGCCGTCTTTATGGGTGCGTTATTTGTATACAAAAATTGAACCCAATCAAGACCATGCGGGGAATCATATATCCGTAGATTCCCTGATGCGAGGCGGGCCGGGGCAAAGAAAAAGCGCCATGCCCCGCGAGGGACATGGCGCCTTGGAGGCCGGGGCGAGGGTGGCACCGCCTACTGCGCCGCCACCTTCACGAACACCGGGTTCGAATAGAACCACAGGTCGTTGTAGTTGCGCGCATTGATCGCATTGAAGCGCGTGACCGGGTCGTCGCCGGCCGGCGTGGGCGTGCGTGCATCGAACAGCGGCTCGCCGCCCGCCGTTTCGTTCGGCACGTCGGTGCCCAGGTTGGTGCCGCGCAGGCGGAAGTACTGGTTGTTGCCGGCCTTCACGGTGTAGCTCACCGCGAAGTAGCCTTCGGTGTCGAGCGTCCAGTCGGCGCGGGTGAAGCGCTTGACCACGCGGGTCGTCGGGTTGGTGTCGCGTGCGTAGCCGGGGGTGCCCGGGAGTTCGCGGCCGGTCACGTCGCCGGCGATGAGGTCGATGTGATCGACCACCGGCTTCACGTTGGCGTACACGCCGCTGCCGAGCTGGTACTCGAAGTTGTTGCGCTCGGGGCTCTTGAAGCGAATGGTGATCTTCAGGTCTTCGCCAGGTTTGGCGCTCACTTCGGCGCCCATCTCGCCCGCGCCCTTGGCGCTTTGCACCTTGAAGTCGAGCGCGTTGATGAGGCTGCCGTTGACTGCGAACAGCTTGCCTGAACGCATCGCCGTGAGCAGCGACTTCGGGTCCTTGATGTCGCCCCAGAGATGATTCTTCGCGTACTCGCCGGGCGCGTAGCCGCTGCTGTACAGGCCCTTGGAGGTCGTGAAGTGGTAGTCGGAATCGGCCACGTTCCAGATGCGGCGGCCTTCGGACAGCAGGGCGTCCCAGGTGCCGCCGAGCTTGGCGACGAGGTAGTCGACGCCGCCGTAGGTGCGCGAGGGCAGGTTGGCCGGCGTGTAGTCGCTGGCGTAGCCGCCGCGGTCGGGCTCCATCTGGTTGCCGACCATGCCCTCGAGCAGGAACGCGATGTCGGGCGCGGTGTCGTTCATCTCGCGCAGCTGGGCGGCGGTGTACTTGCCGGTGTTGCGCGACGGGTGGTTGATCTGCAGGTAGCTGGAATCGGGGTAGTTCTTCTTGAGCCAGGCGATGGCCTTGATCACGTCGTCGTGCGTGGTGAAGGCTCGGGCGTCCTTGGCGTTCCACGCCGCGACGTCGGCGGCCGGGAACAGCGCGGGGTCGCGGTTGGTGAACAGGTATTCGAACTGGCTCACGGCCTTGAGCGCCGCGTCGGACATGGGGCTGTCGGTCAGGATGCCGACGTTGCCGTGGTCGTGCGTGGCCATGTCCCACTCGAAGGACGCGAAGATCGTCTTGTCGGTGTACTTGCCGCCGGCCTGCAGCGCCTTGATGCGCGGCACCTGGTAGTCGGCCATGCCCTTCGAGAACGGAATCTGCGCCGGCAGCTTGCGGCCGTCGTTGTCATAGGAAGACATGCGCAGGTGGTCCGACAGCGCGACCCAGTCGAGGCCGAAGCTGTCGAAGGCCTTGGCGAGCACCTGGTCGAGCGTGGAAATCTGCTGCGTGTCCTCCGACTGGATGGTGTGGACGTGCAGGTCGCCCACGGTCCAGCGGCCGGCGGGCTCGGCCGGTGGCGGCGGTGGTGTGGCGGGCGAGGGTGCCGGTGCGGGGGCCGGCGGTGCGATGGGCAGGCCGGCGAACGGCGCACCGCCGCCGGAGCCGCCGCCGCAGGCGGTCAGCAGGGCCGCGCCGAGCGCGAGGGAAGAGAAAAGCGTGGTGCGAAAGCGGGGTGCGGGAGGCAGGATTTTCATGGCGACACAAGCAGCAACGGCCAGCGCATGGCTGGCCGTCGCATCGGGATTTCAACGAGGCGGATGGCGTGAAAGCGCATCCGCCGGAGAACCCCGGAGTCTGAAATCCTGTCGTGACGCTTCGATGAAACTGCGATGAAAGTTCACACCCAAAGGCGTGTACTTTCAACGGCTTGCGCGCGTTCAGGCCAGCAGGTCGCTCAGCGTGCGCGCCACCACCTTGGTTGCGCGGCGCAGGTCTTCGAGCACCACGCGCTCGTCGCTGCGCTTGGCGTGCGACTCGAGCACGGTGCGCGGGCCGGCGCCGTAGATCACGCCGGGAATGCCGGCCTCGACGTACAGGCGCACGTCGGTGTACAGCGGCGTGCCCATGGCCTTGATGGGTTCGCCGAACAGCTCGCCGCCGTGCTTCTGGATCGCGTCGACCAGCGGTTGGTTGCCGGCCAGCGGCTTCATCGAGTTGGCGAGCAGCATGCGCTTGATCTCGACCGTGATGCCCGCGCTTTCGGCGGCGGCATCGGCGATCACCTGGCGGATGTTGGCTTCGACCTCGACCGGGTTCTCTTCGGGGATCATGCGGCGGTCGAGCTTGAACACGACCTTGCCGGGCACGACGTTGGTGTTGGTGCCGCCCTCGATGCGGCCCACGTTCAGGTAGGGGTGCGTGATGCCCTCGACCTTCGACGTGACCTGCTGGTAGAGCGTGTTCTGCGCGTACAGCGCGTTCAGGATCTTGGTGGCGCCCTGCAGCGCGTCGATGCCGGTGGTGGGCACGGCGGCGTGGGCCATCTTGCCGTGCACCGTGACTTCCATCTGCAGGCAGCCGTTGTGGGCGGTGACCACTTCGTAGCTGAAGCCGGCCGCGATCATCAGGTCGGGCTTGGTCAGGCCCTTCTCGAGCAGCCAGCCCGGGCCGAGGATGCCGCCGAACTCTTCGTCGTAGGTGAAGTGCAGCTCGATGCTGCCCCGGGTGGGCTTGGCCACGGCCTCGAGGGCGCGCAGCGCGAAGGTGAAGCTGGCGAAGTCGCTCTTGCTGACGGCGGCGGCGCGGCCGTACAGGCTGCCGTCGACGATCTCGCCGCCGTACGGGTCGTGCGTCCAGCCTTCGCCGGGCGGCACCACGTCGCCGTGGGCGTTGAGCGCGACGGTGCGGCCACCGTTGCCGTAGGTGCGGCGCACGATCAGGTTGGTGATCGATTCGAGGCCGTAGTCCTTCACCTCTTGCGCGGGCACGGCGTGCTTCTCGGCGTCGAGGCCGAAGTCCTTCAGCAGCTCGGCGGTGCGTTCGGCGTGCGGCGCGTTGTTGCCGGGTGGCGTGTCTGTGGGCACCTGCACCAGTTGCTGCAGGAATTGCACTTCCTCGTCGAAGTGGGCGTCGATCCAGGCGTCGAGTTTGGCGTAGTCGGTCATGGTGGTTGTTCTTGTGGGGTCGGTCAGTGGGCTTGTTCGGCGGCGAGGTTGTCCAGCAGCAGTTGGAACGCTTGCACGGCCAATTGAATGTCGTCGTTGGTGCTCGACTCGAGCGGGTTGTGGCTGATGCCCGAGTTGATGCCGCGCACGAAGAGCATGGCCTGCGGCATCACCTCGTGCAGCTTCATCGCGTCGTGGCCGGCGCCGCTGGGCATGCGGAACAAGGGAATGCCCAGCGCGTCGACGGCCTGTTCCCAGCGCTGCTGCCAGGCCGGTGCGCTCGGCGCGGCGGCGGCGCGCATGGTTTCCTCGAGCTCGTAGCGCACGCCGCGGCGTTCGCAGATGTCCTTCAGCGCGGCGACCACGTCGTTGGCCAGCGCGTCGCGCTGTGCGTTGTTGGGTGCGCGCAGGTCGAGGCTGAACTTGCAGCGGCCGGGCACGACGTTGATCGAACCACTCGGCACTTCGAGCATGCCGACGGTGCCGACCGAGTCGCCGTCTTTCGCGGCGCGCTGCTCGGTGTAGAGGATGAGTTCGGCCACGGCGGCGGCGGCGTCGCGGCGGCGGTCCATGGGCGTGGTGCCGGCGTGGCTGGCCATGCCGATGACTTCGCCCACGTAGCGCACGCTGCCGTTGATGGAGGTGACGATGCCCAGCGGCAGGTCGAGCTCGGTGAGCACGGGGCCCTGCTCGATGTGCACCTCGACGAAGCCGAGGTAGCGCGCGGGGTCGCGCTGGATCTTCGGAATGTCTTCTTCCTTCAGGCCCGCGTGCTGCATGGCCTCGCGCATGGTGATGCCGTCGGCGTCCTTCTGGTCGAGCCAGCGTTGGTCGAAGTGGCCGATGAGCGCGCCCGAGCCGAGGAAGGTGGCCTTGTAGCGCTGGCCTTCTTCTTCGGCGAAGCCGACGACTTCGAAGGCGAAGGGCAGGCGGCGGTTCTGGCGCTTGAGTTCGCGCACGCAGGCCATGGGCACGAAGATGCCCAGGCGGCCGTCGTACTTGCCGCCGTTGCGCACGGTGTCGTAGTGCGAGCCGGTGAGCAGGGTCTTGGCGTCAGGCTTGGCGCCTTCGTAGCGGCCGACCACGTTGCCGACCGCATCGATGTGCACGGAGTCGAAGCCGCAGTCGCGCATCCAGCCCGAGATGTCCGCGGCGCAGGCACGGTGCGCGTCGGTCAGGTAGGTGACGGTGAGCTGGCCCTTCTCGGCATAGCCGGGGTCGGTGTGCACCGACAGCTGCTCCTGCCAGTCCCACACGTCGTTGCCCAGCGTGATGTCGGCGCCGAACTTGTCGTTCAGGCGGATTTCGGCGATGCGGTGGATGTTGCGCAGCGCCTCGCCGAGCTCGAAGCTCGGGTGGTTGTGCAGCCGGCGCGCGAAGGTCTCGATGATCTCGCGCTTGGCGAGACCCGTGCCGCGCGGGCCGCGCACGGCCAGGATGAACGGGAAGCCGAACTTCGCGTTGTAGTCGGCGTTGAGCTTCTGGATCTGCGCGAACTCTTCGGGCGTGCAGTCGGTCAGGCCGGCCTTGTTCTGCTCGTTGGTCGACTCGGCGGTGAGCGTCTTGCTGACCATGGCCTTGCCGGCGAGCTCAGGGTGGGCGCGGATCAGGCCGATCTGTTCGTCGGCCGACGACGCGGCCAACGCTTGCACCAGCGCGTGCTTCAGATGCGCGAGCGAGCGGAAGGGGCGCTGCACCAGCGCGCGCTGCGCGATCCAGGGCGAGTGCTCGTACACGCCGTCGAGCATGGCGACGGCAGCGGCCGGCCCCGCGGCGTTGAGTTGGGCAAGGGTGAGGAGAGGGGTGCTCATGATGCGGCTCCGGCTTCGAAAGGATGTGCCTGCTTCCAGTGGCGTGCGATGTCGACGCGGCGGCAGACCCAGACCTTGTCGTGCGTGGCGATGTGGTCGAGAAAGCGCTGCAGCGCCGTGATGCGGCCGGGGCGGCCGAGCAGGCGGCAGTGCATGCCGATGCTCATCATCTTGGGGCTGTCGTCGCCGTTCGGGTCGCCTTCGGCGTACAGCGCGTCGAAGGTGTCCTTCATGTACTGGAAGAACGGGTCGGCGTGCGAGTAGCCCTGCGGCAGCGCAAAGCGCATGTCGTTGCAGTCCAGCGTGTAGGGCACGATGAGCTGGGGCACGACGCTGCCGTCGGTCTTTTGCACCTTCATCCAGAAGGGCAGGTCGTCGCCGTAGTAGTCGCTGTCGTACTCGAAGCCGCCGTAGTCGGCCACGAGGCGGCGCGTGCGCGGGCTGTCGCGGCCGGTGTACCAGCCGAGCGCGCGCTCGCCGGTGAGCTTTTCGATGGCTTCCATGCCCAGGCGCATGTGCTCGCGCTCGGTGGCTTCATCGAGGTTCTGGTAATGAATCCAGCGCCAGCCGTGGCAGGCGATCTCGTGGCCGAGTTCCTTGAAGGCGGCGGTGAGCTCGGGGTAGCGCTGCAGCGCCATGCCCACGCCGAAGACGGTGAGCGGCAGGCCGCGCTTTTCGAACTCGCGCAGGATGCGCCACACGCCGGCGCGCGAGCCGTACTCGTAGATGCCTTCCATGCTGATGTGCCGGTCGGGGAAGCTCGCCGGGTTGAACATCTCGGAAAGGAACTGCTCCGAGCCCGCATCGCCGTGCAGCGTGGCGTTCTCGCCGCCTTCTTCGTAGTTGAGGACGAACTGCACCGCCACGCGCGCGCCGCCGGGCCAGCGGGCGTGGGGCGGGTTGCGGCCGTAGCCGATCAGGTCGCGCGGGTAGGGCAGGGTGGTGTCGTAGACGGTCATGGTGTGGATCAGGACAGCGCGAGGGAGATGTCGTTGGTCGGGACCTTGCGGTCGAAGGTGAGGTTGGCCTCGACGTGTTCCAGGTGCTCGGTCATGAGGCGCACGGCGAGTTCCTCGTCGCGCGCGGCCAGCGCCTTCACGATGTCGGCGTGCTCGTCGTTGGAGTGCTCGGCGGCGCTGGTGCTCTGGTACATGAGCGTGATGAGGGCACAGCGCGAGATCAGCTCGCCCAGAATCTGCGCCAGCACCTGGTTGCCCATCAGCTCGGCCATGCGCACGTGGAAGTCGCCCAAGAGCTCGGTGCGGCCCGACACGTCTTCGCCGCCGACGGCCGATTTTTCGAGCGCCACGTGCTCCTTGAGCGCCTTGATCTTGGCGGGCGTGACGCTGCGCACGAAGGCGCGCGTCATTTCGGCCTCGAGCATGCGGCGCACGGCGAACACCTGCTTGGCCTCGTCGACGGCGGGCGCGGCCACGAAGGCGCCGCGCGCCGGCTCGAGCCGGATCAGCTTGTTCTGCGAGAGCTGGAACAGCGCCTGGCGCACCAAGGTGCGCGACACGCCGAAGTGATCGGCCAGCTTCTGCTCGGCGAGCTTGGTGCCGGGCTGAAGGCGGTGCTCGACGATGGCCTTCGTGAGGGCATCGACGATCGAACGGGTGGTGGAGGACTCCATGTTTTTCATGATAGACCCAAAGCCGGTAACTGTATACACTTTTGTCCACCGGAATTTCCCGCACCCCGATCTCACCGATCCGACACCCTTTGAAGGAGCGCCCCATGGGCTTGAGCACTCACGTACTGGACACGATGCACGGCGGCCCCGCGGCCGGCATGGAGGTGGCGCTGTACACCACCGACGGCGACGCCGCGACGCTGGTGAAGCGCTTCACGCTGAATTCGGACGGCCGCAGCGACGGCCCGCTCTATGACAACAACTCGATCAAGGTCGGCACCTACCGCTTGGTGTTCGACGTGGCGGGTTACTTCAAGGCCCGCGGCGTGACGCTGCCGGAGCCGAACTTCCTGAACAAGGTGGCGCTGGACTTCGGCGTGGCGCACACCGACCAGCACTACCACGTGCCCCTGCTCGTGAGCCCGTGGAGCTACTCCACCTATCGGGGCTCCTGAGGTCAGTCCCCTTGTTGCTGTCCCTCTGTCAGGGTGTCGAGTTGGAAGCGCCCGCTCTTGTCCCACAGCCAGGTGTCGGTCCAGGTGACCGCGCCCAGGCGCTGGGCGGGCGGGAAGGGCGCGGCCTGCAGCACGGCGCGCTCGATCTCGGCGATCACCTCGGGCGCGTGCTTGGGCGCGCGCAGCCAGTGCATCGAGACCACCTTGCCGCCGGTGTCCAGGTTCACCTGCAGCGTGCCGACCGCGTACAGCAGCGGCGGCATCTGGCCCTTGTAGATGCGCGAGGGGTTGGCGTTGTAGATGTGGCGTGCGGCGTCGCGGCGGTAGTCGCGCGCGGTGGCCGCACTGGAGGCGCGCGGCGCGGGGCCGCTGCCCTGTGCGCTGCTGGCGCCGCTCAGCTGGCCGGGCACCGAGCCCGTCGAGCCGCAGCCGGCGAGCCACAAGGCGGAAAGAACAGTGGCGGCCCAGGCGAGGCGGCGCGGCGTAAGCTGGCGGTTCGTCATCATCGCCGGGGTTATACCGTGAGTTGTTGCTGCCTCGGCAACCGAAGGTATCGGTCATGAACGGTGCGGTCGATCAATTGTTGGCGCGTCTTCGCCATGAAGACGCCGTGCTGGTGCGCGTCGAGTCGACGCAGGGCTCGGCCCCGCGCGAGGCCGGCACCTGGATGGCCGTCTGGGCCGACGGGCTCACGGCCACCATCGGTGGCGGGCAGCTGGAGTTCCAGGCCACCCAGGAAGCACGCGAGATCCTGGCCGGCACCCGCAGCCTCGACGGCGTGCAGCGCTACCCGCTGGGCCCGAGCCTGGGCCAGTGCTGCGGCGGCGTGATGTTCCTGACCTATCGGCGCATCGGCGCGGCCGACGCGCCCGCGCTGCAGAAAGAACTGGTCGCGCAGCTCGAACCCGTGGCCCTGTTCGGCGGCGGCCATGTGGGCGCCGCGCTGGCGCGCCTGCTGGCCGTGCTGCCGTTCTCGGTGCGCTGGATCGACAGCCGCGACGGCGTGTTCCCCGACGCACTGCCCGCGCAGATCGACACCGAGCACTCCGAGCCCGTGCAGGACGCGGTGGCCGCGCTCGCGCCCGGCAGCCGCGTGCTGATCATGAGCTTCAGCCATGCCGAAGACCTGGACATCGTCATCGCCTGCCTGAAGCGCCTGCGCGCGCGCAACGACCTGCCCTACATCGGCCTCATCGGCAGCAAGACCAAATGGGCCACCTTCCGCCACCGGCTGGAGGCGCGCGGCTTCACGGCCGACGAGCTGGCGCGCGTCACCTGCCCGATCGGCGTGCCCGGCATCACGGGCAAGGAACCCGAGGTGATCGCGGTCGCCGTGGCGGCACAGTTGTTGCAATCGCTGGGCTGAACAGGGTTTTCCCTTGGCGACGACGCCGCAAATAGCATCCCGCCTCGTGCCAAAACTGTATACACTTTCGGTCCACAACAAGCCGCAGCGGAGCGAGGTCCATTTCAACGGACCTGCGTTCGCGGCACTTTCTCTGCTTACAGCGCCCGCGGTGGTGAGCAGGCTGAAACCCCTCCTTGGCGCCCCCACGCGCCAACAGGGTTGAGAGAGAGCACATGGAAAGCTATTACCTCGACTGGGCCAACCTGCTGCTGCGCTGGGTCCACGTCATCACCGCCATCGCCTGGATCGGCGCCTCCTTCTACTTCGTGATGCTGGACAACAGCCTCGAGAAGCCGCAGGACCAGGAATCGCTCGACAAGGGCGTGGGCGGCGAGCAATGGGCCGTGCACGGCGGCGGCTTCTACAACAGCCAGAAGTACGCGCTGGCGCCCAAGAAGCTGCCCGACCACCTGCACTGGTCGTACTGGGAGAGCTACTCGACCTGGCTCACGGGCTTTGCGCTGTTCACGATGTCGTACCTGTGGAACGCGAGCACGTACCTCATCGACAAGAGCAAGATGGACTGGCAGCCCGGCGCCGCCATTGCCGTGGCGCTGGCCTTCTTCGTCGTGTTCTGGATGGTCTACGACGGCATCTGCCAGATCTTCGGTCGCCGCAAGCACGGCGACACCATCGTGGGCGTGCTGATCGCGATCTTCATCGCCTTCGCGACCTGGCTGGCCTGCCAGTGGTTCGCGGGCCGCGCGGCCTTCCTGCTGGTGGGCGCCATGATGGCCACCACCATGAGCGGCAACGTGTTCTTCTGGATCATCCCGGGCCAGCGCAAGAACGTGAAGGCGCTGCGCGAAGGCCGGCCGGTCGATCCGGTGCACGGCCAGCGCGGCAAGCAGCGCAGCGTGCACAACACCTACTTCACGCTGCCGGTGCTGTTCGCGATGCTGAGCAACCACTACAGCTTCACCTACACGCACAAGTACAACTGGATCGTACTGCTGCTGATCATGCTCGGCGGCGCGGCCATCCGGCAGTTCTTCGTGGTGCGCCACCGCTTCAAGCTGGGCAATGCGGGCAACCCGCTGCCCTACGCCATGGTCGGCATCGCGGTACTGGGCCTGACCATCGTGTGGATGAAGCCCGAGCCGGCCGCGCCCGTGGCGGCCACCGCCGCCCAGGCCGCGCCCGCCGTGGCTTTCCAGGACGTGCAGAAGGTGCTGGAGCAGCGCTGCTTCATGTGCCACGGCGCGGCCGTGCAGATGAAGAACGTGCGCGTCGACACGCCCGACCAGGTGGCGGCGCACGCCCAGGCGATCTACCAGCAGGTCGTGGTGACCAAGATCATGCCGATGAACAACGCGACCAACATCACCGACGAAGAGCGGGCGTTGATCAGCCGCTGGTTCCAGGCCGGCGCCAAGACGAACTAGAGGCGCAGCGGCCTGCAGGGGTGGGCCGCCGGTCGTCGCACAATCGCCAACCGAGACAACACGCAAGCCATGACCGCATCGACCTCGCCCTCCGCAACCGCCGTTCCCGACCCGCGCGAAGCCCCGCGCGCCTTCCTCGAACACCTGTACCGCGTGGCGGTGGACCGCGCGCTGCCGCTGTCCACGCTGGGCGCGCACCTGCCCCAGCCGCCCAAGGGCCGCACCGTGGTGCTGGGTGCCGGCAAGGCCGGCGGCTCGATGGTGCAGGCGCTCGAAGCGTTGTGGCCGGCCGACGCCCCGTTGTCGGGCCTGGTCGTCACGCGCTATGACCACATTCCGCCGCGCCCCGAAGGCGTGCCGCAGCGCATCGAGCTCGTCGAGGCCGCGCACCCCGTGCCCGACGCGGCCGGCCAGCAGGCGGCCGAGCGCATCCTGGCGCTCACGCAGGGCCTCACGGCCGACGACCTCGTGCTGTGCCTCATCTCCGGCGGCGGCTCGTCGCTGCTGGTGCTGCCGGCCGACGGCCTCACGCTGGCCGACAAGCAGCGCATCAACAAGCAGCTGCTCGACAGCGGCGCCCACATCGGCGAGATGAACTGCGTGCGCAAGCACCTGTCGCGCATCAAGGGCGGTCGGCTTGCGGCGGCCTGCGCGCCGGCGCGCGTGGTCACGCTCACCATCAGCGACGTGCCCGGCGACGACCCGGCCGTGATCGCCAGTGGCCCCACCGTGCCCGACGCCACCACCTGCGCCGACGCGCTGGCCATCCTCGATCGCTACGGCATCGAGGTGCCGGCGCCCGTGCGCGCGCAGCTCGAAAGCGGCGCGCTCGAAACCCCCAAGCCCGACGACGCCGCGTTCGCCGGCCACAGCACCCACCTCATCGCCACGCCGCAGCAGTCGCTCGAAGCCGCCGCCGCGGCCGCGCGCGCCGCCGGCATCGGCGTGCACGTGCTGAGCGACGAAATGGAAGGCGAATCGCGCGAAGTGGGCAAGGTGCATGCGGCGCTCGCCCGCGCCGTGGCCCTGCGCGGCGAGCCCTTCGCCCGGCCCTGCGTCATCCTGTCGGGCGGCGAAACCACCGTCACCATCCGTCCGCGCCAGCCCGGCCAGGCCAAGGGCCGCGGCGGACGGGCCGGCGAGTTCTGCATGGGCCTGGCCGGCGCGCTCATGGGCCAGCCGCAGGTGTGGGCGCTGGCCGCCGACACCGACGGTATCGACGGCGTGGAAGACAACGCCGGCGCCTTCGTCACGCCCGACACCCTGGCGCGCGCCACGGCGCAGGGCAAGAAGCTGTCCGACCACCTCGACCGCAACGACGCCTACGGCTATTTCGACGCCATCGGCGACCTGTTCGTGACCGGTCCGACGAACACCAACGTCAACGACTTCCGCGCGATCCTCGTGCTGTAGGCGCGCCCCGGCCCCTGGCGGGGCCGCCGGCAAGCTTTGTGAACTCAGGTTAATCTACGGCCCCGGCGGCACTTGGCCGCCGTTGTCGCATGCGCACCCCCACGGGGTGCCGCGCCGCGCGCCCGATTTCCCGTTTCGTTTTCACCATCCAGTCCTCGAAGGAAAGAGTTCGCCATGACCGCCACCTACACCGACACCCGCCTGCTGATCGACGGCCAATGGGTCGACGCCGCCGACGGCAAGACGCTCGACGTGCTGAACCCCGCCACCGGCAAGGCCATCGGCAAGGTGGCGCACGCCAGCATCGTCGACCTCGACCGCGCCCTGGCCGCCGCCCAGCGCGGCTTCGAAGCCTGGCGCGACACGCCCGCCAACGAGCGCGCCGCCGTGATGCGCCGCGCCGCCGGCCTGATCCGCGAACGCGCCCTGGACATCGCCAAGCTGCTGACGCAGGAGCAAGGCAAGCCGCTGGGCGAGGCCAAGGTCGAAATGATGGCCGCCGCCGACATCATCGAGTGGTTCGCCGACGAAGGCCGCCGCGTGTACGGCCGCATCGTGCCCTCGCGCAACCTGGCCGCGCAGCAGCTGGTCATCAAGGAGCCGGTCGGCCCGGTCGCGGCCTTCACGCCGTGGAACTTCCCCGTCAACCAGATCGTGCGCAAGCTCGGCGCCGCGCTGGCCACCGGCTGCTCCTTCCTGGTGAAGGCGCCCGAGGAAACCCCGGCCTCGCCGGCCGCACTGCTCAAGGCCTTTGTCGATGCCGGCATTCCGGGCGGCGTGGTGGGCCTGGTGTTCGGCAACCCGGGCGAGATCTCGAGCTACTTCATCGCGCACCCGATCATCCGCAAGGTCACCTTCACCGGCTCGACCCCGGTCGGCAAGCAGCTGGCCGCGCTGGCCGGCTCGCACATGAAGCGCGTCACGATGGAACTGGGCGGCCACGCCCCGGTGATCGTGGCCGAAGACGCCGACGTGGCGTTGGCCGTCAAGGCCGCCGGTGCCGCCAAGTTCCGCAACGCGGGCCAGGTCTGCATCTCGCCGACCCGCTTCCTGGTGCACAACAGCCTGCGCCATGAGTTCGCGAGCCTGCTGGTCAAGCATGCCGAAGGCCTGAAGATGGGCGACGGCCTGGTCGAAGGCACCAACCTCGGCCCGCTGGCCAACGCTCGCCGCCTCACGGCCATGGCCCATGTGCTGGAAGACGCGCGCAAGAAGGGCGCCACGGTCGCGACCGGCGGCGAACGCGTCGGCGACACCGGCAACTTCTTCGCGCCCACCGTCATCACCGACGTGCCGCTGGACGCCGACGTGTTCAACAACGAACCCTTCGGCCCCATCGCCGCCATCCGCGGTTTCGACACGCTCGAAGAAGCCATCACCGAAGCCAACCGCCTGCCGTTCGGCCTGGCCGGCTATGCCTTCACCAAGTCGATCAAGAGCGCGCACCTGCTGAGCCAGAAGCTCGAGCTGGGCATGCTGTGGATCAACCAGCCCGCCACGCCCTCGCCGGAAATGCCGTTCGGCGGCGTGAAGGATTCGGGCTACGGTTCGGAAGGTGGGCCGGAGGCGATCGAGGCCTATCTGAACACCAAAGCCGTTTCGATCCTCGGCGTTTAACTAGTCTTCGGCGGAGGCGTTCCAGAACGCCTGCTGGACACCCTCCAGGGTTTCCAGCTCCGCGATCACCTGGTCGAGCTCCTCGGGCTCGACCGCGGTGGCGTACAGCGTCGCCGCAATCTCCGTGTCGGCCTGCCCGAAGGCGTGCTGGTCGATGTCGCGCACCGGGTAGTTCGCGGCTTCCAGCTGCACCAGCAGCTGGTCCATCACCTCGGGCCGCGCCGCGCGCGAACAGATCACGCGCACCGTGTACGTGGCCTCGCTCGATTCCTCGTGCACCGGGCGGCGGTTGATGCGGTTCACCACCGGCCGCAGCAGCGTGTTGCTCGCCAGCACGAAGAGCGCGGCGATCAGCGCTTCGCCCAGCAGGTCGGCGCCCGCGCAGGCGCCCACCGCGGCCGACCCCCACAGCGTGGCGGCCGTGTTCAGGCCCGTGATGTTGGCGCCTTCCTTCATGATCGCGCCGGCGCCCAGAAAGCCGATGCCCGAGACCACGTAGGCGACCACGCGCACCGCGCCGTCGGGGCCGCCCAGGCGGGCCGCCATGTCGACGAACACGGCGGCGCCCACGGCCACCAGCGTGTTGGTGCGCAGCCCCGCGGTGCGCTGGCGCACCTGGCGCTCGAAGCCGATCAGCGAGCCCAGCAGAAAGGCCGCGCCCACGCTGACCAGGGTGTCCAGCAGCGAAGGCAGGTTGATGTGGCGAATGGCTTCCATGCGTGATCCTCCTGATCCTCTGTGTGCGAAGCAGGGTAGCGGCCTTGTGTGACAGCCGCGACCCTGCGTTCGCCGGGTGGTTCTTGTCTTACTGCCAGCCGTACTTGCGCGCGTACCAGCCCTTCACGGCCTGCGTCAGCGTCGCGTAGCCGACCAGCATCAGCACCAGCCAGGGGAAGTACGCGAGCGGCAGCGCCTGCAGCTTGAAGTAGTGCGCCAGCGGCCCCATCGGCAGCCAGATGCCCACGGCCGCAATGGCCGCGCCCATCGCCAGCAGCGGCCAGGCCGCGCGGCTTTGCAGGAACGGAATCTTGCGGGTGCGGATCAGGTGCACGATCAGCGTCTGCGACAGCAGGCCCTCGATGAACCAGCCCGACTGGAACAGCGTCTGGTGCTCCACCGAGTTGGCCGCGAACACGAACCACATCACGGTGTAGGTCAGGATGTCGAACACCGAGCTCAGCGGCCCGAAGAACACCATGAAGCGGCCCAGGTCGGCCGGGTTCCAGCGCTGCGGCGTCTTCAAAAATTCCTCGTCCACGTTGTCGAACGGGATCGCGATCTGCGACACGTCGTACAGCAGGTTCTGCACCAGCAGGTGCAGCGGCAGCATCGGCAGGAAGGGCAGGAAGGCACTGGCCACCAGCACCGAGAACACGTTGCCGAAGTTCGAGCTGGCCGTGATCTTGATGTACTTGAGCATGTTGGCGAAGGTGCGGCGGCCTTCGACCACGCCTTGCTCCAGCACCATCAGGCTCTTCTCGAGCAGGATGATGTCGGCCGATTCCTTGGCCACGTCCACCGCGCCGTCCACCGAGATGCCGATGTCGGCGGCGCGCAGCGCGGGCGCGTCGTTGATGCCGTCGCCCATGAAACCGACCACGTGGCCGTTGGCATGCAGCGCCTGCACGATGCGTTCCTTGTGCGCGGGCGTGAGCTTGGCGAACACCTGGCGCATTTCCACCACCTGCCGCAGCTCGGCCTCGTTCATGCGCTCGACCTCGTGGCCCAGCACCATGCGTCCGGCGTCGATGCCGACGTCGCCGCAGACCTTGCGCGTGACCAGCTCGTTGTCGCCGGTCAGCACCTTCACCGCCACGCCGTGCGCGGCCAGCGCCTGCAGCGCGGGCGCGGTCGATTCCTTCGGCGGATCGAGAAAGGCCACGTAGCCCAGCAGCGTGAGCCCGGCTTCGTCGGCCACGCTGTAGGCCGGCTTGCGCGCGTCGGCGTGCAGGGTGCGGCTGGCCACGGCCACCACGCGCAGGCCCTGGGCATTGAGCTCCGAGGCCACGCGGTGGATGCGCGCCATCACGTCGGCGTCGAGCGCGAGCACTTCGGCGCCGCGTTCGACCGAGGTGCACACCGACAGGATCTCTTCGAGCGCGCCCTTGCAGATCAGCAGGTGCTCGTCTTCGCCGTGCGCCACCACCACCGACATGCGGCGGCGCGAGAAGTCGAAGGGCACTTCGTCGACCTTGCGCCAGCCGGTCTGCAGCTGCGTGTCGAGCTGCACCTCGGCGTGGCTGAGCACGGCCTTGTCGAGCAGGTTCTTCAGCCCGGTCTGGTGAAAGCTGTTGAGGTAGGCCTGCTGCAGCACGTGGTCGGAGTCTTCGCCCCAGGCGTTGGTGTGGCGTTCGAGCACGATGCGGTCCTGCGTCAGCGTGCCGGTCTTGTCGGTGCACAGCACGTCCATCGCGCCGAAGTTGTGGATGGCCTCGAGCCGCTTCACGATCACCTTCTGGCGCGACATCACGACCGCGCCCTTGGCCAGCGTGGCCGTCACGATCATCGGCAGCATCTCGGGCGTGAGGCCGACCGCGATCGACAGCGCGAACAGCGCCGCCTCCCACCAGTCGCCCTTGGTCACGCCGTTGATCACCAGCACCAGCGGCGCCATCACCAGCATGAAGCGGATCAGCAGCCAGCTCACGCGGTTGATGCCGGCCTGGAAGGCGGTGGTGCCGCGGTCGGTCGCGCTCACGCGCTGGGCCAGTGCACCGAAGAAGGTGCGCTCGCCCGTGTGCACGATCACCGCGGTGGCGGTGCCGCTGATCACGTTGGTGCCCATGAACAGCAGGTTGTCGCGCTCCAGCACGCCGGCCTGGTGGTCGGCGGCGGTGGCTGCGAACTTCTCCACCGGCATCGATTCGCCGGTGAGCGCCGACTGGCTGATGAACAGGTCTTTCGCCGAGAGCAGGCGCGCGTCGGCCGGGATCATGTCGCCGGCCGACAGCGCGATCACGTCGCCGGGCACGAGGTCGCGCATCGGCACTTCGATGCGCTGCGTGCCGGCGTGCGCGAGGTCGAAGCCCTCGTCACCGGCGCGGCCGGCCTTCTCGCCGGGCGCGGGGCGCAGCACCGTCGAGGTGTTGCTGACCATCGCCTTGAGCCGGTCGGCGGCCTTGTTGGAGCGCGACTCCTGCAGGAAGCGCAGCACGGTCGACAGCAGCACCATGCTGCCGATCACCAGCGTGGCCTTCGTGTCTTCGGTGATGTAGGAGACCAGCGCGAGCACCGTCAGCAGCAGGTTGAAAGGGTTGCGGTAGCACTGCCACAGGTGGTTCCACCACGGCAGCGGCTGCTCGTGGCGCACCTCGTTGCTGCCCAGCCGCTTGCGCAGCGCCAGCGCGTGCGCTTCGGTGAGGCCTTGCGACGAGCTGTTCAGGCGCACCAGCACCTCGCCCGCGTCGGTGTGCGAGGCAGCGGCCAGCGCCTTGGCGATCTCGGGCGGCATCGCGGCCGAGCCGCGGTTGCTGGGCTTGGCGCTCAGCAGCGTCTGCCAGCGCTCGAAGTGATGCCGCATGTGGCGGCTGTGCAGGAAGCTCTCGAAAAAGGACTTCAGGACGTTCTTCATTTTTCTTCTCCTGTGTGAGGGCGCTCAGCGAGCGAACGCCCAGGTGAGGCCCAGCGTCCAGCCGCGCGGGCCGTCGTGGCGCAGGTCGCGTGCGTGGCTGAGGTCGACGTTCAGGGCCGGCGTGGCCGCCCAGCGCAGGCCGGCGCGCCAGGCGTTGCGCCCGCCTTCGCGGAAGCGCTCGGCCACGAACGACAGCGCGGGCAGGGCGGCCCATTCGAGCGCGGCGCCCGAGTGGCTGGTGCTCGGTTGCGCGCGATGGAAGTCGCGCCCCAGGTTCAGGTGGGCGCGCCAGGCGTCGTCGAACTGCCAGGTGACGGGGATCACCACGCTGCGGTCGGCCAGGCGCAGCGAGGCGTGGCCGGTATCGCTGCGTTGCCACGTGGCCGAGGCCAGCACGCCGGTGCTCAACGTGTCGGTGAGCGCGAAGGCCCACTTGATCTGCGGGCCGGCGCGCACGGTGCGGCCGTCGGCGCCGCGCTCGCGTTCGAGGTTCAGGCCCAGCTCGACGGGGCCGACACGGCAGGCCGGGCCGAAGTGCACGAGGCGCCGGCCGCCCCAGGTCTCGATCTGGCACTGGCCCGGATCGAGGATGGCAGCGTCGTCCACCGAATGGTGTCCGCCGGCGGCGTGGGTCTGCGTGGCGGCCAGGCCGCAGAGGGTGGCCAGCCAGGCGCGGCTTGGCGCGGGGCGGCGGGAGGCAAAGGGGCGGGCGGTGGCGCGGGCGGCCGTGGCCGTCCGCACGACACGCCGCAGGCGTTCGCGGGTCATGGGCGTTTCTCCTTCGGATGCGGCGCGCCGCGAAGGAAGGAAACGCCCGTGGAGACTGCTTACTTACTCAGCAGCAGTCAGCCGGCGGGGCTCCTTCGCAGCGCGGCAGGCTGCGAGGTGAATGGGGGATCGATCGGGCAAGGAAGGCGGCGCGCAGCGGCGCAAGCAAGGGTCCGGGTCCATGAGGGCCTCCTGTTCTGTGGGGTGGCAGGGGCGGGCTTCAGCGGCGCGTGGTGCCGTGGCCGGGTGGGTCGAGCAGCAGGAAGAAGCTGCGGATGCGGCGCGTGGTCCACAGCGCGGCGGCGCGGTCCAGGGCCTGCTCGTCGTCGACGTGCGGGGCCGGGCTCACCCGCGTGGGCGCACCGGCGTGCGCCGACGGACGACCGTGCGACGGTCGCACCTGCGGATGCAACGGACGAATCTGAAACTGGCGCATGACAAGGCTCCTTCACGCTGAAGGGCCTCGCGCACGGACGCACGCAAGCTGACTGACAAAGTCAGCGACGAAGAACAACGGGAATCGGTAGGGGAGCCGCCTGCCCGAGGGGCAAGGGGTTCGCGCTGCGGACACGGCGACCGCCAGCGCGGGAGCTGCCTGCGCTAGAGGGCCGGGGGTGTCACGCCTGCCGAGGCACGCGTCTTGTCACTGATCCAACTGGCACTGTCCACGCACGGGGCTCCGAAATGATGATTTCCGGATTGTTGCACCGCATCATTGCCAGCGTCAACCCTTGGCATGAAGCAACAGGCTGCGCCGGGGTGGCGCGAGGTGGAGGCGGGCGTCGTTCGCGCTGCGTTCGATGGGGCTCGGAAACCAGCGGAAGACGTTCGAGTCGCCGCGCCAGCCGTCGCTGAAGCGCACGAACAGGAAGCCCGACATCGCATTGCCCAGGTCGTCCACCGGAATGCCCGCGGCGCGCAGGGCCTCGACCTCTTGCGCGGCGCTCATGTCGAAGGGAAGTTTCAGCGTGATGCTCGCGCTGTGAAGACTGGGTCGGGGCATCGTGACCTCCTTTGCACTGACCATGGGCCGTAGTGAAGCGCAAGGAGTTGTGTCAGGCGATACCGAAGATATGGGAGCTGTCCATTGGTGAGGGAGGGTGCGATTCGCCCTCGCTCCCTCGTGGCATCCCCCGACCGGGGGATGTGATGGGTAGGGTGGCCTATGCCGAATGCCTGCCCTCTGTGCCTATAGTCGACGCGCATGAAACCAAGCACCCCCGCCATCCTGTTCGTGTGCACCGGCAACATCTGCCGCTCGCCAACCGCGCACGCATTGCTGCTTCACAAGGCGCAGCGCGCAGGCTTCGCGGTGGAGGTCGACAGCGCTGCGATCTCCGACGAGGAGCGCGGCAATCCGCCCGACCCGCGCTCGGTGGCCGAGGCGCTGCGGCGCGGCATCCAGATGCCCGCGCACCGCGCGCGCCAGGTGCGCGCGGCCGACTTCGAGCGCTTCGATTGGCTCGTCGGCATGACGCAGCAGCACTGCGCCGCGCTGCGCAGGCGTGCGCCCGCGGATGCGGCGCGCAAGGTGCGCCTGCTCTCGGAGTTTGCCGATGCCATCGGCGGCGACGTGCCCGACCCGTGGTACGGCGGCCACCAGGCCTTCATCGAGGCCTTCGACCTGATCGACCTCGGCGTGGAAGGCCTGCTCGCGCAGCTGCGTCGCGACGCGGCCTGAGCGGGCAGGGCTCGTGGCTCAGCCTGTGCAGAGCGCCCGGATCGTCGGCGGAATCGGCACCGCGCGGATGCCGCCGCCTTCGCGCTTCGCTGCAAAGATCCGCACCTCTTCGCATTCGAGGATCAGGTCGTCGCCGCGCGTCACGCGGTAGGTCTGCACGAAGCTCTTGTCGCGCCACTCGGTGATGCGCACCGCGATCTGCAGCGTGTCGCCGTAGCTGGCCGCCTTGACGAAGCGCGTGTGCGTGTCGACCAGCGGCGTGCCGATCACGCCGAGCGTCTGGGCCGTTTCCTCCCAGCGCGGCACGCCGCACTCGGCGAAGAAGTGGCGCGAGGCCGCGTCGATCCAGCGGAAGAAATTGGGAAACCAGACGATGCCGGCCGGGTCGCAGTCGCCGAACTCGACGCGTGCGGTGTAGACGACTTCCTTGCCGGAAGCGTCGGTGGGAGAGGAAGTGCTGCTCATCCGTCGATTGTCCCGGCTGCTCAGTCCGCCTTGATGCCGCGCTCGCGGATCAGCGCGCCGAAGCGTTGCGAATCGGCCGCCGCGCGGCGCTGGAAGTCGGCCGGCGTGCCCGGTGCCGGCTCGCCGCCGATGGCCGCGATGCGCTCCTTCACCGCCGGCAGCGCGAGCGCGCGGTTGACCTGTGTGTTGAGCTGCGCCACCACCTCGGGCGGCGTGCCGGCCGGTGCGTAGAAGCCGAACACCGTGTCGGCGTCGAAGCCGCGCAGGCCGGCCTCGTCGAGCGTGGGCACGTCGGGGAACTGCGAAGAGCGGTGCGGGCTGCCCACGGCCAGCAGCTTGAGCTTGCCGGCGCGCACCTGGTTCAGGGCAATGCCGGGGTCGAAGGCGTAGTCGATCTGGCCGGCCAGCAGGTCCTGCAAGGCGGGCGCCGCGCCGCGGTAGGGCACGTGCAGCGCGAACAGGCCGGCCTGGCTCTTGAACATCTCGCCCGCCAGGTGCGGCGAGCTGCCGTTGCCCGGCGAGCCGTACGAGAGCTTGCCGGGGTTGGCCTTGAGGTAGGCCATGAACGACTTCACGTCGGTCGGCGGCAGCGACGGCCGCGTGACCAAAAACACCAGCACGCGCGCGGCCGCGGCCACGGGCACCAGGTCCTTGGCGGGGTCGAAGCTCATGCGCGCATACAGGTGCGGGTTCACCGACACCATGCCGCCCGAGCTCATGAGCAGCGTGTAGCCGTCGGCCGCCGCGCGCGCCACGGCCTCGCCGCCGACGTTGCCGTTGGCGCCGCCGCGGTTCTCGATCACCACGGGCTGCTTCAGCGCTTCCTGCAGCGGTTGCGAGACGGCGCGCGCGAGCTGGTCGGCCGCGCCGCCGGCCGGGAAGTTGACGATCACCTTGATGGGCTTGGAGGGCCAGGTGTCGGCGTGCACGGCGGGCGCGCACAGGGCGGTGCTGGCCAGGGCGAGCGCCAGCAGCAGGCGGCGCGAGGGAACGGAGGTGGATGGGTTCATGGTTCTTTGTCTCCTCAGATCGTGGTCGTTGTCTTGGGCCGCTTCATCCAGCGGATGGGTTGCGCCTGCACCGGGCGCGGCGCGGCGCCGTGGCGCGTGAGCGCGGCGTCCAGCGCCTTTCCGCCTTCGTCCGCGAGCGCAGCCTCGCGCGCCGCGGCGATCGCCTCGGCGCGCGCGGCGGGCTGCAGCGTGGCGCGGCCCGCCAGCTCGTCGATCACGTGCAGCAGGTTGTGCTTGCCGCGTTCGTTGGTGCTGCCGTAGCCCTTGATGAGCCGGCCGCACAGCGCCAGCTCGCGGCCCAGCGCCCAGTGCGCGCGCGTGCCGGTCTCGACGGCGGCCAGCCAGCGCTCGATCAATGCCTGCTCTTCGGCAAAACGGCTGCCGCGCCGGCGCAGCCAGGTGAGCGAGGCCAGCACGCGCAGCGAGGCCATGCCGAGCACCGAATGGCTGCCCACCTGAAGCGGCAGCGCCCAGGGCGCAAGTCCGCGCGACTGGCGGCCACGGTCCCAGGCGGTCACGCGGCGCGCGAGCGACGGCGGCAGCAGCGCCGCGAACTCGGGCGCACCGGGCTTGAAGTGGTCGAAGACCTTCACGAGGTCGTCGTCGCCCGCGCGCACTTCCTGGCGCACGCGCTGCGCGCGGCTGGCGCGACCCTTCAGCGCGGCCACGCGCACGATGTCGTCGAAGGCCATCCACAGCGCCAGCCAGCGCGCCATTTCGCGCGTGACCGCGAAGCCTTGCGCGCCCGACGGATCGGCGGCGCGCTCGGCCTCGAGCACCCGCGCGAGACGCTCGGCGTACAGCGCGGCGTAGGCGTTGTCCTGGTAGTCGCGCACCCGCGCATGGCCGAGCGCGAGCATGTCGTGCACGGCCGGAGGAAAGCGGCGCGCCACGTCGTCGGGCAGGGGTTGCGGCGACGGGGGCGGGTCGCGCGTGTCGTCGCCGGCCAGCACGCCCTGCACGAAGGCGGCCTGGGCGCGCGGCGCGCGCACGGCCTCGAAGGCGGCGGCAAAGCCGCGCAGGCTGGCGGCGGCCATCTTGCCGAGCTTGTCGGGCGCGGCCTCGTCGCCGCCGCGCACCGCGCGCTCGTAGGCTTCGCGCGGAAACGGGAACAGGCCGCTGCCCGCGATCGCGCCCAGCATCACGGCGCTGACCACCGTGCCGGCCTCGCGCGCCATGGCGCCCATGTCGAGCACGTGGTGCTCGCGGCTGAAGGCCTTGACCACGTCCAGCAGGCGCTGCGCGTCGGCGCGGCCGTCGCCGGGCACCATGCGCTCGGCCGTGGTGAGCACGCGCGCCGACGAGCTGATGACCAGCGTGCGCAGCGGTGCGCTCATGCCGTTGCCGATCTGGCGCGTGGTCTCCAGCAGCTCCGACGAGACGATCGCGTCGAGCGCGCCCGGCACCGGGCCCAGGCTGAACACCGGGCGCCGGCCGCCGAGCTGCGCCATCGGCACCGGGAACACTTCGAGGTAGTAGGTGGTGGCGCCGGTGCGCTGCGCCACGCCGGGGATCGACGTGCTCTGCGCGGCGTAGCCCGCGTGCCGCGCGGCGTCGACCAGCCATTCGGTGAGCACGCCGCCGCCTTCGCCGCCGAGGGCGCACACGAGCAGGGTGGTGGGACGGTTCTGTTCCATGTCTCGGTTCTCTTTCATGCCGGGCGCAGGGCGCCGACGATCGCGCTGCGCAGGCCGTGCAGCAGGCGTTCGTGCCACTTCGGGTTCTGCACCACCTCGGCGCGGTAGAAGCTCGGGCACAGCGTGGCCGCGTGCGCGTTGGCGCCGCACAGGCCGCAGCCCACGCAGCCGTCGATAACCACGGCCACCGGGTCGACCTTCAGCGGGTCGGGGTTGTCCTTGAGCGTGAGCGTGGGGCAGCCCGACAGGCGGATGCAGGCGTGGTCGCCGTTGCACACGTCCTCGTCGACGCCGTACTTCACGCGCACCACGCGCTTGCCTTTTTTCAGCAGGCCGGCGATCCACGGCTTGATGCGGCGTTGGCGCTCCAGCTGGCACTCGCCCTCGGCGATCACCACCTTCAGGCCATTGAAGTCGCTCGTGAGCGCCTCGGTGAGCGTCTTGCGCATGCGCTCCACGTCGTAGGTGGTCACGGTGCGCATCCATTGCACGCCCAGGCCCTTCAGCGTGGCCTCGATGGTCTGGTTCTTGTCGACCAGGCTCTGCTGCTTGTCGACCGCGCGTTCCTTGATCTCGTCGTCGGGCGTGGAGATGATGTCCTGCGTGCCGGTGGCCGAGGTGTAGCCGTTCTTGAAGATCAGCAGCACCGCGTCGTCGTCGTTGAACAGCGCGCTCTGCACGCCCGTGAGCAGGCCGTTGTGCCAGAAGCCGCCGTCGCCCATGATCGACAGCGTGCGCCGGTTCATCATCGGCGCCACGCCCGCGCGGCTGGCCAGGCTCATGCCGTAGCCGAGGATCGAGTGGCCCATCGAGAAGGGCTCGAAGGTGCCGAAGGCATGGCAGCCGATGTCGGCCGCGATGTGCACCGGCCCCGTCTCCTGCTGTGCCAGCTTGAGGGCCGAGAACACCGGCCGCTCGGGGCAGCCCACGCAGAAGCTCGGCGGGCGGTTGGGCAGCGGCGCGTCGAGCCGGCGCGCCACCGCCTCGCGGCGTTCGCGGTTGCCGGCCAGCCAGGCCTGCGCCGAGGCTGCCGCTTCGCTCGCGCCGAGGTAGCGCTCGGCAAAGGCCGCGAGGCCGCCGGACAGCACCTCCACGCCGTATTCGCCGGCCTGCGGCAGCAGGTCCTTGCCGTGCAGCGGGGTCTGGATGTCGCGCCGGCGCAGCAGCGTGGCGATGTCCTGCTCGATGTACTCGGGCTGGCCTTCTTCCACCACCAGCACCGCGCGCTTGCCGATGCAGAAGTCGGCCACCTGCTCGGGCACCAACGGGTAGGTCACGTTGAGCACCAGGATCGGGATGTCGGTGTCGCCGAAGGCATCGGCCAGGCCCTGCTGCTGCAGGCTGCGGATCAGCGCGTTGTACAGGCCGCCCTGCACCACGATGCCCAGGTCGGGGTGGCGCCGGCCGGGCATGAGTTCGTTGAGGCCGTTGGCGACGATGTGGCGGCGCGCGGCCGGCATGCGCTCGTCGCCCTTGAGCTTCTCGTGGCGGAAGGTGACGGGCGGGTGCGCCAGGCGCATGTAGTCGAAGCCCGCGGGCTCGTCCATCAGTGCGCGCGTGGACACGGCGGGCGCGATGTTGTCCTTGCAGTCGAAGCTGCCGCGCACGTGGCAGGTGCGGATGCGCAGCTCCATCAGGCAGGGCATGTTCGACGCCTCCGACAGCTGGAAGCCCTGCTCGACCATGCGCACCATCACGCCCAGGTCGGGCCGCGGATCGAGCAGGCACATGCTCGACTTGAGCGCGTAGGCGTGCGTGCGCTCCTGGATCACGCTGGCGCCTTCGCCGTAGTCTTCGCCCACCACGATCAGCACGCCGCCGGTCACGCCGGGCGACGACAGGTTGGACAGCGCGTCGGCCGCCACGTTGGTGCCTACGATCGACTTCCAGGTCACGGCGCCGCGCAGCGGGTAGTGGATGGACGCGCCGAGCATCGCCGCCGCCGAGGCCTCGTTGGAGCAGGCCTCGACGTGCACGCCCAGCTCGTCCATGTAGGCCTTGCCTTGCACCATCACGTCCAGCAGGTGCGACACCGGCGCGCCCTGGTAGCCGCCGACGTAGGCCACGCCCGACTGCAGCAGGCCCTTGGTGATCGCGAGGATGCCCTCGCCGTGGAAGGTGTCGCCCGCGCCCAAGCGCAGCATTTCCACTTCCTTGCTGAATGAAACTTCCATCGTGTCTCGTGCTTCTTGTCGTGGGGAGAACGCGGGAGTGTGGGCGGAGCTGCGTCATACTTCAATGCAATGAGCCAGCTATCGAATATGAATGGGGTGCATATTGATTCGGTCGACCTCAACCTGCTGCGGTTGTTCGACGCCGTCTACCGCACCCGCAACGTGAGCCGCGCCGCCGAGGCCCTGGGCCTCACGCAGCCGGCGGCCAGCCACGGCCTCACGCGGCTGCGCCTGCTGCTGGGCGACGCGCTGTTCACGCGCAGCCTCGGCGGCGTGGCGCCCACGCCGCGCGCCGAGCGGCTGGCGGTGCCCGTGCAGTCGGCGCTGGCGATGCTGCAGCAGGCGCTGGCCGAGCCCGAGCGCTTCGACCCGGCCGCGTCGCGCAAGCTCTTTCGCATCCACATGAGCGACATCGGCGAGGGCCGCTTCCTGCCCGCGCTGATGGCGCGGCTGCGCGAGCTGGCGCCGGGCGTGCGCGTGGAGACCATGCCACTCGCGCCGGGCGAGATCGCCACCGCGCTGGACAGCGGCAGGGTCGACTTCGCCTTCGGTTTCCTGCCGCACGTGGAGGACACCCAGCGCACCCAGCTGCTGAAAGACCGCTACATCGTGCTGCTGCGCCACGACCATCCCTTCGTGAAGCGCCGGCGCAGCGGCCAGGCGCTGCTGGCCGCGCTGCACGAGCTCGACTACGTGGCCGTGCGCACCCATGCCGATACGCTGCGCATCCTGCAGTTGCTGAACCTCGAAGACCGCCTGCGCCTGACGACCGAGCACTTCATGGTGCTGCCGGCCATCGTGCGCGCCACCGACCTGGCGGTGGTGATGCCGCGCAACATCGCGCGCGGCTTCGCGGTCGAGGGCGGCTACGCCATCGTCGAGCCGCCGTTTCCGCTGCGCGACTTCACGGTGTCGCTGCACTGGAGCAAGCGCTTCGAGGCCGACCCGGGCAACCGCTGGTTGCGGCAGGTGATCGTGGCGTTGTTCTCGGAAAAGGCCTGAAGCGGCGGCGTCCGATTCATGTGGTGGTCAGGTTGGGCGTGCAACCATCGACGGGCTCATTGCCAGAGCGTCGGTTGACTGGCAGCGTGCCCCGGTGTCCTGTGCATGCGCCCCGAGCCGCAGCGCCCCCAAGCCAGCAGAACCACATGAAGAAACGCATCCCCTCCTTCCTGCGCCACGTCGGCCCCGGCGTCGTCACCGGCGCGGCCGACGACGACCCGTCGGGCATCGCCACCTACACCCAGGCCGGGGCCCAGTTCGGCACCGGCCTGCTGTGGACCGTGTTCCTGTCGCTGCCGTTCATGGTGGCCATCCAGCTCGTGTCGGCCCGCATCGGCCGCGTCACCGGCAAGGGCGTCGCGGCCAACCTGCGCGAGCACATGCCGCGCGGCTTCCTCGTCACCCTGGTGGCGCTGCTGGTGGTGGCCAACACCATCAACATCGCGGCCGACATCGCCGCCATGGGCGAGGCCCTGCAGCTGGTGGTGGGCGGCGGCGCGCACTTCCATTCGCTGATCTTCGGCGTGGTCACCGTGCTGCTGCAGGTGTTCGTGCCGTACCGCAAGCTGGCCCACATCCTCAAGTGGCTGACCCTCACCCTGTTCGCCTACGTGGCGGCCGTGTTCGTGGTGCAGGTGCCGTGGGCGCAGGTGCTGCACGACCTCGTCGTGCCGAAACTGCAGTGGCGCGGCGACTACTGGATGATGCTCGTGGCGCTGCTGGGCACCACCATCTCGCCCTACCTGTTCTTCTGGCAGGCCTCGCAGGAAGTCGAGGAACGGCGCCTGAAGGGCGGGCGGCGCGGCACCGACAAGCAGGTGCGCCACGACCTGCGGCGCGTGCGCATCGACACCTGGATGGGCATGACCTTCTCCAACCTCATCGCGTTCTTCGTGATGGTGGTCGGGGCCGCCGTGCTGTACGCGGGCGGCGTGCACGACGTGACCTCCGCCGCGCAGGCCGCCGAGGCCCTGCGCCCGCTGGCCGGCGACTTCGCGTTCTGGCTGTTCGCCGGCGGCATCGTCGCCACCGGGCTGCTGGCCGTGCCGGTGCTGGCCTCGTCGGCGGCCTACGCGGTGGCCGAGGCCTTCGGCTGGGAAGAGGGGCTGGAGCGGCACTGGCGCGAGGCCAAGGAGTTCTACGCCATCATCGCCGTGGCCACGCTGGTGGGCACGGGGCTCGACTTCACGCCCGTCGACCCCATGAAGGCGCTGTACTGGAGCGCGGTCATCAACGGCGTGGTGGCGGTGCCGATCATGGCGGCCATGATGGTGCTGGTGACCCGCGAGAAGGTGATGGGGGCGTTCACCTCCGGGCGGCGAATCCGCTGGCTCGGCTGGGGCGGCACCGCGCTGATGGGCTTCGCCGCGCTGATGATGGGCTGGGACATGGTGCACTGAGCGCCGTCGCCAAGGGCTCGGCGGGCGCGGTATTCTCGGGTGGCCGCTCCGCGGCGTTTCCGTTGCCCTGATGTCCCCCCGCATGTCCGTTTCTTCCTTCCCCTCCCACGCCTTCTTTAACCGCCTCGCGCGCCGTCGCGCGTGCTGACGGCGTCCGCGGTGCAGGCGGTGCTTTCCGGCGCCGTCCCGGTCCTGATCTTCATGGCCTGCGTCGGGCTGGCCACCTACGCGCAGAACCTCACCGGCTTTGCCTTCAGCCTCATCCTGCTGGGCCTCGTGTCGGTGTTCGACATCGCCAGCGTGAACGACGCGGCCAATGCCGCGACCGTGCTCAGCCTCATCAACGCCTGGACCTACTTCCGCGCGCGCCCCGGCCCCGTGCCCTGGCAGCTGATGAAGCCCGCGCTCAACGGCAGCACCGTCGGCGTGATCGTCGGGCTCATGCTGCTCGTGTGGCTCAGCGGCAGCGCCGTGTCGTGGCTGCGGGGCCTGCTGGGCGTGTCGATCCTGATCTGCGCCGTGCTGCTGTTGCTGCAGGGCAAGCCGCTGCCGGCGGTGTCGGGCCGCACCAGCTTCGCCCTCATCGGCGGGCTCTCGGGCGTGCTGGGCGGGCTGTTCTCGGCCTCGGGCCCGCCCATCGTCTTCCACATGTACCGCCAGCCGCTGGACCGCGAACTGGTGCGCCGCGCGCTGCTGCTGATGTTCGGCTTCAACTCGCTCGTGCGGCTCGTCATCGTGGTGCCGACGGGCCACTTCTCGTGGCACTCGGCGCTGCTGGCAGGTTGCGCCATGCCCGTGGTCTACGCCGCGACGCGGCTGCACCATCGCCTGCCCAACAAGCTGCAGCCGCGCACCTTGCAATGGCTGGTCGCCGGACTGCTGTTCGTGGCCGGCGTGACGCTGCTGGCCACCGCCTGGACCGCGATCGCACACGCCTGAAAAACGGCTGAAAACCCCCGGTTTCCGGCGTGGCCCGGGAATTGCAGCGTCAATCCAAGGGTTTCCCCGGACGTGGCATACCGACCCTTACATACGCGTTATGGGCGTGCCCGTATGCAAGACCCCACGCAAGCCGCTAACGTCCATGACTGGCCCATGACGGGCCGCCCACGAGCCAGAAAAAGCATGAGCACCGAGAGCAGTAACCCGATTCAACCGATCCGCTTCTTCCATCGCGGAAAGATCGTCGACGTCAGCGGGGTCCATCCGACCCGCTCCGTGCTCGACTGGCTGCGCGAGGACGCGCGCTGCACCGGCACCAAGGAAGGCTGCAACGAAGGCGACTGCGGCGCCTGCACCGTCGTCATCGGCGAGCTGGCCACCGACGCCCACGCGCCCGGCGCGGTCGATGGCCTGCAGCTGCAGACCGTCAACGCCTGCATCCAGTTTTTGCCCACGCTGCACGGCAAGGCGCTGTTCACGGTCGAAGATCTCAAGGGCCAGTGCGCATCGCAGTGCAAGCCCAAGGCCGACGCTCCCGCCAAGCACGCCGTTCACCCGCTGCACCCCGTGCAGCAGGCCATGGTCGACTGCCACGGCTCGCAGTGCGGCTTCTGCACGCCGGGCTTCGTGATGTCGCTGTGGGCCACCTACGAACACCACCAAGCCGAGGGCACGCAGCCCACGCGCCAGCAGCTGGCCGACGACCTGTCGGGCAACCTGTGCCGCTGCACCGGCTACCGCCCCATCCTCGACGCCGGCCAACGCATGTTCGACCTGCCGGCCGTGCGGCTCGATACCGCCCCCGTGGTGGCCGCGCTCACCGCGCTGAAGAACGACGGCCTGGACTACGCGGCCCCGCTCGGCGCCCGCATCGACCACTTCCACGCCCCCAAGACCCTGGCCCAGCTCGCCGCACTGCGCGTGCAGAAGCCGCGCGCCCAACTGCTGGCCGGCTCGACCGACGTCGGCCTGTGGGTCAACAAGCAGTTCCGCGACCTCGGCGACATCATCTATGTCGGCGACGTGGCCGAGATGAAGACGGTCGAAGAGCGCGCCGACGAGCTCTACATCGGCGCCGGCGCCTCGCTCGAAGCCGCCTTCGGCGCGCTGGTCGAGCGCGTGCCCAGCCTGGCCGACGTGTGGCTGCGCTTTGCCTCGCCGCCGATCCGCCACGCCGGCACCATGGGCGGCAACGTCGCCAACGGCTCGCCCATCGGCGACTCGCCGCCGGTGCTGATGTCGCTCGACACCGAGATCGAACTGCGCCGCGGTGATGTGGTTCGCCGCATGCCGCTGCCCGCGTTCTACCTCGACTACATGAAGAACGAGTTGCAGCCCGGCGAGTTCGTGCAGGGGCTGGCCGTGCCGCTGTCGGCCATGCGCCGCCAGGTGCGCGCCTACAAGATCAGCAAGCGATTCGACTGCGACATCTCGGCGCTGTGCGCGGGCTTCGCCATCGAACTGGAAGCCGGCAGCGACACGGTGAAGGCCGTGCGCCTGGCCTTCGGCGGCATGGCCGCCACCGTCAAGCGCGCCGCCAACGCCGAAGCGGCGCTCGTGGGCAAGCCCTGGACGCAGGCCAGCGTGGCCACCGCCAAGCTGGCGCTGGCACAAGACTTCAAGCCGCTCTCGGACATGCGGGCCTCGGCCGACTACCGCCTGCAGGTGGCGCAGAACCTGATCCAGCGCCTGTGGCTCGAAACCCGCACGCAGGACGCGCTGTCCCTCGAGGAAACCAGCGTCTGGAGCGTGATGCCCCATGTCGTTGCCAAGGTGGCGGCGGAAGGACTCTGACCATGAACAAACCCATCGACGCCCGCCTGCTGCAGCCCGCCGAGGCCTTTGCCGACTACCTGAAGAACACCGCCGCCCGCATCGACGTGGGCGCCGAAGCGCTGGCCCACGACCGCGGCATGCGCGTGGGCATCAGCCGCCCGCACGAGTCGGCGCACCTGCACGTTGCCGGCGAAGCCACCTACATCGACGACATTCCCGAGCTCGCCGGCACGCTGCACTGCGCGCTGGGCCTGTCGCCGGTGGCCAACGGCCGCGTGACGGCGCTGTCGCTCGACGCCATCCGCGCCATGCCCGGCGTGGTCGCGGTGCTCACCGCCGACGACATCCCCGGCACCAACGACTGCGGTTCGATCATTCACGACGATCCGATCCTGCTGCCCGTGAACGACGGCGGCCAGATCCGCTACCTCGGCCAGCCCGTGTTCGCCGTGATCGCCGAAACCCGCGATGCCGCGCGCCGCGCCGCCGCGAAGGCCAAGGACGCGATCACCCTCGAGGCGCAGCCGCCCGTCATCACGCCGCAGGACGCGCATGCGCGCGGCCAGTACGTGGTGCCGCCGATGCACATCGTGCGCAGCGGCGGGGCCGCCAACGAAGGCGACGAGGCCGCCGTGCGCGCCGCCATCGCGAAGGCACCGCACCGCCACACCGCCACGCTCGACGTGGGCGGGCAGGAACAGTTCTACCTCGAAGGCCAGATCAGCTACGCCATTCCGAAAGAGGGCGGCACGCTGCACATCCACTGCTCGACGCAGCACCCGAGCGAGATGCAGCACCTGGTGGCGCATGCGCTGCACCTGTCCTCGAACGAAGTGCACGTGGAATGCCGGCGCATGGGCGGCGGTTTCGGCGGCAAGGAATCGCAGTCGGCGATCTTTGCTTGCGTGGCAGCCATTGCGGCGCGCCAGCTGCAGCGCCCCGTGAAGCTGCGCCTGGACCGCGACGACGACTTCATGATCACCGGCCGTCGCCACTGCTTCTGGTACGAGTACGACGTGGGCTACGACGACGAGGGCCGCATCCTCGGCGCCGAGATCACCATGGTCTCGCGCGCCGGCCACTCGGCCGACCTGTCGGGCCCGGTGATGACGCGCGCGCTGTGCCACTTCGACAACGCCTACTGGCTGCCCAACGTGAGCATGCACGGCTTCTCGGGCAAGACCAACACGCAGAGCAACACCGCGTTTCGCGGCTTCGGCGGCCCGCAGGGCGCCATCGCCATCGAGAACATCATGGACTCGGTGGCCCGCGAGCTGAAGCGCGACCCGCTCGACGTGCGGCGCGTCAACTTCTACGGCAAGGGCGAGAACAACGTCACGCCCTACCGCCAGACCGTGACCGACAACATCGTCCACGAACTCGTGGCCGAGCTGGAAGAAACCAGCGACTACCGCCTGCGCCGCGAAGAGATCGCCGCCTTCAACGCCAAGAGCCCGGTGCTCAAGCGCGGCCTGGCGCTGGCACCGCTGAAGTTCGGCATCTCGTTCAACGTGAAGCACTTCAACCAGGCCGGCGCGCTGGTGCACGTGTACACCGACGGCTCGATCCTCGTGAACCACGGCGGCACCGAGATGGGCCAGGGCCTGAACACCAAGGTGGCGCAGGTGGTGGCGCACGAGCTGGGCGTGAGCTTCGAGCGCGTGCGCGTCACCGCGACCGACACGACCAAGGTGGCGAACACCTCGGCCACGGCCGCCTCGACCGGCGCCGACCTGAACGGCAAGGCCGCGCAGGACGCCGCCCGCCAGATCCGCGAACGCCTGGCCGCCTGCGCCGCCGAGCGCCATGGCGGCAACGCCGCCGACGTGCGCTTTGCCAACGACCAGGTCGAGGTGAACGGCCGCACGCTGGCCTTCAGCACCGTGGTGGGCGAGGCGTACCTCGACCGCAAGCAGCTGTGGTCCGACGGCTTCTATGCCACGCCCGGCCTGAGCTGGGACAAGGACAAGATGCAGGGCCGCCCGTTCTACTACTACGCCTACGGCGCGGCGGTGAGCGAAGTGGTGGTCGACACCCTTACCGGCGAATGGAAGCTGCTGCGCGCCGACATCCTGCACGACGCGGGCAAGTCGCTGAACCCGGCCGTGGACATCGGCCAGGTCGAGGGCGCCTTCATCCAGGGCATGGGCTGGCTCACGACCGAAGAACTGGTGTGGCACCCGGCGAGCGGCAAGCTCACCACGCACGCGCCGAGCACCTACAAGATCCCGACGGCCAACGACTGCCCGCCGGTGTTCAACGTGCGCCTGTTCGAGGGCCAGAACTTCGAAGACTCCATTCACCGCAGCAAGGCCGTGGGCGAACCGCCGCTGTTGCTGCCGTTCTCGGTGTTCTTCGCGATCCGCGATGCCGTGTCGGCCGCGGGCGGGCACCGGGTCGATCCGCCGCTGAAGGCGCCGGCCACGAGCGAATCCATCCTCCGCGCCCTGACCGCGGTGCAGGCAGCCTCTGGCGAATGAGCACCGGCCGTGCTCGCACGGTCCGAGCGTCCTTCCGTTCTCCAAATGTTGCGCTGTATAACTGTTCGCACAGACAAGAAAGGTGTGAACAGCCATGAGAGACCAGGCGCTTTTCGACAAGATCGACCTTCATCTGATTCGGGTGCTTCACACCGTGTTGACCGACCGCAGCGTCTCGCGCGCCGCCATCCGCCTGGGCATGTACCAGCCGGCCGTCTCGGCCGCGCTGAAGCGCCTGCGCGAGCTGTCGGGCGACCCGCTCCTGGTGCGCTCGGGCTCGGGCATGGTGCCCACCGACGCGGGGCTGCGGATGATCGAGCCCGCGGCCAGCATTCTTCGGGCGGCCGAGATGCTGTTCTCGGATGCGCGCGGTTTCGAGCCGCAGTCGGCGGCCACCACCTTCCGCATCGCGGCCAGCGACTACATGGACCCGCTGTTCCTACCGCTGCTGGTGGCGCAGGTCAAGCGCGAGGCGCCGCTGTGCCAGATCGAGATCCATGCGCTCTCGCCCGACTCGGACTACCACGGGCACCTGGCGCTCGGGCAGGTCGACCTGGTGATCGGCAACTGGCTCAAGCCGCCGGAAGACCTGCACATGGCGCGTCTCTTCGGCGACGAGGTGGTGTCGCTGGTCAACCAGGACCATCCGGCCGTGCGGCGCGGGTGGGACCTGGAAACCTGGCTGGCGGCCGAGCACATCGCGCCCACGCCCATGCACCCGGGCGGGCGCGGCATCATCGACCAGATGCTCGACGAGCTGGGGCGGCAGCGCAACATCACGGCGCGCTGCGCGCACTTCAGCCTCATCCCGGACATGGTGGCCTCGAGCCTGCTGGTGCTGACCACCGGGCGCCAGTACTGCGAGCGCTTCGCCGCACGGCTGCCCGTGAAGATCCTCGAGTGCCCGGCTGCCTTGCCGCGCCTCATGTACTACCAGCTCTGGCACGAACGCACGCATTCGTCGAGCTCCGCGCGCTGGCTGCGCGAATGCATCAAGGGCGTGGCGGCGTCGCTGCGGCCCGGCTTCGACGCCGCACCTGTCGCCACTGCCCGAGCCCTGCCGGCTGAGCCGCTTTCCGATCCTCCCTGAGCCCTCCGTCGCGCCGGCGTCGCGACCGAGGCAACGATGAACGAACCGCCACATACAACAGCTGGAGACAAGCGAAATGAACAGGTATGAAGAGGTGCCCAAGGCCACCACTCCCCGGGCCGCCGGGGCCACCGAGGCGGCGCCGTTGCGTGCGGCCACCGCACCGGCCAACGTCGGTCTGCTGGAACGCTTTTTCAAGCTGACCGAGCACAACACCACCGTGCGCACCGAAGTCATCGCAGGGCTGACCACCTTCCTGACGATGGCCTACATCATCTTCGTGAACCCGTCGATCCTCGGGGACGCGGGCATGCCCAAGGGTGCTGTCTTCGTCGCCACCTGCCTGATCGCAGCCATCGGCACGCTGATCATGGGCCTGTACGCCAACTACCCGATCGCCATGGCGCCGGGCATGGGCCTGAACGCCTACTTCGCCTACGTGGTCGTGCTCGGCATGGGCTACACGTGGCAGGTCGCGCTGGGCGCGGTGTTCATCTCCGGGTGCCTGTTCCTGATCGTGACGGTCACCGGGTTGCGGGAGCTGTTCATCGCGGGCATACCGCAGTCCTTGCGAACGGCGATCACCGTGGGCATCGGCATGTTCCTGGCGCTCATCGCGCTCAAGAGCGCGGGCATCGTCGCCGCCTCGCCGGCCACCTTCGTCACGCTGGGCGACCTGCACTCGGCACCGGTGGTGCTGGCCACGCTGGGCTTTCTCGTCATCGTGGCGCTCGACCGATTGAAGGTGCGCGGGGCGATCCTGATCGGGATCATGCTGGTGACGGTGCTGTCGTTCTTCTTCGGCGGCAACAAGTTCCACGGCGTGTTCGACGCACCGCCGTCCATCGCACCGACCTTCATGCAGCTGGACATCCTCGGCGCGCTCAAGGGCGGCATCCTGAACGTGGTGCTGGTGTTCTTCCTGGTCGAGATGTTCGACGCCACCGGCACGCTGATGGGCGTGGCCAAGCGCGCGGGCCTGCTGGTGCCGGGCAAGATGGAGCGCATGAACAAGGCGCTGCTGGCCGACAGCGGCGCGATCTTCGCGGGCTCGCTGCTGGGCACCTCGAGCACCACGGCGTATGTGGAAAGCGCGGCCGGCGTGCAAGCCGGCGGCCGCACCGGCCTCACGGCCGTGGTCGTGGCGCTGCTGTTCCTGGCCTGCCTGATGATCTCGCCGCTGGCGGGCTCGGTGCCGGCCTACGCCACCGCACCGGCGCTGCTCTTCGTGGGCTGCCTGATGCTGCGCGACCTGGTCGAGCTCGACTGGGAAGACACGACCGAGGTGATCCCGGCGGCCGTCACGGCGCTGGCCATGCCCTTCACCTACTCGATCGCCAACGGCCTGGCCTTCGGCTTCATCACCTACGCCGTGCTCAAGCTGTGCACCGGCCGGGCACGGGAAGTGCATGCGATGGTCTGGGTGATCGCGGCGATCTTCCTGTTCAAGTTCGCCTACATCGGCGGACATTGAGAGGCTGAGTAGAGCGCCGTCGGGCGCCGATGGTCGCGGGGACGCCCGGGCCTGTAAACACTGTGTTTTGGTGCCGCGTTGGCCGGCAAAGGGGCTGGATGCAAGGCGCCCGCGCGCAGCAAGGCTTCTGCCTTGCAAGCGCGGGCAACGCCGCAGGCAGCCCCTTTGCCGGCCAACCCGGAGGGAAGGCCTGCCAGGGCGGGCCACTCGGCGTTGCGCTCCTTGCGTGTGCGCATGCACACGCGGCGTCGCGCGCCTTGATTGGCCCGCCCTGGCAGGCCTTCGCGGCACCAAAACACAGTGTTTACAGGCCCTAAACTTATAGCTGTCCCCGCTTGTTGATGTTGAACGAGACAAACCCACGAAACCCGGCATGACAACCCCCAGACTCCAGCTGGCGCACATCACCAAGCGGTACCCCGCGGTGGTGGCCAACAGCGACATCTCCCTGGCCGTGCAGCCCGGCGAAATCCATGCCGTGCTCGGAGAGAACGGCGCGGGCAAATCGACCCTGATGAAGATCATCTACGGCTCGGTCAAGCCCGACGAAGGCACCGTCACCTTCGACGGCCAGGCGGTGAACCTGCGCAACCCGCAGCAGGCGCGCGCGCTGGGCATCAGCATGGTGTTCCAGCACTTCAGCCTGTTCGACACGCTCACCGTGGCCGAGAACGTCTGGCTGGGCCTGGACAAGTCGCTCGCGCTGGCCGAGGTGGCCCGCAGCATCACGGCCAAGGCGAGCGAATACGGGCTGGACATCGACCCCGCGCGCCCCGTGCACACGCTGTCGGTGGGCGAGATGCAGCGGGTGGAGATCATCCGCGCGCTGCTCACCAACCCCAAGCTGCTGATCCTGGACGAGCCGACCTCGGTGCTCACGCCGCAGGCCGTGATCCGCCTGTTCGGCGTGCTGAACAAGCTGGCCTCGGAAGGCTGCAGCATCCTGTACATCAGCCACAAGCTGCACGAGATCCAGGAGCTGTGCACGGCCTGCACCGTGCTGCGCGGCGGCAAGGTCACGGGCGTGTGCAACCCGCGCAACGAGAGCACCGAATCGCTCTCGCGCCTGATGATCGGCAGCGAGCCGCCGCCGCTGCAGCACCGACCGCTGCATGCCGGCGCGGTGGCGCTGCGCGTGCAGGGCCTGAAGCTGGCGCGCGAAGACCAGTTCGGCGTCGACCTGGACGGCATCTCGTTCGACGTGCGCGCGGGCGAGGTCGTCGGCATCGCCGGCGTCTCGGGCAACGGCCAGAAGGAACTGCTGTACACGCTCTCGGGCGAGGACGTGCGCGCCGAGCCCGCCATGGTGCGCGTGTTCGACCAGCCGGCCGGCCGGCTGCGCCCGCGTGCGCGGCGTGCGCTGGGCCTGCATTTCGTGCCCGAGGAACGGCTGGGGCGCGGTGCCGTGCCCACGCTGGGCCTGGCGCACAACCTGCTGCTCACGCGCAGCAACGCGGTGGGCAAGGGCGGCTGGATCCGCACCGCCGAACTCGACAAGCAGGCGCGTTCCATCATCGATCGCTTCAAGGTGAAGGCCGGCGGCCCGGGCGCGGCGGCGCGCTCGCTGTCGGGCGGCAACCTGCAGAAATTCATCGTCGGTCGCGAGATCGACGCCAACCCGAAGCTCTTCATCGTCTCGCAGCCGACCTGGGGCGTGGACGTGGGCGCGGCCGCGCTCATCCACGCCGAGATCCTCGCGCTGCGCGACGCCGGTTGCGCCGTGCTCGTGATCAGCGAGGAACTGGACGAGCTGTTCAACATCTGCGACCGGCTGCACGTGATCGCCAAGGGGCGGCTGTCGCCCTCGATCGACCGCGCGGCGGCCACGCTGCCGCAGATCGGCGAATGGATGAGCGGCCTGTGGCCGCAGGCACAGCCCCACCAGAACAACAACAAGGAGGGCGTGCATGCTCAAGCTTGAACCCCGCCCGGAGCTGTCGCGCTTCTGGAGCTATGGCTCGCCGATCCTGGCGCTCTTGATCACCGTGCTCATCGGCGTGGCGCTGTTCGCCGCGCTGGGCAAGGACCCGGTCAAGGGCTTGCAGGTGTTCTTCTACGAGCCGATCAAGAGCGGCTACGCCATCGGCGAGCTGATGGTGAAGGCCACGCCGCTGCTCATCATTGCGCTCGGCCTGGCCGTGTGCTTTCGCTCCAACGTCTGGAACATCGGCGCCGAAGGGCAGTTCGTCTGCGGCGCCATCGCGGCGGGCGGCGTGGCGCTCCTGGCCGACAAGAGCACCGGCAGCTGGATCGTCGTGGCCATCCTGCTGGCGGGCATTCTGGGCGGCATGGTGTGGGCGGGCATCGTCGCGTTCCTTCGCGACAAGTTCAACGCCAACGAAATCCTCGTGAGCCTGATGCTGGTCTACGTGGCCACGCTGATGCTGAGCTACCTGGTCTTCGGCCCCTGGAAAGACCCGCAGGGCTACAACTTTCCGCAGACCAAGACCTTCGAGGCGGTGACGCAGATCCCGCGGCTCATGAAGGGCTCGCGCGTGTCGATCGGGCTGATCATTGCGCTCATCGGCGCAGGCGCGCTGTGGGTGTTCCTGTTCCGCACGCGCGCAGGCTTCGCGCAGCAGGTCGGCGGGCTGGCGCCCGCGGCGGCGCGCTATGCGGGCTTTTCGGCACGCCGCGCGGTGTGGATTGCGCTGCTCACCTCGGGCGGCGCGGCCGGCCTGGCGGGCGCGCTCGAAGTGGCGGGCCCCATCGGCCAGCTCACGCCGTACGTGCCTGCAGGCTACGGCTTCGCGGCCATCATCGTGGCCTTCGTCGGGCGGCTGCATCCGGTGGGCATGATCTTCTCGGCCATCCTGATGAGCATGTTCTACATCGGCGGCGAGCTCGCGCAGTCGCGCCTGGGCCTGCCCAAGTCGCTCACCGGCGTGTTCCAGGGCCTGCTGCTGTTCACGCTGCTGGCCTGCGACACGCTCATCGCCTACCGCATCCGCCGCAAGGCCGGCGCCAAGGCGGCGACGCTGACCACAAGCTCGCTGCAGGTCAGCACGCCGATCACCGCGCCGACCGCGCCCGTTGCGCCGACCGCGCGTGCCACCGAAGGGGGTCTCTGAACCATGGAAAGCTACGCACTCCTGCTGGGCTCCACCCTGAGCGCGGGCACCGTGCTCGCCATCGCGGCGCTGGGCCTGTTGATCAACGAGAAGGCCGGCATCGTCAACCTCGGCGCCGAGGGCATGATGCTGTGCGCCGCCATCGCCGGCTTCGCGACGGTGGTCATCACGCACAACCCCTGGCTCGGCTTCCTGGCCGGCATGGCGGCCGGTGCGCTGCTCGCCGCCTTCTTCGGCGTGCTCGTGATCTGGCTCAACACCAACCAGTACGCCACGGGGCTGGCGCTGAGCCTGTTCGGCGTGGGCTTCTCGGCCTTCGCGGGCATCAGCTTCGTGCAGGCCAAGCTGCCCGAGAGCACGCCCTTCGCCATTCCCGTGCTGGCCGACATTCCGCTGGCCGGCCCGGCGCTGTTCCGGCACCACCCGATGGTGTACGTGGCCGTGCTGCTGACCATCGGGCTCATCTGGTTCCTGTACCGCACCCGCGCCGGCCTCGTGCTGCGCTCGGTGGGCGAGTCGCCCGAGTCGGCGCATGCGCTGGGCTACCCGGTGCGGCGCATCCGCTTCCTGGCGGTGATCGCGGGCGGCGCGCTGTGCGGCCTGGCGGGTGCGTACCTGTCGACCGTGTACACGCCGCTGTGGGTCGAGGGCATGGTCGCCGGCCGCGGCTGGATCGCGCTGGCGCTGACCACCTTCGCCACCTGGCGCCCGATCCGCGTGCTGCTCGGCGCCTACCTGTTCGGCGGCGTCTCGATGCTGGGTTTCCACCTGCAAAGCAGCGGCGTCGACGTGCCCTCGCAGTTCCTCAGCATGGCCCAGTACATCGCGCCGATCGTGGTGCTGGCGCTGATCTCGCGCAACCCCGCCTTCATCCGCATCAACATGCCGGCCTCGATGGGGAAACCGTTCTACCCCGGCTCATAATCGCGTTCTCGTTTTTTTGCCAACCCGTCCTTTTCTTCTGAGGATTTCGACAATGAATGATCTGAACAAGCGTTCCCTGCTCAAGCTCGCGGCACTCACCGCAGTGGCTTCGGCGGCCCTCATCGGCTGCGGCAAGAAGGAAGAGGCGGCCGCCCCCGCTGCACCGCCGGCCCCGGCGCCCGCCGCCGCGCCGGCCCCCGCGCCAGCAGCCCCGCTGAACATCGCATTCGCCTATGTCGGTCCCGTGGGCGACGGCGGCTGGTCCTTCGCGCACGACAACGCCCGCAAGGCGCTCGAGAAGGAATTCGGCGACAAGATCAAGACCACTTTTGTCGAAAGCGTGCCCGAGTCGGCCGACGCCGAGCGCGTGTTCCGCGACTTCGTGGGCCAGGGCAACAAGCTGATCTTCGGCACCACCTTCGGCTACATGGAGCCCATGCTCAAGGTCGCCAACGACAGCAAGGACGTGAAGTTCGAGCATGCCACCGGCTACAAGACCGCCGAGAACATGCGCACCTACGACAGCCGCACCTACGAAGGCGCGTACATGGCCGGCGTGATCGCCGGCTCCATGACCAAGAGCAACACGCTGGGCGTGGTCGGCTCGGTGCCGATCCCTGAAGTGCTGCGCAACATCAACAGCTTCACGCTGGGCGCGCAGTCGGTCAACCCGAAGATCACCACCAAGGTCGTGTGGGTGAACGAGTGGTTCAGCCCGCCCAAGGAAACCGAAGCCGCCACCGCGCTGATCAACGGCGGCGCCGACGTGCTGTTCCAGAACACCGACTCGCCGGCCGTGCTCAAGACCGCGCAAGAAAAGGGCAAGCGCGCCTTCGGCTGGGACTCCGACATGACCGCCTACGGCCCGAAGGCCCACCTGGGCTCGGCCATCATCAACTGGGCGCCGTACTACATCAAGACCACGCAGGATGCGCTGGACGGCAAGTGGACCACCGGCCAGACCTGGTGGGGCGTGAAGGAAGGCGCGATCGACATCGTCTCGATCGCCGAAGATGTGCCGGCCGAAGCCAAGGCCAAGGTCGAGGAAGTGAAGAAGGGCCTGAAGGACGGCAGCTTCTCGATCTGGAAGGGCCCGATCGTCGGCCAGGACGGCAAGGAACTGATCGCCAAGGACGCAGTCGCCGACGACAAGTTCCTGTCGGGCGTGAACTTCTACGTCAAGGGCGTCGAAGGCAAGGTGCCTGGCGGCGACAAGAAGTAATCATTGATCGATCGCTTCGGCGATTGCCACAAGAAGGGTCGTCTGCGGACGGCCCTTTTTTCATTCAGGAAAGGGATTCACACCATGAAGCTGCAGCGGGTCATGGCGGCAGGTGCGGCACTGCTGGCCGTGTCGATGTCGTTCGCCGCACCGCCGACGTTCTCGAAAGAAGAGCAGCGCCTGCGCAAGGCCGTGGACGACGCGGAAATGTGCTTTCACTTCGCCGGCGAATTCAACGGCGACGGTTCGGCACACGACAAGGAAGTGGCGCGCCAGCAGCGCCGGCATTGCGGCAAGGAAAGCCAGCAACTGGTGCTGCGTGCCTACCGCAAGAACCCGCAGGACACGCGCCTCTACCCGGCGGTGCTGCGGCTGGACGGGCTGATGCCGGGGCTCACGTTGCCCGCGGCCGAGAAGGCTCGGCTGTGCGCCGTGGCCAGGACGGAACTGGCCTGCCCCTGAGTCCGCTTACTGCGTCGCCGCCTGCAGCTGCGCCGCCATCTTCTGGTGGATCAGGTTCACCGCCTTCAACGGCCGCAGCATCACCTTGAACTCGGTGATCTGTCCTTCCGCGTTCCACTTCATCATGTCCACGCCGTTGATGGCGATGCCGTCCAGCTCGAGTTCGAACTCGAGCACCGCGTCGTTCGGGCCCTGGAGCTCACGCACGTAGCGGAAGCTCTCGTTGAAGAAGACCTGGAAGGCCGCGGCGAGGTACTGCTTCGTGATCGCCTTGCCGACCTGCGGCCGGTGCACCACGGGCGAGAGGAAGACGGCGTCGTCGGCCAGCAGGGCATCGAGGCCCGCCACGTCGCGTGTCTTGACGAGCCGGTGCCAGGTGGAAAGGGTGTCGATCGCCATGGGTCTCCTCGCGCGGTGGATGGGGAAACCCAGTCTAGCGAAGCGCCCGCAGGCCCGTCGTCGCGGGCGCGACGGGGCCGGCAGGCGTTCTTACGCGCCCTGCCAGCGCTTGAGCACCAGCGTGGCGTTGGTGCCGCCGAAGCCGAAGCTGTTGCTCATCACGGTGTCGACCGTGGCGTTCTCGCGCGTGGCGGTGAGGATGGGCATGTCGGCTACTTCGGGGTCGAGCGCCTCGATGTTGGCCGAGCCGGCCATGAAGCTGCCTTCCATCATCAGCAGGCAGTAGATCGCCTCGTGCACGCCGGCGGCGCCCAGCGAGTGGCCCGACAGGCTCTTGGTGGAGCTGATGGCCGGCGCCTTGTCGCCGAAGACTTCGCGCACGCCCTTCATTTCCATGACGTCGCCGACGGGCGTCGAGGTGCCGTGGGTGTTCAGGTAGTCGATGGGCGTGTCGACGGTGGACATGGCCATCTGCATGCAGCGCACGGCGCCTTCACCGCTGGGCGCGACCATGTCGTAGCCGTCGGAGGTGGCGCCGTAGCCGACGATTTCGGCGTAGATTTTTGCGCCGCGTGCCAGTGCGTGGTCGAGCGACTCGACCACGACCATGCCGCCACCGCCGGCGATGACGAAACCGTCGCGCTCGGCGTCGTAGGCACGCGAGGCCTTTTCGGGGGTCTCGTTGTACTTGGTGGACAGCGCGCCCATGGCGTCGAACAGGAAAGACTGGGTCCAGTGCTCTTCTTCACCGCCGCCGGCGAACACGATGTCCTGCTTGCCCATCTGGATCTGCTCCATGGCGTTGCCGATGCAGTGCGCGCTGGTGGCGCAGGCCGAGGCGATGGAGTAGTTCAGGCCCTTGATCTTGAAGGGCGTGGCCAGGCAGGCGGACACGGTGCTGCTCATGGTGCGCGTCACGCGGTAGGGACCGACGCGCTTGACGCCCTTTTCACGCAGCAGGTCGAGCGCTTCCATCTGGTTCAGCGTGGAGGCGCCACCCGAGCCGGCGATGAGGCCGGTGCGCGGGTTGGACACCTGCTCCTCGGTCAGGCCGGCATCGGCGATGGCGTCCTTCATGGCCAGGTAGGCGTAGGCCGCCGCGTGGCCGACAAAGCGATAGAGCTTGCGGTCGATGAGGTCTTCGAGGGGAAGGTCGATGGAGCCGGCCACCTGGCTGCGCAGGCCCATTTCGGCGTAGGCCGGCTGGAACCGGATGCCGGGGCGGCTGGCGCGCAGGTTGGCGGAGACGGTCTCCTTGTCGTTGCCCAGGCACGAAACGATGCCCAGACCGGTGATGACGACGCGTCGCATGGCGAAACCCTCAGAAGTTGTCGGTGGAAGTGAACACGCCGACCCGCAGGCCCTCGGCGGTGTAGATCTGGCGGCCGTCGACGCTCACCGAGCCGTCGGCGATGGCCAGGTTCAGCTTGCCCTTGAGCACGCGCTTGATCTGGATGTTGTAGGTGACGAGCTTGGCGGTCGGCAGGACCTGGCCCGTGAACTTCACTTCACCCGAGCCCAGGGCCCGGCCGCGGCCCGGCAGGCCCTGCCAGCCGAGGAAGAAGCCCACCAGCTGCCACATGGCGTCCAGGCCCAGGCAGCCCGGCATGACCGGGTCGCCTTCGAAGTGGCAGGCGAAAAACCACAGGTCGGGCGTGATGTCGAGCTCGGCCGTGAGTTCGCCCTTGCCGTAGGTACCGCCCTCGGCGCTGATGTGGGTGATGCGGTCCACCATCAGCATGTTCGGGGCGGGCAGCTGTGCGTTGCCGGGGCCGAACAGTTCGCCGCGGCTGCAGCGCAGCAGGTCTTCGCGGGTGAAGGCGTTTTGTAGGGTCATGCGAGTCGATCAAGGACGGCGCCAGGGCATGAATGCACGCTGCGCGCGGATTGGAGGGAGAACACACCCGATGCCGGGCCTGCCGGGGTCCAAGCCTAGCGCATCCGCCGCGGCCCGATTTGACCCAGATCAGTTTGGGGGAAAAGGGGCTGGCAGCGTATACGTTTTCGGGGATGCCGCGCAGGGTGTCTGCCCTTATGCTGTGCGCGATCACAACGTCGATTTTCCACGCCCCATGACCGATTCCAGCCGCCCCCTGTTCGACCCGAGCTTCGCGCAACGCATTCCCGCCGAACGCCTGCCCGAGCTGCTGCGCGCCATGCCCAAGGCCGAGCTGCACATGCACATCGAAGGCTCGCTCGAGCCCGAGCTGATCTTTGCGCTCGCGCAGCGAAACGGTGTCTCGATTCCGTATGCCAGCGTCGAAGAACTGCGCAAGGCCTACGCCTTCACCAACCTGCAGACCTTTCTCGACATCTACTACGCCGGCGCGAGCGTGCTGCTGAAAGAGCAGGACTTCTACGACATGGCCTGGGCCTACCTGGAGCGCGCCGCGGCCGACCAGGTGGTGCACACCGAGATGTTCTTCGACCCGCAGACGCACACGGCGCGCGGCGTGGCGATGGAAACGGTGGTGAACGGCCTGCATCGCGCCTGCGTCGATGCACTGCCGAAGCTGGGCGTGAGCGCCTCGCTCATCCTGTGCTTCCTGCGCCACCTGAGCGAGGAAGAAGCCTTCGAGACGCTGGAGCAGGCGCTGCCGTACCGCGACAAATTCATCGGCGTGGGGCTCGATTCGAGCGAAGTCGGCCACCCGCCCGAGAAGTTCGCGCGCGTGTTCGCGCGCTGCCGCGAACTGGGCTTTCACCTCGTCGCGCACGCGGGCGAAGAGGGCCCGCCGGCCTACGTGTGGAGCGCGCTCGACGTGCTGAAGGTCGAGCGCGTCGACCACGGCGTGCAAAGCGCGAAAGACCCGGCGCTGATGAAGCGGCTGGCGCAAGACCGCATTCCGCTCACCGTGTGCCCGCTGTCGAACCTCAAGCTGTGCGTGTTCCCCGACCTGTCGCAGCACAACCTGGGTGCGCTGCTCGACGCGGGGCTGGTCGCCACCGTCAACTCGGACGACCCGGCCTACTTCGGCGGCTACATGAACCAGAACTTCACGCAGACCTTCGCCGCCACCGGCCTGGGCGTGCAGCAGGCCTGGCAGCTTGCGGCCAACAGCTTCGAGGGCAGCTTCATCGACGCGGCCGCCAAGCGCGCCTACGTCGACCGGCTCAACGCCGTCTTCGCGACCTTCTGAGTCAGCTCGGCCGTGCAGGCGCCGGGACCGGCGTTGCGGCGCGGCACGAGCAGCGGCATCGCCACCAGCGCGCAGGCGCTGGCCGCCAGCCACACGACCGGCCAGCCCTGCAGCGCCAGCAGGTGCGGAATCGAGAAGGGCGTGACGAAGCACACGAGGAACACGCTGGTGTTCGCCATGCCCAATGCGGTGCCGGCGCGCGCCGCGCCGGCCAGCGTGGCCAGCTCGGTGTACGCCACGCCGTGCCAGGCCGACACGCACACGCCGCTCACCGCCAGCAGCGCGATCAGCGCCAGCCGCAGCGGTGTGGAGGGTGCCTCGGTGCCCGCCGCCATCACCAGCGCGGCCAGGCCCGCGAACAGCAGCACGCTGAGCGCACTGCAGGCGCGCAGGTAGGCCGGGCGGTTGCGGCGGCGGTCGGTCCAGCGGCCGCTCCACACGCGCATCGCCATCGCGCCCACCTGCACGAAGACCATGGCGGCGGTGATCGTGCCCAGGCCCACGTGGCCGAAGTCGTGCAGGAACACCGTGCCGAAGGACAGCACCGCGAACTGCGGCGCGCACAGGATGCCGATGCCGGCCACGATGCGCCACACGCGCACGTCGCGCAGCGGGCCGGTCTTCGGTGCGGCGGCCTCGGTGGTCTTTGGGTGCGGCGTGATGGGCGGCTCGTGCACCCAGGCCCAGCTCATCGCCGCGCTCAGCGCGCACAGCAGCGCCAGCAGGCCGTACAGCGCGGCAAAGCCGAAGTGCAGCGCCACGAAGGGCAGCACCAGTGCGCCGATGCCGCCGCCCATCGGCACGGCGGTCTGGCGGATGCTCATGGCCAGGCCGCGCTCGCCGGCGTCGAACCAGGTCATCACCGCGCGCCCGCTGGCGCCGTTCACGCTGCCGCCGAGCAGGCCCACCAGCAGCAGCCCCGCGCCGAGCACGCCGAGGCCCGGCAAGTGTCCGGCGCCCGGCGCGGCCCACAGCGCCATCGCGACCAGCGCGATCGCCGTGCTGCCCAGCCCGGCCAGCAGCACGGGGCGGTCGCCCCAGCGGTCGGTCAGCAGGCCCCAGGGCAGCTCGCTCACGGCGATGCCCAGGCCCATGAGGCCGAGCACCAGGCCGAGCGCGGCGTTGTCGAGCTGGTAGCCGGTGCGCATGAGCACGGCGGTCATGGGGATGCCGCTGAAGGCGACCGAGAAGGCCGCGTTGGCGGCCACGCCAGCGGCGAGCACCTTCCAGCGGTGGCGCGGCGACAGCGGGGGGGAGGAGGGCGATTGGGTCATGTTGCAGCGCAGTGTCCGCCGCTGCAAAGGTTTCGAAAATCAGAAAATAATGAGCGGATCGTCCTGAAATTCGGGATGATTGAGAAGCCTCATGCAAGGACCCGCGATGACCCAGGTGATGTTCGATCTCGACGTGCTGCGCACCTTTTCCACCGGCATGGCCCTCGGCAGCTACGCGCGCGCGGCCGACAAGCTGGGCCGCTCGACTTCGGCCGTGAGCGCGCAGCTCAAGAAGCTGGAGTCGCAGGCCGGCACCGTGCTGTTCCGCAAGGAGGGCCGCGGCCTGGCGCTCACCGATGCGGGCGAGACGCTGCTGGCCTATGCGCACCGCATGCTCGAACTCAACGACGAGGCCAGCGCCGCGCTGCGCGGCGTCGACCTGCAAGGCTGGGTGCGGCTGGGCCTGCAGGAAGACTTCGGAGAGACGCTGCTGCCGGCCGTGCTCGGCCGCTTCGCGCGCGCCCACCCCAAGGTGCGCATCGAGGCCTGCGTGGCGCGCAGCGGCGAGCTGCGCGAGCGGCTCGAGCTGGGCCAGCTCGACCTGGCACTGGCCTGGGACGCCGGCGACCAGCCGCTGTCGCCGTATGCCGAGCGCGTGGCGCGGCTGCCGCTGCTGTGGATCGGCCCCACGGCGCCCGAGCGCGTCGATGCGCCCTGGTGGACCGAGCGCGAGCACCGCGCGGGCGTTCGCGCCGTGAAGAGCAAGGAGCCGCTGCCGCTCATCATGCTGGACGCCCCGTGCCCGCTGCGCGAGATCGTCATCACCGCGCTCGACCGCGCCGGCCTGCCGTGGCGCCGCGCCTTCGGCAGCGCCAGCCTGGCGGCGCTGTGGGCCGCGACGTCGGCCGGCCTGGGCCTGACCGTGCGCACGCCGTTTGGGCTGCCCTCGCATGTGCGCACGCTCGATCGCTCGGTGCTCTCGCTGCCGGCGCTGCCGCAGATCTCGCTCGTGCTGTACCGCGCGCAGGCCCGCGCCGAGGCGCCGGCGAGCCGGCTGGCCACGCTGCTGCTGGAGGCGGTGCGCCAGCATGCGCAGCTGCAGGCCGTGCCACCGCGCTGACCCCGCCGATCGCAGGCCCTTGCCGGGGCCGGGGGCGCAATGCGTGAGAATCCGCCGCTGGAGACAAGACAAGCGCAAGCGACAAGACCCAAGCGAGGCGGCATGACCATTACGCGGCACAACTCCCTGCATCTGTGGGACGACAGGTTTCTCTACATCACACCGGCGATCCAGTCGGGGCTCACGGCGCGTTCGTCGGCCACGCTGCTGGCGTCGGTGAGCGGCCATCCCTTCACGCTGGAGGCGCTCGACGGCACGCGCGTGCGCTGCACCGCCGCGCTGGTGGGGCCGCATGTGCCGCGCCGCCTGGACGTCGACGGCTGCGGGCTGCTGTCGCTCAACCTCGACCCGGCCTCCAGCGCCTACCGCATGCTCGCGCGGCACATGGGCGGCCACGGCATCCAGCCGATCGACGCGCGCCGCTTCGGCCGCACGCGCGACGACTTCGAACCGGCGCAGCACGGCGCGCTGTCCGACCGGCGCCTGCAGATGCTGAGCGCGAAGCTGGTCACGTCGATCACCGAGAGCCCCGAGCTGCAGGCCGCCATCGACCCGCGCATCGACCGCGTGCTGCAGGCCATCCGCACGCATGCGGGGCAGATCCCGCTGCGCGAGTTGTCGGCGCTGGCCTTTCTCTCGCCCGACCGGCTCACGCATTTGTTCGCGCAGCAGGTGGGCGTGTCGATCAAGCGCTATGCGCTGTGGACCAAGGTGCGCCGCACGGTGCAGCAGTTCACCGCGCGCCGCCCGCTGACCGACGTGGCGCTGGTCAGCGGCTTCACCGACGCGGCGCACATGAGCCGCACCTTCCAGCGCTACTTCGGCCTGTCGCCGTCCTTCCTGTCGAACCAGGTGCGCGTGACGGCCGACGAGCAGGCCTCGCACGCGTGGGGTCGCGGGATGGCGCACTGAGTCTTCAGCGGTCTCCAGGCGCGGCGCAGGACAGCGGCTGCGTTCAAGCCGCAGCCGGTCTGCCTGCCTAAGCTGGCGGTGCTCCATCAAGAGAGCACCAACCGGAGACATCCATGAGACAGACATCCTCGCGCGGCGCCATGCCGCTGTCCCTGCTCGCGTTGGTCACGGCCGCTGCACTCACCGCTTGCGGTGGCGGTGGTGGCGGCGGCAACGGGTTCCCGTTCTTTCCCATCGGCGGCAACCCGCCCACCAACCCGCAGGCCGAAGGCAGCTACAAGGCCGAGATCCGCCGCACCGCCCTGGGAGTGCCGCACATCAAGGCCGACAACTGGCCCGGCGTGGGCTACGGCTACGGTTTTGCGCAGGCCGAAGACGACCTGTGCACGATGGCCGACTCCTTCCTCACCTACCGCGGCGAGCGTTCGCAGTACCTCGGCGGCGACGCGCAGCTCGTGGCCAGCAGCACCATCGCGCGGCCGCAGAACATCGACTCCGACTTCTTCCACAAGCAGGTGATCTCGGCCGATGTGCTCGCGAAGATGATCGCGGCCCAGCCCGACAACCTGAAGCAGCTGGTCGAGGGCTTCGCCGCCGGCTACAACCGCTACGTGCGCGACGTGAAGGCCGGCGGCACGGCGCACCAGGCCTGTCGCAACGAAGCCTGGGTGAAGCCCATCACGGCCGAGGACATCTACCGCCGCATGTACGCGGCCAACCTCGCGGGCGGCTACAGCAACTTCCTGCCGAACATCGCCAATGCGATCGCACCCGCACCGGCAGCACCCACCAAGATGGCTGCGCGCAGCGGCGCGAAGAAGGCCTCGTTGCAGCTGGCGGCGGTCGTCAACGTGCCCGAGCTGCAGGTCGGTGGCAAGGAGGGCGTGGGCAGCAACATGATCGGCTTCGGTACGGCAGCCACCGGCGACAGCAGCCCGCTGCTCTTCGGCAACCCGCACTGGTACTGGCGCGGGCCGGACCGCTTCTACCAGGCGCAACTCACGATTCCGGGCCAGCTCAACATCAGCGGCACCTCGTTCCTCGGCATTCCGGTGATCCTCATCGGCTTCAACGACAACATCGCGTGGAGCCACACGGTGTCGACCGCGCGCCGCTTCGGCTTCTACGAACTGAAGCTTGCGGCGGGCGACCCGACCAGCTACATGCGCGACGGCAAGCCCGTGAAGATGCAGGCGCTCAACATCACCGTCAACGTGAAGCAGGCCGACGGCAGCGTGGCGCCGGTGACGCGCACGCTCTACAAGTCGGAGTACGGGCCGATGGTCAACCTCACGACCTTCGGTACGCCGTTCGCCTGGAGCCAGACCACGGCCTTCGCGATCCGCGACATCAACGGCGAGAACTACCGCACCTTCAAGAACTGGCTGCGCTGGAACCAGGCCAAGTCGCTGGACGAGTTCATCGCCATCCAGCGCGAGGAAGCGGCCATTCCGTGGGTCAACACCGTGGCGGTGGGCCGCGGCGCGGCCAAGGCCTGGTATGCCGACATCGGCGCGATTCCCAACGTGTCGCCCGCCCAGGTGGCCAGCTGCACGACGCCGCTGGGCGCGGCGGCCGGCGCCTCGCTGCCGCGCGTGCCCTTCTTCGACGGCTCGAAGAGCGAATGCGACTGGCAGACCGATGCCGACTCGGCGCAGAAGGGCGCCATCGGCGCGGCCCGTCTGCCGAGCCTGCTGCGCGACGACTACGTCGAGAACTCGAACGACAGCTACTGGCTCGCGAACCCCAAGGCACCGATGACCGGCTACCCGGCCATCATGGGACCCGCGGGCACGGAGGCCGTGAGCTTCCGCACGCGCCTGGGCAACCTGATGGCGCAGGCGCGCATCGACGGCGCCGACAGCTACGCCGGCAAGGCGGCCACGCCCGAGACCGTCAAGCAGATGGTGCTCAACAGCCGCGTGCTGACGGCCGAACTGTTCAAGGACCAGGCGCTGGCCATGGTGTGCGCGACGCCGACGATCAACGTGGCAACCGATCCGCAAGGCGGCGCCGCCATCGGGCGCGACGTGGACACCGGCCCGGCCTGCGCGGTGCTCAGGGCCTGGAACAACACGGGCACGATCGGCGCGCGCGGCGCACACATCTGGGACGAGTTCTGGAACCGCGCGTCGCTGCAATCCGCGGCCACGCTCTACAACGTGCCCTTCAGCGCGAGCGATCCGATCCACACGCCGCGTGACCTGAAGGCAGGCGCCGCGAGTGCCCTGCAGCAGGCCTTCGGCGCGGCCGTCGCGCGCGTGGAGGCCAGCGGCTTCGCACTCGATGCACAGCGCGGCGACTACCTGTTCGCCACGCGCGGCGGCCAGAAGATCCCGCTGTACGGCGGCTGCCACGGCCCGGGCTACTTCACCATCGCGTGCTCGGAGAACCGTCTGGACAAGGGCGGCTACACCATGGACGGCAACCCGAACGGCAACAGCTACATGCAGATCGTGCGTTTCCCCGAAGGCGGCGTGGAGGCGCACACCTTCCTGACGTTCTCGCTGTCGGACGATCCGGCCTCGGCGCACAACGCCGACTACACCCGGGCCTACAGCGCGGGGCAGTGGCTGAAGGTGCCGTTCTCCGAAGCCGAGATCAAGGCCGACGCGGCCTACCGCAGCGCCGTCGTCAGCGAGTAGCGAACGACGTACGGGACGCGGCTCGCTGCGCGAGCCAGTTCCACCCGGCGCCTGCGGCCATGAGCACGCAGGTGCCGAGGAACACGGCGCGCATGCCGATGTGCCCGCCCACGAAGCCGCCCAGCAGCGGGCCCGCCACCTGGCCCGCGTACTGCGCCGAGGTCGAGTAGCCCAGCATGTTGCCGGCCACGTGCTCGGGCACGTTGTGGCGGATCACGCTCGCGATGCACGGCAGCAGCCCGCCGAGCGACAACCCCATCAGGAAGCGCAGCACCACCAGCTGCCAGCCCGACGTGACGAAGGCCTGCGGAATCAGCAGCAGCGCCGACACCGCCAGGCAGCCGACGATCACGTTCCAGTGCCCCACGCGGTCGGCCAGCTTGCCCAGCCGCGAGGCCGAGAGGATGCTGCCGAGCGCGGCGGCCGACATCACGAGGCCGGCCATCATCGTCACGCGCTGCGGGTCGTCGAGCAGCGTGGCGACGTAGACCGTGATGATCGGCTCGATCGACATGTTCGCGAGCATCAGCAGCATGCCGGTGAAGAGCATCGCGACCAGCGGGCGCTTGTCGGGCACGGCGGCCCAGCCGGTATCGGGCGTGTCGCTTTGCCTTGCGGCCGAGGGTGCTTTCTTCTCCTCGCGAATCAGGAAGGCCGTGGCGAGAAAGGCGATGAAGATCATCGCGCCCGCCGCGAAGAAGGTGTTGCGGATGCCGACCAGCGGCGGCAGCACCCCGCCCACCAGCGGCCCCACGAGGTTGCCCGCCATGATGGCCGACGACATCGTGCCCAGCGCCCAGCCCGTGCGGTCCTTGGGCGTCTGCGTGGCGACCAGCACCATCGAGCCCGAGGCGTACCCGCCGAGCAGCCCCGCCAGCAGCCGCAGGCCCACGAGCTGCCACACGTTGGCCGCGAGGCCGATCAATGCCATCGCCACGGCCATGCCGAGGCTCGCGCGGATCAGCATCGGCTTGCGCCCGTAGCGATCGGCCAGCCGGCCCCACAGCGGCGCGACCAGCGCGGCGCTCAGGAAGGTGGCGCCATAAGCCGCGCCGGACCACTGCACGATGGCCGCGTGGTCCTTCACGCCAAGCTGCTCGACGTACAGCGGCAGGAAGGGCAGCAGCAGCGTCATCGCGATGATGGTCGTGAAGGAGCCGAACATGCAGACCGCGAGGTTGCGCTGCCAGTGTGCGTGGCTGGCGTGGGTGATCGGGTTCGTCATGGGGGAATCGATTGTGTGGCGCGGGGAGCGAAAGCCGCACTGCCGATTCGCGGCGGGTCCCATCGCCGCACCCGACGGATCGCCGCGCACTAAAATCTTCCCCCCGCAGCCGGGCGTCCCGGCCGGCTGCGGGTTTTTTGTTCGACCGGGGCCATGTAGAGGACCACCATGTACAAAAACCTCGCGGGCCGCGCCGTTCTGGCGCTGGCAGCCGCTTGCTTTTTATCTCCCGCCCTGTCCCAGACCGCGCCGCCGAAGCCGCCTCCCGCCAAGGACGCGCTGAAGGTCGGCTTCGTCTACGTCACGCCGGTCACCGATGCCGGCTGGGTGCGCCAGCATGAAGAAGGCCGCAAGGCCGTCGAGGCCGCGCTGGGCCCCCGCGTGAACACCGTCTTCGTCGAGAACGTGCCCGAGGGCGCCGACGCCGAGCGCGTGATCCGCGACCTCGCGCAGCAGGGCAGCCAGCTGATCTTCACGCCCAGCTTCGGCTACATGGAGCCGACGCTGAAGGTCGCGAAGGACTTTCCCGGCGTGAAGTTCGAGTCGATCACCGGCTACAAGACCGCGCCCAACGTCGCCACCGCCAACGCCCGCTACTACGAGGGCCGCTACCTCGCGGGCATCGCGGCGGGGCGCATGACGAAGACGAACGTGGCCGGTTACGTCGCAGGCTTTCCGATTCCCGAGGTGCTGCAGGGCATCAACGCCTTCACGCTCGGCATGCGCTCGGTGAACCCGAAGGCCAAGGTGATCGTGGTGTGGCTCAACGAGTGGTTCGATCCGCCGAAGGAGCGCGACGCGGCCATGGCGCTGTTCAACCAGAACGCCGACGTGCTCGCCTTCCACACCGGCTCCACCGCCGTGATGGCCGCCGCGCAGGAGCGCGGCAAGATGGCCGTGGCCTACCACTCCGACATGCGCAAGATCGCGCCCGACGCGCAGATCGTCGCGGTCACGCACCAGTGGGGCGGCTACTACACGCAACGCGCGAAGGCCGTGCTCGACGGCACCTGGAAGAGCGGCAACCTCTGGGGCGGTGTGAAGGAGGGAATGATCCGCGTCGGCGACTTCGGCACCAAGGTACCCAAGGCCGTGCAGGACGAGGTGCAGGCGCGGCAGAAGGACATCGCGGCAGGCAAGCTGCAGCCGTTCCGCGCGGTGGCGGCCGACGTGCGCGACAACGAAGGCCGCGTCGCGATCGCCAAGGGCGCCCAGTTGAGCGACGAACAGGTCCTGCAGATGAACTGGCTGGCCGAGGGCGTGCAGGGGCGGGTGACGCGCTGAGCGCGGCCTTTTGCCCCGTTTGAAGAGAGCGTTGCGCGTATAGCACTCATACGCGCAGGGCAATTCCCGCCGTCCGGGGCTGGATTACCCTCCGAATCCACGATGAAAAAAGCCTACCGCGCCTCCCTCCTGCGATTCGACGCCGCCGGCCTGCCTGTCTTCGACGAGGACGGCCTGCTGGTCGTCGCCCCCGACAGCACCGGCCGCCAGCGCGTGCTCGACGCCGGCAGCCATGCCGACGTGGCGCCGCGCCATGCCGGCGCCCACACCACCCACCTGCCGGGCCGCATCCTGGCGCCGGGCTTCGTGGACATGCACGTGCATTACCCGCAGACCGACATCATCGGCGCGCCCGCCGCCGGCCTGCTGCCCTGGCTCGAGAACTACACCTTCCCGGCCGAAAGCAAGTTCGCCGACCCCGCGCACTCGCGCGTGGTGGCCGACGTGTTCTTCGACGAGCTGCTGCGCAACGGCGTGACCACCTCGCTGACCTTCGCGACCTCGCACGTCGCCTCGGTCGACGCCTTCTTCGAGAGCGCGCAGCGCCGCCAGCTGCGCATGATCACCGGCAAGGTGCTGCAGGACCGCAACTCGCCCGACGGCGTGCGCGACGACACCGAGCAGAGCCTGGTCGACACCGAGGCGCTGATCCGCAAGTGGCACAACGTCGATCGCCTGGGCTACGCCATCACGCCGCGCTTCGCGCCCACCAGCACCGACGCACAGATGCGCGGCGCTGGCGAGCTGGCCGCCAAATACGGCGACACCTGGATCCAGTCGCACGTGGCCGAGAACCGCGACGAGGTGAAGTGGGCGCGCGAGCTGTACCCGAAGTCGCGCTCGTACCTCGACGTGTACGCCGACTTCGGCCTGCTGCGCGAACGCGCCGTGTACGCCCACTGCATCTACCTGGACGACACCGACCGCGCGCTCATGCACGAGACCAAGACGGCCGCCGCCGTGAGCCCCACGAGCAACCTGTTCCTGGGCAGCGGCTTCTTCGACTTCGGCGCGGCCGACCGCCTCGAGCAACCCTACGGCCTGGCCAGCGACGTGGGCGGCGGCACCAGCTTCAGCCCCTTCCACACCATGCTGGCCGCGTACTACGTCGGTCGCGAGGGCCAGACCAAGACCGGCCTGAGCATCGCGCCCTCGCGGCTGTGGTGGCACCACACCGGCGGCGCGGCGCGTTCGCTGGGGCTGGGCGGCGTGGTCGGCAACCTGCAGCCGGGCTGCGAGGCCGACTTCCTGGTGCTGAACCCGTCCGCCACGCCGCTCCTGGCGCGCAAGACCTCGCTGGCCAACAACCTCGAAGAGCTGCTGTTCGCGATGATCGTGTTGGGCGACGACCGGCTGGTCGAGCGCACGGTGATTTCGCAGGCGGGCTGAGCGGCGCCTGCGGGGGGAGGGCGCGCAGGGCGCCCATGCCACAATTCGGCCCCGATTTCCCCCGCAGCAGCATCAGCGAGCGCATATGAGCATCAAGAGCGACAAATGGATCCGGCGCATGGCCGAGAACGAAGGAATGATCGATCCCTTCGAACCGGGCCAGGTGCGCGAGAACAACGGCCACAAGATCATCAGCTACGGCACCTCCAGCTACGGCTACGACATCCGGTGCGCGCCTGAATTCAAGGTCTTCACCAACATCCACAGCACGGTGGTCGACCCGAAGAACTTCGACGAGAAGAGCTTCGTCGACATGCACGGCGACTACTGCATCATTCCGCCGAACAGCTTCGCGCTGGCGCGCACGGTGGAGTACTTCCGCATCCCGCGCAACGTGCTGACCATCTGCCTGGGCAAGAGCACCTACGCGCGCTGCGGCATCATCGTCAACGTGACCCCGTTCGAGCCCGAGTGGGAAGGCTACGTGACGCTGGAGTTCAGCAACACCACGCCGCTGCCTGCCAAGATCTACGCGGGCGAAGGCTGCGCGCAGGTGCTGTTCTTCGAGAGCGACGAGGTCTGCGAGACCAGCTACAAGGACCGCGGCGGCAAGTACCAGGGCCAGCGCGGCGTCACGCTGCCCAAGACCTGACAGCCTGATACAGGCATCCTGACCGCCGGTTACGTTCCGGGCGGCCGGGCCAAGTACCATCCTGCGACGTTCCGGCAAATACGCCGTTCAGCAAGCCGGCAAGGAGACTGCGATGAGATGGGAAGGCAACGAACAATCCGACAACGTCGAAGACCGCCGTGACGGCGGGGGTGGCGGCGGAGGCGGCGGTTTCATCGGTGGGCGCGGCATTGGCATCGGCACCATCGCGGTCGCGCTCATCGCGGGCTGGATCTTCGGCATCAATCCGCTCACCGTGCTGGGCCTGCTCAGCGGTGGCGGCGATCCGGTCCAGGTGCAGCAACAGCAGGGGCCGGCACCCAAGCCGCCGTCGAACGACCGCGAAGCGGCCTTCGTTTCCACCGTGCTGAAGAACACCGAGGTGGTCTGGACCGATCTGTTCCGCAAGAGCGGCGGCAACTACCAGGCGCCCCGGCTCGTGCTGTTCCGCGGCGCCACGCCCACGGCCTGCGGCACCGGGCAATCGGCCATGGGGCCGTTCTACTGCCCGGGCGACAAGAAGGTCTACATCGACCTGGCGTTCTACGACACCCTGAAGAACCAGCTCGGCGCACCCGGCGAGTTTGCGCAGGCGTACGTCATCGCGCACGAGGTGGGCCACCACGTGCAGGACGAGCTGGGCATCACCGCCAAGGTCGACGGCATGCGCGGGCGCCTGAGCGAGTCGCAGAACAACGCGATGAGCGTGCGTGTCGAGCTGCAGGCCGACTGCTTCGCGGGCGTGTGGGCACACCATTCGCAGGAGTCGAAGAAGTGGCTCGACCCGGGCGACATCGAGGCCGCCATGAACGCCGCCCAGAAGATCGGCGACGACGCTTTGCAGCGTTCCGCAGGCCGCGCGGTGGTGCCCGACAGCTTCACCCACGGCTCCAGTGCACAGCGCCAACGCTGGTTCGGCACGGGCTATCAGACGGGTGAAATGAAGTCCTGCGACACTTTCAACACGCGCAATCTGTAAAGATTGTCTCCCGAGAGCCCCGGATTCATTGGGGCTTTTGCTATTGAATAAATAGCAATTCGGCCTGCGCGGATGTTGTCGTTTCGTTGTCACTGCCGTTTTTTGCGGCAGTGCGACAATAGAAGGCTCAATGACAATGTCCTTCTCCAATCTTTCGCTGGCAGAACCGCTGGCCCGCGCCGTGGCCGAAATGGGCTACGAGACCATGACGCCCATCCAGGCAGAGGCCATTCCGGTCGTGCTTTCAGGCCAGGACGTGATGGGCGCCGCGCAGACCGGCACCGGCAAGACGGCGGCGTTTTCGCTGCCCTTGCTGCAGCGCATGCTCAAGCACGAAAACGCCTCCACCTCGCCCGCGCGGCATCCGGTGCGTGCGCTGGTGCTGCTGCCCACGCGTGAACTGGCCGACCAGGTCGCGCAGCAGGTCAAGCTGTACGCCAAGTACACCAACCTGCGCAGCACGGTGGTGTTCGGCGGCATCGACATGAAGCCCCAGACGCTGGAGCTGAAGAAGGGCGTCGAAGTGCTCGTGGCCACGCCCGGCCGTCTGCTCGACCACATCGAAGCCAAGAACGCGGTGCTCAACCAGGTCGAATACGTCGTGCTCGACGAGGCCGACCGCATGCTCGACATCGGCTTCCTGCCCGACCTGCAGCGCATCCTGAGCTACCTGCCCAAGCAGCGCACCACGCTGCTGTTCTCGGCCACCTTCTCGCCCGAAATCAAGCGCCTGGCCAGCAGCTACCTGCAGAACCCGGTGACCATCGAAGTGGCGCGGCCGAACGAAACGGCCTCCACCGTCGAACAGCACTTCTACAGCGTCTCTGACGATGACAAGCGCCGTGCGCTCAAGCAGATCGTCAAGCAGCGCGGCATTACGCAGGCCTTCGTGTTCGTCAACAGCAAGCTCGGCTGCGCGCGCCTCGCACGCTCGCTGGAGCGCGACGGTCTGCGTACCACCGCACTGCACGGCGACAAGAGCCAGGACGAACGCCTGAAGGCGCTCGCTTCGTTCAAGGCCGGCGAAGTCGACCTGCTGGTGTGCACTGACGTCGCGGCCCGCGGCCTGGACATCAAGGACGTGCCCGCCGTCTTCAACTTTGACATCCCGTTCAACGCCGAAGACTACGTGCACCGCATCGGCCGCACCGGCCGTGCCGGCGCCTCGGGCCTGGCCGTGAGCTTTGCCAGCGGCGGCAACGATGCGCGCCTGGTGGCCGACATCGAGAAGCTGATCAAGAAGAAGATCGAGCTCGAACCCGTCGAGTTCGAAGAAGACCGCCCGCGCGGCCGCATCAACGACGGACGCCGCCATTGGCGTGAAGAAGGCGAAGCCGGCGACGCACGCGACGTGCTCGACCAGCCGCGCGAACGCCGCGAAGCCGACACCCGCCGCAGCATGAGCGGTGGCGGCCGCCCGCACCGCGCACCGTCGGCGCCGCGCGATCCGTTCTTCGACAAGCCCTACGAATCCGGCGAGCGCGAAGCCGCACCGGCCTGGGAAGCGTCGGCCAAGGCCGCGCCCGCACGCGGCATTTCGAGCAACATCAAGAGCAAGCGCAAGGTCGCGGCACTGTTCAAGGCGGCCGAGCCGGGTTGAGCCGGAGCTGCGCGACAGCGAAAGTCAAAAAGCCGGGCATGCCCGGCTTTTTTGCTTTCTGGTCACCCTCTCCCGATGACCCGGCTTACTTGTTTTCGGGGATTGCGAGATGCGGGGGGCTCCCTATCCTTGCCACTGATTTCCGGGGGTGTTCGTCGGCCACGAACCCGGATCGGTGAGATGCATGCGCTTCCTTGCCAGTGCCAGCGCACACCCGTTTCGCCGCCATCGCACCGGCCGATTGCACGCAGGAGGAGGGGCATCCCATGACAAGCATCAGTTCGGCGCACCACGCGATTCCCGACATCGTTTCGAGTGCGCAATTGCTACCCAGGGCCGTGGCTGTCGACAGCGGCGAGATCAAGATCACCTTCATCAACTACTCGAAGTACGAGTTCAGACGCGACGTCACCGGCTACACCAAGGACTTCGCACTGGGGAGCATCACGTCCTCGCCGGGGACGGTTCTCAAGGCGCACTCGGGCATGGAGTCGCTCGACATCTGCCAGATTGCGTTCTCGTGGATCGCGGAGGGCGCAAACAACGCCTACGTGACCTGGTACAGCCCCGAGATTCCGGTGCGATTCGGCGCCCGGATCGTCGCGCCGGTGCAGGTCTTCGGCATGGGCCCGCGCCCGCACTGGGAAGTGTGCTGGGACAACAACCCCGGGGCCGATCCGCACTGGGCCAAGTCCGGGTCCGAGCCGTCGGACCCGCGGGTGTTTTTCGCCGACGGCCATATCGCAGGCCTGACTGCGACCGGCCGCGCGCGATCGTGGCACACCGCGCTCGACCTGACCGTCACCATCAGCAACTACACGCCAGGCAAGCCATGAACGATCTGCTGATGGTCTACACCAGCGAGGGGCGATGGGTGGCCAGGGTGGCGAACGCCGGCATCGAGTATGCGTTCCGCTACCTTGCAGAAGAGCCTGACTTCAGCGGACTCTGCGTGCGGTCGCTGGCGCTCGCCATGCGGGTGAGCCGTGAACAGGTGATCCAGAGCATCGCAGGCAACGGCATTTTCGACCTCCCCGATGGCATCCCGGCCGAAAGGGTGGTCGGCGAGCTGTTTGACGCGACCCAGGTCTTGCGCGTCGGGGGGGGCCCCGTCTTCACCGCCGAAGCTGCTCTGGCCCAGGATCTGGACGGTGCCGGGGAGGCCCTGCTAGTGGCGCTTGGCTGAACTCAGGCCACGCGAAAGTGATGCGTGCCGTCGCGTCCCAGCTGCTCCACCAGCCCGAACTCCCAGTCCAGGTAGGCCTGCATGGCCTCGGCGGGTGCGTCGGTGCCTTCGTAGGGCCGGCGGTAGCGGTCGGTGCGGGCGGTGGCCAGGCGGGTCTCGCCGGTCTCGGCCGGCAGACCGGCGGCGAACCAGGCGGTGTTGCCGCCCGTGAGCACCTGTACCTCCACGTCGCGCTGGCCGCGCGCGTCGAGCAGGGTGCGCAGGTCGGCTGCGGCGTAGCGCGCGAGCAGGCTGCTGCCGCAGGTCAATACGTAGCGCGGCGCGGACGGGATCGCGTTGTTGTCGATCGCCTGTGCCAGCTGCGCGCGGATCGCGTACCAGGCGCCGGGGATGTGGCGCTTCACGTAGTTGGCGCTCGTGGTCACGTCGATCACGGCGGTGGCGGGTTGCTGCTTCAGCAGCTCGGCCAAGGCTTGCGGCGCGATCTCGGCGACCGTGGCCGCGACGGGCGGGTAGGCCGACGTCGGCGTGCCGGTTTCGCTGAGCGCGGCGGCCGGTGGCACCGCATCGGGCACGTACACCTCCCAGCCCATCTGCGCGAGCCATGAGGCGCTCATCGATGCGCGCACGCCGTCGTCGTCGGCCAGCACGACGCGTGCGCCGCGCACCGGCACCTGGTGGTCGGTTTCCTGCACGAGCTGCCCGCCGGGCGCGCTCGCGAAGCCGGGCAGGTGGCCGGCGGTGTATTCCTCGGGCGTGCGCACGTCGAAGCGGTACACGGTGCGGCCCGGGGCCTCGAGCGTGTCGAGTGCGTCGAGTGCGATGCGGCGCACGCCCGCGGCGTCGGCCACGCGGCGCGCGTCGGCCTGCGCCTGCGCGCGGTTCGCGTCCGACACCGCAGCCGGTGCCTGCCGGCCGGCGCCGTGGTCGAGCACCTGGCCCGCGAGCTTCCAGCCGATGGTGCCGTTGCGCAGGGCCGCCACCGGGTTCGGGATGCCCGCGTTCACGAGCGACTGCGTGCCGATGATGCTGCGCGTGCGGCCCGCGCAGTTCACGATCACGCGCGTGGCCGGGTCGGGCGCGAGCTCGCGCACGCGCAGCACCAGCTCCGCGCCGGGCACGCTGGTGGCCGAGGGGATGCTCATGGTCTGGTATTCGTCGAAGCGACGCGCGTCGAGCACGACCACGTCGGCGCGGCTGTCGATGAGCGCCTGCACCTCGGGCGCCGACAGCGACGGCGTGTGCCGCTCGTGCTCGACCAGCTCGCCGAAGGATTTGCTCGGCACGTTCACGTCGCGGAACAGCTCGCCGCCCGCCGCGCGCCAGCCTTCGAGGCCGCCGTCGAGCAGGTGCACGTGGGTGTAGCCCAGCGCGGCGAAGGTGCGTGCCGCCAGCGGCGCGAGGTCGACACCGTCGTGCGCGCCGTACAGCACGATGAAGGTGTCGCGCCGCGGAATGCGTCGCCACGCTTCGATCTCGATGCGCGACAGCGGCAGGTTGGCGGCCCACAGCGGGTGCTCCTGCGCGAACGGGTCTTCCTCGCGCAGGTCGAGCAGCGCGGTCTCCTCGCGCGCGATCAGCCGTTCGCGCAGCGCGGCGAAGGGCAGCAGGGGAAAGGAGGCGGTCGTCGTTGTCGTCATGCGGCAGTGTTTCGGAGTTCGGCGGAGCGGTCCCACAGGTTGGGCAGCAGCGTGTTGGAGTAGCCGGAGACGAAGGGCTTGCGCCCGCCTTCGGCCGGGTAGGTGTGGCGGCGCACGGCGCCGATGTTGGCGCCGTACACGTGGATGCTGATCGACACGCGGTCGGCGTGCGCGTTGTGCACGCGGTGCAGGTCGCCCACGGTGGGCGACACGGCCTCGACATGGCCCGCATCGAGCCGCACCGGCTCGCCCTGGGGCCGTGCGGTGCCGTCGGCGTCGAGCGCGTAAGGCTGGCTGTACTCGGCGCCGCGCAGCATGCCGATGAGGCCCCACACCGTGTGGTCGTGGATCGGCGTGGCCTGGCCCGGCCCCCAGACGAAGCTCACGACCGAGAAGCGCTCGGTGCTGTCCGCATGCAGCAAGAACTGCTGGTAGTAGGTCGGGTCGGCCACGGCGAAGGCGTCGGGCAGCCAGTCGTCGCGCGCCACCAGCGTGCGCAGCAGCGCGCCGCCTTCGGACAGGATGCGCGGCTCGTCGGGCCGGCTGTCGAGCAGCCGGCCGAAGGCGCCGACGAAATCGCGCAGCGGAGCAATCATGCGGGGCGTTTCCAGAGTTGGGTGTCGGTGATCGCGCGCACATCCACGCGTGTGGGAAGGATACCGTCACGCGCCGAGCGGTCGGCCACAGTTTGTAGCGCGACGATGTCGGCCTCGCTCACGGGCCGCCCCGCCACCGAGGCGCGCGCCGTGATGAGCCGCGCCGACGCGATCGGCAGCCGCGTGAGCTGGCTGTAGGCCTGCGCATAGGCCTCGGGGTTGGCCAGCGCCCAGTCGCCCGCGCGGGCGAGCCGTTCGAGGAACTGCACGATGGCCGCGCGCTTGGCCACATCGGCCAGCGAATGCTCGCTCGCGGTGATGAAGCCCAGCGCCGTGTTGATGCCGCGCCCGTCGCGCAGGATGCGCCCGCCCTGCTGCAGCGCGATCGCGTAGTAGGGGTCGAAGATGGCCCAGGCGTCGATCTGCTTCGACGCGAACGCGGCGGCCGCGTCGGTGGGCAGCACGAACTTCACCGTGACCTCGTCGCGTCGCACGCCGGCCTCTTCGAGCGCGCCGTAGAGCTGGTATTGCGAGATGCTGCCGCGCGCCGACGAGACGACCACCGTCTGGCCGCGCAGGTCGGCCACGCGGCGCAGTGGCGAGTTGGGCTGCACCACGATGCCCAGCGACTCGGCCTTGCCCACGCGCGTGGCGACGATCTTCAGCGGCGTCTTGCCGACGGCCGCCGCGAGCACGGGCAGGTCGCCGGCCATCGCGGTGTCGACCGCGGCGCTGCGCTGCGCCTCGAACAGCGGCGCGGCGCCCTGGAAGTTGGCCCAGCGGTAGGCAAAGGGTGCGTCGTCGAGGGCCTTGGAGGCCTCGAACAGCGAGCGCAGGCCGCCGGCCTGGTCGCCGAGCACCAGCGTGGCCTGGGGCTGTGCCACCGCGCGCAGCGGGCCGGCCACGGCCAGCGACAGCGCGGCGCCTTGCGCGAGCCAGGCGCGGCGAGAAATTGGCAGCGCGCTCACGCTGCAGCTCCCGATGCCTGCAACGCACGCTGGCCCGCCGCGACCAGGATCGCGTCGTTCTGCGGCGTGTGGATGCGGCTGCACAGCACGTCGCGGTAGTGGCGTTCGAGCGGGTTCTGCCGCGTGAGGCCGTGGTTGCCGCTCAGCTGCAGCGCCAGCTCGACCACGCGGATGGCGTGCGTGGTCACGGTGTGCTTGAGCAGGCCGCTGTCGGCGGCGGGCGGCGTGTGGCCGCTGTCGACCGCAGCGGCCGCGTCGTCGAGCAGCACGCGGTTGGTGCGCAGCAGCGCCTCGATCTCGCCGACTTGCTCCTGCACGCGCGGCAGGCTGGCCAGCGGCGCACCGAGGCTGCCGGGCGCGCGCCGGTTCAGGAAGTCGACCAGCCAGTCGCGCGCGGCGCGTGCCACGGCGTCGTAGAGGCTGCCCAGCAGCACGACCATCCAGGCCTGCTGCGCCGCATGGGCGTCGATGTCGGTCTGGCTGCCGGCGCCGGGCGCCCAGTCGGCGGGCGCGCGCAGGTCGACGGCGTGGTCGGCGGCGATGGCGACGTCCTCGAACACCACCTCGTGGCTGCCCGAGGCGCGCAGGCCCAGGTGGTCCCAGCTCGCGATCACGCGGATGCCGGGCGCGTCGCGCGGCACCAGGAACACGCCGGTGCGCGGCGCGGCCTCGTCGGTGCGGGCCCAGACCGCGAGCCACGACAGGCCCTCGATGCCGGTCGTGTAGAGCTTGTGGCCGTCGATGCGCCAGCCCTCGGGCGTGCGCCGCGCCACGGTGCCGGGCAGGCCGCCGCGCGCCGGCGAGCCCAGCGCGGGCTCCACGCGCAGCGCGTTGATGAGCGCGCCGTGCGCCACCGCGTCGCGTGCCACGCGCTCGCGCAGGTGCGCGGGCCAGCGGCTCTCGCGGCGCGCGAGCGCCTGGTGCTGCAGGTAGGTCATGGTGAGGATCAGCGCGGTGGCGGACTCGCCGCGCGCCACCGCCGCGATCACGCGGCGTGCCGTGGCCAGCGTGGCGCCGCCGCCGCCGTATGCGGCGGGCGCGACGAGGCCGATCAGGCCGTTCGCCTGCAGCGCCTCGAAGTTCTGGCGCGGAAAGGCGCCGCTGCGGTCGTGGTCGGCCGCCGTGGACGCGAACTGGTCCGACAGGCGGGCCAGCACGGCGGGGTCGACGGAGGGCGGGGTGTCGGTGTCGGGAACGGCCGGCGCGCGGCGCAAGGGGAGTGCACTCATGGTGCCCGCACGGTAAAGGCCCGCTGCCAGCGCGCGAAGGATGCATCGCGCATATCCAAATTCGTTTTTCTGCGTTCGTTTTCGGGGCCCGCCTCGGTACGGTCTCGCTTCTCCTCGTGAGTGAGTGAAGAAGAAAGAACACAAGGCATGACACCCGAATTCCCACTGGACCGACGCCGCCTGCTGCAGGCTGCCGCTGCATGGGGCGTGGCGGCTTCGGGCGTGGCGCAGGCCGCCGCGCCCTCGCGCGACCTGTCGGGCGTGACGCTGCGCGTGGGCACCTACAAGGGCCTGTGGCGCCCGCTGCTCACGGCCTCGGGCCAGGCCGACACGCCCTACAAGATCGACTGGCGCGAACTCAACAACGGCGTGCTGCACATCGAGGCCATCAACGGCGACGCGCTCGACCTGGGCTCGGGCAGCGAGATCCCGCCGGTGTTCGCGGCGCGGCAGAAGTCGAGCGTGCGGCTCGTGGCCGTGACGCACGAAGACCTCAACAACCAGGCCACGCTGGCGCGCAAGGACGCGCCGATCCGCAGCATCGCCGACCTCAAGGGCAAGCGCGTGGGCTATGTGCGTGCCACCACCTCGCACTACTACCTGGCCAAGCAGCTGGCCGAGGCGGGCCTGTCGTTCGCCGACATCCAGCCCGTGAGCCTCACGCCGGCCGACGGCCTCTCGGCCTTTGCGCGCGGCGACCTCGATGCGTGGGCCATCTACGGCTACAACGGCCAGCTCGCGCGCACCCAGTACGGCGCGCGCACGCTCAAGACCGGCGTGGGCTACCTGTCGGGCAACTTCCCCATCTATGCCAACCCGCGCGCGCTCGACGACACGCTGCGCCGCGCGGCGCTGGGCGACCTGCTGCAGCGCCTGCAGCGCGCGTTCGCCTGGATCAACGGCAACTTCCTGGCCTACGCCCGCGCGCAGTCGGCCGAGACGCGCGTGCCCGTGGGCGACCTGGTCGAGCTGTTCAACGGCCGCAGCGGCGACTACAGCCTGGGCCCGGTGACCGACGCCGTGGTGCGCAGCCACCAGGACGTGGCCGACACCTTCCAGAAGATCGGCGTGCTCGACGGCCCCGCCGACGTGAAGCCCCTGTGGGACCGCCGCTTCGAAAACCTGCTGCGGCTTCCCGCCGCCTGACCCCTTCATTCCATCCGCATCCACGAGGACACCATGAGCCAGAACGACGTTGAATTCATCGGCATGATCCAGGGCCAGAAGGTCTCGGAGATCCACGCCGCCAAGGGCCCGGCCATCGACCGCGACTACGTGCGCGCCTTCGCGCAGGCACACGAGAACGCCGGCTTCGACCGCGTGCTGGTGCCGCACCATTCCACCAGCCCCGATGCCACGCTCACCGTGGCCTACGCGGCCTCGGTGACCGAGCGCATCCACTTCATGCTCGCGCACCGCCCGGGCTTCGTGGCGCCCACGCTCGCGGCGCGCCAGTTCGCCTCGCTCGACCAGTTCAGCGGCGGCCGGCTCGGCGTGCACTACATCTCGGGCGGCTCCGACGAGGAGCAGAAGCGCGACGGCGACTGGCTCGACCACGACCAGCGCTACGCCCGCACCGACGAATACCTCGAGGTGCTGCACAAGGTGTGGACGGCCGAGAAGCCCTTCGACCACGAAGGCGCGCACTACCGCTTCCAGAACGCGTTCTCCGAAGTGAAGCCGGTGCAGACGCGCCACGGCAAGCCGCACGTGCCCGTGTACTTCGGCGGTGCGTCGGAGGCGGCGATTCCGGTCGCGGGCAAGTACGCCGACGTGTACGCGCTGTGGGGCGAGTCGCTCGACCAGGCGCGCGAGCTCACGACGCGCGTGCGAGCCGAGGCCGCCAAACACGGGCGCAGCGTGCGCTTCTCGGTGTCGTTCCGCCCGATCCTGGCGGACACCGAAGAGGCCGCATGGGCGCGCGCCGAGAACATCCTGGCGGAGACGAAGCGCCTGCGCGTGGTGCAGGGCTACAACCGTGGCGGTCCGCAGCAGAGCGAAGGCGCCAAGCGCCTGCTGGCCGCGGCCGAGAAGGGCTCGCGCCTCGACAAGCGCCTGTGGACCGCGGTCGCGCAGGAGATCGGCGGGCGCTCCAACAGCACCGCGCTGGTCGGCACGCCCGAGCAGGTCGCCGATGCGCTGCTCGACTACTACGACCTGGGCGTGACGACCTTCCTGATCCGCGGCTTCGATCCGCTCGAAGACGCGACGGACTATGGGCGCGCGCTGATTCCGCGCACGCGCGAACTCGTCGCGCAGCGCCTGCAGTCGCAGCGCAAGGCGGCCTGAGCCATGAGTGCCGTTCTTTCCATCGACCGGAACACAGCCCAGCCGCTGAAGCTCCACGCGAACCCGCAGCAGAAGCACTGGTTCGACCCCATCCCGCCGCGCCCCACCGTGCAGGCCGAGCGCCGCCACCGGCAGGAGCGCCTGGCGGGCGCCTTCCGCCTGTTCGCGCGCTTCGGCTTCGCGCAGGGCCTGGCCGGTCACATCACGGCGCGCGACCCCGAGCTGACCGACCACTTCTGGGTCAACCCGCTGGGCGTGCACTTCTCGCGCATCAAGGTGTCCGACCTGCTGCTGGTCAATTCGAAGGGCGAGACGGTTGTCGGCGACCGGCCGCTCAACAAGGCCGCCTTCGCCATCCACGCCGCGATCCACGAGCACAACCCGAACATCGTGGCCGCCGCCCACACGCACTCGACCTACGGCAAGGCCTGGTCCACGCTGGGCCGCCAACTCGACACGCTCACGCAGGACGCCTGCGTGTTCCACGACGACGTGGCGCTGTTCGACGACTTCACCGGCATGGTGGTCGACACCAGCGAAGGCGATCGCATCGCCCGCGCGCTGGGCGACAAGAAGGGCGCCATCCTCAAGAACCACGGCATCCTGACGGCCGGCCCCACCGTGGAGGCCGCTGCGTGGTGGTACATCGCGCTGGACAACGCCTGCCACACGCAGCTGCTGGCCGAGGCGGCCGGCACGCCGCAGCCGATCGACGAGGCCACCGCGCGCCACACGCACGGCCAGATCGGCGGGCCCGAAGGCGCCATCCATTCCTTCGACAGCCTGTACGAAGGCCTGGTCGAGGCCGAACCCGAACTCCTGCTTTGACGATGACGACGAACCCCCGGAGCCTTTCCCCGATGAACGCATCCCTTTCCCGCCGCAGCGTGCTGCGCACCGGCGCCGCCGCCGCCGTGGTCGCCTCGGGCGGCCTCATGGCCTCGCAGGCCTTCTCGCAGCAGGCGCGCAAGCTCACCTTCGCCTGGAACGCCGCGGCCTTCTGCCTCTCGCCCGTGGTGGTGGCGCAGGAGCGCGGCTACTTCGAGCGCAACGGCCTGCAGGTGGACCTCATCAACTACACGGGCTCGACCGACCAGCTGCTCGAATCGCTCGCCACCGCCAAGGCCGACGCGGCCGTGGGCATGATCCACCGCTGGCTCAAGCCGCTCGAATCGGGCTTCGACGTGAAGATCGTCGGCAGCTCGCACGGCGGCTGCGTGCGCCTGGTGGGCGCCAAGGACGCGGGCGCCACCAGCCTGGCCAGCCTCAAGGGCAAGATCATCGGCGTGTCGGACATCGCGAGCCCGGGCAAGAACTTCTTCTCGATCCTGCTGGCCAAGAACGGCATCGACGCCGACCGCGACGTGACCTGGCGCCAGTACCCGGCCGACCTGCTCGACATCGCGGTGAAGAAGGGCGAGATCCACGCCATCGCCGACGGCGACCCGAACGTCTACCTCATCGAGAAGCGCAACCAGGGCACCTTCGTCGAGCTCGCGAGCAACCTCTCGGGCGAGTACAAGGACAAGGTCTGCTGCATCGTCGGCGCGCGCGGCGAGCTGGTGCGCAAGGACAAGGCCACCGTCGCCTCGCTGGTGCGCGCCATCGCGCAGGCCTCCGACTACGTGGCCGAGAACCCAAACGAGTCGGCCAAGCTCTTCGCCAAGTACTCGCCCAAGGTGCCGGTCGAAGACCTGCGCGCGCTGCTGGGCACGCTCACGCACAACCACCACCCGCTGGGCCGCAAGCTGCGCGACGAGGTGGAGTTCTACGCACGCGACTTCCGCGGCGTCGGCGTGCTCAAGAAGACCACCGACCCGGTGCGCTTCGCGGAGCACGTCTCCTTCGATCCGCTGGCATGAGCGCCGTCATCGACCGGGTGCTCGAGGCACCACCGCAAGCGCCGGGGCACTGGCGCCGCCCTGGCATCGAGAAAGCCGCGCCGGCCGCCGTGTTCGCGCGTCCCGCCGAAGGCTTCTGGCGCACCGGTGCGCTCGCGAGCGTGGGCTGGGTCGCGCTGGGCCTGCTCACCGTCTACTGGCCCAACAAGGCCGTGGGCTTCAGCGACTGGGCCTACACCGACGAGTTCGGCATCGCCGCCATCGCCATCGGCGCGGTGCTGCTGCTCGTGGCGCTGCTCGGCGCGCGCGCGGGCCGCGTGGCGCGCACGCTGCGACCGGTCGGGCCGTGGCTGGTCGCGCTGCCGGTGCTGTTCGCCCTTTGGGAAATTGCGACCGCCAAGCTCGCGCTGCTGCCCACGCCGTTCTTCGCGCCGCCGCAGAGCCTCATCGAAACCTACATCGACGACTGGCGCCGCCTCGGGGAAAGCCTGGCGCATTCGGCGCGGCTGCTGGCCCACGGCTTCGTGCTGGGCGCGCTGGCGGGCTTTCTCACGGGCGTGACCATCGGCTGGTCGCGCATCGCGGGCTACTGGGTGCATCCGGTGCTGCGCTTCGTGGGGCCGGTGCCGGCCTCGGCGCTGCTGCCGCTGGCGTTTTTCTTCTTTCCGTCGAGCTACGCGGCGGCCGTGTTCCTCATCGCGCTGGCCACGGGTTTTCCGGTGGCGGTGCTCACGTGGTCGGGCGTGGCGGGCGTCAACCGCAACTACTACGACGTGGCGCGCACCATGGGCGCGAGCGAGCGCTTCCTGGTGCTGCGCGTGGCGATTCCCGCCGCGCTGCCGCAGGTGTTCGTGGGCCTGTTCATGGGGCTGGGCGCCGCCTTCTCGGTGCTGGTGACGGCCGAGATGATGGGCGTGAAGGCCGGGCTGGGCTTCTACCTGTCGTGGGCGCAGGGCTGGGCCTCGTACTCGAACATGTATGCCGCGCTGATCGTCATGGCGCTGCTGTGCTCGGGCCTGATCACGCTGCTGTTCAAGGTGCGCGACCGCGTGCTGTCGTGGCAGAAGGGGACCGTGAAATGGTAGCCACCGCCGAAGCCAACGTGCGCCAGGCCGGTGCGCAGATCGACATCCAGGGCGTGAGCCACTGGTTCGACGTGCCGGCCGGGCCACTGCAGGTGCTCGACGACATCGACCTCACGGTGAAGCCCGGCGAGTTCGTCGCGCTGCTCGGGCCGAGCGGCTGCGGCAAGTCGACGCTGCTGCGCCTCGTGGCCGGGCTGGAGCCCGCCACGGCCGGTCGCATCACGCAAGACGGCGCGCCCATCACGCGGCCCGACCCGTCGCGCATCGTCGTCTTCCAGGACCCGACGCTCTACCCCTGGCGCAGCGTGTGGGACAACGTGGCGCTCGGCCTGCAGGCGCGCGGCGTGCTCAAGGCGCAGCGCGGGCGCGTCGACGAGGCGCTGAAGCTCGTCGGGCTCACCGACTTCGCCAAGGCCTTTCCGCACCAGCTCTCGGGCGGCATGGCGCAGCGCGTGGCGCTGGCGCGCGCGCTGGTCAACGACCCGCAGCTGCTGGTACTCGACGAGCCGCTGGGCAAGCTCGACTCGCTCACGCGCATCGCGATGCAGAGCGAGCTGGTCAACCTGTGGCAGCGCGCGGGCTTCTCGGCGCTGCTGGTGACGCACGACGTGGAAGAGGCGCTGTTCCTCGCCAACCGCGTGATCGTGCTGAGCGACCGGCCGGCGCGCATCGCGGCGGAGCTCGTGGTCGATTTGCCGTATCCGCGGCATCGGGGCCATGCGCGGCTGGCAGAACTTCGTCACGAGGCACTGCGCCACTTGGGGCTCGACGCCACCTGGTAGATGTAGCTCGCCCCCAGGCTGCGCGCACTTCGTGTCGCTTCGCCAACCCCCTACCGGGGGCGGGCCGGCCGCTTCGGGCGGCCGTGCGCGGCGGCCCCCTTGAACAGATATGAACGCTCTGCCGGAAGCCGACGGGCTCAATTTCCTGATCGACCTGCTCCAGGGCGCCCAGGTGCAACTGCTGCGCGTGCTCGATGCGCTCGGCCTCGTGCAAAAGGTGAACGGCCAGCCGGCGTGGCCGTGGGCGCACCGGCTGTCGGGCGAGAACCTGCTGATCGACCTGGGGCAGGCGCGCAGCCTCGCGTGGACGCTGGTGTGCGTCGGCGTGGCGGTGCTGCTGCTGTCGGTCGCGTTGCTCTGGCGGCGCCCGCGCTGGTACCTGCTCGCGCTGGTGCCGATGCTGCTGATCGCCGCGCCCTGGCCCCACGCGAATGTCGTGCTCGTGCCTGCAACGCCGACGAGCTTCCACGTGTCGCCGACCGGCTTCACGGCCACATCGATCGCGCAAGGCCGCGTGCTCTACGCGCAGCACTGCGTGAGCTGCCACGGCACCGACGGCAAGGGCGAAGGGCCGCTGGCCGCCTCGCTGGCCGTGTGGCCGCCGAACCTCACGGGCCCGCTGCTGTGGCGCCGCGCCGATGGCGACCTGCTCTGGCGCGTGCTTCACGGCACCGCCACCATGCCCGGCTTCGACGGCCCGCTCGACGCGGCCGATGCCTGGGCGCTCATCGACTACATGAAGGCGCAGGGCGCGGGCCAGAGCCTGCGCGCGCAGGGCCACTGGCCGCAGCCCGTCGGCCTGCCCGACATGGCGGTGCGCTGCGGCGCGCAGGCGCCCCGGTCGCTCGCGCAGTGGCGCGGGCAGCGCGTGCGCGTCGTGGCGGGCGCGGTCGCGCCCAGCGAAGACCCGCGCCTGGTGACGGTGCAGTTGCTGCCGCCCGGGGCGAAGGCGGCGGGCGTTACCGCCGATTGCGTGGCCGACTCACCGGCCGCGTGGGAGGCACTGGCGCTCATCGCGGGCACCGACCAGCTCGCGGGCATGCAGCTCATCGCCGACCGCGACGGCTGGCTGCGCGTGCGCGGCCTGCCGGGGCAGGCCGGCTGGTCCGACGACGACCTGCTGTGCCGCAGCGACAGCCCGCCGGCCGCCTCGGCGAAAGGCACCGTGCTGCCACCCGATGGCCTGGGCGCGCTCATCGCGCGCATGGACGCCGAGCCGGTGCGCTTCGTCAAGGGCGGCTTCATCCACTGATTTCCTTTTCACTGCTTTTACGGAGAACGAACCCATGACCTCACACCTCGACCGATCGCGCCGCCAGCTGCTTGCCGGCGGCCTTGCTGCGGCCACGACCGCCACCTTGCCCGCCTTCGTGCGTGCACAAGGTCGCCCGGTGCTCAAGGCCGGCGACCAGAAGGGTGGGCTGCGCGCGCTGCTCGAAGCGGCGGGCGGGCTCGACGGCCTGGGCTACGACATCCAGTGGTCGGAATTCCCGGCCGCCGCGCCGCTGGCCGAAGCGCTCAACGCGGGCGCGGTCGACTCGGGTCCGATCGGCGATGCGCCGCTGATCTTCGCGCTCGCGGCCGGCACGCGCGTCAAGGCCATCGGCGCGAACCGCTCGGACGCCTACGGCACGGCGGTGCTGGTGCGGCCCGATTCGCCGCTCAAGAGCGCGGCCGAACTCAAGGGCAAGAGCGTCGCCACCAACCGCGGCTCCATCGGCCACTACGTCACGCTGAAGGCGATCACCGCGGCGGGGCTGAAGCCCGAGGACGTGAACATCCGCTTTCTTGCACCGGCCGATGCCAAGCTCGCGCTCACCCAAGGCTCGGTCGACGCCTGGGCCACCTGGGAGCCCTACACCGCGCTGGCCGAAATCAGCCGCCATGCGCGCGTGCTGGTCAGCGGGCGCGGCCTGCTGCCGGGGCTGAGCTACCTCGCCGCGACCGACGCCGCCATTGCCACCAAGCGGCCGGTGCTGCAGGACTTTCTGCAGCGCGTGGTGAAGGCGCAGCGCTGGTCGTACCGCAATGTCGATGCCTTCTCGGCCACGCTGGCACGCATCATCGGCATTCCGCCCGAGGCGGCGAAGCTGCAGTTCGAGCGCCGCCAGCAGCAGTGGATTCCCATCGACGCGCAGGTCATCGCCGACCAGCAGGGCACGGCCGATTTCTACCGGCAGGTGGGGCTCATCAAGCAGCCGCTCGACGTGAAGGGCACGTTCGACACGGGCTTCGGTGCCACGGCCTAGGGTCGTCGCTCGAGCGCCTGCACGCGGAAGTCCTGCGGCGCGATGCCGTAGGCGCGGCGGAAGGCGCGGCTGAAATCCGAGGCGCTGCGAAAGCCCGCGCTGTAGGCGATGTCGGTCACCATCACATGCGGGTAGCGCGCCAGGTCGCTTGCCGCCTGGCGCAGCCGCAGGCTGCGGATGTAGCTGCCCAGCCCGCCCTCGTGCTGGAACATGCGGTACAGCGTGGGGCGCGGCAGCTGCAGCGCGGCCAGCACGCTCTCGGGCGTGAGGTCGGCGCGGTGCAGGTGGGTCTGCACGTGGCGGCGCACCTGGTCGAACATGGCGGCACGTGCCGCCGAGCGCGCGTTGCCGTCGAAGCCGGCCTGCTTGCCGAAGGCCGACACCACGAGCTGCGCGCCCGTGCGCACCGCGCTCTGGGCCGCCGCCGGCGTCATGCCGCCGATGTCGCGCGCCAGCGAGATCGCGTGCCCCGCCGCCAGCCGCGCCAGCGGCGTGGTGCAGGTGAGCATGCGCCCGTGGATGGCCTCGGGGTCGGGGAAGCTCTCCTGCACCAGCGTGCCGGGCACGAAGAAGGTGTGGACCCGGCAGTCGTGGCGCCGCATGCGCACCGGCTGGTTCATGTCCAGTGCAAGGATGGTGGGCGTGCCGGCGGGGGCGGGCGGCGGTTCGCCCTTGCGGCGTGCACCGGGTGTGGCACGCACCCGCAGGTCGTCCACGCCGCCTTCCTCGAACACATGGAACACGAAGTCGCGCACGCTGTCGGTCGATACGCGGGCCAGCGAGCGCTCCAGCACCAGCGTGTCGGAGCGGCACTCGGTGAAGACCAGGCCGCCCACGTCGTAGCGGTCGATCGCGGCGTTGAACGGACGCTCGAGCGCATCGCGCGTGGGCAGCGCGTCCATCACATGGCCGACGCGTGCGCGCCAGGCCAGGAACTGCCGGTCGGGCGGCTCCGCGCGCACGTCGAAGTGGCTGTGCGCCACGCCCGGGGGAGAGAGGGGGCGTTCGGGGGCCGCGGCGGCGCTGGATGTCATGGGCGAGGTCGGAACAGCGCCAGGGCGTGAGGCGGGCTGTTCCGCCAAATAGTACTAACTAAGCGTTAAAAAATCACAGATTTCGCGGAATTCTCCCAAGAACTGAGACGGATGGTCAAGGCTGTTTACAAAGCGCCCTCAGGCTCGCAGCAGGCGTCCCGCATGGCAATTTCATTGCACAGGGACACCGGGTTTACTTTTTTCCCAGCGTTGATTGACCGAGCGAGCATTGACATGTCCAAAGGAAGCGCCGAGCTGCGTGCCATTTCGGAACTGGACGACGCACCGCCCTTGAGCCCCGCCGTGGCCGCGAACGCCGCGGCGCGGCTCTTTGCCCAGGCCAACCAGCTGGAGCTGGCCAACCTGATGGCGGCGGTCGAGCGCGGCGACGTGTGGGCCGCTGCGCGCACGGCGCGGCAGATCCTGTGCGACATCGAGGAGGCGGCCCTGGCGGCGCACGGGCTCGACCGGGCGCAGGAAGAAACCGGCGACGAGGGCCTGCTCTCGCCGCGTGAACTCAAGGTGCTCGAACTCGTGGCCCAGGGCTGGAGCAACCGGCGCGTGGCCGAGGCGCTGCACCGCTCCGACAGCACGGTTGCCAGCCAGATCAAGAGCATCTACCGCAAGCTGTCGGTCCATTCGCGCACGCAGGCCGTGCACGAGGCCATGCGGCGCGGGCTGCTGCACCCCTCGGGCGCGACGCAGCGCCGGGTGATCAGGTTCCCGGGGGCCGGGCCCACGCGCGGCTGAGTTCAGGCGGCCTTGCGCGTGCGCGGCCTGGGCGTGCCGCCGGGCGCTGGCAACTGCTCGCGCAGGCAGTCCAGGAAGGTGCGCACCACCTCCGGCAGCGTGCGGTCGGCCAGCGTCTGCAGCTCGACCGAACGCCCGCGCATGCCGGGCTCGCGGATCTCGGCCGCGACCAGCTCGCCGCGCTGCACGCGGTCGCGCACCGTGATCTCTCCCGTGATGCCCAGGCCGCCGCCCTGCAGCACGAAATTGGCGATGGCCTCGAAGCGGTTGCTCACCAGCACGGGTTCGAACACGAGGCCGCGGTTGCTGCAGGCCACGTCGAACAGCTGGCGCACCGTGTTCTCGGGGCTGCTGAGTGCGATGGGAAAGGGATGCATCTGCGCCAGCGTCACGCTGCGCGAGGTGGCCAGCACATGGTCGGGCCGCATCACCACGAACACCGACGCCGGCTGGCGGTGCTCGACCCGGATGCCGCGCACCGCCGCGCGGCTGTAGGTCAGGCCGATGTCCGCCTCGCCGAGCAGCACGGCATCGCTCACCTGCGTCGGGCCGGTGGCATCGAGCCGGAAGCGCACACCCGGGTACTGCGCGCGGAACGCCGCGATGGTGCGCGGCAGGAACTCGTTGGCGAAGCCCGAGGAACAGGCGATGCGCACCCGCCCGCTCAGCGGCCCCTGCAGCGCCTGGATGTCCGACAGCACGCGCTCGGCCTCCAGCGCGCCGCGCAGGGCGTGCGCCGCCAGCAGCTCGCCCGCGGCGCTGGGCACCATGCCGCGCGGGCGGCGCTCGAACAGCGGCGCGCCCACCAGCGTTTCGAGCGCGGCCACCTGGCGGCTGATGGCCGAGATGCTGACGTTCAGTCGCGCAGCCGCCTCGGTGAGCGAGCCGGTGCGGGCCACTTCGAGGAAGTAGCGCAGCGAGGTTTCCTGCAGGCGACGGCTGGGCATGGGGGCGTGAGAGGTTTGCAAGGAATGCAAAGGTAGCTCAAGAAAATAGCAATTGTTGAAAAGGTGCCCGCTTTTTATGCTGCGCAGACACCCCGTTCCTCGTTCTGCTCCCTTCTGCGCTGCCATCCATGCCCACTCGTTCCCCCCGCTTTCCCCGCCGCCTGATGGCACTGGTGCCCATGGCCTTCCTGCTTATGGGCCACGGCCTCGCGCAGTCCGCCGAACTCTCGCCGGCCCAGGCCGAGCGCCATGCGCAGGGCACCTACCGCGAGTACTTCGAGCTGCTGGCCCTGCCCAACGACGCCACCGTGCCGGAAGACATCCGCAAGAACGTCGACTGGCTGGAGCAGGCCTTCCGCAAGCGCGGCTTCACGACGAAGCAGCTGCCCAACAACGGCAAACCGATGCTCTACGCCGAGTTCCCGGGCAGCGACCCGGCGCGCAAGACGGTGCTCTTCTACATGCACCTCGATGGCCAGCCGGTGATTCCCGCGCAGTGGGCGCAAAAGAGCCCGTGGACGCCCGTGCTCAAGCGCAAGACCGATAAGGGCGAGTGGGAAGAGATCGATGCGGCCCCGCTCTTCAGCGGCCCGCTGGACCCCGAGTGGCGCGTGTTCGGCCGGGCCTCGGCGGACGACAAGGGCCCGATCATGATGCTGCTGGCGGCCATCGACGCGCTGAAGGCCGGCGGCGGCCAGCCAGCGGTCAACGTGAAGGTGATCCTCGACAGCGAGGAAGAAAAGGGCTCGCCGTCGATCAGCCAGGTCATGCAGGCGCACCGCGAGCTGCTGCGCAGCGACGCCATCGTGATCCACGACGGCCCCATGCACGCCACCAACCGGCCCACGCTGGTGTTCGGCAACCGCGGCGCGGCCGATGCGCGGCTCACCGTGTACGGCGCCAAGGTGCCGCTGCACAGCGGGCACTACGGCAACTACGCGCCCAACCCGGCCCAGCGCCTGGCCAGCCTGCTGGCCACGATGAAGGACGACACCGGCCGGGTCACCGTGCCCGGCTACTACGACCGCGTGAAGATCGGCGAGGCCGAGCGCAAGATCATGGCCGCCGTGCCCGACGACGAGGCCGCGCTCAAGCGCCGCCTGGGCATCGCGCGCACTGACCGGGTCGGCGCCAACTACCAGGAGGCGATGCAGTACCCCTCGCTGAACGTGCGCGGCATGGCCTCGGCGGCGGTGGGCGACAAGGTGGCGAACATCGTGCCCGACAAGGCCGAGGCCGAGATGGACCTGCGCACCACGCCCGACTCCGACGCGCCCTACCTGGGCAAGCTCATCGAGGCGCACATCGTCAAGCAGGGCTACCACCTCGTGAAGGGCGCGCCGACCGACGAGGAGCGCGCCCGCTACGACAAGATCGCCAGCTTCAGCTACCGCAGCGAGGGCGCCGACGCGGCAGGCTCGCCGATCAACTCACCGATCGGCCAGTGGGCCTACAAGGCGCTGACCGACACCTTCGGCACCACGCCCGAGCCGGTGCGCATCCGCATGATGGGCGGCACCGTGCCGACGGCGGAAATCGTGCGCGTGCTGCAGGTGCCCTTTGCGATCATTCCGCTGGTGAACGCCGACAACAACCAGCACGCGGCGAACGAGAACCTGCGCATGGGCAACTACGTGACCGGCGTGCAGACCGTGTACGCGCTGATGACGCACGGGTTCTGAGCCCCCGAACGGGGCGGGTGCCCGTCAGGCTCCCTTGCCGGGCTTCTGCGCCTGCTCGCAGTTCACCTGGACCAGCTCGCGCTGGTCCAGCGTCGCGCCGAAGCGCACCGCGCTGAGGCAGCCGCCCCACACGCAGCCGGTGTCGGTCGAGAGCAGGTCGGGCCGCGAGAGCCAGCCCAGCGTCGACCAGTGGCCGAAGGCGACCGTGGCCGCAGCCGTCTTGCGGCCCGGCACGTCGAACCACGGCAGGTAGCCTTCGGGGCCGGGAATCGAACCGTCCTTGCTCTCGAACTCCATCACGCCCTCGGGCGTGCAATAGCGCAGGCGCGTGAGCGCGTTGACGATCACGCGCAGCCGCGCATGGCCCGTGAGCGTGTCGTCCCAGTGGTCGGGCGTGTTGCCGTACATCTCGTGCAGGAAGTCGCCCAGCGCGGGGCCGCGCAGCACCGACTCGACCTCCGACGCCAGCGCCAGCGTGTCGCCCACCGTCCACTGCGGCAGTACGCCGGCATGCACCATCAGCAGGTCGCCGCCGCCGATCTGCATGTGCAGCGCCATGTGCTGCTGGCGCAGCCAGTCGAGCATCGCCTCGCTGTCGGGCGCGGCCAGCAGGCCGGCCACCGTGTCCTTGCGGCCGCCCTTGCGCACGCCGTGCGCCACGCCCAGCAGGTGCAGGTCGTGGTTGCCCAGCAGGCTGCGTGCCGAGGCGCCGTAGCCCTGCAGGCGGCGCAGCACCGCGGCCGAATCGGGGCCCCGGTTGACCAGGTCGCCGAGCACCACGAGGGTGTCGCGGCTGGGGGAGAAATCGATCTTGTCGAGCAGCCGGCCCAGGGGGGCATCGCAGCCCTGGACGTCGCCGATACAGTAAAGTGACATTCCCTCATTCTCTCCCCCTGTTCATGGATGTCTTCCTGCTGGCCTTGCTGACCACCCTCAATGCGGTGTTCGCAATGTCCGAAATGGCCCTTTCCACCAGCCGCCGCGCACGCCTCGCGGCCTTGGCCGAAACGGGGGACACCGGGGCGGAGGCCGCGTTGAAGCTGATGGAATCGCCCACGCAATTCCTCTCGACCGTGCAGATCGGCATCACGTCCATCGGCATGCTCAGCGGTATCGTGGGCGAAGCTGCTTTTGCGGCGCCGCTCGCGGTGTGGATGGAAAGCGTCGGCATGGGCGCCGGCACCGCCAGCGTCGTGTCGACCGCGGTGGTGGTGACCTGCATCACCTTCTTCACCATCATCTTCGGCGAGCTGGTGCCCAAGCGCATCGGCCAGCTGTACCCCGAGCCGGTGGCGCGTTTCGTGTCGCGCCCCATGCGCAGCCTGGCCAAGGGCGCCAAGCCTTTCGTGTGGCTGCTGGCCGGCGCCACCGCCACCACGCTGAAGCTGTTGCGCATCGACGCCAACGCCGCGCGCTCGGTGACCGAAGAAGAAATCTCGGCCAGCCTCGAAGAAGGCGTGGACGCCGGCGTGATCGAGCAGCACGAGCACCAGATGGTGCGCAACGTGTTCCACCTGGACGACCGCCGCCTGTCGTCGCTCATGATCCCGCGCGCCGACATCGAATGGCTCGACGCCTCCAACACCGTGGCGCAGGCGCTGCAGAAGGTGGCGGACGCCGCGGCGCTCAACCTCGTGCATTCGTGGTACCCCGTGTGCCGCAACTCGCTGGACGACGTGGTCGGCGTGATCAGCGTGGCGCACCTGCTGCGCCTGGGCTCGGCCCACACCGGCGTGCTGGGCCAGGAGGCCACGCCGGCCGTGTTCGTGCCCGAGACGCTCACCGGCATGGAGCTGCTCGAGCAGTTCCGCACGCGCGCCGGCCGGCTGGTGTTCGTGGTCGACGAGTACGGCGTGGTGCAGGGCCTCATGACCCCGCGCGACCTGCTCGAGGCCATCACCGGCGAGCTGCAACCCGGCATGCAGGCCGATGCCTGGGCCCACCAGCGCACCGACGGTGTGTGGGAGCTCGACGGCCTCATGCCCGTGTCGGAACTGCGCGCGCGCCTGGGCATCCGCGAGCTGCCCGATGAAGAGCGCGGGCGCTACAACACCGTGGCCGGCTTGCTGATGTCCGTGTCGGGCCACCTGCCCGCCGTGGGCGAGCACATCGACTGCGCCGGCTGGTGCTTCGAGATCGTGGCGCTCGAAGGGCGCCGCATCGACCGCGTGCTGGCGTCGCCGGACCCGGCCGCGCCGCAAGAAGACTGAAGAGGAGGGCGCGGCCATGCTGTCGCTGCTTGCACTGAGTTGCCCCCAATGCTCGGCCCCGCTGCCGCGCGCGGCGCGCTGGCGCACCGTCACCTGCGGCTACTGCGGCGCCACCATCACGCGCGGCACCGAAACCGTCGAGCGCGAGAGCTTTCGCGCCGCCTGGCGCCGCGCCAACGCGCCGCAGCTCACGGACACCGGCCGCCTCCTGCAATGGCGCGGCGCGCACTACCGCGTGCTCGCGCCGCTGGGCCACGGCGAGCACAGCGAGGTGCTGCTGGCCGAACGGCTGGGCGCGCTGCCCGAGCGCGTGACGATCAAGCTTGCGCGTGACGCGGCCGGCGATGCCGTGCTGGCGCGCGAGGCCGCCGTGCTGCAGTCGCTGCAAGCCCTGTCGGTGGCCGGTGCGGCCTACTTCACGCGGCGGCTGCCGCAGCCGCTGGGCCTGGGCGTGGCGCTGGGCCTGGGCGACGGCGAGCGGCAGGCGCTCGTGCTGCGCCACCCGACCGGTTTCTGGGGCAGCCTGCAAGAGGTGCAGCAAGCCAACAGCCCGCAAGGCATCGATGCGCGCCATGCCGTCTGGCTCTGGCGGCGCATGCTCGAGGTGCTGGCCTTCGTGCACGGCGCCGGCTGGACGCACCGCGCGCTCGTGCCCGCGCATGCGCTCGTGCATCCGCGCGACCACGGCGTGCTGCTCATCGGCTGGTCGCAGGCGCGGCAAGACGTGTCCGGTGGCGCCATCGGGCGCGACCTGATGGCGTCCGCGCGCAGCGTGCGCACGTTGCTGTCGGATGGTGCTGTGCCCGCACCGCTCGCCGCCTTGCTGCGCGAGTGCAGCGACGACGCGATTGCCTGCGAGCGCCTGGGCGCGCAGGGCATCGAGCTGGCGCTGTCGGCCGCCTCGCGCGAAGCCTTCGGGCCGCCGCGCTTCGTTCACTTCGACCCCGCGCCGGCCGGCTAGCAGTCAGCCTTTCACTTTTTCCTCACGAAGGAGTACCTCCATGGGTTACGGAAATTATTCGCACGCCGCCCACGCGGCCATCGTGGCCGATCGCGCCGCCAAGTCCGGCAGCGAGGTCTTCACGCAGACCGCCACGCACGCGCTCATGAACCCGCAGGGGCTCAAGGTGCGCGAGTCGCGCGACAACGCCGACCATCCGAACTCGCTGGGCATCGTGTTCGCGCTCGATGTCACCGGCTCGATGGGCGACATCCCGCAGACCCTCGCGCGCCGCGAGCTGCCCACCTTCATGAAGCTGCTGACGGACTGCGGCGTGGCCGACCCCCAGCTGCTCTTCATGGCCATCGGCGACGCCACCTCCGACCAGGCGCCGCTGCAGGTGGGGCAGTTCGAATCGACCGCCAACCTCATGGACCAGTGGCTCACCTGGAGCTACCTCGAAGGCGGCGGCGGGGGCAGCGGCGAAGAAAGCTACGAGCTGGCCTTCTACGTCATGGCGCAGCACACCGACATGGACTGCTGGGTGAAACGCAAGAAGCGCGGCTACCTGTTCGTCACGGGCGACGAGCTGCCGTACCCGGCCGTGTCGCGCCACCAGGTCGAAGGCCTCATCGGCGAGAAGCTCGACGAGGACATTCCCATCGAAGAGGTCATCGCCGCCGCGGCCGAGACCACGCACCTGTTCTTCCTGATCCCCGACGCACAACGCCGTCGCCGCTGCGAGCCGCGCTGGCGCGAGCTGCTGGGCGACCACGTGATCTGCATGGACTCGCCCGACGATGCCTGCGCCGTGGCCGCCGGCATCGTCGCGCTCACCGAGAAGGCCGTGCCCAACCTCGACGCGCTGGCCCGCGTGATGGGCGCCACCGGCATGGCCAAGGAACGCGTGGGCGGCGTGCTGCACGCGCTGGACGGCTACGCCGCGCTGCTCGACCCGACCGCACCGCGCCGCGCCACGCCGGCCGCGGGCAATGGGGCACGCAGCTCGTGGTGGAAGCGGCTCTTCGGCTGACGGCCTGCCGTTGACTTCGACGCGCTACGTCTCGCTGCTCGGCCTCGGTTTCGGCGACTGCGGCAAGGGCCGCTTCACCGATTTTTTATGCGGCGCCTGGGGTGCCCACACCGTGGTGCGCTTCAACGGCGGCGCGCAGGCCGGCCACAACGTGGTGCTGGCCGGCGGCCGCCACCACACCTTCTCGCAGTTCGGCGCAGGCAGCTTCCATGCGGGCGTGGCGACCGTGCTTGCGAGTCCGGTGGTGGTGCATCCGACGGCGTTGCGCGTCGAGGCCGAGGTGCTGCAGCGCGCCGGTGTGCCCGACGCCTTCGCGCGCCTGTTCATCGATGCGCGCTGCCGCGTGACCACGCCGTTCCATCAGGCTGCTGGCCGATTGCGCGAATGGGCACGCGGCGCGGCGGCGCATGGCAGCTGTGGCGTCGGTGTGGGCGAGACCGTGCGGCAAGCACTGGCCGCGCCTGAAACGACGCTGCACTACGGCGACCTTGTTCACCCCGCGCGCACGCTCGACAGGCTCGAGGCCTTGCGCCTCGCGCTGCACCGGGAGTTCGCGAACGCGCTGCCTTCGTCGGCAGACGCCGCGCAAGAGCTGGCCGTGCTCGCCGACGCTTCACTCGCACCACGCTGGCTCGACGCTGTGCAGCCCTGCCTGCGCCAGTCGCCGCCCGCGAGCGCCGACGCCATCGGCGAACGGCTCGCGCGCCCCGGCACCGTGCTGTTCGAAGGCGCGCAGGGCGTGCTGCTCGACGAGTGGCGCGGCTTTCATCCGCACACGACCTGGAGCACCGTCTCCACCGCCGCCGTCGAGGCGGTGCTGCGCGATGCGGGCATCGCGGCGCCCGTGCAGCACCTGGGCGTGCTGCGCAGTCACCTCACGCGGCACGGCGTCGGTCCGCTGCCCACGCACGACCGCGCGCTCGATGCGCGGCTGGCCGAGCCGCACAACGCCGACGAGGGCTGGCAGGGCGCGTTCCGCCGCGGCCATCCCGACGCCGTGCTGCTGCGCTACGCGCTCGCTGCCGCCGGTCCGCTCGACGGGCTGCTCGCCAGCCACCTCGACGCGGTCGCGAACGCCGACTTGCGCTGGTGCACCGGCTACCGCGGCGCCGACGGCCATACGGTGTCATCGCTGCCCCTGAGCGACGCACCCGACCTCGACCACCAGCACGCGCTGACCCGCCTGCTGGAAGGCGCCCAGCCCCTGTACGACCCGCACCCCGTCGCCAACGCCCCCGAGTGGGTGCAGCGCGTGGAAGCCCTCAGCGGCCTGCCCGTGCGCTTCGGCGCGTTCGGCCCGGTGCGCGAGGCCGTCCGTGCGCGCGACCTGCTGCGCTGACCTGATGAGAAAGCCCGCGTGACCCCCAACGTCTTCCTGATCGCCGGCGCCGTGCTGAGCGCCATCGCCGCGCTCTTGCATGTGTGCGTCATCTTCGGCGGCCCGGCCTGGTACCGCTTCTTTGGCGCTGGCGAGCGGATGGCCGCGAGCGCCGAGGCCGGCCACCTGTACCCCGTGGCCGTCACGCTGGTCATCGCCGGCATGCTGGGCGTGTGGGCCGCCTACGCGCTCGCGGGTGCCGGCGTGCTGCAGCCACTGCCCTTGCAGGCGCTGGTGCTGCCCTCCATCACGGCCGTGTACCTGCTGCGCGGCCTTGTCGCCGTCGCGATGTGGCTGTTCGACCGGCGCCGCCTCAGCGCTTTCTGGGTGTGGAGCTCGCTCGTGTGCTTCGTGTACGGCGTGGTGCACCTCGTCGGGCTCGTGCAGGTCTGGGGCACGCTCTGACGACCTGGCCGCCGCGGCACTCAAGCAGAATCAGAACCGACAAGCTTCTCTCCGTTTTCTTTCTCCCACGACACACCATGACCACACCCGAAGACATCTACACCGAACCCCCGGCCGATCCCGACACGCTCGCCAACCTCGGTCCGCTGCGGCCGATGGCGGGCATCTGGGAGGGCATGAAGGGCGTCGACGTCAAGCCGAAGAAAGACGGCCCGAAGACACAGGTCTACGTGGAGCACTATGAGCTGCAGCCCATCGACGCGCAGACCAACGGCCCGCAGCTGCTGTACGGCCTGCGCTATCACACCTACATCCACAAGCCCGGCCTCACCAAGATGTACCACGACCAGGTCGGCTACTGGCTGTGGGAGCCGGCCACGAGCACCGTGTTCCTCACGCTGGCCATTCCGCGCGGACAGGTGGCCATGGCCAGCGGCCACGTGAAGCCCGGCGACACCGAGTTCACGCTCAGCGCCGAGCACGGCAGCCTGGTGAACGGCATCGTGTCGAACCCGTTCCTGGAGCGCGCCTTCACCACGCTGGCGTGGAACATCACGGTGAAGATCAACGCCGACGGCACCTGGTCGTACGACCAGGACACCGTGATGCAGATCCTGGGCCAGGCCGAGCCTTTCCATCACACCGATCGCAACACGCTCACGCGCGTTGGCGAGCCCGGGCTCAATCCGCTGGCGAAGACGGCGGCGGCCTGAGGCCGTTCAGTCGGCGGGCGGCTTCGGCGTGCGCAGGCGCCGCAGCCGCACGGTGAGTTCCTTCACCAGCTGAAGCTCCCCGCGCCGCTGCGCCACCTCCAGCGCCTGCGCGAACGAGGCCTCGGCCTTCGCAGAATCGCCGAGCGCCAGCGCGAGCAGACCCTGCAGCCGCCATGCGGCCGTGAATTCGGGGTCGAAGGCGAGCGCTTTCTCGACATGCATCAGCGCCGTGGGCGCGTCATCGCGCCGGTGGTGCGCCAGCGCCAGGCTCATGCGCAGCAGGGCGCCGTCGCGGCCGGCGGCCAGCAGGCGTTCGAGCGCTTCCGGTGAGGGGCCGGGTGGGGTGGGGGCGGCGGTGTTCATGGCGTTCGTTCGACCTTCCTTGAGGGACTTTGAGCGCAGACCGGCGGGCGCGTCAATATCAAAGAATAATCTTTGATATTTAGAAACGCAGGCGCCCCGATGAATCTCCCTACCTCCGTCTGGCTGTTCCAGTCCCTTCACGCGCTGGGCATGGCGCTGTGGCTTTCGATTGCGGTGCGCAACAACTGGCGCGGCTTTGCGGGCTCGGCGTTCGCGGTCGGCGGCACGATGTCGATGGCGCCGTTGCGCGTCGAGCCCGCGATCGACACACCCTTGCTGACGCGCGCCGTCCGCTCGGTGGCGTTGCATCGCGCGGCGCTCGGGGTGGTGCTGGCATTGCAGTTCGGCGCGGCGCTGGCGTTCTGGGCAGGCAGCGCCGCGTTGGTCGTCGGCGGCGACCTGGCCACCGCACGGCCGTGGCTCAACCTGGGGCTCGCCGGCTTTGCCGCCTTCCTCTTCGCCATGCACCTGGGCGGCCCGTGGTTCGCCTACTGGATTCGGCAGGATGGCTTGCAGCTCACGCACCTCGTGCTGTTGCTGTGGGTGCTCGCGGCGTTCTTCCTGTTCAACCTGTCATGGCATTGATGCCGCCTTCGTCCTACGCGCGCCGTGAGGCCACGCCCACAGCCCGCGCGACGGCCAGCACCCACCATCGGTCCCCATGAACAGAGTGATTCTTGCGTTCCTGGGTGTGGCTGCTTGCACAGCGGCCGTCGTGGCCATTGCGGAGCCCGTCAAAGTGCCCATCGACAGCGACGACAAGGGCACGGCCTACATCGCGCCCAACGTGAACTCCACCGAAACCTCGGCCCGCACGAACGGCGCCGCGGTCGGCGTGCAGCGCCCGGATGGCAGTGCGCTGGAGGCCGGCACCGACACGTCTGGCAAGCGGCCCACCTATTCGGTCGGTGCCAAGACCGGCGGCGACGTCTCCTTCTCGGGCGGCGCGCATTCGGATGGCAAGGCCAACACCGGCGTGAAGGCCGGCATCACCATCAAGTACTGATCGGTCAGACCATCGTCGCGTAGACGATGAAGCCCTCGTGCTTCGCGACCTTGTCGTAGAGCGTGCGCCCGGCCGCGTTGGTCGTGTGCGTCTGCCAGTACACGCGCTGTCCGCCCGCGCGGCGCACCGCGTCGTACACGCCCTGGATCAGCTGCCGGCCCACGCCCCGGCCGCGTTCGGACGACTGCGTGAAGAGGTCCTGCAGGTAGCAGGTCGGTTCGATGCGCGTCGTGCTGCGGTGGAACAGGTAGTGCACCAGCCCCACCAGTTGCCCCTCGCGTTCGGCCACCAGCGCATGCACCGGCTCGTACGGATCGAAGAAGCGCTGCCACGTGACCTGCGTGATCGCCTCGGGCAGGGCCGTGGGGCCCTCGCGGCCGTAGAAGGCGTTGTAGCCGTCCCAGAGCGGCTTCCAGGCGGCGAAGTCGTCGGGCGTGGGTGGGCGGATCAGGAGCGCGGGCGTGGTCATGAGGTCAGGGGGCCTTTCCATTGGGCACGGGTGTGTTGCGCGCCACGATGGCGGCGTTGACGGGACAGGCCGGCAGCGCCACCGGCACCGCCGCGGGCATGGGTTCGGGCACCGGCCCCATCGATTTTTCGAGAAAGTCGAGCATTGCGCGCATCGCCGCGCTGTTGTGGCGGCGCTGCGAGTACGCGGCATACAGCCAGTGCTCGTGCGGCATGTGGTCGCGCAGCACCGGCACCAGTGCGCCGCGCTCCAGGTGCGACTGCGCCAGCGGCTCGGGCACGTAGGCCACGCCCACGCCGCGCAGCGCCAGCTCGATCAGCGCCACCGCGTCGTTGGCCTCCATGCGGCTGTGCACCGCCACCTCGTGCGGCTGGCCGTCGGTTTCAAACGGCAGGTGCGTGGTGGGCATCGGCGAATAGCTCAGCACGTCGTGCCGCGCCATGTCCTCGGGCACCTGCGGAATGCCGCGCTGCGCCCAGTAGGCGGGCGACGCGCACACCACCATGTCGAAGCGCACCAGCCGGCGCACGATCAGGTTCATGTCGTCGATGCGCCCGCCCGTCAGGTGGATGTCGATGCCTTCCTCGATCAGGTCGATGTCGTGGTTGGTGAAATTCAGGCTCACGTACACGTCGGGGTAGAGCTTGATGAACTCCGCGATCACGTCCGAGAGCCAGCCCGCGATGAGCCCGTGCGGCGCGCTCATGCGCAGGCGCCCGCGCGGGTGCGAGCCGTGCGCCTGCAGGTCGTTGAGCGTGTTCTCGGCCATCGTCACCAGCTCGGTGCTGCGCTCCAGCAGCACCTCGCCCGCGTCGGTGAGGCTCAGGGAGCGGGTCGAGCGGTTGAGCAGGCGCACGCCGCTGCGCGCTTCCAGCTCGGCCACATAGCGGCTGACCGTCGCCTTGGACATGCCCAGCGACAGGGCCGCGCGGGAAAAGCTGCGCCGGAACGCGACTTCGCGGAACGTTTTGATGAGATCGAGACCATCCATAGATCGGCGCATTGTTCCAGCATCGGGGGAGGGGGCACGGGTCGTAGGGGCATCCCGGTTTTGCGCTGTGAAGGGGGGTGGGGGTGCGTGGCTATACTGCGGCCCGTTGCGCCTGAGGAGGCGCGGCCGGGCTTGGTCTCCCGAAACACCTCTGCGCCCACCTCCCGGAGGCCATGCATGGCGCTCGCTCCCTCGTTACCCGAATCCTCGGCGACTCTCTGCGCCGAATCGCTCGCCCTTCAGGCCTGCGACGACCTCGACAGCTTTCACACGGTGCGCCGCGCGTATGCGTGCATCGAGAAACTCGTCGTGCCGCAATGTGTGAACGACACCGACGATGTGTACCCGACGCGCACCGAACTCGGCGCGCTCGTGCGGCTGGTCAATGAAGAGCTGCAGCGGCGCATCGAAACGGCCGAGGCCACGCTGCAGTCGCTGCGAGCTGCCGTGGGCGGCGCCTAGCTAGGCTGACAGCTCAGGCGGGGCGCTCGCCGTTCTCCGCCGGTGGTTGCGGCTGTCGCTGTTGCAGCGTCGTCGAGATGCCGTAGAGCGCCAGCATGCCGAGCACGTGCCCGATGGCAACGCCCGGCTCCCCCGATTCGATCCGCGCGATCGTCTGGACGTGAACGCCCAGGCGCGCGGCAGCAGCGGCCTGGCCCTCGCCAGCCGTTGTGCGCGCCAGCTTGGCGGCAGCACCGAACGCCTTGATCGCTTGGATCGCGTCGTCTCCGATGTCGGAAGAAATTCGTTTTCCTTGAGCCATGGGGTGATTGTCTCTGGTTGCTGGGGGATGTCTGACATGGGTAGGTACCATCGGTCGGGCGCAGGCGTTGAATTCCCTGCATGAGCATCAAGGCCATCCATGCACTCACGAGCGGTCTCTTTCGGTTTCGCATGCACGCTACTGACTTTCGGCGCTTCGTCCTTCGCGTGCTCGCCTCCTAGCGACCCGACCCTTCGAGCCGAATTCTTCGAGAGTCTCAAGGGCCGCTACAGATTCTGGGCAGTTGTTCTCGGAGAGGAGTCCGTCACGACAAAGGCTGGGCCCTTTCGGCCTGCGGCGACGATGACAGGTCTGCGCGTTCGGATCGTGGAAAGTGCCTACGCAGCGCTTCCCGTGTCGAAAGAGTTCACCTTCGTCGAAGCGGCAATTGGATCGGCTTGTGAGCCGGACTACCGCTCTCTTTCGATCCTCAAATACCCCGTCCGAACAGAGGTGCAGCTGGGCTCTGAGGACCTCGTTGGCATCCGTGTGTTGGGCTTCTCGCGTGCAGCAGCTCGGCAGTGCCCTGAGGCTGCTCTGGTCATGAACACAAAGACTCGCATCGACGGTGAGATCGAATGGGTCGCGATGCCAAAAGCCATACCAACTGGTTACAGCGGCTGTCGGTATTCGTGGTCTCGCTTCACCGGCAGCCGGGCTTCGATGGCACCCGACGCCACCAGTCACTTTCAGAATGGACGTCTGCAATGGCTTCGAACGCCGGAGATGTTGTGTACCTACGAAGCCGGCGCCCTTGTCGCAGGGAAGTCATTCAGCGCGCATATCTGTCCAACGTCGGAAGCCATTGCGTCAGAACGTTGGCGGTTTAATGGAGCCGCAGCAAACCTGAACAGCCCATGATCCTGGACGTCATCTCCCTCAGTCGATCGCTTGTCGACGACGCATGGAACAACCCCGAAAAATGGGAAGCGAACCTTGCCTCTGCGCAAGCGTTGCTCTCGAAGGCGCTCGTTGAATCCCCTGGCAATGTTCTTGCCCTGACGTGCTTGGGCGCAGTGCTTTCCGATCAAGGCAAGCACGAAGAAGCAGCATCCGCTCTGAAGCGTGCGATCGAACTCGGTTCCACCGACCGGAACACTTTCTTCAACCTCGGCGTGGCAACGATGAACTTCGGCTCACGCGCGAAAGCCATGTCTGCATTCCGTGGGGCCGAAGGGCTCCAGGCTTCGCCGCTGTCGTGGCCGGCATACTTTGATGCGCAGGCCCATTGAGCACCCTCCCACCTCAAGCAAGGAGACCCGCATGAGAACGCTGAAAATCATGGAGCACATCTCGCTGGACGGCGTGATCCAGACCTCGGGCGAAGACGGTTTTCCCTACGCGGACTGGACCGCGCCGTACCGCAGCCCCGCCGGCCGGGATGAAGTGCTCGCCGCGCATGGCGGGCGTTTCGACCTGCTGCTCGGGCGTCGCACCTACGACATGTGGTCGGACTACTGGCCCAAGGCACCGAGCAGCGCGATGGCGGACGGACTGAATGCAGCGACCAAGCATGTTGTGACCCACCGTCCCGAAAGCCTTTCGTGGGGCCCGTTCGAAAGCTTGGGGCCGGACGTCGTCGAGGGCGTTCACCGCATCAAGTCGCAGGCGGGCCCGAACCTGATTCTCTGGGGCAGCTCTACGCTGACATCGACACTGCTCGAACACGGTCTTGTGGATGAAGTGCTGCTGGTCGTTTATCCGGTCCTGGTGGGCGCTGGAAAGCGCTTCTTCGCGCAGGGAACCCCACCGCGCTCCCTCGAACTCGTCAGCACGAAAGCCATGCCGTCCGGCCTCCTCGTCAGTGCCTACAAGGTCGCCGGCGCTTTGAAAGCCGGGTAGTCGAACAGCCCGGCAGCGCGAGTGAAATCCGGCGTCACGCCAGACCCATCTGCCCCGTTCGAACTCCTCATGAATACCTCCAGCCTTTCCGCCGCCCGCGCCTATGCACTGCGCGTGCTCCGCGCAGCAGCCACCGCGATCGCTCTGCTGGTGGGATGGGCCGCCGCGCCTGCCGCCGCGCAGTCGCCGGCGGTCACGGCCGGACCGACCACCGTGAAGGTGCCGCCCACCGGCGCGCGCACGTGCCTGGGCTTGCAGCAAGACGGCAGATCGGCCCCTCAGTCGTGCACGGACGCGGGACCGCTGGCCTTGATCCCCAAGCAGGACGGCATGTTGCGCGCGGGCCCACCCGACTACGAGGCGGTGGCCGGCCAACCCTTGACCTCCTGCGTGCGCGACCGGGTGTCCGGGCTGGTCTGGGAGGGCAAGCCCGACAGCGGCAAGCTGGCGTGGATGAGGACACAGGCCGGTCCGCCGGGCACCGGCAAGCTGATCGACAGCTACGGTCCGCACAACGAGCCAGCGCCCGGCAGCCGGGCCAACACCGACGCCTATTCCTACTACGGCGACGGGCGGCCGGGCGATGCCATGGCCTATGTGGCGCAGGTGAACGCGATGCGCCTGTGCGGCTTCACCGATTGGCGCCTGCCCACGGTGGCCGAGCTGTACGGCCTGATCGATCTGGGGGAGCTGATCAACGAACGGGCGGGGCGGTGGCCTGCCGAACAGGCCGCCGTCGATGCGCGATGGCTGCCCAACACCATGCCGGGCCACTACCTGAGCTCCGAGCCGGACGACCAGACCCGCATCTGGTGCGTGAGCTTCAAGCTCGGGTTCGTCTACAGCTGCAACCGCAGGATGGAGAGAAAACCGCAGCCGTTGTTCGTGCGCCTGGTGCGCGGCCCCGAAGTGCCCGAGACCGGCCGCTGGCGCGAAGTGCCCGACGAGCGCGGCGTGCCCGGCGGCGTGGTCGAAGACCGCCACACCGGCCTGGCGTGGCGCCGCTGCGACGAGCCGCAGGTATGGAACGGCCAGCGCTGCACCGGAACGGCCGGGCGCTACCGCTATGTGCAAGCCCTGCAGCACGCCGCCACACAACCGGGTTGGCGCCTGCCCACCATCAAGGAGGTGAACAGCCTCGCGGAGCGCTGGTTCAAGAAGCTCGACATCCCCGCCGCCGATTTCCCGGCGTCCGGCACGCAGCCGCTGCGCGAAGGGTATCGGTCCTCCACCGTCTGCACCGCCGGCCCCGCGACGCGGGAGGCCCGTGCATGGATCGGCGGATGGGTGCTGGGGGGTGGGGGCGATATCTCTTGCGAGGCGCAGCCCATGCCCCTCGGGGTCCGGCTCGTGCGCGAGTGATGTGCAGTGCGCGTCGGTCTCGAAGCAGCGTCGTGAACCTGCTTCCGGGCAAAGGGCGGCCGGGAACAGGCGAGACTCGCTTCACTCATTCACAAGGAACATCTTGATCCACCGCATCCGCACGGCCCTCGTGGCCTGCACCTTGGGCGCCGCGGCATGGGCCGTTTCCGCGCAGGTCAACATCGGCTTCATCGGCACGCTCTCCGGCCCCGGAGCCGCGCTCGGGCAGGAGCAGTACGACGGCTTCATGCTGGCGGTCGAGCAACGCCAAGGCATGCTCGGCGGCGTGCCCGTGACGGTCCTCAAGGAAGACGACCAGCACAACCCCGAGCGCGGGGCGCAGCTGGTGCAGAACCTGATCGAGAAGGACAAGGTCAGCTTCGTCACCGGCGTGACCTTCTCCGACGTGATGATGGCCATGGCCAAGCCGATGGCCCGGGCGGGCATGCTGTTCGTCGGCTCGAATGCCGGCCCCGCGCCGATCGCCGGCAAGCAGTGCAACACCCGGTTCGTCTTCGCCTCGTACCAGGACGAGTACCAGGCCGGGATCGTGGGACGCTACGCGGTCGACAAGGGCTACTGGAAGACGCTGTTCATTGCGCCCGACAACGCCTCGGGCAAGGACCAGCTGCGCGGCTTCAAGCGCTACTACTCGGGCGAGGTGATCAGCGAAATCTACGTCCCGCCCCAGCAGACCGACTACGCGGCGGCGCTGGCGCAGATCCAGCGCGTCGCGCCCGATGCGGTGGTGGCCTTCCTGCCGGGCGACATGGGCGTGAACTTCATCCAGCAGATGAACCGCTCGGGCCTGCTGAGCAAGGTGCCCTTGCTGACCGTGGGCACGGTCGATGGCACGACATTGCCACTGCTCAAGGAGGCCGCGCTTGGTGTGCTGGCCGGCGCGGTCTGGGGCCCCGACCTGCCGAGCCCGACGAGCAAGGCTTTTGTTGCAGCCTTCGAAAAGAAGCACGGGCGCATTCCCTCGCAGTACGCGGCGCAAGGTTTCGATGCGGCGCTCCTGATCGACAGCGCATTGAGGGAGACCAAGGGCTCCGTCGCCGATCGCGGTGCCTTGCGCAACGCGCTCAATGCCGCCAACTTTGCGTCGGTGCGCAGCGGCTTCAAGTTTCTGCGCAACGGGTTCCCGGTGCAGGACGGGAACATCTTCGTGGTCGCGAAGGATGCACAGGGCCGCACGTCGCTCAAGCGGATCGCCACGCCGCTGGAGGCGAACCCGGATGGGTACTGGAACGAGTGCCGGTAGGGGAGGCGGCCGGGACATGTCGCTCGCCGGGTCTTCGGCTCGCACGCTGCGAGCCGAAGATCCCTCGGCGCTCTCTCAGGGTGCCAGCGTGAGCTTGAAGATCTGGTTGCCGTTGGAGGCGCCCACGTAGACGCTGCCGTCGTTGGCCACTGCCACGCCGATCGGGAAGTTGAACGCCATCGCCGCGCCGGTGCTGTCGCGCAGCGTGCTGATCTCGCCCGCAGGCGTGACCACGCGCGCCACGCCGTCCCAGGCATGGGTCAGGAACACGTTGTCGTGCGCATCCACCGTCACGCCGTAGGAGAAGCCGAGCTTGGCCGGCGTGGCGGCCGTTCCGTCGACCACGCCGCCGTTGGCGCAATCGCCCAGCAGCGTGCTCACGGTGGCGCTGGCCACGTCGATCTTGCGCAGGCACAGGCTGTCGGTGTCCGTGTCGTACAGCGTGCGGCCGTCGCGGCTGATCGCCAGGCCTTGCGGGCGGGCGAACTGGGCAGCGGTGCCGACCCCGTCCAGGTTGGCCTGCGTGCCGTCGCCCGCGAGCGTGCTCGTGGTGCCATCGGCTGCGACCTTGCGCACGCGCTTGTTTCCGAGGTCTGCCACGAACAGATTGCCTGCACCGTCGAGCGCGATGCTGGCGGGGTTGTTGAACATCGGCGTGGCCGGGCTGTCGGCATAGCCGCTCGTGCCACCGCCGACCCAGGTGCTGTAGGTCGTGGCGTTGGGGGCGATCTTGTTGATGCGGTGCTGGTCGCTCACGTACAGGGTGCCGTCGGCGGCCAGTGCCAGGCCATACGGCGTATTCATGGTCGACCCCGGCGTGACTTCGGTGCCGGTGCCGCTGGCCGTGTCGATGCGGTAGACCGAGCCGTTGCCGCCCATGGCCACGTAGAGGTTCGCGCCGCTGGCGTCGAGGACGAGCTGGTAGGGGTGGTTGTAGGTCACGCCGGTGGTCGCCAGCACGGTGGCGACCCAGGGTTTGACCGTGAGCGTGGCGGCATGGCTGGTCACGCTGCCGCTGGCGCCCGTCACCTGCACGCGCAGCTGCTGGCCGCTGTCGGCCAGCTGGTTGGCTGGCGTGGTGAAGCTGTCGCCGGTGGCGCCGGAGACATCGGTCCAGCTGGCACCGCCATCCGCGCTGCGCTGCCACTGGTAGGCCGTGGCGCGCGTGGCCTGGACCTTCAGCGTGGCGGCCACGCCCTGGCCCACGGTGGTGTCGGAGGGCTGCGTCGTGATGGCGGGCGTGGTGTCTTCCGGTGTGGGCGGCGGTGTGTCCTGGGCTGCAGGCGCAGGGGCCGGTGCTGGCGCGACAGCGAAGCCGGGGAAGCCGCCGCCTCCGCCCCCACCCCCACCGCAAGCCACCAGCGCGAGGTTCATCATCAGCAGCGCGGCGGGTGTGCGCCATGCACGGAAAACGGGGCGAGGGGTGTTCATGAGAGGCCTTCCTTTTTTCAGCTGGAGTGGATGAGAAGGCCTCCACGGTAGGGTCGGTGCTACCTGCAATCCAGTGTCGAAGGTCATCGACCTGGCGAGAAAAAAAGTGCTCAGGAGCGCTTGCGTGCGTGCGTCGTGTCGTGCGGGGTCAGCGAGGCCAGGGCCTGCAGCAGCCTGTCGGCGGCCACGGGTTTGAGCAGCACCTGCAGCCCGGATTCGAGCATCTGCTGCTGTCGCCGCGGCGCGGTTTCCCCGGTGATCAACAGCACCTGCAAGCCGGGGCCGAAGCGTGCGCGCAGGCGCAGCGCAGCGGCCAGTCCGTCGGCACCGTCGGCCAGGCGCACGTCGCACAACAGCACGTCGACCGGGGCACTTTCATGGGGGGCCTGCACCAGCACGGCCTCGGCTTCGGCCTCGCTGGCCACGGCGTCGATGCGCACGCCGTGGGCCTGCAGCAGCCCGGTGACGGCCTGGCGGATCGCGGCTTCGTCGTCGATGAGCAGCACGCGCTGCGGCAACGGCAAGGCAGCGTCCGGGCGCACGGCGAGCGGCGCGACGCCCGAGGCCGACACCGCCGGAAGCACCAGGCGAAAGCGGCTGCCGTGGTCCAGGCGCGAGCGCACCTGCAATGGGTGCGCCATCAGGCGCGAGAGCCGGTGCACGATGGACAGGCCGATGCCCAGCCCCTGCGCGCGGTCGCGCCCCGGATTCCCGACCTGGTAGAACTCGTCGAAGATGCGGCCCAGGTGCTCGTGCGGAATGCCGATGCCGGTGTCGCAGACGTCGATCCACACCAGCGGCCCGCGCGCACGGGCGGCCACCACCACGCCGCCGCGCGGCGTGTACTTGAGCGCGTTGTCCACGAGATTGGACAGCAGCCGCTGCAACAGCTGCGGGTCGCTCAGCACCCAGCACGGCGTGGCGCGCAATCGCAATTGCAGGTCCCGGTCGGTCGCCTGGGCCGCGAACACGTTGTTGAGCGCGAGGAACAGCGGGTTGAGTTCCACGGGGCGGATCTGCGGCGACACCTCGCCGGCGTCCAGCCGCGAGATGTCGAGCAGGGTGTCCAGCGAATCGCCGAGCGTGCCGACCGCATCCATCAGCCGCGCCGCGTGGTTCCATTCGTCGCTGCCCTGGAGCTTCTTCTCGATGACGGCGCCGAACAGCGCGATGGCGTGCAGGGGCTGGCGCAGGTCGTGGCTGGCGGCGGCAAGGAAGCGCGTTTTTTCCTCGCTGGCGCGCTGGGTGGCGGCAATCTGGTGGCTCAGTTGCTCGGCCAGCGCCTCCTTCTCGAAACGCATGGTCAGCGCGGCGGTCAGCAGCCGGTGGTGCTGCAGCGCGAAGATGATCATGACGCCCATGTACAGCAGGCAGCCGGTGGCCAGGAACAGGTGCACGGTGTCGCCGCGCCAGGCCAGCGCCAGGGTCAGGCTCGCCATGCTGGGCACGATGAAGCGGGGGATGTTGCGCTTGAGAACGGCCAGCGACAGCGCACCGCCGGCGCAGCCGCCCATCATCATGACGATCACCATCACCCACAGCCCGAGGTTGCGCCCCGGCGGCACGCACAGCCAGGGCGCCAGGCCCCAGACGCAGGAGCGCATCAGCACGTTGCGTGCATTGAAGCGGGCCCAGTACTCGGGGTGGGCCGCCGCATCGGGGCTGCGCTGGTAGCGCCGGTACGCGCGCCGCAGCGTCAGTGCCAGGTGCAGCGCCATCCACAGCAGCACCTGCCAGCGCCGCGTGGCCACGAACAGGCCGATGCCCAGCGTCTGCGCCGTGAGGAAGTCCGCGAGGTAGGCGGCCGGCGCGTTGGCATGCACCGTGGCCACCTGCTCGCGCAGCACCCGCTGGGCCAGCGCGGGCGGATGCAGGTCGTCATTCATCGCAGGCATGCGGGCATCGCCACGTCGAAGGCCGCACCGCGCGCGGGGATCACCTCAGGCTGCTGATGAGCTGGGCCCGCGAGCGCATGCCGAACAGCAGCAACAGGGTGGACACATGGTTCTTGACCGTGCCCTCGGTCAGGCGCGAGAGCTGCGCGATCTCCTTGTTCGACTTGCCGGCCAGCAGCCAGTCGAGGATCTCGACCTGGCGCGCATTGAGCTGCGGCTGCGGCTGCAATTCGGCCGTCGCCGGTTGCGTGTGCGCAGTGACGGGAGCCGCAGGCAGCCGGGCTGGCATGCCGACCAGGTCGTTGTCCCGCACGTAGCGCAGCACCTCGCCCAGGTGACCGGTCTTGGGCAGGAAGGCCTGCGCCCCGAGCGCCATCGCCCCCTGCAGCAGCGCGTGGCTGTCCTTGCCCGAGAGCACGACCACGCGCGATGCGGGAAAGGCGCGCTTGAAGCGCACGAGGGTGTCCAGTCCCTGGGAGTCGGGCAGGTCGAGATCGAGCAGCACCAGGAAGTGCGACGCGACATGGAGTTCGTACAGGTGCAATGCGTCGGCGAGGCAGCGTGCCTCGTACACCGGCACGCTGCCGGTCTCTGCCAGCAGCAGTGCCCGCAGGCCCAGTCGCACCAACTCGTGGTCGTCGACCACCAGGATGCCCCGCGCGGGGATGGCAATGCCGGCCTCGCTGCGCAACGGTGCGGCATGTGACGGCAATGGTGTGGCAGTGGCCATGGTCCGGGCATGTTAGTGCGGACGATCTCGAACCTGAAATGACCAAAGTCATGAGGACGCTGGTCGTGACAAGTCGAACGACATACGCATGAAGGCATATGCCGTGGGGGCATTCCGTTGCGGCGACCTGCTTGCTGCGTGCGTCGCCTTCCTCACCGGTCGCCCTGCGCAGTGATCGTCGATGGCAACTGCGTGCCTGACTGCCGCTCGGAAGACCATGGTGGCCGGCTGTAGTCCAAGCCGTGTCGTTGTCGAAGCGCTCGCGAACCTTGCAGGCCCTGCCGCAGTCAAGAACCCAGGACAGCTTCGGCGCAGCGCCGACCCAGAAGCGGGGCAAGGATCACGCCGGGGTGCGCGACCACGGCATACAAGCCGTCGATCTTTCCCACAGCGCCGCAAAGTGGCCTGCCGTCGGTGGTCATGGGACGTTGCACGGCGTTGATGGACAGAAGCGATGGCACCGTCGCGGCCCCAAGCAGATGCGCAATGGCGTTGCCCGTTCGCGCGGCAAGGGCAGGAAGGCCGGCCTCGCCTTCTTCTGGACAGTCGGCAGCAGACACAAGGCCGCCTCCCAGGGCGGGGCGCAGCTCCATGTCCCGCGCGCAGATCAGGTGGCGAATGCCCTGCGCCTGCGCACCGAATCGAATCAACACGGCCGGCGATGCATGGACCGGAAGGTCGACGCCGACCGTTGCGGCCAGCGTGCGCGCGCCATGGCCGTTGGCGAGCACCACCGTGTCGGCAGGCAGTGTCTGCCCGTCGATCACGACACCTGTGATCCGACGGCCTGCGGCTTCGATGGCTTGAGCCGTTCCGTGGCGGATGCGTGCCCCCGCAGCCTGCGCGCCTGCCAGCAGCTGGCGTGCGAAGGCGGCGGGCTCCAACGCGAAGTCGCCGGGCGCCCAGGCAGCGAGCGGGGGTGGCTCTGCAAGCAGCGGTTCCATTTCGGCGACCTGGGCGCGAGTGAGTCGCTCCATCCGTGTGCCGGCGGCTCGATGCTCGGCAATCATGGCGGCCGTTTCATCTTCCGTAGACCTCCAGAGCAGCGCGCCGCGCGCTGCGATCGGCAACGGACCGAGTTCGCGCTCGAGCCGGGCGAACTCTTCCAGCGCCCTCAACCTCTGGGCGAAGGCTGCCGGGTTGTCGGAAGGCGTGCTCGCGCTGGCGCCGACCCATCCGAAAGACGAGGCGGTCGCAGAAAAGAGATCGTCGGGGGCGCGTTCAATCAACGTGACTGCAGCACCTGCCCTGGACAGATGCCACGCGGCTGACGCACCCAGGATGCCGCCGCCCACCACGATGACCTTGCTTCTGTGTTTCACGGAAGGGGCGGGCTCGACGGCCGAGCCAGCACAGGCGCTTCATGCCGTGACGCCACTTCGGGCACGCCATCCAGCGTGGCCCGCGCCCTGGCAAAGCAATCCACGTCGGCCGGCAAGGCCACACCGCTTTGCGCAGAGCGGGTCCAGATGTGGCTCGTGAGTTCGACCGCATTCGGATCGTCATAGCACCCGCGCGAGATGGCACGCACGTCGGGCCAGCGTTCGAAGGTCAGGCCGATCGTCGTGCCGCACGAGGGGCAGAAATGAACGAAGACCTGCTTGTGGCTGCCATCCGAGTGATGTGCGTACTGCCGCAGTTCGCCGTCGTTGAACTGCACGTCGTCCATCGGAAAGAGGGACTCGGCGTAGAACGACGTGCCGGTCATGCGCTGGCAGAAGCTGCAATGGCAGGCGAACGTGCGCAGCGGCGGCTGGCTCGTGCTGAATCGGACCTTGCCGCAGAGGCAACCCCCTTCAAGTACAGCTGGCATACGGCACCCAAAAAGAGAGGATTCTGCCCCGATGGATCAGGGCCGATGCCGCGCTCAGGCCAGCCCCAGCTCCTTGGCCTCGGCTTCGTAGTTCGGGTAGGAGGCCTTCATCGTCGCGCCATTGAGGATCATCTCGGCCACGAGCGTGCGCGACGGCATCTCGTACACCCGGGTGCGTATCCACACGGATTCGGTGCGCGCGCTTTCGCTCAGCGCGATGATTTCGCGTTCCAGTTCGTAGTCCTGATCCACGAAGAGCGGGCCCTTGATCAGGCGAATCTCCTGCCCGGCGAACAGACCCACCGCCGGCTTGCGGCCACTCAGTTGTGCCTCGGCGCTGGTGGAACCGAGCAGCACGCTGATCATCTCGGTCGGGATGATCGCCCGGCCCCACGGCGAACCCTTGCCGCCTTCGGGCGTGTACCAGTCGCAGGGCTCGGTGATGACCTTGAGCTTGTCCGCCAACGTGAAGGGGTAGTGGTCGCCCATGTGCTGGTCGAAGCCCATGCGGATCTTCTCGACGACGGCGCCGCGCTGGCCCACGCGCAGGTCGCGGTTGATGACCAGGCCCTGGGCCGGGCGCAGCTTCGCGATGCGCTGGCGCAGCTCGTGCGGGTGCTGCGACGCATCGCCGATCGATGCGGTGCCGGTCAGCACCGGCGTGCCGTCGGCCTTCTCGGCACGCAGGCGCACGAAAGTGGCGCCGGGTGCGGGCAGGTCGACAAAGGCACGCACCGATTCGCCCTCGACCACCATGTTCTGGTAATGAGCGCTGATGCAGCCGGTCTCGAACCAGGCCTGGCCGAACACGTGGAACAGCAGGGGATCGAACTGGCTGAAGTGCGTCGGCCCCTCGATCGGCCCGGCGCGCAAGCCCAGGTTTTCCGCCGTCGCGTCGTCGTGGATCGACTTGTGGTCGTCGTAGGTCTGGTCGGCCAGCATCTGGCGCGGCTGGCGCAGCGGGCCGCACAGGCCCAGGGCGGTGGTGGTGAAAGGCGAGGTCATGGGGGAGGGCTCCGTGTAGCAGGCGGCAGGCGGCAGTCGAATTCGCGATGATGGCAAAGACTGTGCGCTGCGCCTGTCGCCTAGGGAACGCCTGAGGCGGCCGCGCAGGCCCACGCGGTCAGCGCACCACCATCGCCAGGAAAACCACGATCAGCAAGGCCAGGTAGACCTTGGCGTGGAGTCGGTCTGGAATGCGCCCGATCCACAGCGCGGCGACGCGAATGCCGATCCAGGAGCCCACCACGAGCGTCGCCGCTGCGCGCACGTCGACGTACCCCAGATGCCATGGCCCGAACGACGGCGTCGATGTGGTCGACAAGGCCACGTAGGTGGCCGTGCCCGCCAGCGCCACCGGCAGGGACAGCGGGTTGGCCATGGCCGTCGCGCGGCGCATCTCGATGCCGCGGCGGCGCATGAGGGGCACCGTCATCACGCTGCCGCCGACCCCGAGGAATGCGGCGATGCCACCGATCACCAGCCCCGACAGCGTCGTGGCCGTGGCAGAGGGCGCGGCCTTGGGCGCCGCAGCCGGCGAAAGAAAGCCGGGCCGGAGCCAGCAGTCCCCGATGGTCAGCGCGAGGTACGCCGCAAATGTCCAGCGCAGCCATTCCCCATGCACCGCGGTGGCGGCCAGCGCACCCAGCACCGCGCCGGCACCCAGGGCGCCCAGCAGCGGCCGGACTTGCGACCAGTCGAGCGTCCCCGCACGCTGATGGCGCCAGGTGGCCAGCAGTGCGCCGAAGATCATCACGCACGTGGAGGTGGCGACGGCGATCTGCATGGCCGACTGCCCGACGGCGCTGTCAGGCGCGTTCAGCTGGGACAAGAGCTGGTACAGCAACGGGACCACGACGAACCCGCCACCGAAACCGAACAGCACGGTGGTGACGCCCGTCAGGCATCCACACACCACCAACAACAGATACAACGACACGAGAAGCTCCATCGACACAGAAAGAAGCCTCGAGGCTAGAGCGGGGTGGCTTGGCGCGCGTGCGCGCTTCGGTCAACAATATTTGCGTTCCGGCCAACCCACCGATTCGCTGTGCGCAACCAGTCCCTCGACGCCCTCGACCTCACGCCGCGTGCCGTTCTGGCCATCGGCACCGACTACGCGCCGGGCACCGTGCTCGAAATGCACAGCCATCGCCGCGCCCAGTTTCTTTACGGCGCCACCGGGCTGATGGAGGTGGGCACGGACGATGGCGCGTGGGTCGTCCCGCCCCACAGCGGCGTGTGGATTCCCGCCGGCAAGCCGCACCGGGTGAGGATGGTGGGCGTCAGCACCCGCAGCCTCTACATCGAGCCCGCGTCGGCACCGCGCGGCGGTTCGCTGTGCGAAGTGCTGGCGGTGTCGCCCTTGCTGCGGCAGCTGCTGATCGAGGCCATCGACGTGCCGGCGCTGTATGACGAGCGGGGCCGCGATGGCTTGCTGATGTCGCTGCTGCTGCAGGAGGTGCGCCGTGCGGCTGCATTGCCCTTCTTTGCGCCGCTGCCCAGCGATCAACGTCTGGCGGCGTTGTGCATCGCGTTCCTGCACCAGCCCGACGTGCGCACGCCTCCGCTCGCCTGGGCGCGGCAACTGCACCAGAGCGAACGCACGTTCAGCCGGTTCTTTCGCTTGCACACGGGCATGACGTTCGCCGAATGGCGCAGCCAGGCCTGCCTGCTTTCGGCCATGGCCCAGTTGGCCAGGGGCCAGTCGGTGACCACCGTGGCGCTTCAGCTGGGCTACGACAGCCCGGGCGCCTTCTCCACGATGTTCCGAAAGCGGCTCGGGCAGAATCCGTCGGCGTTCATGGCGACGTGACGTGCCTCATGGGCGCCGGGCGGTCGCCTGCCTCATTGCGCCTCGACGCCCAGGTCGCGCATCCGCCGGGTGATGACGTTGAACTCCTCCTTGTACGACGCCGCGAACTGCTCGGGCGTGCTGTTCATCATCTCGAAGCCGCGGCTCACGAACAGCTGGCTGACGTCGGGCGAGCCGACGATGGCGCGCACCTCGCGGGCCAGCTTGTCGACGATGGGCTGCGGCGTCTTCGCCGGTGCCAGCAGTCCGACCCAGACGTTGGTGTCGTAGAGCGGGTCCTTGAAGCCCAGCTCGTTCATGGTCGGGACCTGCGGGAGCGTGGTGGAGCGCTGGCGGCCCAGCACGGCCAGCGGCACGACCTTGCCCGTCGGCACATGCTGCATCGCGCTGGGCACCGACGACAGGCCGAGGTCGATGGTGCCCGACAGCAGGTCGGTCACCACGGGCCCTTCGCCGCGCTGCGGCACATGCACCATGCCGGCATTCAGTGCGCGGTTGAGGCTCTCGCCGGCCAGGTGGCCCAGCCCGCCGACGCCCCAGGACCCGTAGCTCAGTTTCACGCCCTTGGCCACCTTGGCCTTCAGGTCTTCGATGCTCTTGATGCCGGTGCCGGGGTGCGTGGAGATCAGCGCCGGGCTGCGCACCACCTGCGTGACGCCGACGAAGTCCTTCTGCGGGTCGTAGGCCAGGGTCTTGAACAGCGCCGTGTTGTTGATCTGCGAATCGGTGATGGTCATCAGCAGCGTGTAGCCGTCGGGTTTGGCGCGGCCGACTTCGCCGGCACCGATGGCGCCCGCCGCGCCCGCCTTGTTGTCCACCACCACGGGCTGCCCCATCGATTTCGAGAGGCGGTCGCCGAGGGTGCGCGCGACGAAGTCGGTCGCGCCGCCGGCGGCGTAGGGCACGACGAGGCGGATCGGCCGCGAGGGGTAGCTTTCCTGCGCGGCGATGGGCAGCGCCAGCGTGATCGCTGCGCAGGCGGCCGTTATTTTTCTGAACATGGTTGTCTCCAGTGGTGGGGTTGAGTCGTTGGTGCTGTGGGGGGAACGTCAGAGATCGAGAACGAGCACGGCGCTCCGTGCGCGGGACACGCAGGGCAGGATGCAGGTGTGGCTGTCGCGCTCCTCGTCGCTGAGCACGAAGTCGCGGTGCTCGGCCTCGCCTTCGAGCAGCGGCACCTCGCAGCTGCGGCACATGCCTTCGCGGCACGAGAAGGGAACGCTGACGTTCGCACTTTCCAGTGCATCGAGCAGGCTCTGCTGCGGCGCGACCTCGATCCGCTGGCCGCTGCGATGCAGCACCACGGTGAAGCTGCCGGCCGGCGCCAGGGGCGTGGCGGGTTCCGGCGGCGCGAAGCGTTCGAAATGGGTGGCCGCCTTGTCGATGCCGGCAACGCCTGCAGCCGCGCCGACCGCGTTCATCAGCCCTTCGGGGCCGCAGCAGTAGACGTGGGCGCCCGGGGCCGCGCCGGTCAGCCAGCCCGCCAGGTCGGGCGGCGTGCCTGCCGCTTCCTGGTCCACGTGCAGTTGCACGCGGTCAGGGTGGCGCGCCAGCGTCCACGCGTAGGCGGCACGGGCCCGCGTGCGCATGCAGTACAGCAGCTTCCAGGGCCTGGCGTGGGCCTCGCACCAGAGGATCATGCTCAGGAGGGGCGTGATGCCGATGCCGCCGGCCACGAACACATGCTCGGTGGCGGCCGGGTCGATGCCGAACAGCGCGCGCGGCGCGCCCACCTCGAGCACATCGCCCACGGCAAGGCGCTGGTGAACGAAGGCCGAGCCGCCGCGCGAGGCTGGCGCCAGGCCCACGCCGAGCACGTAGCGGTGGCGCTCCAGCGGCGAGTTGGCCAGCGAATACTGTCGGCGGATGTCGCCGGGCAGCAGCAGGTCCACATGGGCGCCCGCGGTGAAGGGCGGCAGCGCGGCACCGTCCTGCGCACGCAACTCCAGGCCGAGCACATCCTGCGCCTCGTGCGTGAGGCGGGTGACGAGGAGCTTCATGGCTCAGGCCCGGGCGGGTTCGGGCGCTGCTGTGGCGGCGGGGCGGCCCGCAGCTTCTTCGAGCGCTTCTTCCTCCAGCCGGCGCGAGACCATCCAGCGGAACTGGTTCAGCGCGGCGTCGATGCCGAAGGCCATCATCTTGAAGCCGGGCGCCAGCGCCAGGCTCTTTTGCTGCGCGGTGATGATGTCGCGGTCTTCATCGAAGGCGTCCACCACGGCCTGGTGGATCGAGTGCGTGACTTCGGGTTGGTCGATGGCGAAGTTGTGGGGATGCGCGAAGAAGTAGTGGGTGGAGTTTTCCGTCTCGGGCGTGATGGCCTGGCAGCCGCGAAACTCGATCGCGCCGTCGCGGTTGCCTTCGGCGGCGCCCTGGCCGGTGGGCGCCATGCCGGAGTCCATCAGCAGGATGGCGGGGATGGTGAAGTTGTAGATGTTCCACCGGTCGACCCTGCTGCCCCAGTCCTTCACCGCCTGGGCGAAAGGCGGCGGCTCGGTGTCGAGGGCCCACCGGGTGATGCGCACGCCGTGGTCGATGCGTTCGACCTTGGGCTGGGCGGCGGCGTAGTCCGCACTGCCGCCCAGCGTGGTCGGGTGCACGAAGGGCAGGTGGGAGAAGTCCAGCAGGTTGTCGCAGATCAGCAGGTAGTTGACGTCGTAGTGGATGTAGCCGTCCAGGCTGCGCCAGTTCGGGTCGTCCAGCCAGGGTGTGTCGGGAATCAGCGCCGGGTCGGCCTTGTCGGCGGCACCCATCCAGATCCAGACCCAGCGATGGCGTTGCACCACGGGAAAGGTGCGCACCCTGGCCTGGATGGGAATGCGCTTCTGGGCCGGGGCCTCGATGCACTGGCCCGAGGCGTCGAACTTCAGGCCGTGGTACATGCAGCGCACGCAGTTGCCTTCCCGCCGCCCCACCGACAGGGGCGCACCGCGGTGGCAGCAGCGGTCTTCCATGGCGACGATCTCGCCGTCGTCCTTGCGGTACATGAGAACGGGCACGCCGATGATGGTGCGGGCGAACAGGCCCTGCGGCGTGAGCTCGTTGTCCCAGGCAGCCACGTACCAGGTGTTTTTGATGAACATGGGGCGTCTCCTTTGTTGTTCGCCGCGTTCGGGTCACGGCATGGGCACAGCGTAGGGCGAGGGTTCTCATGTATCAACGTCATGCCAGTCATTTCTAGAATGCGCCGCATGCATGCGGAAAACCTCGACCTGAACCTGCTGGCGGTCTTCGACGCGATGTTTCGCGAGGCCAATGTCACGAAGGCCGCGCAGGGCCTCGGGCTGACGCAGAGTGCGATGAGCCACGCGCTCAACCGGCTGCGCGCTTTTTTCGACGACCCGTTGTTCGTCAAGGTCGGCAGCCGCATGGCACCGACGCGCAAGGCCGAGGGCATGCGCGCCGCGGTGGTCGAGGTGATGGCCACCGTGCGCCAGCAGATCCTGGCCGGCGCCCGCTTCGAGCCTGCGCTGGCGCAGCGCATCTTCACCCTGTGCCTGACCGACATGGGCGAGCTGGTGTTCCTGCCCCCGCTGCTCGAGCGCTTCAAGAAAGAGGCGCCCGGCTGCTCGCTGCGCACGCTGCAGGTGCCGCTCGAGCAGGTCGAAGGGCTGCTTGCGTCAGGCGAGGCCGATCTGGCGGTGGGGTCCATCCGTGCGGCGCCCGAAGGGCTGTTTCATCAGCGCCTGTTCCTGCACCCCATCGTGACCATCGCCAGCACGCGGAACAAGGACATCGGCGCCACCCTCACGCGCGAGCGCTTCGAAGCGATGCGGCACATCGTGGTTTCGCTCACCGGCCATCTGGCGGAGAGCTACGACAAGGTGCTGGAAGACCAGGGCGTTCGCCGCACCGTGGCCGTGACGACGCCCCACTTCCTGATGGTTCCGCTGCTGATGGACCAGCACCCGGATCTGCTCGCGACCGTGCCGCGCGAGCTGGGGGAGGTCTTCGCCCGCATGGGCACGGTGCGCATCTTCGAGCCGCCGGTGCCCGTGCCCCAGTTTCAACTCAACCAGCACTGGCATCCGCGCTTTCATCACGACCCGGCCGTGGTCTGGCTGCGCGATGTGATGAAACATACCTTCGAGCACTACCCGCACATCACCACGCAGGCCGCTCCCCCGGCCAGGAAGAGGGTGCGAACCCCGTCGCGTTGACGCTCGCGGCGGCATCGACTTTTTCTCCACCGCGAAGCTCATCCAAAACCAGTTTCCCCGCGTACAGGTGCCTGTGGCACGCTTCCCGACGTGCCTTTGCCGAGGAGCACACCGTCATGCCGCAGGACATCGCATTCGCCATCCGCTGGGTCGAACGGGGCCTGGTGCCCGACGCCGTGGTCCGCCGGGGCATCCGCCGCCTGCTGCGCGAGCGGCTGACCGAGCTGCACGCCGGCAACGCATTGGCGGCGGCCGAGCTGACGCAGGACTTCGTCGCCGGCATGGGCGCGGCGCACCTGGCGCCGCTGCCCGAGAAGGCCAACGAACAGCACTACGAAGTGCCGGCCGCCTTCTTCGGCGAGGTGCTGGGCCAGCACCGCAAGTACAGCAGCTGCTACTGGCCCGAAGGCACGCGCACGCTCGAAGAGGCCGAGGCCGCCGCACTGGCCGCGACCTGCGAGCGCGCCGGGCTGGCCAACGGGCAGGACGTGCTGGAGCTGGGCTGCGGCTGGGGCTCGCTCACGTTGTGGATGGCCGAGCGCTACCCGGGTAGCCGGATCACGGCGCTGTCGAATTCGCAGTCGCAGCGCGCCTACATCGAGGCGCAGGCGGCTCGGCGCGGGCTGGGCAACGTGCGGGTGCTCACGCAGGACATCAACCGCTTCGACACCGACCAGCGCTTCGACCGCGTGGTGTCGGTCGAGATGTTCGAGCACCTGCGCAACTGGCCGCAGGCCTTCGCCAACGTGGCGCGCTGGCTGCGGCCGCAGGGGCGCTTCTTCATGCACGTGTTCGCGCACCGCGAGGCGCCGTACCCCTTCGAGGTGCGCGACGCGAGCGACTGGATGAGCCGCTACTTTTTCTCGGGCGGCATGATGCCCAGCGACGACCTCGCGCTGTACTGCCAGGACGATCTGCGCCTGCTGCGCCGCTGGCGCTGGGCCGGCAACCACTACCAGCGCACGGCCGAGGCCTGGCTGCGCAACATGGACGAGCGGCGCGAGGCGCTGCGTCCGCTGTTCCAGGCCACCTACGGTGCCGACGCCGGCCTGTGGTGGACGCGCTGGCGGCTGTTCTTCATGTCGGTGGCGGAACTCTTCGGCTTCGAGCAGGGGCAGCGCTGGTGGGTGAGCCACTACCTGTTCGAGCCGCGCCGCGCATGAGCACGCTGCAGATCGCGCTCGCGGGGCTCGGCTGGACCGCCATGCTGGCGGTGCTGACGTGGCTTGTCAGCCTGGCGCGGCGCGATGCGAGCCTGGTCGACCGCGTGTGGTCCGCCTGTATCGCGGGCGCTGGCTTCGTGTACCTGGCGCTGCTGCCGGCGACCGGTGTGCGCGGATGGTGGATGGCGGTGCTCGCGGGGGCGTGGGCGTTGCGGCTGGGCGTGTTCATCACGTGGCGCAACTGGGGCCACGGCGAAGACCGCCGCTACCAGGCGATCCGCGAACGCAACGCGCCGCACTTCGGATGGAAGAGCCTGTACCTCGTGTTCGGGTTGCAGGCGGTGCTGGCGTGGGTCGTGTCGGCGCCGCTGTTCGTGGGCATGGCGGCGGTGCCCACGTCGCTGGGTTGGCTCGACATGGCGGGCATCGCGCTGGCGTTGTGCGGCATCGGTTTCGAGGCCGTGGCCGATGCGCAGATGGCGCGCTTTCGTGCCGACCCCGCCAACCACGGGCAGGTGATGGACCGCGGGCTCTGGCGCCACAGCCGGCACCCGAACTACTTCGGCGAGGCCTGCGTCTGGTGGGGGCTGTGGCTGATCGCGATGGCCGGCGCGGGTTGGGCCGGGGCATGGAGCGCGGTGTCGCCGGTGCTCATGACCTGGCTGCTGCTGCGCGTGTCGGGCGTGCGGATGCTTGAGGCCGACATCGGCGAGCGGCGGCCCGCGTACCGCGACTACATCGCGCGCACGCCGGCCTTCGTGCCAGGGCCGCGGCGGCGGTCCCTCGACGAGAAGGCGTGAGCGGCTCCCGCGCTTTCTTTTGCTTGTTCGCGCGGCCGCGCACTGTTACAAAGAGCGTCTCCATGCGCTCGCCCACCTTCCTTCTTGTTTCATTGCTCTGGCTCGTCGTGGCCGCACCGGCCGCGCAGGCGGAGGTGGTGCGTTGCACCGACGCCGACGGCCGCATCGTCTACACCGATGGCACCTGCCCGTCGGGCACCAGGCAGTCGCGGCAGCTGCGGATCGACGAGCCGCCGTCTGCACCGTCGCGTGCCCCGTCCGAGGAGGCCGAGCCTCGCCGGCCGGACTACGCGGCACCGTCCGCACCGCCATCGCAGCCCGCGCCCTCGGGGCCGGCGATCATTCCGCGCTACCCGGTGGGCGAGGCGCCCGCGGTCGATCCGGCACCGACCTACATCTGGGGCGGCGATCCGTACTACGGCCCGCCGCGCCCCGGGTATCACCCCCGGCCGCCGCGTCCGCCGCACGACCCCGGACCGCCGCCCGGCCAGCGGCCTTGCAATCTCGCGGGCATCAAGCGCAGCAACTGCTGAGCGCGTTCGTCGCCTTCGCCTTTTTCTTCCTCTTCATGACCGTTGCTGCGCCCGAGCGCCTTCCCCCGTGGGTCGTCCATTGCGACGGCAGTGCCATGCCGAACCCCGGGCGCATGGGCGTCGGCGTCGTCATCACCCAGCCCGACGGCACCCGCCACACCTTCTCGCAGGCCACGCACACCACGGGCTGCAACAACGAGGCCGAGCTGCGGGCGCTGACGCTCGCACTGCGCGAACTGCAGGCGCGCGGCGCCACCACCGTGCAGGCCTACAGCGACAACAGCACGCTGGTCGAACAGTTGAGCGGCGGTGCCGACGTGCGGCCGATCGTGCGCATGGCGCCGCTGTTCGACGAGGCGCGCACGCTGCTGCAGGGCTTCGACGAAGCGCACGTGCAATGGATTCCGCGCCACCGCAACGCCGAGGCCGACGCGCTTGCGCGGGCCGCGCTGGGCTTCGGGCCGAAGCCGCCCGCCAAGGCCTGGAAGAAGCGGCGGTAGACGCTGCGAAGCGGGGAGGGCGGCAGGTTCTATCATTCGGGTCGATTCAGAAACCCGTTTCCCCATGACCGAAGAAGCCACCTCCAAGCCCGCATTGCCCGATCACCTCTCGACCGATCCGCGCAGCCCGCACCACATTCCCGCCATTTTCGAGCACCCCATCGGCATCCGCTTCAACGGCAAGGACCGCCTGGACGTCGAGGAATACTGCATCAGCGAAGGCTGGATCAAGGTACCCGCCGGCCGCACGCTGGACCGCAAGGGCTATCCGCTGCTGATCAAGCTCAAGGGCGCTGTCGAGGTGTACTACCGCGACTGATGGCTGGCGGCGCATCGCCGCCGTTCCTGCTTCTCTTCTCTTTCTTTCAACGCCACTGCAGCAGCAGCGACCACGGCTGCCGGCTCATGTGGCGATCGACGCACGCCACGCCGCCCGTCGTGCAGCCTTCGGGCAGGTAGCTCGGGTCCAGCAGCCGCGTGCCGGGCGCGAAGGCCAGGCGCCGCCAGGTGACCGACTGCAGCACGTTGCCACCCACGGTGTCGAAGCCCGCGTCGTCCACGTTCACCACCACATCGCAGTGCATCGGCAGCGGCGCGCCGCCCGTGGGGCGTCCGGCCAGCACCTCTCCGATCTTTTCGAAACTGTCGAGCGCAGCACCGCTTGCGCCGCGCGCCTGGCAGACCAGGTCGCCCGGGCGCGGCGGCGTGCGCATCAGGTCGCAGGCGCGCAGGGCCTGTGGTGTCGCGCGGCCCGCGGCCTCGTCGAGGCCGGCCTGCCATGCGGCGCCCGCGTAGTCGACGTGGGCCTCGGAAAAGACGAACTCGTCGGCGCCGAGACCGGCCTCGCGTGCGACCCAGCTGATGAATGCGGCGGACCAGGGCGTGTCGATCACCGCGACACGCTGCAGGGCCACCTCGAGGGCGCGCTGGTCCGACGTGCTCAGTCCCTGGTCGGGGCCGACGCCCAGGCCCGCCAGGCGCGCGGTGCTCGCCTGGTTCAGCGCCTCGGTCAACAGCGTGCGGTCGGCCGCGCGCAGGGCGCCGAAGCGCACGAGGTAAGGCAGCCGTTCGTTCGGCGGATCGACCGCGCGCCAGTAGCGCAGCACGCGTTGCCACGCGGGCAGCGCACCGGGCGCATGGCGCGTGTCTTCCGCTTCCGAATCGCCGGACTCGGTGAGCCGGCCTTCGGCATCCATCGTCTGGCCGCCGAAGGCCGAATGTTCCTGCCGGGCCAGCGCCGCCATCGCCAGGGCGCGGGGCGGTGGCGGGATGTGCGAGGCCGTGGCAAGGCAGCCGGCGGCGGCCGTTGCGAAGGCCGGCATTGCCGTCAACGCCAGGGCAGCGCACAGCATGCGCGCGGCATGGCGGGGCGCTTGTCTGTGAGTGGAGGAGGGCGATGGCGGCATGTGAGGCGAGCATAGCGGGGGCGTTCGTGCAGCAAGCCAAGCAGAATGCGGGCTGCGCACCCTGAAGCGCCGGGCCGTCCGGTGCAGGCGCCCCCACGGTGAAGCTCCAGAAGATCCTGCTCCGCACCCTCGGTGTCATCGCCGGCCTTGCCATCGTGGGCTATGCCGCATTCCAGTGGAGCCCGTGGCCCTCGGTGCTGATGATCCGCTACGCCTTCGGCAAGGGATCGGACGCCGCATCGCAGTCGCTGCAAAAGCATGTGCCGCCCGGCATCTCGGCGGTGCTCGACCAGCCCTACGACGAAGCCGACCCGGATGCCTACCTCGACGTGTTCCGTCCGGCCTCGGCGGGCGTCCGGCCATTGCCCACCATCGTGTGGGTGCATGGCGGCGCCTGGGTCTCGGGCCACCGGCGTGACGTGGCCAACTACGCGCGCGTGCTGGCGGGGCAGGGCTTCACCGTGGTGGCGGTCGGCTATTCGATCGCGCCCGGGGAAGGCTATCCAGTACCCGTGCGGCAGGTGAACACGGCGCTGGGCTATCTCGTGCGCGAGGCGGCGAGGCTCGGCGTGGACCCGACGCGGCTCGTGCTGGCCGGCGACTCTGCGGGGGCGCACATCGTCGCGCAGGTCGCGAACGCGGTGGCGGTGCCGAGCTATGCAAAGGCCGTCGGCCTCACGCCCGTCATCGCGCGCGAGCAACTGCGCGGCATGTTGTTGCATTGCGGCGCCTACGACGCGGCGCAGGCCAGGCTCGACGGCGCCTTCGGCGGCTTCCTGCGGACCGTGTTCTGGTCGTACAGCGGCAGCAAGGATTTCCAGAACGCACCGGCTTTCGAGACCGCGTCGGTGCGCCGCTATGTGACCGGGGCCTTTCCGCCGTCGTTCATCACCGCGGGCAACGGCGATCCGCTCGAAGGGCAGTCGCGGTCGATGGCGCAGACCTTGGTCGCCAAAGGCGTGCAGGTCGACAGCCTGTTCTTCCCCGCCGACCAGACGCCGGCGTTGCCGCACGAGTACCAGTTCAACCTCGACGATGCGCCGGGGCGACTTGCCTTGGAGCGCTCGCTGCAGTTTCTTCGGCGCGTCACGGCGCCGTAGCTGCGTCAGCCCTGGGGCTTCTTGCTCGGCAGATCGCCTTCACGCAGCTTGCGGCCGACCCACATCAGGCCGGTGGCGTAGTCGGCGCTGCCGACCTGGACGCCGCCCACGGTGCGCAGCGCGCCGGTGCCGTCATCGGTGGCCGGGCCTTCGCCCGTGAGGTCGCCGGGGACCAGCAGGCGGCCGTCTTTCAGGAAGTCGGCAATGCGCAACTGGCGCATGCCGCGGCCCCAATGCCAGTGCTGCTTGAGGTCGAAGGATGTCGGCGATGGCGCAGGTTTGGATTTCTTCACGGGATGTCGGGGAGGGGCTTGCGAAGGGGCGCGTCGGCGCAAGCAAACGTACAAGCGAACGCACCATGAAAAAAGCCTGCTACCTTGTGGGTAGCAGGCTTTCCAGCGTTGCCGCGATGTTGGTTGGTGGGCCCTGAGTGACTCGAACACTCGACCTACGGATTAAGAGTCCGCTGCTCTACCAACTGAGCTAAGAGCCCTTGCTTTGAAAACCGTTAGTGTTTTCTGGCAAGACCACGAGTATATACCAATCTTTTTGGGACTTCAAAAATTTTCTGCACATTTGTACGAGAGCGTTAGGATGCGCGACCGTCGGGGCCCCGCCCCACCCCCTATCCGAGGAGTTTTCGATGAGCGATGCAAGCAACACGCCCCATGTCCTGATCACCGGCGCCGCGGGCGCGCTGGGCCGGGCCGTGGCCCAGCACTTTCTTGACCAGGGCGCGCGGCTCGCGCTGGTCGATCACCACGCCGGTCGCCTGGCCGAAGTCTTCCCGGGCCTGGACAACTCGCAGCACCTGCTGCTGGCCGGCGACGTGACCTCGGCGCCCGACATGGCCGCGCTCACCGGCCAGGTGCTGCAGGCCTTCGGCCGTGTCGACGCGCTGGTGCACATCGCCGGCGGCTTCGAGATGGGCGAGGCGACGCACGCACTCACGCGCGCGAGCTGGGACCGGATGATGAACCTCAACGCCTGGTCGTTCGTCGCCGTGACGCAGGCCGTGCTGCCCTCGATGATCGAGCGCCGCGCGGGCCGCATCATCGCGGTGACGGCGAAGGTGGCGGCGCGCGGCCTGCCGGCGATGGCGGCATACATCGCGTCGAAGAGCGCGCTGCAGCGGCTGGTGGAATCGATGGCGGCCGAGGCCGCGCCGCACGGCGTGAACATCAACAGCGTCGCGCCCAGCGTGCTCGACACGCCGGCCAACCGCCAGGCGATGCCCGACGCGAACCCGGCCGAGTGGGTTTCCACCTCGGTCGCGGCGCAGACCATCGGCTTCCTGGCATCGCCGGGCGCCGCGGCGCTGCACGGCCAGCACCTGACGCTCGACGCCTGACCTGATATTTCCCGGCGGCAGCGCACAGCTGCAAACGAAAAAGGCCTTGGCGATTGCCAAGGCCTTTTTGCTGGGTCGGTTGGTGGAGAGGATGAGGATCGAACTCACGACCTCCGCATTGCGAACGCGGCGCTCTCCCAGCTGAGCTACCCCCCCAACACACCCCACATTTTATCCAGCCGGGCAATTCCATGCACGCGGCCGTGCCAAGATGCGCCCCGGAAAAACTAGGAGCAAGCACCGCATGGAAGCGCACGATCCCGCCTGGCTGGAAGGCATGTACAACAACCTGGCGCGGGTGAAGGACCACCCCGCGTACTTCGCGCGCTGGGGGCGCGATTCCGCCGCGGCGCGCGACACCCTGCCGTGCCGCATCGATGTGCCCTACGGCACCGGCCCGAACGAAACGCTCGACGTCTTCCCGGCGCCCGTGCCCGATGCGCCGGTGCTGGTCTTCATCCACGGCGGCTACTGGCGCGCGATGGACAAGAAGGACCATTCGTTCATCAGCCCCGCGTTCCACGACCGCGGCATCTGCGTGGTGCAGCCCAACTACGCGCTGTGCCCGGGCCCGGCCGACCAGCCGGTGACGGTGCCGGGTATCCTGCTGCAGATGGTGCGGGCGCTCGAATGGACCTGGCGCCATGTGGCGGCGTATGGCGGCGATCCGTCGCGCATCACCGTCGCGGGGCATTCCGCGGGCGGCCACATGGCGGCGGCGTTGCTGGCCTGCGACTGGAAGGCGGTCGCGCCCGATCTACCCGCGCAACTCGTGCGCAATGCGTTGTCGGTGTCGGGGTTGTTCGACCTGCGGCCGTTGCAGCGCACGCCGTTCCTTGAGCACACGCTGAAGCTCACCGATGCCGACGCGCGGCGTGCGAGCCCGGCGCTGTGGCCTGCGCCGGCGCGCGGCCAGCTCTATGCGGCGGTGGGGGGCAACGAGAGCGCCGAGTTCCTGCGCCACAACGCGATGATCCGCGAGGCCTGGGGCCGACACACCGTGCCGGTGTGCGAGGTGCTGCCGGGGCTGGACCACTTCGGCGTGGTCGATGCGCTGGCCGATCCGGCGCACGCGCTGCACCGCTACGCGGTGCAGTTGCTCGAGGCCTGAAAGAAAGACGGGCGAAGACGGGCGGAGGGCCGCCCGTCGTGCTCACATCAGCAGGTGTTCGCCGGCGTTGTCGCCGCCCAGCGTGACGTAGTTGACCTTGCGGATGTCCATCAGCGTGCGGCCGCCCGCGTAGCTGATCGAGCTCTGCACGTCCTGCTCCATCTCGACCAGCGTGTCGGCCAGCTTGCCCTTGATGGGCTCGAGGATGCGCTTGCCTTCGACGTGCTTGTACTCGCCCTTGTTGAAGTCGCTGGCCGAGCCGTAGTACTCCTTGAAGAGCGTGCCGTCGACGTCGACCGTCTTGCCCGGCGACTCTTCGTGGCCCGCGAACAGCGAGCCGATCATGACCATCGACGCGCCGAAGCGGATGCTCTTGGCGATGTCGCCATGGTCGCGGATGCCGCCGTCGGCAATGATCGGCTTGGTGGCCACGCGCGCGCACCACTTGAGCGCCGACAGCTGCCAGCCGCCCGTGCCGAAGCCGGTCTTGAGCTTGGTGATGCAGACCTTGCCCGGGCCGATGCCGACCTTGGTGGCGTCGGCGCCCCAGTTCTCCAGGTCGATCACGGCTTCGGGCGTGCCGACGTTGCCGGCGATCACGAACGACTTGGGCAGCTTGGCCTTGAGGTAGCCGATCATGTTCTTCACGCTGTCGGCATGGCCGTGCGCGATGTCGATCGTGATGTATTCGGGCACGAGGCCCTGGGCCACCATCTGGTCGACGGTGTCGTAGTCGGGCTTCTTCACGCCCAGCGAGATCGAGGCGAACACGCCCTTGCCCTGCATGTCCTTCACGAACTGGATGTTGTCCAGGTCGAAGCGGTGCATCACGTAGAAGTAGCCGTTCTGCGCGAGCCACAGGCAGATCGACTCGTCGACCACCGTTTTCATGTTGGCAGGCACCACCGGCAGGCGGAAGGTGCGCTCGCCCAGCGTGACGCTGGCGTCGCATTCCGAGCGGCTTTCCACGCGGCATTTGCGCGGCAGCAGAAGGATGTTGTCGTAATCGAAGATTTGCATGACCAGGCTCCAGAAAGGAATCGTTGAGTGGAACGAATGAGCGCTTGGTCCGGCCGGTTCTCGTGGTCGCGTCATGAAAATGACGGCCAAAAAAAACCGGACGCAAGAAACTTGGGCCCGGTGATTGATTTTACGGCCATGGCGGTGATGCGCAAGTTGCCGGGGCGTATTGACCCTATGGGTTGCTGCGTATACCCGACGACCGTGGTGCGGTTCTTCGTCAGAACCGGTAGCCGATGCCCACGCCGAACAGCCACGGGTCGACCTTCACGGTCGACAGCTGCACGCCGTTCATGTTCACGGCGCTGCGGATGCGCAGCTTCTTCACGTCGAGGTTGAGGTAGGTGTTCTTCGCCACCTCGATGTCGACGCCGGCGCCCAGCGCGAAGCCGAAGCTCTCGTTCTGCAGCTGCAGGCGGCCGACCGTCGGCACCTGCAGATTGACGCTGCTCAGTCGCGTGTAGTTCAGGCCCGCGCCGATGTAGGGCCGGACCTTCGCGGTGGGCATGAAGTGGTATTGCAGCATCAGCGAGGGCGGCAGGTGCTTGAAGGTGCCGATGTCCACCGGGCCGCCCAGTGCGCTCTGCTGCACGGTGACCGTCTGCTTCTGCGGCACCGTCAGCACCAGTTCGGCGGCGATGTTCGGCGTGAAGAAGTAGGTGACGTCGAGCTCGGGAATGGTCTTGCTGTTGATGGTGATGGCATCGGCCGGAATCGACAGGTCGGCCACCGGGGCCGAGTGGTTCGCCGGCTTCAGGTACACGGCGCGGGCGCGCACCAGCCAGTTGCCTTGTGCTTCCTGCGCCGCGGCCGGCAGGGCGGCCATGGCGCCGAGCAGGGCGGCGAGGCAGGCGGGGGCGAATTTCTTGGGCATGGGTTCTCCAGTGACGGCCGGCGCGCAGGGCCGGCAACTGGACGGCAGTCTCCCGCCGGGCACCGCCGCCTCGCTTGATCTGTCGCAAGCGCGGCGGGCCGGCGCACGCCAGTGGGCACTGCCTTGATCCAGGTCATGCCCGCAGGGGCAACCGGGTCCGGCGGCGCCCGCGGCGGGGCAGCTTTCTACAATGGGCCCCATGCTCCCTCACGACCTGTTTTCCGGCGCGTCCGCAGCCGATACGGGCGGCCCTGCCTCGCCGTTGCTGAACAACCTCAACGCCGAGCAGCTTGCTGCCGTCACGCTGCCCGCGGGCAATGCCCTCATCCTCGCCGGTGCCGGCTCCGGCAAGACGCGGGTGCTCACCACCCGCATCGCGTGGCTGCTGCAGACGGGGCAGGTGTCCGCCGGCGGCATCCTGGCCGTCACCTTCACCAACAAGGCCGCCAAGGAAATGATGACGCGGCTGACCTCGATGCTGCCCGTCAACGTGCGCGGCATGTGGATCGGCACCTTCCACGGCCTGTGCAACCGCCTGCTGCGCGCGCACTGGAAGCTGGCCAACCTGCCCTCGACCTTCCAGATCCTCGACACGCAAGACCAGCTCTCGGCCATCAAGCGCCTCATGAAGCAGTTCAACGTCGACGACGAGCGCTTTCCGGCCAAGCAGACGCAGTGGTTCATCGCCGGCGCCAAGGAAGACGGCCTGCGCCCCGGCGACATGGAAGCGCGCAGCGACGACGACCGCAAGAAGGTCGAGCTCTACCAGCTGTACGAAGAGCAGTGCCAGCGCGAAGGCGTGGTCGACTTCGGCGAGCTGATGCTGCGCAGCTACGAGCTGCTGCGCGACAACGACCCGGTGCGCGAGCACTACCAGCGGCGCTTCCGTCACATCATGGTCGACGAGTTCCAGGACACCAACCGCCTGCAGTACGCGTGGCTGAAGATGCTCTCGGGCCACACGGCGGCCGGCGGCCACTTCACGCCGGGCGAGCACAACAGCGTGATCGCCGTGGGCGACGACGACCAGAGCATCTACGCCTTCCGCGGTGCGCGCGTGGGCAACATGACCGACTTCGTGCGCGAGTTCGACGTGCGCCACCAGATCATCCTGGAGCAGAACTACCGCAGCTACAGCAACATCCTCGACTCGGCCAACGAGCTCATCAGCCACAACAAGAAGCGCCTGGGCAAGAACCTGCGCACCGAGCAGGGGCCGGGCGAACCGGTGCGCGTGTACGAATCGCCCACCGACCTCGCCGAGGCGCAGTGGATGGTCGAGGAAATGCGCCAGCTGGCGCGCGACGGCTTCGACCGCAAGGAAATGGCCGTGCTCTACCGCAGCAATGCGCAGAGCCGGGTGATTGAAACGGCGTTGTTCAACGCCTCGGTGCCGTACCGCGTGTACGGCGGCCTGCGCTTCTTCGAGCGCGCCGAAATCAAGCACGCGCTGGCCTACCTGCGCCTGCTCGAGAACAAGGACGACGACACCAGCTTCCTGCGCGTCGTCAACTTCCCGCCGCGCGGCATCGGCGCACGCACGCTCGAAAGCCTGCAGGACGCGGCACGCGCTGCCGGACGCTCGCTGCACGACGCGGTGAGCGCGGTCGGCGGCAAGGCCGGCTCGAACCTCACGGCCTTCGTCGCCAAGATCGACGTGCTGCGCGAGCAGACACAAGGTGTGAGCCTGCGCGAGATCATCGAGCTGGTGCTCGACCACAGCGGCCTCGTCGAACACTACAAGGCCGATCGCGAAGGCGCCGACCGCCTCGAGAACCTGGACGAACTCGTGAACGCGGCCGAAAGCTTCGTCACGCAGGAAGGCTTCGGCCGCGACGCCGTGGCGCTGCCGGTCGACGAGCTGCGCCAGTCGCCCGCCAGCCAGGGGCTCGACCCCAGCCGGCCGGTGCTCGACGAGCCGTTGGCGCCCGATGCTGAAACCGGCGAAACGCTGAGCCCGCTCGCGGCCTTCCTGACGCACGCGGCCCTCGAGTCGGGCGACAACCAGGCGCAGGCCGGCCAGGACGCGGTGCAGCTCATGACCGTGCACGCCGCCAAAGGCCTGGAGTTCGACTGCGTGTTCATCACCGGCATGGAAGAGGGCCTGTTCCCGCACGAGAACTCGATGAGCGATTTCGAGAGCCTCGAGGAAGAACGGCGCCTGATGTACGTGGCGATCACGCGGGCACGCAAGCGCCTGTACCTGAGCCATTCGCAGACGCGCATGCTGCACGGCCAGACCCGCTACAACGTCAAGAGCCGCTTCTTCGACGAGCTGCCGGAAAGCGCGCTCAAGTGGCTCACGCCGAAGAACCAGGGCTTTGCGCCCTCGGCCTTCGGTTACGGCGGCGGCTACGGCAGCACGCGCGGCGGTGCCGGTGGCTACGGCGGTGGTGGAGGCGGCGGTAACCGCTACGGTGGTGGCGGCAGCAGTGCCGGCAAGGACACCTTCGCCAGCCCGCCCGTGCCGCCGCAGAAGACCGCGCCGTCGCACGGCCTGCGCTCAGGCATGCAGGTGTTCCACAACAAGTTCGGCGAGGGCACGGTGACCGCGCTCGAAGGCACCGGCGACGACGCGCGGGCGCAGGTGAAGTTCGCGCGCCACGGCGTGAAGTGGCTGGCGCTGTCGGTGGCGAAGCTCACGCCTGTTTGAATTTGCTACAAAAGTTGTAGCTGACTGCAAAGACGGGCCGGGCGTTAGAGCGTCTTTTCTCCTGTAGCAGTCGTACACTCCGGGCTCGCCAAAACAAGGGGAGTCAGGGATGTGGTTCGTAGGCATGATGGCCGGCCTGTTCATTGGGGCGATGCTCGAATCGCTGCCCATGGCGCTGCTTCTCGCGCTCGTCGGCGCGCTCGCGTTCCAGAAGCTGCTCGGCAAGAAGAAAAAGGACGAGCCGCAGCGCACCGAGGCTGAAAGTGCGTTGTCGGACGGCCGCGTTGCCGGCACGCCGTCAGCAGACGGCATGCTGAAGCTGCAGCAGCGGGTGACCGAACTCGAGGCGCGTGTCGGCCAGCTCGAACGCCGGCTTGCGCAGGGCGCGGGCGAGGTGACCGTTGCCCCGGCAGCAACGTCGGTCGGCGACCTCGCCACCTCGATGGCCAGCACGCCGGCGGCCGAGTCGCCTTCATTGCCGCTGGGTCAACCGGCGACCGCACGCGCCGCCGAGATGGCGCGGCCCCGCATCTCGAGCCTGCAGGTTCCGCGGCCTGCCGTCGTTGCCAAGGAGCCCGCTGCACAAGCGCCAGCCGCACCCGCCATTCCCGCGGTCGACAAACCGGCCGCGCCACGTCCGCCGGAGACCGTCGCGGCCCCTGCGCCGGTCACCGTGCCGCCGCTGGTCCGTCGTCCACCCCCGCCGCCTCCGCCGCCACCGGTCCCGCTGCGCGACCGCCTGCCTGCACCGATCGCCAACCTGATCTTCGGCGGCAACATGCTGGTCAAGCTCGGCGTGCTGATCCTTTTCCTTGGCCTGGCTTTCCTGCTGCGCTACACGGCCGAACGCGTCACGGTGCCGATCGAACTGCGCTACGCCGCGGTCGCCCTGGTGGGCGCGGGCCTGCTGGTGCTGGGCTGGCTGCTGCGCCACAAGCGCGCGGGCTATGCGCTGATCCTGCAGGGCGCGGGCATCGGCGTCTTCTATCTCACGACGCTCGCGGCCATGAAGCTCAGCGGCCTGCTGCCGGCCGGCGTGGGCTTTGCTTTCCTGTTCGGCGTGGCGGTGCTCAGCGCCGCGTTGGCCGTGCTGCAGAACGCGCCGGTGCTGGCCATCGTCGCCGCGCTCGAAGGCTTCGCGGCGCCGGTGCTGGCATCGACCGGCTCGAACCAGCCGGTGGGCCTCTTCACCTACCTGCTGGTGCTCGACGTGGGCATCGTGCTGATCGCGTGGTTCAAGGCCTGGCGCGTGCTGAACCTGATCGGCTTCGTCGGCACCTTCACGCTGGCGGCCGGCTGGGCGCACAAGTACTACACCGACGACCAGTACGGCACCGTGCAGCCGTTCCTCGTCGTGTTCTTCCTGCTGTTCACCGCCATTGGCCTGTTCTTTGCGCGGCGCACGCTGTTCGATGCGCCGGTGCAGCCCGCGCAGCCGCTGGCCACGCGCGCGCTGGACACGTTGCGCCGCGCGGGCCGTGTCGACAGCTCGCTCGTCTTCGGCACGCCGATGGTCGCGTTCGGCATGCAGTACCTGCTGATGCGTCCGTGGGACTACGGCGCCGCCTTCTCGGCGATGGCACTTGCGGCCTTCTACCTCGTGATGGGCCGGCTGGTGTTCGCGACGCAGCCCAAGGGGCTCGCGCTGCTGGCGGAGGCCTACGCCATCGTCGGCGTGATCTTCGGCACGCTCGCCATTCCGCTCGGCCTCGAAGGGCAGTGGACCGGCGCGGCGTGGGCGGTCGAAGCGGCCGGCATGTACTGGCTGGGTGCGCGGCAAGGGCGTGTCTATGCGCGCGCCTTCTCGTTCCTCGTGTTCGCGGGCGCCGTGTGGAAGCTGCTGGAAGCCACGCAGCCGGATGGGGCGGCGGGGCACCCGCTGCTGCAGGGCTCGGTGATCGGCCCGCTGCTGGTGGCTGTCAGCGCCTTCGCGATGTGGGCCATGCAGCGCCGCGCCAAGCTCGACGAGGGCGACAGCATCGAGGCCATCGTCGGCAGCGCCTTGCCGTGGCTCGGCATGGCTGCGCTCACGCTGCTGCTGTGGCAGTGGTTCACGCCGCCGTGGGCTGCGGCTGCGACGGCCGTGCTTGCGTCGGCCACGTTCGCCGTCGCCGTGCGCTTCGCGTTGCTGCCACTCACCCATGTGAGCTTCGGCATGCAGGCGCTGGCGGTGGCGGGCTTCATTGCCACGCTGCATCGTGCAGGCGACGGGCTCGATGCGAAGCAGGCGCTCGAAAGCGGCTGGCAAGGCGCCGCGGCTGCGTGCCTCATTGCGCTCAGCGTGCTCGGCAGCGCCGCCTGGTCGATGCTGCAGGCGCACCGCGCGGCCCTGGCGCGTGGCGTGCAGCCCGTGTGGTCGGTCGGCAATGTGGTGGGCGTGATCGCGGGCGTGGGCCTGCTGCACCTGGCGATGCTGTTCCAGATCAGCCTCACCCAGGCCGCGCTGCTGTGGCCGCTGACCGCCACCGTCGTGCTGTGGGTCGCGCTGCGCATGGCGCACCTGCCGCTCGCGGCGTTCGCCGGCGTGCTGCATGCGGTCTCGGCGGTGCTCTTCATCGTGCTGGCGGAGGCGAGTGGCGACATGCGCGCGCTGCGTCCCGCGTTCGGGCATCTGGGCTTCTGGACGCCGGTGGTGCTGGGCCTCACGGCGCTGCTGGCCGGCGACTGGCTGCGCGATGAAGCACGGCCGCGCGAAACCGGGGCCGTCGGCACAGCGCACAAGCGCTGGGTCAACGCGTGGTGCGCATTGCCTGCGGTGCTGTGGACGCCGGTGGTCTGGGGCCTGGGCTGGTGGCTGGTCGGCATGCTGGACGAAAGCGTCCGGGTGCTGAACCTCCACGCGCTGGCGAGCCATGTGCCCGCAGTTGCAATGGCGGTGGTGCTCGTGACCTCCGCGCTGTCCGCGCTCGTGGCGCACCGCCGCGATTGGTCGCAGCTCGGCAGGGCGACGCTGGCCACGCTGCCCGGCTTCGGCCTGATCGCCGCCTACGGCATCGCAGGCGGGCCGACGCTGTTCTACGTGCCGTCGAGCGCACTCGGCTGGATCGCCTGGCCGCTGGCGCTCGTGTGGCACCTGCGCCTGCTGCGTGCGCAGAAGCGCTGGCTCGACGCCTCGGTGCTGACGCCGTTCCACGTCGCGGGCTTCTGGCTCTTCCTGCTGCTCGCGGCGCGTGAATGCCAGTGGCAGCTCGGCCGCATCGGCGCCGAGTGGTCGAGCTGGCAACTGCTGGGCTGGGCCCTCGTGCCGGCGCTCGTGCTGTGGGCGCTGCGCTCGCGCGTGCTGCTGCAGCGCTGGCCGCTCAGCGAATACCGCAGTGCCTACCTGGAATTTGCCGCGACGCCGGTGGCGGTGTACCTGCTCGCCTGGGTGTGGGTGACCAACGCCGTGAGCCCCGGCGATGCGGCGCCGCTGCCGTATGTGCCGCTGCTCAATCCGCTCGAACTCGCGCAATGGCTCGTGCTGTTCGCGCTGGTGCTCTGGTGGCGCGCGCTGCCGCAGGGCTCGTTCGCGCGGGTGCAGCCGATGGTCGCCAAGGGCGCGGTCGGCTTCACCGGCCTCGCGCTGCTGACCGGCATGGTGCTGCGCACCTGCTATCACTACGCGGGCGTGGAATGGCGTTTCGATGCGCTCTATGCCTCGTGGCTCACGCAGGCGGCGCTGTCGATCACCTGGGCGATCTGCGGTGTGGTCGCGATGGTGCTCGGCCATGGGCGCCGGGTGCGCACGCTGTGGATCGCGGGCGCTGCGCTGCTTGGCGTCGTGGTGCTGAAGCTGTTCTTCGTCGAGCTGGCGGACCGCGGCGGGCTGTTCCGCATCGTGTCGTTCATTGCCGTGGGCGCCTTGCTGCTGCTGGTGGGGTACTTCGCGCCGGTGCCGCCGAAGAAGGAAGAGGCGGAGCCGACCGAAGAAGAAGCGGCGCCGACCGAAGGAGGTGCGGCATGAGCGGTCGTTCGATCCCTGTTGTCCTTGTCGCGCTGATGGCTGCGGCAGGCGCTGCACAGGCGCAGCCGGTCACTTCCGCGCCCATCGCGCTGCAGGGCGCGGGGCCGTATCACCGGCTCACGCTGCCCCTCGCCATCTACGGCCGTGCCGCCCATGGCGACCTCAGCGACCTGCGGGTGCAGAACGCCGCGGGGCATGCAGTGCCCTACGCCTGGCTGCGCAACGAGGCGGCAGCGCCGCGCACGGCGTCGCAAGCAGTGCCGATCTTCGCGTTGCCCGGCAACACGGCAGCGGGCGACACCGTGCTGGCCTTCACCGTGCGCCCCGACGGCTCGCTGGCGCTGGACCGCAAGGCCGCCGCCAAGCCGAGCGACGCGGCGCAGTGGCTCATCGACGTGAGCCAGGTCAAGGGCAGCCTGCTGCAGGCACGTTTCGAGGTCGCGCCCGATGCGCGCGGCCTGTTCGCCTTCCGGCTGGAAGCCAGCGACGACCTGCGGCAATGGCGCCCGGTCGGCGGCGACGAGCAGCTGGTGCGCCTGGCCCATGGCGGCCAGACCATCGAGCGCATGGCGGTCGAGCTGGGCAACCTGCGCACGCGTTTCCTGCGCCTGCGCTGGAGCGATCCGCAGCAGGGCGTGCCGCTCGCCAAGGTGGAGATCGACAGCGTGCAGGAGGTCGAGCCGGTGGCGCCGATCGAATGGTCCGGCGCGCTCAAGCCGGAGCGCTGCGCGGAGGATTACTGCGACTACCCGCTGCCGCGCGGCCTGCCGGTGCAGAGCCTGCGCATCGACCTGGCCGACATCAACACGCTGGCGCAGATCGGCGTGTCGGGCCTGGTCGATGCGGTGCCGGCTTCGGCGACGCCGCCGCAGTTCGTGCCGCGCAATCCGCTCTACGCGTTGCGGCACTCGCAGCGCCGAACGACCGCGCTGCCCACGGGCCCGGGCGAGGTGCCGCTGCTCGACACGGTGGTGTATCGCCTCGCGCAAGCCGGCGGCGAGGCGCGCTCACCGGTGCTGGCGCTCGACGGTGCGGTGTATTCGCGCTTGCGGCTGCGCACTTCCGGCCCAGTGAGCGTCCTCGGCGCCACGTCGCCGACGATTGCGGTGGGGGCCACGCCGCGCACGCTGGTGTTTCTCGCGCAGGGCAGTGCGCCGTTCTCGCTCACATGGCGTGCGGCACCCGAGACGGGCGCGGTCCAGGGGGCGGTGCCAGGTGCGCCGCTCGCGCTGTCCACGCTGATCCCGGGTTACGCGGCGGACAAGCCCGTCGTGGCGGATGGCGCTTCGGTCACGCTGCCGGTGGCGGCGGTCGAGGCCGCTGTCGCAGCCGCTGCGCTCGCACCGGTTCCCAAGACGGCACCGCACGATCCGTCGCGCAAGTGGTGGCTCTGGGGGGCGCTGGGCGTGGGCCTGCTGTTGCTCGCAGGCATGGCGTGGTCGCTGTTCGCGAGCCTGCGCAAGGACAGCGCTGGAACCGACTGAGCCGGCTCAGTTCGCGTCGAAGCTGTCCCGGAAGGTGAACCAGGTCGAGGCCAGCGACATGGCCGCCAGCACCAGCGCGGTGCCGATCATCAGGATGTTGCCGATCGCCAGCGCCGCGCCGTCGGAGCCCATGGCGCCGACGCCGATCAGCACGGTGGCGAGCAGGCCGATGGCGATGCCCGCGAGCATGAACACGCCGAACCACGCCAGGCCGAACAGCGCGTAGGCGCCGAAGTTGCGGAACAGCGCGACGATGCTGAAGAAGATGCTCTTCACCGGCTCCACGCGGTGCCAGTGCACCAGCGCCGGCGCATGCCACATGGCCAGCGACAGCGGCAGGTTCAGGCACATCAGCAGCGTGCGCGCCGTGAGGAACTCGCTGCTCTTCATGACCTCGGGCGTCACCGCTTCATCGAGCAGGTAGGCGCGCATGAGCTGGCCGCCGTCGACCAGTGCCGTCAGCGTGACGGCCAGCACGAAGTACACGGCCGAGATCACGCCCAGCGTGACCAGCGCGCGCCATTCGGTGCGCATGGCGTCGAACACCGCGATGAACATGGCCGAGCCCGTGGGGCGGCCCAGGTCGCCTGCGTTGCCCAGGCCGTCGGCGTTGTCGGCCGCGGCCACCGAGGTCGCGACCATCAGGCCCAGCGTCATGAAGGGCAGCAGGATCGGCGCGAGCACGCTGCCGAGCAGCGGCAGCATCGACACCGTCGAGATCATCGCCATCAGCAGGAAGAACAGCGAGATGAAGGCCAACGGCTGGCGCCAGAAGGTCTTGAGTCCGAGGCGGACCCAGTCGAAGCCGGTGCGCGCCGGCACGAGGTGGAGTTTCATGTGTACGGTCAGGCTGCCAGCGCCGGCTCTAAGACGTGGGCGATGGCGTGCGGGTGGGTGGCGCGCTCGCGCAGCACGCGCTCGAAGTGCGTCGGGTCGTGGGGCTTGAGCATGCTGGCCTCGCGCGGCAGGTGGAAGTCCCACAGGCGCGAGATCCAGAAGCGCAGCGCAGCGGCGCGCAGCATCGCGGGCAGCAGGGCGCGCTCGGAGGCGTTCAGCCTGCGCACGCTCTCATACGCGGCGAGCAGGGCGTCGGCGCGGGCGGCGTCGTGCCGGCCGCTGGCCAGGTCGATGGCCCAGTCGTTCAGGCACACGGCCAGGTCGAACAGCCAGGTGTCGGTGCCGGCGAAGTAGAAGTCGAACACGCCGGTGAGGCGCGGCGGCGCATCGGGCTCGCCGCCGGTCGCGAACATCACGTTGTCGCGGAACATGTCGGCATGCACCGGGCCGCGCGGCAGCGCCGCGTAGGCCGACGATTCGGCGACATGGTTCTGGTAGGCCAGCTCGGCGCGCAGCAACGCAGCCTGCGCCTCGTCCATGTGGGGAAGCACCACCGGGGCGGTCTCGTTCCACCAGGGCAGGCCGCGCAGGTTGGGCTGGATGCGCGGGTAGTCGCGCCCGGCCAGGTGCATGCGGGCCAGCATGGCGCCCAGTTCGGCGCAGTGGGCGGCCGTGGGGGCCAGCTCGCTGTGGCCCGACAGCTTCTGCACCAGCGCCGCGGGCTTGCCGGCCACGCGGTGCAGCAGTTCGCAGGGCGCCTGCGCGGGGATCGACAGCGCATGGCCGGTCGGTGGTGCCACGGCCGGGTCGGCCACGGGCGCGGGCACCGGCAGGCCGGCACCGGCCAGGTGCTTCATGAGGCAAAGGTAGTACGGCAGCTGCTCGGCGCTCAGGCGCTCGAACAGCGTCAGCACGAACTCGCCCGACTCGGTGGTCGCGAAGTAGTTGGTGTTCTCGATGCCGCCCTCGATGCCGCGCAACTCGCGCAGGGCGCCCATGCCAAGGCGCTGGACGAGCGCGTCTGCCTCGCCGAACTGGACTTCGGTAAAAACTGCCATGGCGATGCTCAGCGCCGGACGGCGGCTGCGGGAGAAAAGAGGGAGGGCGGGAAGGAGAACGACAGCGTCACGGTCAGAACTTCAGCACGTTCCAGACACGCGGGCCGTTGCCGCCGCTGTTCGCGTCGCCGCTGGCACCGGGGCGGGCGCTGCCGCCGTCGTTGGGCAGCACTTCGTAACCGGGCATGTTCGACTTGGGCTTGACGTTGATGCTCTGCGTGCGGCCGCCGTAGCGCACCTCGTCGACCGAGGCGCCGCTGTCTTCCGTGTGGAGGTGCTCGACCTTCTGGTTGCGCCGGCCGTCGGCCTGCTCCTGATTTTGTAGCGGTTCCGCCGGTGCCGGCTGGGCGGCAGGCGCGGCCGGTGCCTGCGCAAGCGCGGCAAAGGGGGTGGCGAAAGCCAGCGCCAGCAGGATGCGGCGGGCGACCAGGAGTGGGGAGCTAGGCATGCGCAGATTGTAGGCGTGCACCCGCTGGCGGCGTGTCGGCCGCCAGCCGACCCTGGTGTCGTTCGGGGCGCCGGTCCGGGCACGGCAAAATGCCCCGATGACCGACAAGAAAACGCTGCTGCTCGTCGATGGCTCGAGCTACCTGTACCGGGCCTTCCACGCGATGCCCGATCTGCGCGCCGTGCCCGGCGACCCCAAGAGCCCGGCCACCGGGGCGATCCGGGGCATGATCAACATGATGACCGCGTTGCGCCGCGAGGTGCGCGCCGACTACGCGGCCTGCATCTTCGACGCCCCCGGCAAGACTTTCCGCGACGACTGGTACCCCGAGTACAAGGCCAACCGCTCGCCGATGCCCGACGACCTGCGCAGCCAGATCGACCCCATCCACGAAGTGGTCAAGCTGCTCGGCTGGCCGGTGATCACCGTGCCCGAGGTCGAGGCCGACGACGTGATCGGCACGCTTGCCAAGGTGGCGGCCGCGCAGGGCGTCGAAGTGATCGTGTCCAGCGGCGACAAGGACCTGAGCCAGCTGGTCGACGAGCACATCACCATCATCGACACGATGAACGGCAAGAAGCGCGACATCGCCGGCGTGACGGCCGAGTTCGGCGTGCCGCCCAGCCTCATGGTCGACTACCAGACGCTCATCGGCGACACGGTCGACAACGTGCCCGGCGTGCCCAAGGTCGGCCCCAAGACCGCGGCGAAATGGCTGCTCGAATACGGCTCGCTCGATGCGCTGGTCGAACGCGCCGCCGAAGTGAAGGGCGCCGCCGGCGAGAACCTGCGCCAGGCGCTCGACAAGCTGCCGCTGAGCAAGCGCCTCGTCACCATCCGCACCGACTGCGACCTGAACGGCTTTGTCGAAGGCCTGCCCTCGCTCGAAGGCCTGCCCGTCGGCGCGCCGCAGACGGCCGAGCTGAAGCCCTTCTACGAGAAGTTCGGTTTCAAGAGCCTCGTCAAGTCGCTCGAAGCGCAGGAAGTGCCGCCCGAGCTGATCGAAGAGAACGCCAAGAAGAAGGCCACCTCCAAGGCCGACCGGGACCAGGGCGGCCTGTTCGACGAGCCTTCCGAGCTGGAGGCGCAAGAGGCCGCCGCGCCCGCGAGCAACCTGAAGTACGACACCATCATGGAGTGGGCGCAGTTCGACGCCTGGCTCGCCAAGCTCGAGGCCGCCGAACTCACGGCCATCGACACCGAGACCACCTCGCTGGACGAAATGGTGGCGCAGATCGTGGGCATCAGCTTCAGCGTCACGCCAGGCGAAGCGGCCTACATTCCGCTCACGCACAACTACCCCGACGCACCCGCGCAGCTGCCCATCGACGAGGTGCTCGCCAAACTCAAGCCCTGGCTCGAGAACGCCGACAAGAAGAAGCTCGGCCAGCACATCAAGTACGACCGCCACGTGTTCGCCAACCACGGCATCGAGGTGCAGGGCTACGCGCACGACACCATGCTGCAAAGCTACGTGCTCGAAGTGAACAAGCCGCACGGCCTGTCGTCCCTGGCCGAGCGCCACCTGGGACGCAGCGGAATCTCCTACGAAGACCTGTGCGGCAAGGGCGCGCACCAGATTTCGTTCAGCCAGGTCGACATCGCCAAGGCCGCCGAGTACTCGTGCGAAGACAGCGACCAGACGCTCGACGTGCACCGCACGCTCTGGCCCCTGCTGCAGAAGGAAGAAAAGCTGGCCTACATCTATCAGCTCGAAATGGATTCGAGCGAGGCGCTGTACCGCATCGAGCGCAACGGCGTGCTGATCGACGCACCCACGCTGGCCGCGCAGAGCCACGACCTGGGCACGCGCATCATGGCGCTGGAGCAAGAGGCCTACGACATCGCGGGCCAGCCCTTCAACCTCGGTTCGCCCAAGCAGATCGGCGAAATCTTCTTCACCAAGCTGGGCCTGCCCGTGGTCAAGAAGACGCCGAGCGGCGCGCCCAGCACCGACGAAGAAGTGCTCGAGAAGCTGGCCGAAGACTACCCGCTGCCCGCCAAGATCCTCGAGCACCGCGGCCTCTCGAAACTCAAGGGCACCTACACCGACAAGCTCGGCCAGCTGGCCAACCCGCGCACCGGCCGCGTGCACACGCACTATGCGCAGGCCGTGGCCGTCACGGGCCGCCTGAGCAGCAACGACCCCAACCTGCAGAACATCCCGATCCGCACGCCCGAAGGCCGCCGCGTGCGCGAGGCCTTCGTGGCGCCCGCGGGCAGCGTGATCGCCAGTGCCGACTACTCGCAGATCGAGCTGCGCATCATGGCCCACATCAGCGGCGACGAGTCGCTGCTGCGCGCCTTCACCGACGGCGTCGACGTGCACCGCGCCACGGCGGCCGAGGTGTTCGGCACCACGCCCGACCAGGTGTCGAGCGAGCAGCGCCGCTATGCCAAGGTCATCAACTTCGGCCTCATCTACGGCATGAGCAGCTTCGGCCTGGCGAAGAACCTGGGCATCGAGACCAAGGCCGCGGCCTCGTACATCGAGCGCTACTTTGCGCGTTACCCGGGCGTGAAGACCTACATGGACCAGATCGTGGAGTTCGCGCGCGAGCACACCTACGTCGAGACCGTGTTCGGCCGGCGCCTCTACCTGAGCGAGATCAACGGCGGCAACGGCCCCCGCAAGAAGGCGGCCGAGCGTCAGGCCATCAACGCGCCGATGCAGGGCACGGCGGCCGACCTCATCAAGCTCAGCATGGTCAAGGTACAGAACGTGCTTGACGAAGAAAAGCGCGCCACCAAGATGATCATGCAGGTGCACGACGAACTGGTGTTCGAAGTGCCCGAGGCCGAGGTCGAATGGGTGCGCACCGAAATCCCGCGCCTGATGGCTGGCGTGGCGGCGCTCAAGGTGCCGCTGCTCGCCGAGATCGGCGTCGGTCCCAACTGGGACAAGGCCCACTGATCCCCACTGATCCACGTTCGCACGACCCAACGAGACATCCCGAAGAAAGAAGAAGCACCTCCATGAAACTCCAGCCCCGCACCTTCCTGCTCGCCGCCGTCTGCGCGGCCTTCCTCGGCACTGCCTCCGCTGCCCCTGATGCCCGCATCGCCGCGCTGGCCGCCAAGGAAAAGCCCGCCCTGCTCGAGACGCTGAAGGAGCTGGTCTCCATCGAGTCGGGCAGCCGCGACATCGAAGGCCTCGAGAAAATCTCCGACCTCATCGCCGCGAAGTTCAAGGCACTGGGCGGCGAAGTGGAGCTCATCGACCCGAGCGCCGACGCTTACCGCATGGAAGACACGCCCGAGAAGATCGGCCGCGTGGTGCGCGCCACCTTCAAGGGCACGGGCACCAAGAAGATCATGCTCATCGCGCACATGGACACGGTCTACACCGTGGGCATGCTCAACAAGCAGCCGTTCCGCGTCGACGGCGACAAGGCCTATGGCCTGGGCATTGCCGACGACAAGCAGGGCGTGGCGGTCATCACGCACCTGGTGTCGATGCTGCAGGCGCTGAAGTTCAAGGACTACGGCACGCTCACCGTGCTGATCAACGGCGACGAGGAAATCAGCTCGCCCGGTTCGCGCGCCTTGCTCACCAAGCTGGGCGGCGAGCACGACGCCGTGCTGTCGTTCGAGGGCGCGTCCATCAAGGACGACAAGCTCTCGCTGGCCACCGCGGGCATCGCCTCGGTCACGCTGAACGTGGCGGGCAAGGCCTCGCACGCGGGCTCCGCGCCCGAGCTGGGCGTGAACGCGCTGTACGAGCTGTCGCATCAAATCCTGCAGATGCGCGACCTGTCCGACCCGTCCACGGGCCTGAAGATGAACTGGACCATCTCCAAGTCGGGCACCAACCGCAACGTGATCCCGGCCAGCGCCACGGCGGGCGCCGACGTGCGCGTGCTCAAGGTGGCCGACTACGACCGCATCGAGCAGCAGGTGAACGAGCGCGTGAAGAAGCAGCTGGTGCCTGACGCCAAGGTCGAGCTGAAGTTCGAACGCCGCCGTCCGCCGCTCGAGGCCACCGACGCGTCGCGCGCGCTGGCCAAGCACGCGCAGGCCATCTACAAGGACGAGCTGGGCCGCCCGCTGGGCGCCGACGACAAGGCCGCCGGTGGCGGCACCGACGCGGCGTTCGCCTCGCTCAAGACCAAGGCGCCGGTCATCGAGCGCTTCGGTTTGCAAGGCTTCGGCGCGCACACGGCCGACGCGGAGTACGTGCTGATCGACTCCATCGAGCCGCGCCTGTACCTCGGCGTGCGCATGGTGATGGACATCGCCACCGGCAAGACCACCGTCCGCTGACCGCCACCGACCACCGTCGGCCATGCGGCTGCGCCACATCGAGGTCTTCAACGCGATCATGCTCGCGGGCAGCGTGAGCGCGGCCGCGCGGCTCATCAACATCACGCAGCCGGCCGTGAGCCGCACGCTGCAGCATGCCGAGCTGCAGCTGGGCTTTCCGCTGTTCCAGCGCGCCAAGGGGCGGCTCACGCCGACCACCGAGGCGCTCACGCTGTACCCGCACATCGAGCGGCTGTTCGCGCAGCTCGACGAGGTGCAGCGGTTGGCGGCGAACCTGCGCGCGGGCAACGACACGGGCGAGCTGCGCATCCTCAGCGTGCTCGCGCTGAGCTACGAAATCCTGCCGCGCGCGCTCAAGGCCTTCCGCGAGATGCACCCGGGCTACGCGATCACGGTCGAGTCGCTGCACTCGCCGCAGATCATGTCGGCGCTGCTGCTGCAGGAGGCCGATGTGGGCTTTGCCTTCAGCCCCGCGGTGCATCCCTCGCTCACGCAGGAGACCCTGGCCGACAGCCGCATGGTGTGCGTCGCGCCCAAGGGCATGCTGCCGCGCGCGCTGGTGCGCAATGGCTCGGTGGCGCTGCACGATCTCATCGATCGCCCGGTGATCGGCCTGGACGGCCGCGACCCGGTCGGCACCAGCCTGAGCCAGGCCTGCCGGCAGGCGGGCGTGGGCTTCCAGCAGGCCGTGGTCACGGTGCAGACCTACCACGCGGCGCTGGCCATGGCGCACCACGGGCTGGGCGTGGCGCTGGTCGACGGCTGCACGGCGCGCTCGGCCGACCGCGCCAAGGTCGAGGTGCTGACGCTGGAGCCGCACATTCCGGTGCCGGTGCGCGCGCTGCGCTTCGCGGGCCGGCCCGACTCGGTGGCCGTGCGCGGCATCACGCGCTGCATGCGCGAAGCGATCGAGCAGACCGCCTGAGAAAGATGCGGGGCATTCGCCTCGCGCCATAATCCGCGCCCATGCACGCCCTTCGAACCTTCTGCGCAATGCACCGCCTGGTGCTGGCGTGGTTCATGGCGTCGCTGTTGATCGCGGGCGCATCGCCGCTCGTGAATCCGCAGGCGATGGAGCTCGTGTGTTCCGCCGCGGGCACCGTCAAGCTCATCGTGCAGGGCGACGACGGCGCCACCGAAGTCGGCATGGCGGTCATGGACTGCCCGCTGTGCATGGTCTCCGGCCCGCCGCCTGCCACCGTGCAGGTGACGCTGCCCACGCCGCTGCCGCTGGGCCGCGCGCTGCAATCGATTCCCGCTGCCCGCCTCGCGGCAGCCACGGCCTCGCCGCCGCCGGCGCGCGGGCCGCCCACGCATCTCTCCTGAGCTTCGTCGTTCCTGCACCTGACGCCGCCTGAACGGGCCGCGCGGTGCGTTCCCGGTCGTTGTGCGGCCGGCGCTGCGCTTCATTGGTTTCGCCAGCGCCGTCGCAAGAGAGATGCCATGCCCACCCTTTCCCGTGCCCCCGCTTTGGGGCTGCTTGCCTTGTTCGGCGCCGTCAGTTCGCCTGTCCAAGCCCAGACCGCCGTGTCGTCGCTGCCCCCGATCGAAGTGGCCGACGACGCCCCGCGCCCCAACGGCCGGCTCGACCTCGACACGCCCGCCGACACCGCGAGCCGCCTGGGCCTCACGCCGCGCGAGACGCCGGCCTCCGTCACGGTGGTGAACCGCGCGGTGCTCGATGCGCGCGGCGCGCAGAACACGCAGGAGGCGCTGCGCGCCGTGCCCGGCGTGACCGCGCACGACGCGCCCGGCAACGTCGGCGTGAGCTACCGGGGCTTCGGCAGCGGCTCGATCGCGCAGCTGTTCAACGGCATCAACCTGCAGTATTCGATCGCGGCGCGCCCGGTCGACAGCTGGATCTACGACCGCGTCGAGGCCATCGGCGGCCCGTCGAGCTTCCTGTTCGGCTCGGGTGCGCTGGGCGGATCGATCAACTACATCACCAAGGCGCCCGAGCGCAGCGACTTCGCCGAAGCGCAGCTGCGCCTGGGCACGCAGAACCTGAAGGAGGCCTCCTTCGGCCTCAACCGCCGCATCGCCGGCGACGGCGGCGCGGGCAGCCACTACGCGCGCATCGACGTGAACCACCGCGACGCCCACGGCTGGACCGACGGCACCAAGAGCAAGTCGACGCAGCTCGCGGCCTCGCTGCTGTCGGACTTCGGCGGCGGCCTGAAGCACACGCTGGCCTACGAGTACCAGGACGAAGACGTCACGCGGCCCTACTGGGGCACGCCCGTGCTGAACCCGGCGGGCGGCGAGATGCGCATCGACCGCGGCACCCGCTTCAAGAACTACAACAGCGCCGACGGTCTCTACGCGCAGCGCGTGCAGTGGCTGCGCTCGGTCACCGAATGGCAGGCCAGCGATGCGCTGCAGTTCAAGAACACCTTCTATGCCTACGACGCGCTGCGCGACTACCGCAACGTCGAGAACTACCGCTACAACGCGCGCAACACGGCCGTCATCCGCTCGGGCGCCTTGCTGCAGCGGCACGACCAGGACGTGTGGGGCAACCGCGTCGAAGGCCTCTACAAGGGGCAGCTCGGCGGGCTGAAGAGCGACTGGTCCTTCGGGCTGGACTTCAGCGTGAACCGGCAGACGCGCTTTCCCAACAGCCTGCCCGGCACCGTGAGCACGGTGAATCCGTACGTCTTCGCCACCGAGCGCTTCTTCGACGTGCCGGGCATGACGCCGGGCTTCCGGCCCGACCGCGACAACAAGGTGCGGACCACCGCGCTGTACCTGGAGAACCGCACCGCGCTGCAGCCGTCGCTGCACCTCGTGACGGCGCTGCGCCACGAGCGCATCGACCTCGACCTGGTCAACCGCCGCACCGTGGACGCGGCGAGCCCGGCCACCTTCCATCGTGGCTACAAGCCCACCACAGGCCGCATCGGCCTGGTGTGGGACTTCGCGCCGGGCGCCAACCTGTACGCGCAGTACGCCACGGCGGCCGATCCGCCATCGGGCGTGCTCTCGACCGCCTCGTTCGCCGACGTGCGCAACAACAGCGAGCTCACCACGGGCCGGCAGGTCGAGGTCGGCACCAAGCTCGACTTCTGGCAGGGCAAGGGCACGGCCACGCTCGCGGCCTACAGCATCCGTCGCACCAACATCGCGACGCAAGATCCGAGCAACAGCGCGCTCACGGTGCTCGTGGGCGAGCAGTCGTCCAAGGGCGTGGAGCTGGCGCTCGGGCTGCAGCCCACGCCGCAGTGGTCGCTGCAGGGCAACCTCACCTACGTCGATGCGCGCTACGACCAGTTCCGCCAGGGCGGCGTGTCGCTCGCGGGCCGCACGCCGACCAACACGCCGGCGGTGGTCGCGAACCTCTGGGTGTCGTATGCCATCACGCCGCGCCTGCAGGCCACGGCGGGCGTGCGGCATGTGGGCAAGGTGTACGCCGATGCGGCCAACACGATGCACTGGCCCGGCTACACGCTGCTCGACCTCGGGCTGAGCTGGCAGGTGAACCGCAACGTCACGCTGGTGGGGCGCGTGCGCAACGCGACCGACCGCGTGTACGCCGCGAACGTCGGCGCTGGCTTCGCCTACCTCGGCGCGCCGCGCACGGCCGATGTGTCGGTGCGCGTGAGCTTCTGAACCCAGGGAGCGCCGCCATGCATGCCAAACGCTGGTTGTTCCTGATCCACCGCTGGGTCGGCGTGGTCGTCTGCGCCTTCTTCGCGATGTGGTTCGTCTCGGGCGTGGTGATGATGTACGTGGGCTACCCCAAGCTCACCGAAGCCGAGCGTCTGCAGCACCTGCCGGCGCTCGATGCGAAGGCGCCCTTGCTGGGGCCGCGACAGGCGCTCGATGCGGCCGGTATCGCGGGGCCGTTGCAGGACCTGCGGTTGGCCGCGGCCAGCGGCGGGCAGGCGGTGTACCTCGCGGTGCCGGCGAGCGCGGCAGAACCCGGTGCGCGCCGATCACCGCCGGGGCGCGGCGTGGTCGTCGTCGATGCGCACACCGGCGCCGTGCTGCGCCAGGTCGACCGCGCCCGCGCACTCGTGAGCGCACAGGCCTATGGGGGCGAGGCCGTGGTGCTCCGGTACCGGGGCACCATCGACGAAGACGCCTTCACCCATTCGCGCGGGCTCGACGCGCACCGCCCACTGCACGTGGTCGACCTGGCCGATGCGCAGGCCACGCGGCTGTACATCTCGGGCCGCACCGGCGAGGTGGTGCGCGATGCACCGCGCGCCGAACGGCTGTGGAACTACGCCGGCGCATGGATCCACTGGCTGTACCCGCTGCGCGGCACGGGCCTGGACCGCTACTGGGCCGACATCGTCAACTGGCTGTCGATCGTCGGCATCGCCGTCACGCTCACGGGCACCGTGGTGGGCGTGATGCGCTGGCGCTTCCGGCGCACCTACAAGAGCGGCTCGCACTCGCCGTACCAGGGCTTCATGATGCGCTGGCATCACATCAGCGGGCTGCTGTTCGCACTCGTCACGCTGACGTGGATCTTCAGCGGACTGATGTCGATGAACCCCTGGCGCGTGTTCGACAGCGGTGCGCCGGCATTGCGCATGGCGGCGATGCAGGGCGGGCCGCTCGTCGTAGGAGCTGGTGATGCAGCGCCCGCTGCGCTGCTTGCTTCCACGCGTGGCGACATCCGCGAACTGCGCTGGGTGCGCGCGGCGGGGCAAACGCTGGTGCTGGCCAGCACCGCGAGTGGCCGGCCGCTGGTGCGCGATGCGGTCAGCGCGCAGCCGCAACAGATCGACCCGGAGGCGCTGCGCACCGCCGTCGCGCAACTGCTGCCCGACCCGGTCGCACGCATCGACGTGCTCACCGCCTACGACAGCCACTACTACACGCGCGAAGCGCACACCATGACCGGCGGCGGCGAGAAGCCGCTGCCCGTCTGGCGCGTGGTGTTCGCCGACACGCACGCCACCTGGGTCCATGTCGATCCGCAGACCGGCGCCGTGCTCGGCCGCAGCGACAGCACGCGGCGCCTGAGCCGCTGGCTGTTCGCGATGCTGCACAGCTGGGACTGGCTGCCACTGCTCGAACGCCGTCCGCTGTGGGACCTGCTGCTGGTCGCGCTGAGCGCGGGCGGTGCGCTGCTGAGCCTGACCGGCGTGGTGATCGGCTGGCGGCGCCTGGGCCGCAAGCTCAGAAGCGCGACGGGGCCGCGTCCAGCGCCTGCGCGATCCGCTGCGCCGAGCCGAAGGCCAGCGTGAACCCCAGCGCGCCGTGGCCGGTGTTGAACAGCATGTTCGACGGCGCATGCGGCAGCCGCCCGATGATCGGCAGGCCCTTCGGCGTGGCGGGGCGCATGCCGGTCCAGGGGTGCAGCTCGGCGAGCCGGCTCGCGCGCGGGAACACGGCGCGCGTGGCGTCGGCCAGCGTCTCGATGCGCGTGGCCGGAATGCTTGCGTCGTGCCCCACGAGCTCGGCCATGCCGGCCACGCGCAGGCGCGAGCCGATGCGCGCGAAGACGACCTTGCGCGCGCTGTCGGTCACGTTCACGCGCGGCGCCGCGCCGGGGGCGGGATCGACGTCGACCGTGATGCTGTAGCCCTTGAGCGGATACACCGGCAGGTAGGCGCCGAGCGCACGACCGAGCTTGTGCGAGGCCGAGCCGAGTGCCATCACGAAGGCATCGGCTTCGATGTCGCCTTCGCTCGTCTGCACGGCGGCGACACGGCCCTCGCTGCGCGCAAAGCCGTGCACGTCGGCACCGAGCAGGAAGCGCACGCCGCGCGCGCTCAGTGCGCGCATCAGCTCGGCGCACACCTTGAGGCAGTCGGCCGCGCACTCGCTCGGCGTGTGGACCGCGCCCGCCATCTGGCCGCGGTAGTCCGCGAGCGCGGGCTCGATGACCACGCACTCGTCGGGCGTGACGATGCGTTGTTCGCTGCCCAGCGTGCGTTGCAGTTCGACTTGTGCGCGCGCACCGGCCAGCGAGGCGGCGCTGGCATAGAGCACCAGCTTGCCGGTGGCGGAGAAATCGCAATCGGGCGCGATGTCGGCCTGCATGGCCTCGAAGCCGGTGCGGCTCGCGGCCGCCAGCGCGAGCAGCTGCGCGGTGGTGTCGCGCGAGGTCGCGGCGTTGCACGCGGCCAGGAAGGCCAGGCCCCAGCGCCATTGCAGCGGATCGAGCTGCGGGCGCAGCTTCAGCGGCGAGGTGGGGGAGAACAGCAGCTTGGGCAGCTGCGTCCAGATCGACGGATCGGCCAGCGGCTGCACGTACGAGTAGCTCAGCTGCGCGCCGTTGCCGCCGCTGGCGCCCGCGCCGGGCGTCGCGCGGTCGATCACCGTGACCTGGTGGCCCTGGCGCTCGAGTTGCCAGGCGGTCGCCAGGCCCACGATGCCGGCGCCGAGCACGCACACATGCATGGAGGCAACTTTCCGGAAGTGAAGAAGAAAGGGAACAGAAGAGACAGCGTGCGACTGTAGAGGCCCCTCGCCGTGCCCGGAAATGCCAAAAGAACCCAGCCCATAACCTTTGGGCATGACCCCGGGGTTAATTGGAATTGTCCCGATGTGTCACTCCTTCTTACACTGGCTGTCTGTTCAATCCAACCGATGAAGGCTCGAATGAAACTCTCCGTTTTGATGGCGTCCCTGGCTGCCGCGGTCCTCTTCACTGCACCGGCCGCGCAGGCTGCCGACACGCTCGCCAAGATCGCCGAGTCCGGCAAGATCTCGCTCGCCTACCGCGAGTCGTCGGTGCCCTTCAGCTACCTGGACGGCCCCAACAAGCCGATCGGGTTCTCGGTGGAACTCTCCAACGCCGTGGTCGAGGCGGTGAAGAAGAAGTTGAACAAGCCCAACCTGCAGGTCTCGCTGATGGCGGTCACCTCGCAGAACCGCATCCCGCTGATCACCAACGGCACCATCGACCTGGAGTGCGGCTCCACCACCAACAACACCGCGCGCGGCAAGGACGTGGCCTTTGCGGTGAACCACTTCTACACGGGCACGCGCCTCTTGACGAAGAAGTCGTCCAAGATCAAGGACTACGCCGACCTGGCGAAGAAGACCGTGGCCAGCACCACCGGCACCACCAACGCGCTGGTCATGCGCAAGTACAACACCGAGAAGAACCTCGACATGAACATCGTGCTCGGCAAGGACCACGCCGACGCGTTCCTGCTGGTCGAGAGCGACCGCGCCGTGGCCTTCGCCATGGACGACATCCTGCTGTTCGGCCTCATCGCGAACTCGAAGAACCCGGCCGACTACGAAGTGGTGGGCGAGTCGCTGCAGGTCGAGCCCTACGCCTGCATGCTGCCCAAGGACGACCCGGCCTTCAAGAAGCTGGTGGACGACACCTTCACCGCCATGATGAAGAGCGGCGAGTTCGAGAAGCTCTACACCAAGTGGTTCATGCAGCCGATCCCGCCGAAGAACGTGCCGCTGAACCTGCCGATGAGCGACCAGCTGAAGGAAAACCTGAAAGCCTTCAGCGACAAGCCAGCGACCTGATCGCACAGAGAGAGCGAAAGAGAAAAGACATGGTCGCAGCCACACAGGTCGTCGGCATCCTCGGGGGCATGGGCCCCGCGGCGGGCGCCGACTTCGTCCGGCTCTTCGTGCAGGCCTGCGCGCAGCAGATGCGTGCGCGCGGCGAGCCGGTGCGCGACCAGTCCTTTCCCGAGCACTGGCTGGCGCAGGTGCCGGTGCCCGACCGCACCGGCGCGCTGGCCTCCGACGCGCAGGGCGCGCACCAGCCGCTCGAGCCGATGCTGCAGGCGTTGGGCCGGCTGGCCGCGCTGGGCAGCCGCGCCGTGGCCATCGCCTGCAACACGGCGCATGCGTGGCATGCCAACCTGCAGGAGCGCTTTCCGCAGGTCGAGCTGCTGCACATGGCGCGCGAAACCGCGCAGCAACTGGCCGCGCAAGGCGCGACCGAGGTGGCGCTGATGGCCACCGAAGGCACCTACCGCGTGCGGCTGTATGAAGAGGCACTGGCCGAGGCCGGCCTGGGCTGCCATGTGCCGTCGGCCGACGAGCGCCAGACGATCATGCGCGGCATCTTCGACGGCGTGAAGGCCGGCAACCTGCCGCTGGCCGAACGCTGTTTCTCCGAGGTCGCGCTGCGGCTGGCCGAACGGCACGGGCCGGTCACGATCATCATGGGCTGCACCGAGGTGCCGCTGGGCCTGCAGGGCTCGGCCGCGGTAGCGGGGCTGAGCCTCGTCGATCCGGCGCAGGTGCTGGCCGAGGCGCTGGCACGGCGGGCCTACGGCACCTGAGCGCAGCCCGAAGCGGCCCGGCTGCTTTACGGTCCGGTCATACGGCCCGGCCCGATTTCGCCTACATTGCGGCGTGCGTTTTTCTACGCCACACCCCCTTGTCAGACGATTCAACCGGAGCCCTTGCATGACCTCCTTCGACGACAACCGTTCCGAATTCGATTCGCTGCGCCCCGGCGACAGCACCGAGCAGGGGGCCACGCGCCGCACCGCGCTCAAGGCCGCCCTCGGTGTCGGCTACGCCGCCGCCGTGCTGCCGGTGGCCGCGCAGACGACCATCTCGACCCCGGCCGAAGGCCTGAAGGCCGGCCCCATCAAGTACACCGTGAACGGCTTCGAGGTGCCCGCCTATGCCGCGGCGCCGGCCGGCAAGACCGGGCTGCCGGTGGTGCTGGTGATCCAGGAAATCTTCGGCGTGCACGAGTACATCGCCGACACCTGCCGCCGCTTCGCCGAGCTCGGCTACCTGGCCATTGCGCCCGAGCTGTATGCGCGCCAGGGCGATCCGCGCGGCTACACCGACATTCCCAAGCTGCAGGCGGAGGTCGTCACCAAGGTGCCCGACGCGCAGGTCATGGCCGACCTCGACGGCGCGCTGGCCTGGGCCAAGGCCAACGGCGGCGACACGAGCAAGGCCGGCATCACCGGCTTCTGCTGGGGCGGGCGCATCGTGTGGCTGTATGCGGCCACCGGCAAGGTCAAGGCCGGCGTGGCCTGGTACGGCCGGCTGGTCGGGCAGGCCAGCGAATTGCAGCCGAAACACCCCGTGGACATCGCCGCCAGCCTGCAGGCGCCGGTGCTCGGCCTGTACGGCGGAAAAGACCAGGGCATCCCCCTTGACACGGTTGATAAGATGAAAGCTGCTCTGGCCACTGGAACTGCAGCGGCCAAGGCATCGAGCTTCGTCGTGTACCCCGAAGCAGGCCACGCGTTCCACGCCGACTACCGCCCCAGCTACCTCAAGAGCGCCGCGGACGACGGCTGGCAGCGTGCCACGGCCTGGTTCAAAGCCAATGGTGTCGCCTGACCGAAGACGGCGCCCGTAGCCACCCGCCGCCGAAGGCCGTCCGAAGTGACGGCCTTTCTCTTTTTATGAACGGAACAAGGCCGTACCGGCCGTCCCTCTTGCGCAAGCAGCTATGAATTTGATAGTAATCCTCGTGGCGACCCTGGTCGCCGGCATCGGAAGCGTCTGGCTCGCGGCCCTGTTGCTGCGCGTGGGCGTGCGCAGCGGCGGCGGCGGTGTGAACCCGCAGCACCTGCTGAGCCTGGCGGCCGGCGCGCTGCTGGCCACCGCCTTCATGCACCTGCTGCCCGAGGCCTTCGAAAGCCGCATCGAGCCCGCGCTGCTGTTCGCGGTGCTGCTGTTCGGGCTGGTGTTCTTCTTCCTGCTCGACAAGGCCGAGCTGTGGCACCACGGGCATGAGCACCATCACGGCGATGCCGCACCGGCGAAAGAGGGCGCGCACGATCACCACGGCCATGATCATCACGACCATTCGCACGCTCATCATCACCACGCACCCCCCACGGGCGGCGGCGGCTGGGCCGTGCTCACCGGTGACAGCGTGCATTGCTTCGGCGACGGCATCCTGATCGCCTCGGCCTTCGTGGCCGACATCCGCCTGGGCCTCGTGGCCGCGCTGGCCGTGCTCGCGCACGAGGTGCCGCACCACATCGGCGACCTTGTCGTGCTGCGCCAGAGCTCGGCCAATTCGCGCGCGGCGCTGGTGAAGGTGTCGCTCGCGGGCACGATGACCATGCTCGGCGGCATCGCGGGCTGGTGGCTGGTCGACCAGCTGCATGGCTGGCTGCCGTACTTCCTGGTGCTGGCGGGCAGCAGCTTCGTCTACGTGGCGCTGGCCGACCTGATCCCGCAGCTGCAGAAACGCCTGCCCGCGCGCCAGACCGCGGCGCAGATCGCGTGGCTCGCCGCGGGCATCCTGCTGGTCACGCTCGTGAGCCGGTTGGCGCACGGCGAGCATGGCCACGAACACGGCCATGATGAAGGACACGGCGAGCACGGCCACGTCCACAAGGACTGACGACAACGCGTGCGTGGGCCTCGGGTGACGGGAAACTTTCCGACACCGACGTCAGCCCGTCGATCCACCGCAAGGGGCAAAACAGGCGCACCATAGAGGGCCGTTTACTCATCTGCCGAGGAATTCGATCATGACGCCCCACGCCGATGCCACCGCGCGCACCGCCTCGTCGTCCGAAGACGACGATGACGACAGCACGCCTGCCGACGACTTCGATGAACTCGAAGCCGATGCGTCCGACGACCTGTCGGACGAAACGGGCATCGACCTCACCGATGCCAGCGAGCTCGATGCCGACAACGTGCCGGCCGACGAAGAGTTCGACCGCGTGATGAACGCGCCGGACTGACCAGGCCCCCTTCAGGCCGGTTCAGGCCAGCGCGCCTGTGCCGGGCGCACCGATTCGTAGAAGCGCGCCATCTGCAGCACGCCCAGGTCGTCGAAGCGACGCCCCGCGATCTGCAGGCCGATCGGCAGGCCGTTCTTTGCATGGCCGCAGTTGATCGACGCGGCCGGTTGTTCCGACTGGTTGAACACCGACGTGAAGTGCGAGTCCTTCAGCAGGTTCTCCGAGCCGCTGTTGATGGCGTCCGCCGCAAAGGGCAGCACCGGCGACACCGGCGACAGCACGTAGTCGAAGGGCTGCGTGGCCGCCACGGTGGCCGCGCGCAGCGCCTGCATGCGCGTGAAGGCGCGGAAGGTGTCTTCGGGCGTGAGCGAGGCGGCGAACTCGGCCGCCTGGTGGATGTAGCCGGCCGCGAGCTTCGCGCGCTCTGGCGGCATCGCGGCCAGGTCGACGCGGCAGCGCATGGTGAAGAAGTGGGCCATGCCCATGCGCATGTCCAGCGTGCTCCAGTCGGCCAGCGGCTCGACGATGGCGCCGGCCTGCTCGAACAGGCGCGCTGCGGCCAGCACGGCTTCTTTCACTTCCGCATCGATGGGCCAGCCGCCCATGGTCTCGGTCCACAGGCCGATGCGCAGGCCCTTCACATTGCGCTCGAGGCGCTGCCACGCGAAGTCGTTCGGCGGCAGGCTCATGTAGTCGCGCGCGTCGGGGCGCGTCACCACCTGCATCAGCAGCGCGGCGTCGGCCACGGTGCGCGTCATCGGGCCGATCACGCGCGCCGCGGCGGGTGGGTCGACCGGAATGCGGCCCTGGCTGGGCTTGAGGCCGAACACGCCGCAGAAGCTGGCCGGAATGCGCACCGAGCCGCCGATGTCGGTGCCCAGGTGCAGCGGGCCGTAGCCCGCGGCGGCAGCGGCGCCGGCGCCCGAGCTCGAGCCGCCGGTGTTGCGGCCCAGGTCCCACGGGTTGCGCGTGAGCGCGTGGAAGCTCGACGGCGCCGCGCCGAGGAAGCCGAAGTCGGGCATCGTCGTCTTGGTCACGATCACCGCGCCGGCTTCGCGCAGGCGCGCGGCGGCGGGGGCATCGGCCGCGGCGGGCGCCAGCACGGTGGCCGCGCTGCCGATCGGCGTGGGCGTGCCGCGCGTGGCGATGTTTTCCTTCAGCGTGACCGGCACGCCGTCGAGATCGCCCTGCGGTTTGCCCTGGGCCCAGCGTGCCTCGGAGGCGCGCGCCGAGGCCAGCGCGGCCTCGGCGTCCAGCCCGTAGGTGGCGTGGATGTGCGGCTCCCAGCGCTCGATGCGCGCAAGCACGGCCTGCGTCACCTCGACCGGCGACAAGGCGCGGTCACGGTAGCGTTCGAGCAACTGGAGGGCACTGAGTTCGTACAGGGGTGTGGTCATGTCTTCGTTTCTTCTTGGGGTGGTGGGATGAAGGTGGGGTGAAAGAGAGGAAGAGGACGGCGCTCAGCCGCCCCCGAACGCATAGCCCTGGCCCGGCGCCGCGGCCAGCAGCGTGCGCGTGTAGGCCTCGCGCGGCGACAGCAGCACGTCGTGCGCGCTGCCTTGCTCGACGATGCGGCCCTTGTGCATCACGATCAGGCGGTCGCAGATCTGGCTGGCCACGCGCAGGTCGTGGGTGATGAACAGGATGCCGATCGACAGCCGCTGCTGGATCTCCGCGAGCAGCTTCAGGATCTGGTCCTGCACCGACACGTCGAGTGCCGACACGGCCTCGTCGGCGATCAGCACGCGCGGCTCGCAGGCCAGCGCGCGCGCAATGCACAGCCGCTGGCGCTGGCCGCCCGAGAACTCGCTCGGGTAGCGGTGCAGCACCTCGGGCTGCAGCCGCACCAGCGCCATCAGTTCCTCGGCGCGCTGCCAGGCCTTGGCGTGCGGCACGCCGAAATTCACCGGCCCCTCGACGATCGACTGGCCCACCGTGCGGCGCGGGTTGAGCGAACGGTTCGGGTCCTGGAACACGACCTGCACCATGCGCCGGAACGCCGAACGCTGTGCGCCGCGCGAGCCCTCGATGCCCGGCACGCGGATGTCGCCGTCGGTCGGCTCGATCAGCCGCGCGATGCAGCGCGCCACGGTCGATTTGCCCGAGCCCGATTCGCCCACGATGCCGACCGTCTCGCCCGCATGCAGCTTCAGTGACACGTCGGCCGCCGCATGCACCGTGCGGCGCTTGCCGGGCCAGCTGCCCGTGCGGTAGACCTTGCCCACGCCGCGCGCATCGAGCAGCGGCGCCCGGGCGTCGATGGGCGCGCGCAGCACCGGGGCCAGCCGCGGCACCGCGTCGAGCAGCATGCGCGTGTAGGCCTCCTTCGGGCGGCGCAGCACCTCGTCCTTCGGGCCGCTCTCGACCTGCCGGCCCAGCTGCAGCACCACCACCTGGTCGGCGATGTCCGCCACCACGCCGAAGTCGTGCGTGATGAACAGCACGGCGGTGCCGTTCTCCTGCTGCATCTCGCGGATGAGCGCGAGGATCTCGGCCTGCGTGGTCACGTCGAGCGCGGTGGTGGGTTCGTCGCAGATCAGCAGGGCCGGGCGCAGGATCAGCGCGATGGCGATCACGATGCGCTGGCGCTGCCCGCCCGAGAGCTGGTGCGGGTAGGCGTCGTAGATGCGCTGGGGCTCGGGCAGCCGCACGCGCTCGAAGATGGCCAGCACGCGCGCGCGGCGCGCGGCGGCGCCCAGCGTCGTGTGCTCGGCCAGGATCTCGTCGACCTGCGCGCCGCAGCGCATCACCGGGTTGAGCGCGGTCATCGGCTCCTGGAACACCATCGCCATGCGCGCGCCGCGCAGGGCCCGCAGCCGCGCCGGGCTGGCCGCGAGCACGTCCTCGCCCTGCACCTCGATGCGCCCGGCCGAGGGCCGCAGCGACGCGGGCAGCAGGCCCATCGCGGCCTGCGCGATGACCGATTTGCCGGAGCCCGATTCGCCCAGCAGGCACACGACCTGGCCGGGCATCACGTCGAACGAGATGCCGTGCACCGCGTGCGCGCGGTCGGCGCCGGCGGGCAGGTCGATGGCGAGGTCGCGCACCACGAGGCAGGGCGCGGCGGATGTTGTGGAAGTGGGGGATGTCATGTTCAGCCTCCGCGTGCCTTGAACTTGGGATCGAGTGCGTCGCGCAGGCCGTCGCCGAGCATGTTCACGGCCAGCACCGTGAGCGCCAGGAAGAGGCCGGGCAGCAGCACGGTCGAGGGGTGCGAGGTGAAGTGCGTGCGGCCTTCGGACATGATGTTCCCCCAGGTCGGCACCTCGGACGGCAGGCCGATGCCCAGGAAGGACATCACGGCCTCCACCAGCATCGCCGCCGCGCAGATGAAGGTGCCCTGCACGATCAGCGGTGCCACCGTGTTGGGCAGGATGTGGCGCACCATCAGCTTCCAGGTCGGCGTGTCGAGCGCGACGGCCGCCTCCACGTACGGCTCTTCGCGCACCGACAGCACCACCGAGCGCACCAGCCGCGCCACGCGCGGCGTCTCGGGCACCACGATGGCCAGGATCACCGTGAGCAGGCTGGGCCGCCACACGGCCACCAGCACGATCGCGAACAGGATGCCGGGGATGGCCATCATCCCGTCCATCACCCGCATGATCACGCCGTCCAGGCGCCGGAAGTAGCCCGCCACCATACCCACCACGAGGCCGAACGCGACCGAGCCCAGCGCCACCGCCACGCCCACCGACAGCGAGATGCGTGCGCCGTAGGCCGTGCGGCTCCACAGGTCGCGGCCCATGCTGTCGGTGCCCAGCGGGAAGAAGCGATCGAAGCTGTCGCCCGCCAGCGTGGTGAATTCGGCGCGCGCGCCGGGCGGCAGGTGCGAGTTCGCGGGGTCCATCGCGTTGGGGTCGATGGTGCCGAGCCAGGGCGCGGCCACCGCCAGCAGCAGCATCGCGGCCAGCAGGACGCCGCCGATGCGCACGCCGCCGTTGGCGAGCAGGCGGCGCAGCAGCGAGCGGGCCGGGGCCCGGGGTGCGGCGGGCGGAACCGCGGCAGAGGCAGGCGCATCGTCGCGCAGGGAGATCGAAGTCATGGCGGGGCTTTCGAAGGAAGGTCAGTACCGGATGCGCGGATCGAGCAACAGGTAGCTCAGGTCCACCAGCAGGTTGACCACCACGTACACGAGCGAGAAGAAGAGGGTGATCGCCTGGATCAGCGGGTAGTCGCGCGAGAGCACGGCGTCCACCGTGAGCTGGCCCAGGCCGGGGATCGCGTAGATCGTCTCGGTGACCACCACGCCGCCGATCAGGCCCGCCACGCTCAGGCCGATGACGGTGGCGATCGGCACGGCCGCGTTGGCCAGCGCGTGGCGCAGCAGCATGCGCCACTCGGCGATGCCCTTGGCGCGCGCGGTGCGCACATAGTCTTCGGTGAGTGCCTCCGACACCGCCGCGCGCGTGACCCGCGCGATGAGCGCCGCGTACATCACGGCCAGCGTGATGCAGGGCAGGGCGAGGTGGCGCAGCCACGGGCCCACGCCGTCGCCGATGCGCTGGTAGCCCTGCGAGGGCAGCCAGCCGAGCTGCATCGAGAACAGCCAGATCATCACGTAGCCGGCCACGAACACGGGCACCGAGAAGCCGAGCACCGAGGCGCCCATGATGAAGCGGTCGAGCCGGCCGCCGCGCCGCGAGGCCGCGAGCACGCCCAGCGGCACGGCGATCAGCACCGTGAGCACCACCGTCACCGCCGCCACCGAGAGCGTGGGCTCCAGGCGCTGGCCGATCAGGTCGGTCACGCGCATCCGGTAGAAGAACGAGTAGCCGAGGTCGCCGCGCAGCACCTGGCCGAGCCAGTGCACGAACTGCGTCACGATCGATGCGTCCAGGCCCAGCTGGGCGCGGATGCGTGCGATGTCCTGCGCACTGGCCGCGTCGCCGGCAATGGCCGCCGCGGGGTCGCCGGGCGTCATGCGCAGCAGCAGGAAGACGATGACGGCCACGATCAGGAGCACGGGCGCGGTGGCCAGTCCGCGGCGCAACAGGAAGTGGAGCATGTGAATCAGGTCCTTGACGAGGGGCCGGGCGTGTGGCGCGGGCAAAGGAAGTCCCGCCCGGCTGCCGCGCGAGGCGCAGCCGGTCAGGGGTGGCGATCAGAAGGGAGAGGGGCGGGCGCGCGGGCCGGCCTATGTCGCGGTCATGGCGATGGCGCGGACGTCTTGCGCACGTTCCAGTACAGCACCGCCGGCGACGGCAGCAGGCCGGTGATGGTGCCGCGGCGCACGGCGGTGGGCGCCTTGCCTTCGCCGAGCGGGGCCAGCACGCCGTGCTCGAGCACGACCTGCTGGATCTGCGTGGCGATCTCCTTGCGCTGCGCGAGGTCGGCGGTGGCGATGAACTTGGTCTTCAGCGCCTCGAGCTCGGGCACCACGGGCCAGCCGAAGTAGCCCTGGTCGCCGTTGCCGGTCAGCGGGCTGTAGCCGATGGGGCTGCTCGCGTCCACGCCGCCCCAGAAGGTGATGAAGGCGTTCCAGCCGCCGTTTTCGGGCAGGTCTTTCTTGGCGCGCCGGGTCACGAGCGTGGCCCAGTCGGTGGTCTGCACGTCGACGTTGAAGCCCACCTGCTTGAGCAGCTGGCCGTACACCGCGGGCAACTTGTTCAGCGCGGGCGCGTCGCCCGGCAGCAGGATCACCACGGGCTTGCCGTCGTAGCCCGATTCCTTGAGCAGCTTGCGCGCCTCTTCGAACTGCGGCTTGCCGGTGTAGAAGCCTGTCTTGTCGCTCGCATAGAGCGAGCCGCACAGGTAGATCGAGGCGCAGGGCTTGTAGAAGTCGCGGAAGGTGACCTGCGCGCGCAGCATGGCCTCCTGGTTGATGGCCAGCATCGCGGCCTTCAGCGCCTTCGGGTTGTTGAAGGGCGGCACCTTGTGGTTGTAGAGCACGGTGAAGGGGCCTGCCGGCATCACGTCGACCAGCTCGATCTTGTCGTTGGTGCGCATGCCGGTGTAGCCGGACGAGGGCACGGTCTCGAGCATGTCGACCTCGCCGTTGAGCAGCGCATTGGCCTGCGTCTGCGGGTCGCGCAGCATCACCCATTCGACGCGGTCCACATGCACCACCTTGCCGCCGGCCAGGCCCGAGGCGGGTTCCTTGCGCGGCACGTAGGCGGTATTCTTGCGGTAGATGACGCGGTCGCCGGGGCGGAAGTCTTCCTTGGCGAGCGTGAAGGGGCCCGAGCCCACCAGCTCGTCGATCTGCTTGTCGGCGGGCGTGTCGGCCACGCGCTTGGGCATGATGAACGGCACCAGCGGGTTGGGCTTGCCGAGCGCGTCGAGCACCACACCGAAGGGCTGCTTGAACGTCATGCGAAAGCCGTTGGGGCCGTCGGCGGCGATGCTGTCCATCGCCTCGTACATCTTCTGGCCCAGCGTGTCGCGCTTGGCCCAGCGTGCCAGCGAGGCGATCACGTCCTGCGAGGTGACCGGTGCGCCGTCGTGGAACTTCAGGCCCGGGCGCAGCGTGAAGCTCCACACCTTGTTGTCGGCGCTCGCGCTGTACCTGTCGACCATCTGCGGCTTGATGACGCCCTTCTCGTCCATCGCGAAGAGGGTGTCGTAGATCATCAGGCCGTGGTTGCGCGTGATGTTGGCGGTGGTCCAGATCGGATCGACGATCTTCAGATCCGACGAGGGCACGGTGCGAAGCACGGTCTGGGCGGACGCGGTGGCGGCGAAGCACAAAGCGAGCGCCGACAGGGAAGCCGCCGCGACGCGGCGCGGTGAAAGGTGGATTGCCATGGAGCCTTACTTCTTTCGGGAGGGAGCGGAAGAACCGGGGGAGGAAGGGGGCGATTCCTTGCTTTCGCGCAGCTGCACCAGCAGGAATTCGAAGATGTCGCGCGAACCTTCTTCGGCGTCGATGAGCTTGTGCATGATGCGGCGCAGGTTCTCGATGTCGGCGACGCTCAGGCAGTCGAGAAAGCGCGCTTCCATCTCGTGCCCGATGGGCTCGGCGCGCAGCACCATGTCGATGCCGGCGGGGCTCAGGCACAGGCGGATCTGCCGCGCGTCCTCGGCGCCGATCTGGCGCTCGACCAGCTCGCGCTGCACCAGCGAACTCACCAGCTTGGAGACCAGCGTCTTCTCGATGGCGCAGGTCTGCACCAGCTGGCCCATGGTGATGCCGGGCGCGGCGCCGATCATGCGCAGCAGGCGCACGTCGCGGATCGACAGGCCGAGCTCGATCTCGTAGATGCGCGAGCCGCGGTCGCGCGTGCGCTGCGACGCCAGGTCGAGCAGGACGTTGAGGTAGTCGTCTTTCAGGCGAAGCGGGGCGTGCATGGCGGGTTGGTAGAAGTCTTCAATAGTTGAAATATTCAACTATGTGGACAAACTACGCAAGCTCCGGGCCAGATGTCGAGGGAAATCCCCTAGAAACGCACTGCCAGAGGGGAAAAGCGCAAAGAAGAAAGAAAAACCGGGCCCCTGAGGCCCGGCGTGTTCACCGATCCGGTGCTGCGCATGCACCAGGATGCGAAGGCGGGCACCGTGCAGGCGCCGCCGGGGTGCGCGCTGTCAGGCGGCGTCCTGGCGCACGATCACCTGCCCGTTGCGCGCCCCGCTGTGCACGCCGTGGCGCCAGGTGACGGCGCCGTTCACGATCACCGCGTCGATGCCTTCGGCCGGTTCGGTCGGCGTCTCGTAGTTCGCGGTGTCGCGCACGGTGGCGGCATTGAAGACCACCACGTCGGCGTGGTGCCCGACCTTGAGCGCGCCGCGCTCGTGCAGGCCGAAGTTGCGCGCCGTGAGCCCGGTCATCTTCCAGACCGCCGTCTCCAGCGGGAACAGCCCCACGTCGCGGCTGTAGTGCCCCAGCACGCGCGGGAAGGTGCCCCACAGGCGCGGGTGCGGCTTGTCGCCCAGCGGAATGCCGTCGGAGCCGATCATGGTTTCGTCGAAGGCGAGCACGCGCTGCACGTCGTCCTCGTCCATCATGAAATAGATGGCGCTGCCGGGCGACAGGCGCAGCGCGGCCTCTTCGCCCGACACGCCCCATTCGGCCGCGATGTCCTTCAGGTCGCGGCCCGCGCATTCGGGGTGCGGCACGCTGGAGGCGATGAGCACGCGCCCGTCCATCATCCCGCGGTCGGTGCGGATCATGGTGGAGCCGGCCGTGTACGGATAGCAATCGAGCCCGATGCACTGGTGCTTCATCGCTTCCTGAATGAAGGGCAGTGTGACCTTGGTCTTGCCGAAGTTCTGCGTGTTCTGCACCTTGTGGTGCGACACCACCACCGGGATGTCGAGCGCGCGGCCGATGTGGAAGGTTTCTTCGAGCGACTGCATCACGTGGTCGCTCTCGTCGCGCATGTGCGTCACGTACAGCGCCTTGCGCGCCGTGAGCGGGCGGCCGACCTCGATGATCTCCTCGGTGGTCGCCTTGACGGCCGGCGGGTAGAAGGTGCCGGTCGACAGGCCGATGGCGCCGGCCTGCATGGCTTCTTCGACCAGCGCCTGCATGGCGGCGATCTCCTGCGCGGTGGCGGGGCGGTCGAGGTCGGACATGGTCACGGCGCGCAGGGTCGAGTGGCCGACCATCGCCGCCACGTTGACCGACGAGGGCGTGGCGCGCAGCGCGTCGAGGTAGGCCGCAAACGTCGTGAAGCGGTCTTCCGGCGGCGTTTCGAGCAGGCTCAGCGGCATCGGCAGGTCCATGTCGGCGCGCAGCGGCGCGGCGCTGATGCCGCAGTTGCCCGCCACCACCGTGGTCACGCCCTGCGACACCTTGAAGGGCATCTGCGCATGCGACAGCACGGCCTGGTCGTCGTGCGTGTGCGAGTCGATGAAGCCCGGTGCGACGATGCGGCCGGTGGCGTCGAGCGTCTGGTCGGCCGTGTGGCCCGCGAGCTTGCCGATGGCGGCGATGCGGCCGTCGACGATGCCCACGTCGGCGTCGAAGCGCGGCGCCTTGCTGCCGTCGATCACGGTGCCGCCGTGGATCAAGAGGTCGTAGTGGGGTGTCTTGTCGGTCATGAGGGCAGTGCTTTCAACGGAAGTGGCAGGCGACCCAATGGCCGCCCTGGGAAGACGAAGGGCGCTCGCTCAGTTCGGGCGTCTTCTCCTTGCACACGGCCTGCGCCATCGGGCAGCGCGTGTGAAAGCGGCAGCCCGAGGGCGGGTTGGCCGGGCTCGGCGGGTCGCCCTGCAGCAGCAGGCGGCGTGCGGGCGTGCGCGGGTTGGGCACGGGCACGGCCGACAGCAGGATCTCGGTGTACGGATGGCGCGGCGCCGAGAACAGCGTGTCGCGGTCGGCGATCTCCACGATGTGGCCGAGGTACATCACGGCCACGCGGTGGCTGATGTGGCGCACCACGGCGAGGTCGTGCGCCACGAAGAGGTAGGCGATGCCGAACTCGGCCTGCAGGTCCATCAGCAGGTTGACCACCTGCGCCTGCACCGACACGTCGAGCGCCGACACGGGCTCGTCGCAGACGATCAGCTTGGGGTTGAGCGCCAGCGCGCGCGCAATGCCCAGGCGCTGGCGCTGGCCGCCCGAGAACTCGTGCGGAAACTTCTTCGCCGCCTCGGGCCGCAGGCCCACGCGCGAGAACAGCCACTGCACGCGTTCGCGCCGCTCGGCCACCGACACGTCGCCGAAGTTGCGCAGCGGCTCGGCCACGATGTCGCCGGCCGTGAGGCGCGGGTTCAGCGAGGCGTACGGGTCCTGGAAGATGATCTGCAGGTCGCGCCGGCGCTGGCGCATCGCGTTCGCGGGCAGGGTCAGCAGCTCTTCGCCGTTCAGCCGCACCGAGCCCGAGGTGGGCTCGACCAGCCGCATCACCGACTTGGCCGTGGTGGTCTTGCCGCAGCCCGATTCGCCGACCAGTGACAGCGTCTCGCCGTGCCCGACGTTGAACGACACGCCGTCGACCGCCTGGATGGCCGGCTTGGCCGGGCGCAGCCAGCGCCGTGGCGAGGTGTAGTGCTTGCGCAGCTCGCGCACCTGCAGCAGCGGCGCCTTCGTGGATGTTGTTGTGGTTGTCGTCGTCATGCGCTCACCTCGGCAGCCTCGTCGGTCCATTGTTCCTGCACCGCGAAGCAGGCGACCACGTGCCCGTCGCCCTGCGTCGAGAGCGGCGGTGTCTCTCGGCGACAGCGTTCGCGCGCCTGCGCGCAGCGCGCGGCAAAGGCGCAGCCGCGCCCGAGCTCGTGCGCGGCGGGCACCATGCCCGGAATCTCGTGCAGCCGCGCGCTCGACGTGCTCATGGCGGGCATCGAGGCCATCAGCGCACGCGTGTAGGGGTGCAGCGGGCGGTCGAACAGGTCGACCACATCGGCCTCTTCCACCTTCTTGCCGGCGTACATGACGACCACGCGGTCGCAGCTTTCGGCCACCACGCCCAGGTCGTGCGTGATCATCACCACGCCCATGCCCAGCTCCTTCTGCAGCCGCTTGATGAGGTCGAGGATCTGCGCCTGGATGGTCACGTCGAGCGCGGTGGTGGGCTCGTCGGCGATCAGCACCTCGGGGTTGCAGGCCAGGGCCAGCGCGATCATCACGCGCTGGCGCATGCCGCCCGAGAGCTGGTGCGGGTACTCGTTCACGCGCCGCTCGGGTTCGGGGATCTGCACCAGGCGCAGCATCTCGACCGCGCGCTGCAGCGCCTCGGCGCGGCTGGCCTTCTGGTGCAGCTGCACGGTCTCGGCGATCTGCCGGCCCACGGTGAGTACCGGGTTCAGCGAGGTCATCGGCTCCTGGAAGATCATCGAGATGCGGTTGCCGCGGATCTGCCGCATCTCGCGTTCGCTCAGCTGCATCAGGTCGGTGCCGCGCAGGCGCACCGCGCCCATGTGGCGACCGGGCGGCGTGGGCACCAGCCGCAGGATCGAGAGCGCGGTCACGCTCTTGCCGCAGCCCGATTCGCCGACCACGCCGAGCGTGCGGCCCGCGCGCACGGTGTACGACACGCCGTCGACCGAGCGCACGGTGCCGGCGAGCGTGCTGAAGTAGGTGCGCAGGTTGTCGACCTCGAGCAAAGGCTCGCCGGGGGCGAGGGTGGCCTGGGACATGGGGATGGTCATGGCGCGTTCCTCTTCACAGCTGCCGCGCCAGGCGCGGGTCGAGCGCATCGCGCAGGCCGTCGCCAAGCAGGTTGATGGCCAGCACCGTGGCCGCCAGCAGCAGGCCCGGGTACAGGATGATGTGGAAGGCCACGGTCACGAAGTTGCGGCCCTCGGCCATCATGTTGCCCCAGCTCGGCGTCTGCGAAGGCACGCCCACGCCAAGGAAGGACAGCGCGGCCTCGGTGAGCACGGCGGCGGCGGCCACGAAGGTGGCCTGCACCACCAGCGGCGCCACGATGTTCGGCAGCACGTGGCGCACGAGGATCACCGGCAGCCGCGTGCCGACCGCATGCGCGGCCTCCACGAACAGCTGCTCGCGCAGCGTGAGCGCCAGCGAGCGCACCAGCCGCACCACGCGCGGAATCTCGGGCACGGTGATGGCGATGATCACGGTCGTGAGGCTGGCGCGCGTCACGGCCATGAGTGCAATGGCCAGCAGGATGCCGGGGATGGCCATGAGCCCGTCCATCACCCGCATGATCGGGCCGTCGGCCCAGCGCACGAAGCCCGACACCAGGCCCAGCGCGATGCCGAAGAAGGTGGCGAGCACGGCCACCGAGGCGCCGACGATCATCGACACGCGGCCGCCCCACACGGCGCGGCTGAACACGTCGCGGCCCAGCGCGTCGGTGCCGAACCAGTGCTCGGCCGAGGCCGGCTGCATGCGCGCCAGCGGGTCGATGTCCTGCGGGTCGTGGGTGGCGATCCAGGGCGCGGCGATGGACAGCGCGGCCACCGCGATGAGCAGCAGCGCGCCGACGATCAGCGTCGGGTGCTTGCGCACCCAGCGCCAGCGCGGCGGTACGAAAGGGGCGTCTTCGGCGGAAGCGGCGGCGGCATCGGCGGGCACCGGCGCATCGGCCTCGCGCAAGGGCAGGGCAGTGGACATGGCGTCGTGGGGCTCGTTCTTTGTTCTAGCTAGTACTGGATGCGCGGATCGAAGAGGCGGTAGCTCAAATCGATCAGGAGGTTGATCAGCACGTACACGCCCGCCGACAGCAGCAGCACGCTCTGGATCACCGGGTAGTCGTGGCGCTGCACCGAATCGATCACCAGCCGGCCCACGCCCGGAATGGCGAACACTGTCTCGGTGACCACCACGCCGCCGATCAGCAGCGCAATGCCCGCGCCGATGGTGGTGGCGATGGGAATGGCCGCGTTGCGCAGCGCATGGCCGAGCACCGGCAGCACGCCCAGGCCCTTGGCGCGCGCGGTGCGGATGTAGTCCTCGTGCAGCACCTCGAGCACGGTGGCGCGCGTCATGCGCGTCACCAGCGCGATGTACACCAGTGCCAGGTTCACGCAGGGCAGCACCAGCGCGCGCAGCCAGGCGCCGGGGCCTTCGGAGAAGTTCACGTAGCCCTGCACCGGGAACCACGGCAGCTGCACCGCGAAGGTGTAGACCAGCAGGTAGCCCACGAGGAACACCGGCACCGAGAAGGCCAGCACCGCGAACAGCATCACGAGGCGGTCGATCCAGGTGCCCGCGCAGTAGGCCGCGAGCGTGCCCAGCGGCACGGCCGTCACCAGCGTGATGAGCATGGTCAGCGCCGCGATCGACACCGTCGGCTCCAGCCGCTGGCCGAGCAGCTGCGTCACCGGCACCTGCGTGAAGATCGAGGTGCCCAGGTCGCCGGTGAAGATCTTGCCGATCCACAGCCCGAACTGCTGCCACAGCGGCAGGTTCAGCCCGAGCGCGGCGCGCAGCTTGTCGATGTCTTCGGTGGTGGCGAGGTCGCCCGCGATGAGCGCGGCCGGGTCGCCCGGCGACAGGTGGATCAGCAGGAACACCACCACGGCCACCACCGCCATCACCGGCAGCGTGGAAAGAAAGCGTCGAACGATGTAGCCCATGGTGGTGCGCGTGGCTTACTTGTCGAGCACCCAGACGGTGGGCATGCCAGCCCACATCTTGTCCAGCCCCTTGATGCTGGCGCGCGCCGCGAACGCGGCCGAGTACTGGCCGGCGTTGATGTACGGCACGGCCTCGTAGGCGCGCGACTGGAAGGCGTCGAGCAGTTCCTTGCGCTTGGCCGGCACGGTTTCCTTCAGCCAGGCGGTGCGAAGCTCGTCGAGTTTCTTGTCGCAGGGCCAGCCGGGCAGCGTGTTGCCGCAGGCCGCGCCCAGGTAGGCGTTGCTGATGGGCGAGTTCACGTCGAACTCGCCGGCCACCGTGACGTACATGTTCCAGCCGCCGGCGTCGGACGCATCGCGCTTGGCGCGGCGTGCACCGATCGAGGCCCAGTCCATGGTCTGCGCATCGACGTTCAGGCCGATGCTCTTCATGGTCTGCGCGGCCATCAGCGCCTCGGCATTGAGGTAGGGCACGTCGCTGGGCACCATCAGCACCACCTTCTCGCCCTTGTAGCCGGCGTCGGCGAGCATCTTCTTCGCCTTGGCGACGTCGGCCTTGCGGAAGGGTTCCGCGCCGGCCGAGGTGTCGTTGGGGCTGCCGCAGATGAACCAGGTGGCGCAATAGGCCATGCGCATGTCCAGCGGAAAGCCCATGGCCGCGACGAAGCGTTCCTGGTTCACGGCCTGCAGCAGCGCCTGGCGCACCTTCGGGTTGTCGAAGGGCGGGTGCAGCTGGTTCATCACCAGGAAGCCCTGGTAGGCGCCGCCGGAGCCGATCTTGATGTTGCTGTCGGTGCGCAGCGGCGCGATGTAGTCGGGCGCCAGCTGCTCGATGTAGTCGACCTCGCCGCGCTTGAGCGCCGAGATCGCACTGTTGGCGTCGGGCAGGTAGAGCCATTCGACGCGGTCGAGGCTGGTCTTCTTGCTGCCGGCCAGGCCGCTCGGCGGCTCGCTGCGCGCCACGTAGTTCGGGTTGCGCACGAACACCGTCTTGTTGCCCGGCACCCATTCGTCACGCTTGAAGATGAAGGGCCCCGAGCCGACGACCTCGGTGAGGGGCGCGGTGGCCGGCAGCTTGGCGATGCGCTCGGGCAGGATCACCGGCGGAAAGCCCGAGGGCTTGGCCAGCGCGTCGAGCACCATGCCGAAGGGCTCGTTGAGCGTGAGCGTGAGGGTGCGCGCGTCGGTCGCCTTCCACTCGGCACCCACGCCCGTCATGGCACGGCCCAGGCTGTCGCGTGCCGCCCAGCGCTGCAGTGAGGCCACGGCGTCGGCCGAGGTCACGGCGGCGCCGTCGGAGAACTTCAGGCCGGGGCGCAGCGTGAAGCTCCACTGCTTGCCGTCTTTCGAGGTCGTGTACTTCTCGACCATCTGCGGCTGCGGCTTGCCGGTGGCATCCTGCGCGAACAGCGTGTCGTACACCATGTGGCCGAAGTTGCGCGAGATGTAGGCCGTGGTGAAGGTCGGGTCGAGGATCTTCAGGTCGGCATGCGCCACCACCTTGAGTGTCTTGGGCGGCGTCTGGGCGAGCGCGGGAAGGCTGGCGGCCGAAAGGGCCAGGGCAGCGAGGGCAGCAAGCGTTCGTCGGGTCATCGTCGGTTCTCCGGTCGGTGGGGCGAAACAAAAAAGAAGAAGAGGGAGTTCAGGCGGCGACGCCGATGGGCCACTTCGGCAGGCGAGCCTTGCGGTACGGCAGGGTGGTGAGGTCGAGCGTCACGGCGCCCGGCGCGCCGGCGTAGATCACATGCTTGGCCACCTGGGAGTACGACGCGTAGAAGTGCTGCGACGACTTGACCACGACGATCTTCTTGGCCGCCAGGTCGCAGCCCAGCTGCGTGAACAGGTCGGTGCCCATGGCCTGGTTGCGCCGCGTGATCAGCACGATGTCGATGCCGTTGACCTCGACCAGCGCGCAGTCGCCCATGGCGGTGGGCGTGTTCGACAGGCCCGTCATCACCAGGTCTTCCTTCAGCGCCTTCACGGTGCATTCGAGGTCGAGCGGGTCGCCCGACAGCGGGCTGATCTTGCCGCCGATGCGCATCTGTAGCTTCGCGCCCACGCCGGCGTCGAAGGCGATGCGCACGGCGATCGGGTCCCACATCGGGCCCAGGGCCGCATTGGTGATGCCGCGCTCGAGCATGCGGCGCAGGATGAAGGTGGAGTCGCTCGCCGCGCCGCCGCCGGGGTTGTCGGCGCCGTCGGCCAGCACCACGGGGCCGCCGTCGAAGGCCAGGGCCTCGTCGAGCGAGTCGTCGATGCTGGGGTAGTTGACCGTGAGGCCGTCGCGCATGCCGATGACTTCGTCGGCCAGCTGGCGTGCCAGTGCATTCGCCTTGGCCTGGTCGCCGTCGGTGTAGACCAGCACCTTGGTGCCCATCTCGGGCACGTCGCCCCACGAGAAGCCGTGCGTGAGCGAGACCGAGAGCACGCCGTCCTTGCCTTCGAGCGCCTGCATGCGCTGCACGAAGCTGCGCGCCGGTTCGCGCGAGGTGTGGACGGTGACGATGATGTCGCAGTCGACCATCGCGACCACCGGCTTGACCTTGCCTTCGACGGCCGCGGCACAGATGTCGACCAGCTCCAGCCCGCGTTCGAGCACGTCGGTGTGCGGGTACTCCTTGAAGGAGACCATCACGTTGGCGTTGTCCACCATGGCGGGCGTGAGGTGGTTGTGCGGGTCGAGCTCGGCGCCGATCACCACATCAGGGCCCACGATCTGGCGCACGCGCGCCAGCATGTCGCCTTCGCAGTCGTCGTAGCCGTCGGCCACCATCGCGCCGTGCAGGCCGAGCAGCACCATGTCGACCGGCAGCGCGGCGCGCAGGTCGTTCAGCATCTCGTCGCGCAGCGTTTCGTAGGCGTGGCGCGTGGTGATGCCGCTGGGCTGCGCGCCCGCCACCATGCCTTCGAGCAGCGTCCAGCCTTTTTCCTTGCCGCGGATGCGCGCGGCCCACAGCGGGCCCGAGTAGATCGTCAGCGCATCGGGATGCTGGCCGGCGGGAAAGTAGCCGCGGTCCTTGAAGGACGCGATGCCGGTCGGCATCGGGCCGAAGGTGTTGGTTTCGGTCGCGAGGGAAGCACTGAAGACACGCATGGGATGGTCTCTTGGGGTTGTGGGTTGTTCTTGTCAGGCGGCAGCGGCAGTGCGCAGTCGCTGCGGCCCGAGCATCTCGGCCGTGAGCCCGAAGCCCGCGATGCGCTCGGGCAGCGGCAGGCCGCGTGCCAGCGCGGCGCAGGCCTCGCCCATGGCGGCCGAGGTCTGGATGCCGTAGCCGCCTTGCGCCGCGACCCAGAAGAAGCCGGGCGCGTCGGGCGCGAAACCGCCCACCAGGTCGCCGTCGGCCACGAAGGAGCGCAGGCCGGCCCAGGTGCGCGTGGGGCGGCGGATGGCGAGCGTGGTCGCCTCCTCGATGCGGTGCATGGCGATGGCGATGTCCATCTCTTCGGGTTGCACGTCCTGCGGCTCGACCGGGTCGGCGTTGGCCGGCGAGCCCAGCAACATGCCCGCGTCGGGCTTGATGTACCAGCCTTCGTCGGCGGCGAACACCATCGGCCAGTGCGCCACGCTCTGGCCCTCGGGCGGCGCGAAGATGAAGGCCGAGCGGCGGCGCGGCTCGATGCCCAGCGGGCGCACGCCCGCCAGCTGCGCGATCGTGTCGACCCAGGCGCCGGCGGCGTTGAGCACCACGGGCGCTTCGTACACCGTGCCACCCGCCGTCACGCGCCAGCGGTCGCCCACGCGCTCCATCGCCGTGACGTCGGCGTCGCACACCAGCTTGCCACCGGCCTGGCGCATGCCGCGCAGGTAGCCCTGGTGGATGGCGTGCACGTCCATGTCGGAGGCGTCGGGTTCGTACACCGCGCCGGCCACCTGCTCGGGGCGCAGCGCCGGCACCATCTCGCGCGCCTGCTCGCCATCCAGGCGCTGGGCGCCGACGTTCATGGCGCGCAGCAGCTCCCAGTGCGCTTCGAGCTCGTGCAGGTGCTCGGTGCCCGCGACCATCATCGCGCCGCGCGGCGTGAGCAGCGGGTGCTCGGCGAAGCCTTCGGGCGGGTGTTCGAGGAAGGCGCGGCTGGCCATGGTGAGGGCGCGCACCTGCGGCGTGCCGTAGCTCTCCATGAAGAGCGCCGCCGAACGGCCGGTGGAGTGGTAGCCCGGCTGGGCTTCGCGTTCGAGCAGGATCACGCGGGCATGCGGGGCGAGCCAGTGGGCCACCGAGGCCCCGGCGATGCCGCCGCCGATCACGAGGTAGTCGGCCACGACGGGAGTGGTTGTGCTTGTTGTCATCGCCGAAAAGTGTAGGTAGAAATTTGCGGATACGCAAATTGATTTGCGCCAACCAAGGGGAAACCATGGGTGCAACACCGAGGTGAAATTTGCGTACACGCAATTTGCGCATACGCAAAACGCATGCCGGGGCTGTCGCGCCGTGCGTGGCCGGCCGAGCGCGGGGCTGGCAGAATCGCCCGGCATACCTAGAGAAAGCCAAGCGTGACTCCACACACAGGGAACCGGGGCGGGGCGAAGCCGAAGGAAGAGCCGCCCACGCTGGACCGCACCACTTTCGGCCATCGCCTGCGCACCGCGCGCAAGCGTTTCGGCTGGACGCTGGCGCAACTGGCCGAGCGCTCCGGCGTGTCGATCACCACCATCTCGCGCGCCGAGCGCGGCCAGCTCGCGCTCGGTTACGAGAACTTCACCGCGCTGGGCCGCGCGCTCGAGATGGACATGAACGCCATGTTCGCGGGCGCCGGCGTCAAGCCCGAGCAGCTCGACGGCCCGGTCGTCACGCGCGCGGGCAAGGGCGTGGTCTACAAGGGGCTGGCCATCGCCTACGAGTTCCTGGGCACCACCGCCGCCGGCAAGCAGATGAGCCCCATCGTCGGCACCGTGCACGCGCGCCGCATCAACGGCCCCGAGGACTTCGTGCGCCACACGGGCGAAGAGTTCGCCTACGTGCTGTCGGGCGAGATCGACGTGTACTTCGACAACGGCGAAGTGGTGCGCCTGGCGCGCGGCGATTCGCTGTACTTCGACAGCCGCCTCGGCCACGCCTACGTGAGCGTGAGCCGCCAGCTCGCGAAGATCGTGGGCATGACCTCGGGGGAGAGCGGGCACATGAAGTCGGCGCGCGAGGCGCCTGCGATGAAGCCGGCGCGCAAGACTGTGGCGGCGAAGAAGACAGGTCGGGGCGGGAAGGGGTGAGGGACGCGGCGCTTCTCGGGCGCCATTTTTCGCTCAAGCGAACACGGAAAGGATTCGAATGGCAGATTGGAAAGGTCGACTCTTCTTTCTCGCCTTCGGCGCACTCGTTGCTGCGGTCGGCTATTTGTTGAACCACTGGGGTGAGCCGGTCGGAATCCTGATCGGCCTCGTGGGTGGGGCGTGTATTGCCGTGAGCACGGTGTTTTCGGATCGCCTGTTCGAGAAGACCATCGGCTTCATGGCCCGGTTCTGGTAGCGGTGGAGCGCCGTCAAAATCATTCCGACCGACATGAAGGAGACATGACGATGTCAGAGCACCGGATCTTCGCGATGCCGTTCGCCAAGGTGTACCCCATGTACGTCCAGAAAGCGGAGCGCAAGCAGCGCACGAAGGCAGAGGTCGACGAGGTCATCTGCTGGCTCACCGGCTACGACGCGGCGGGGCTGCAGCAGCAGATCGAACAGCAGAACGATTTCAGGACCTTCTTCGCGCAGGCCCCGGCGCTGCACCCGAACCGCGCGTTGATCAAGGGCGTGGTGTGCGGCGTGCGCGTCGAGGAAGTCGAAGACCCGCTGATGCAGAAGATCCGCTACATGGACAAGCTGGTCGACGAGCTGGCCAAGGGCAAGGCGATCGAGAAGATCCTGCGGACGTAGTACATGTTTAGCCGGTCGCCACGATGACGTGCGCCTGGATCTTCCCAGCCACCGGCCCGGTGCCATGCCGGCTGGCAATCGCCTCGGCCGAGCGGTCGGTCGCGAGCTGAAGCAGGCTCGCATCGCGCGCCTCGATCTCGTTGCGCAGCGGCGTTCCCTGGCAGTAGGCCATGGCCACCTCGCTGGCAGAAGGCGAGCGGCTCAGCTTCTCGAGCGTCTTGATCTCGATGTCGGTGAACCCCGCGCGGCCAAGGTCTTGGCGGATCAGTGCGACGTCGTGGTAGCCGTGCGGCGTGCGCGCGAGAAAGCGCGGCGGGTCGTCCGGGAACACGGTGGCGACAGCGCGGGTGACGTCGTCGGCGAAGGCGTTGTCTTCGATGCGGTCCCAGACGCTGAACACGAAGCGCCCGCCGGGCTTGAGCACGCGGCGCGCCTCGCTGTAGCCGGCGACCCGGTCAGGGAAGAACATCGCGCCGAACTGGCAGAGAACCACATCGAACGAAGCATCGTCGAACGGCAGGGCGAGCGCGTCGGCCTGCCGCCATTCGATGCGGTTGTCAGCCGCTTGGCGGGTGACGGCGTAGTCGAGCATGGCCGGGTTGAGGTCGGTCACCACGTAGCGCGCGTCGGCGCCGAGCTGAGGTGCCAGCATCCGCGTGACCGCGCCGCTGCCGGCTGCCGTTTCCAGCACCGCGCCGGGTGAAAACGCAGCGACCAATGCTGCGACGTCGACGGCGTAGCCCTCGAAGATCAAGGGGACCATCAGCGTGTCGTAGAACTTCGGGATCGAGCCCGCGAACACCTTGTCGCTTTCGGCAGCCATGGGAACTCCTTGAAAGCTCTGAACAGTGCATGGCTTGACCATGCATTGCAGAGCGGGCTTGCTCCCTTGCTCCAACGCGTCCGTTGCCTGTTTGGGCATGCGTGACGGGGACGATGGGCCATGGTGGCCCTGCCGGGCATCGTCGTCAACGCCGTTGCGCGGGCGTTCTCCCCTGTAGTGGGTACCGGAGATGTTGCCGGGCGTTTCCCGGCGCTTCAACGGCCGCGGTCGCCGTCGCGCACCGATTCGATGGTGCCGTTGTAGAGGCGCACGATGCCGAAGAAGGTGCCCGGACCCCGGTCGTAGGTCCATTCCTCCATCGGTACGCATTGATTGGCGAGCACCGCCTCGGGGCTGCCCGGCCGGAACGGCGTGAGGACCCAGCCCAGCTGCACCATCGGCACACAGACCGCCTGCCGATAGACCGGCTCGCCGCAGGTCTGGAGCAAGGTCGCAGGAGATGCCCCTTTTCCGACGAGGTAGCCGTTGCAGGCGAGGGACTGTGCCGAGGCCGAGCCGGTCGCGAGCAGGGCGGTGGCTGCGATCGACAGCCCCGTGGCGAGGCGTGCGAAACGAATCACGCCCGGCATCGTTGACCCTCTTGAATGCTTCATGCGTTCGTCACTCACTCACGAACCAGCTGGGCGTACCGCCAGAGGCCCCAGATCGCACCGACGGTGATGCCGATGCCCACGCTCCAGCCCGCCGGCACATCGAATCCGAGCGCCAGGATCAGCATCAGGCCGACGCTGACCAGCGCGATGAACGTCAGCGTGACGAAATCGAAGCGCGCGACCTCGACGGTGTCTTCCGCCACGCTGCGGTTGCGCTGGCCGTGCTTGCGGCGCAGGCCTCGGAACAACAGGACATCGAGAACGAAATCGAAGATGCCGACGACAAGGTCGGCCAGGATGCTCCACATCGGGATGCTCCATGTTTGCAGTGACACCCTGGGTTGTCGCAGACCTCGCGATGGTCCGACCCGGGTGGAGCGGCGGAGCCGGGCGAAATGTTAGCGTGCTTCCGGCAAGGCAGGCCGTCGTCCTCCGACCTGCTTCACCCCGGCATCTTCGGTGGCCAGTTGTGCGTCTCGCCGCGGCCCTCGCGGCACCACGCATACAGCGCGTCGTACATCACCAGCCCGTGCTGCAGCATGGCGTGGTCGTCGGCGAACACGCGCGACAGGCCCAGCGAGATCGCGTAGAGCCCGGCCGACTGCGGCGTGAGGTCGAGCCGCGAGGTGTCCGCACCGCGCACGATGTCGGCCATCTGGTGCAGCGCAGGTTCGGTGAGCCGGTACTTCGCGAGGAAGGCGTCGAAGCTGCAGCGCTCGCCGACGTGGCTCATCTCCACGCCCGGAATGTCGTAGGGCGTGGCGCCGGTGCTTTGCGCCATGGCCAGCACGTCGGCCGATGGCACGTAGAGAAACTCGGCCTCGCGGTCGATGAAGCGCAGGATCAGCCACGGGCAGGCGATGCGGTCGATCTTCGGGCGTTCGCGGGTGATCCATTTCATGACGTGGCTCCTGGGTCGGCAGGCTTGGGCTGGAGCGGCCGGCCGGCGGCCTGCCAGCCGTCGATGCCGCCGCGCAGATAGCGTGCATCCAGGCCCGCGGCGCGCAGCCGCAGGGCCGTGCTGCGCCCCACCTCGTGGCCGTAGACGCAATAGACGACCAGCGCGCGGTCGGCCGGGAGTTCGGCGGCCCAGCGATCGATCGTGGCTGGGTCGCGCCAGCGGGCACCGGGGAGCATCGACGCGGCCTGCGCGAACACGCCGGCACGGCGCACGTCGAGCAGCATCGAACCGGCCACCTCGTCCTGCGCTGCGGCGAAGGGTTCGCTGGCGGCGTGCACCGCCTGCTGGTAGCGCGCATACGCCGGCGCCCAGTCGATGTTGGCCATGAAGGCATCGACATACGCGCCGGCGGCGGCGCCGTGGTCCAGGTGGTAGGCGTGCTCGTACATGTCCAGCGCCAGCAGGGGCGTGCCGCCCGCCAGCGCGTGGGTGTGGTCAGCAGCCCATTGGTTGACCAGCGTGCCTTCACGCGGCTGGAAGCTGAGCAGCACCCAGCCCGAACCGCCACCGAGCGCCTTGCCCATGGCTGCGAATTCCTCGCGCCATCGGTCCACGCTGCCGAAGCTGGCCGCCAATGCGAGTGCCATGGCAGGCTCCATCGTCTGGCCGTCGCCGCCGAGCGATGCGAAGTACAGCTCGTGCAGCAGCATCGAGTTGCTGGCGATGAGCTCTTCGCGCTTGAGGCCGTTGAGTGCGAAGCCGGGCATGGCGGTGAACGATGCCGTGGCGAGCTGCGCGCGGATGGCGTTGAGGCGCTTCACGGCGCCGCCATAGTTGTTCTGGTGATGGCTGTTCAGAAGCTTCTGCGACAGGCCCCGCAGCGTGGCGGGGTCGAAGGGCAGCGGTTGGGGGCGGGCGTCCATGGGAACTCCTTCAGCGCGGCAGGGCAGACAGCCACGTGAGCGCCAGCCCGATGGCCGCGCAGGCACCGAGCAGTGGCATCACGCCGACCTTGAAGCGGAACAGGGCGAGCGTCGCGGCCACGGCCATCACCGCCGACACCGCATCGAAGCGGCCTGCAAAGCCATGCGGCCAGAGCACGTGGTACGCGAAGAACAGCGCCAGGTTCAGGATCACGCCCACCACCGCCGCGGTGATCGCCGACAGCGGCGCCGTGAAGCCCAGCCGGCCGTGCGTGGCCTCGATGGCGGGCCCGCCGGCCAGGATGAAGATGAACGAGGGCAGGAAGGTGAAGAAGGTGACGACCGTCGCGGCCAGCGCGCCGGCGAGGAACAGCGAATCGGGCCCCAGCACCTGCGTCAGCCAGCCGCCGACAAAGCCGACGAAGGCCACGACCATGATGAGCGGCCCCGGCGTGGTTTCTCCCAGCGCCAGCCCGTCGATCATCTGCGCGCCCGAGAGCCAGTGGTACTGCTCGACGGCCCCCTGGTAGACGTAGGGCAGCACGGCATAGGCGCCGCCGAAGGTCAAGAGCGCGGCCTTGGTGAAGAACCATCCCATCTGCGAGAGCGTGCCGTGCAGGCCCTGGGTCGCGACGAGCACGCCCATGGCCAGCAGCCACAGGCCCAGGCCGATGCCCAGGATCTTGAGCAGGTGCGCGCGGGAAAAGCGTGCGTGCGCTGGCGTGGGCGTGTCGTCGTCGATCAGCGCCGGGCCGTAGTGCTGCTGCGCGCTGCCATGGCCGCCGCCGAGTGCGAACACCTCGGGCGCCCGTCGCGCGCCGAAGTGGCCGATGAGGCCGGCGGCCAGCACGATCGCCGGAAACGGCGCGTCGAACGCGAAGATGGCGACGAAGGCCGCGGCGGCGATGCCCCACATCCACCGGTTCTTCAACGCGCGGCTGCCGATGCGGTGTGCCGCGTGCAGCACCAGCGCGGTGACCGCGGGCTTGATGCCGTAGAAGATGCCCGCCACCACCGGCACGTTGCCGAAGCGCAGGTAGACCCACGACAGCGCGATGAGGATGAACAGCGAGGGCAGCACGAACAGGGCGCCGGCCACGATGCCGCCGCGCGTGCGGTGCATGAGCCAGCCGATGTAGGTGGCCAGCTGCTGCGCCTCGGGGCCGGGCAGCAGCATGCAGAAGTTCAGCGCATGCAGGAAGCGCTTCTCGCTGATCCAGCGCCGCCGCTCGACCAGCTCCGCATGCATGATCGCGATCTGCCCGGCGGGCCCGCCGAAGCTGATGAATCCGAGCTTGAGCCAGAAGCGAAACGCTTCGGCAAAGGAAATGGGCGTGGGGGGCGCAGGAAGCGCTGAGGGGGCGTCAGGCAAGGCGGTGTCCACGGAAAACTCCGTTGAGGGTCACCAGCGCTTGGACGGGACACCGTCTTGCTTTGCAGCGCGGGAGGCTGTTTTCCCGCGGAAGGGCATCGTAGCAGTGGATATTCCCTGCTGGCAACGTGGGCCAGATCGTCAGATGCCGCCGGTCCCTGTGCCGTCCGGCGAAACCGCCGGAATGTCCTTGGCGAGCTTCGCCAGCTCTCGCTTGTACGACGGCGCGCGGATGGCGGCACGCACGCGCTTGAGCGTGGCCGCATCGCCGATGAGAGGCCAGCAGTCCATCAGCAGCCAGTCCCGGCGCCGGCTCTGCGCCTTCGAGACCGTGGCGTCGACGGCGATGATGCGCGCCAGGACCGCATCCAGGGCCGGGGGATCGTCTGCAGGTGCGTGCGGCGTGCTGGCGCGCAGGGCGTCCACCAGCAGCTGCAGGCGAGCCAGCGCATCGAATGAGGTGTCCAGCTCAGCCAGTTCGGGCGCGGTGGCCAGCAGGTGGTCCAGTTCGAGCACGGCGGTTTCTTTCGCCAGCGGCTGCAGTGCGATGAAGGCCATGCCGTGGACGTGGCCCTTGGTGCCGATCCGCTTGTCGCGCGTCAACGCCAGGGCGTCGCGCCAACCATGGCGCCGGGAGACGGCCTTGACCAACTGGCGCCGCATGCTGTCCACCCAGTGGCGTTCGTGGCGCGACACATAGTTCGGCCACAGGGCCAGGAACGCCCGCGCATCGGCATGCGCCGCATGGTGCTCGCCGATGGCCCGCCAACCGACCCATTGCGCATCGCCGAAGTGCGGGCTTGCCGCGGCCTGCATGGCGCCGGGCAGATCCCCGTCGGCCAGCAGGCGGTAGACGATGGCGCGCTGCAGGAAGCGTGGCGCCAGGTCGGAGGCGCTCACCTCGATGGCGCGTTGCGCCGTGGCCACCGGAATCAACCCGCCCGCCAGCAGCATGCAGACAGCGTCGCTCACGTTGAAGTCGGTGTGCTCACTGATGACCGTGGGCGCGCAGGCGCTGAAACGCAGGGCGGATTCGTAGAGGCGCCGCGAGCAGAAGGGGTCAGGGTCGGGGCCCTGCGTGAGGCGCGTGCGCAGGGCGGTTCGCGCCGCGTCCTGGAACGGAACCAGCGCGGTCGGCATCGGATACGGCGGGCGTGCGGCCGCCTCGGACTCTTCATCCGAAGGCGCGTACCCGATGGCGGCGACAGCCAGGTCGTCGAGCGGGGTCGTCAAGGCGTCGTCATCCCGATCAACGCGCCTGCGCGCACACGTGCTTGAACACGATGCCGCTCACCGTGGTGGGGCCGCCCACGGGCTTCCAATCGCTGCGCCGGGCGAGGTCGATGTCGTGCACCTCCAGCGGCCCGTTGTGGCTGATGACGCGGCGCATCTTTTCGCGCCCGCCCTTGCAGTCGTAGTCGTAGAGATAGCGCGAGGTGCGAAACGGGGTCTTGCCCACGTCGGTCTGCAGCTCTTCGTAGCGATAGAGCGTCCATGCCTCCACGGCATCGCCATGCGGTTTGACCGACTCGCGCTGGAGCAGCACCTTCTTGCGAGGGGTGGTGGCGATCTCGGTCCAGTTGTCGGCCGCTTGCGCGGGCACTGCCGTCAGCAAGGTCGCTGCCGCGCAGGCGGATGCGACGAGGTGGAAGGCCCGCACTGCGCGGTGCTTGAGCGGATGAGGCTTCATTCTGTTCACTCCCTGTGAGTCAATGGGGGCCTCGCGCGTTCGTTTTTCTCGGTGGCACGCTGCGAGGTTCAGCCAGTGGGGTCGACGCTTGACCGCATGCAGCCAAGGCGCCGTCATCCTATCGAATCTCGCGCACACAGTGAGGCCCGAAGCCGCCGCCTGGCTGCAAGCGGCATGAGCGCCTTGTTTCTGTTTCTATCTGTCAGGCAGGTTCAGGCCGTAGGTCAGCAAATCTTCGAAGGCGCCGCGGTGGTTCACGTGCTTCACGAGGCGCCCTTCCAGGAGGAACCCTGCCTTTTGAATGACGCGCGCAGAGCCGATGTTCTTCGGAAGGCAGCTGCAGACGATGCGACTCAATCCGAGTTCGTGGTGTGCGTAATGGATGAGTGCCCCGACGGCTTCGGAGCAGATGCCGGTCGACCAGTGCGTAAAGGCGATCCAGTAGCCCAGTTCGGCGCGGCGGTGGAGCGTGGACCGATGAGCGAGTTGCACGGCGCCCAGCAACTCCCCGTTCTCTGCGCTCGTCACGGCGTAGACGACCCCGTCTCCGGCGCTGAACATGTCCGCGTGGGATGCGATCCACGCCTGCGCCGCGCCGTCGGGGTAGGGATGGGGAACGTTGGCCGTCGGCTCGGCGACGCGCACATCTCCTGCGATGCGTTGAACGTCATCCGCATCGGCGATGGTGAAGGGTCGAAGGACCAGGCGCGGGGTTCGAAGATGAGGCTGCATGGAGGCGTTTGTAGCGCATGCATCGACCGCGCCAGCCCATGAGACTGCGGCATGGGCTGCGTGCAAAAAGTGATAACCGGCCCGCCGATCGATCCGCAACAATCGCCTCGCCATGGGACGTTCCCCTGTGAAAGTGCAGTGCGGAGTCGTGCTTCCTGGTGCTGCCGCGAGGGCAGATCGATCGTTTTCTTTCGCTCTGGCGGCGCCCGACGTTCAATCAAATCACGGAGACATATGAAGCTATCGATGATGCGGATGACCCGCCACCTTGCGTGCGGATTCCTGATGCTGGCGGCGGGCAGTGTGCCGGCGTTGGCCCAGGAGGCGAAGAAGGCCAACCTGGTCGTGATCGGGACCGGGGGAACGATTGCCGGCGTCGGTGCGTCGAGCGCCAACACCGGCGCCTACCAGTCCGCGGTCGTGGCCGTGGACAAGATCATTGCCGCGGTGCCCGAGCTGAAGAACGTCGCCAACGTGAAGGGCGAGCAGATCTTCCAGATCGGCTCCGAGAGCTTCAACAACGAGCGGCTGCTCAAGCTGGCGCACAGGGTTTCCGAACTTCTCAAGTCCGGGGACGTGGATGGCGTGCTGGTCACCCACGGCACGGACACCATCGAGGAGACGGCCTACTTCCTGAACCTCACGCTGAAGAGCACGAAGCCCGTGGTGCTGGTGGGGGCCATGCGACCCGGCACGGCACTGAGCGCCGATGGCCCGCTGAACATCTACAACGCGGCCGTCGTTGCCGCCAGCAAGGAGGCCGTGGGAAAGGGCGTGCTGGTGGTGCTGAATGACGAGATCCACACGGCCCGCGACGTGACCAAGTCGAACAGCCTGAAGGTCGAGACCTTCAAGTCGCCCTATGGCCCGCTGGGCTACGTCGTGGAGAGCAAGCCGCTGTTCTACCGGGCCCCGATCCGGCCGCACACCGTTGCCAGCGAGTTCGACATCGACCAGATCCGGTCGCTGCCGGAGGTCAACATCGTCTACGGGCACGGCAACATGAGCCGCGCGCCCTACGATGCACTGGTGGCAGCAGGCACGAAGGCGATCATTCACGATGGCACCGGCAACGGCAGCATCGCGGACTACATCGCGGATGCCGTCAAGGAGGCGCGCTCGAAGGGTGTCTTCATCGTGCGCGCCACGCGCACCGGCAGCGGCGTCGTGGTGCGCAACGGCGAAGTCGACGACGACAAGAACGACTACATCGTCGTCGACGACCAGAACCCGCAGAAGGCTCGCCTGCTGATGGCGCTGGCGTTGACCAAGACCCGCGATACCAAGGAAATCCAGAAGATCTTCTGGAAGTACTGAGGCCTCTTCACGTGGCCATCGGCACTACGGGCGCGCCGCGCCAGCAGATGCCGCGAGCAGAAATTCCGTGACCTCGTCCGAGAACACGCCGCGCCGCGCACCGATGAGCACGCCGTCCGCACGCTCCGGGTCGGGCCGTGCGGAAGGCATGCCGTGGGCCACCAGGGCCTGCGCGCAACCGACCCAGTCGCCGCCATCGACAGGCTCGTTCAGCGAAGCCCACGACAAGGTGCCGCAGGCGTTGTCGCCGAAGCCGTGCGGCGCCTGCCAGTCCGCGCCGTGTTCGAGCAGGAACCGGACAAGCGCCGCATCGCCGCAGAACACGGCGTGGTTGAGCGCCGAGGCGTCCCAATCGCCACCGCGGACCTCGAGTGGCCAGCCGAGCGTGACCATCGCCTTCACCGCATCGCTGCAGCCCTGGGCTGCGAGTTCCGGCAGCAGGCGAAGCTGTGTGGTGTCGAGCGTGCCGATGAGGCCGGGGTGTCGTGCCTGCAGGTCTCGCGCCGTGGTTTCGTCGCCGCGCGCGCAGGCGGCGATGAAGGCTTCGCTGGTGGAGAGTGGCGCCTGGTCGCCGCTCGCGGCCTGCAGGAGCTGCGCGACCTCGGTCAGCCCGAAGCGCAGGGCGACGGTGTGGGCGGGCGTGCCATCTGGCGTGAACACGTTGGGGTGTGCGCCGGCGGCCAGCAAGGCCTCGATGTGCGCCGGTGAACGGCGGCGGCGAATGGCCCACAGCAGTGGCGAACCCCAGTCCAAGATGGGCGGACCCTGCGGCTGTTCGTTCGCATCGCCGCCATGTGCAAGCAACAGGCGCAGCGTCTCGACGTCGTCCAGGTCGAGCACCCGGTACAGCGCGTTCGAACCCGTCACGCGTGCGCCGGCTTCCAGCAGCAGCTTCGTGCAGGCAGGCTGGTCCAGCGAGTGGTACAGCGATTCGCCGTCGTTCGGGTCGGCCCCGGCGTCGAGCAGCAGCTTCGTGAGTTCAGGGTCGTGGTTCTGACCGGCCGCGCCATACAGCGCGGACAGCCGCTCGGTGTCGGCGGGCGCTTCGAGCGATGCGGGCGGCCAGCGGTTGCCGGCCGATTGATCGGGCGAGGCGCCGGCGTTGAGCAGGAACTTCGCGCATGCGTGCAGGCGTTCGCGATGGCCCGGCAGTCGCATCAGGCCGGAGTGCGTGATGGCCACGAGGGGCGGCAGTTGCAGTGGGCCGCCCGCGCGATGGACCCATGCCGGGTCTTGCGCGGTGACATGGCGCAGCGTGGCCTCATCGCCGATGGCGCAGGCCAGGTACGGGTCGCCGCCCGTCAGCAGGGCGGGGTTCTCGTCGAGCATGCGCAGGGCCACCGCAGGCCGTGCGCGGTTCGTGCCGCCAGTGATGTCGCCCGCATACACGAGGCGCAGCCAGTGGAGCACCGCTTGGGCCGGGTCATCGACCTGCGCCCTGCGGGTGAGGACAAAGCCTTGCAGGTCGGCCCACGACGCGAAGCTGTACTCGCGCGCCACGCACGACTGGGCATCGTGCAGGCGCAAGCCCTGGGCTGCCAGGGTGGCGTCGGTCTTGCCCGATGCGGCCGGCAGGGCGCTGCGAAACCGGTGAAAGGCCTCGGGGTCGTTGCTTCGGTAGAGCGCCAGCAGTTCCTTGGCTTGCTTCTTCAGGTGGCCGATGTCGGGCCGGGCGGGAATGCGCTTCATGGAAACCTCCGTGCATCAGGCGCCGATGACCCGCAAATCCGGCTGCACAAAAGGCTGTGGATCGTCATGAAGAAGGCAAGTGGGTTCAACCCTTCCCGCGGGCCCGGGCGCGGCTTGCACCGCGGGTCGGATGGTAGCGGATCGGGGCAGGGCGACAGCATGCGCCGAAGCCCTGATCAGTGCTAGCGCGCGACGATGTAAGGACGGTTCTCGCCACCCTTCGTCGCGTGGTTCTCGGTGGCAAGCACCTCGAAGCCGGCCGCCTGCAGATGCGCCCCGAGCTCCGCCGCCCGGAACACACCGGCATGCGGCGCCAGCCCGATCGCGCGCATCGCGGGGAGCAAGGCCAGCCGAAGCAGCGGGGTCATGTCACCGAGGCAGGGCGTCTTGGAGATGAACAGGCCCGGCGGTGCGAGCAGGGCGTGGATGCGGCGCAGCGTGCCGGGCAGGTCGCGCACCAGGTGGAGGTAGTTGAAGCCCAGCACGGCGTCGAAGGGGCCTTCGTCCGGTGCCAGCGTCTCGGCGGTCGCCACGCGGAACGCCAGGCCGGGGACCGGGGCGGCGGCGTGCTTCTCTTCGGCGATGGCGATCATGCCGTCGGCGATGTCCGTGGCCAGGTACGCGCGAACGTGGCCCGCCAGGCGCAGGGCCGTCGTGCCGGTGCCGCAGCCCAGCTCGAGCACGCGCGCGTCGGGCTTGAACAGGGCGCGGGTCCGCTCCAGCGTGCGCGCGTAGCCGGCCTCGTCCGCGATGGCGCTCTTCGCGTAGCGGCGCGAGCTGCGGTCCCAGAATCTGGCGTCGTTCGCGAGGCTCATGGTTTTCGATGCGCGGTGTGTGGAAGGGTGCGGCGCACTGTAAACCGCCGGCCGGGCGCTGTCGCCGATTTGCGCCGATTCGCCCGCCATGTCGCTATGCTGGCGCCCGCCAATCACTCCAAGAAAAGAGACTCTCATGACCGTGCGTACCTCGTCTTTCTTTTCCCTGCGTTCCATCGCCCTGGCCTGCGGCCTGGCGCTCGGCGCCGTGGCCACCGCGCAGGCGGCGCCCGATGCGAAGCTGCTCGCCGCTGCCGAGAAGGCGCAGCCCGCCGTCATCGACAACCTGAAGGAAATGGTGGCCATCGAGTCGGGCAGCCTGAACGTCGAGGGCCTGATGAAGATGGCCGACGTGATCGAAGGGCGGCTGAAGGCCGCCGGCTTCAAGACGGAGCGCCGCAAGGCTTCGGCCGGCGCGGGTGCCGACATCGTCATCGGCACGATCAAGGGCACGGGCAAGCGCAAGATCATGCTGCAGGGCCACATGGACACGGTGTACGCGCAGGGCATCCTGAACACCCAGCCCTACAAGGTGGACGGCAACCGCATCTACGGTCCCGGCATCGCCGACGACAAGGGCGGCCTCGCGGTGATGATGGCGTCGCTGAAGATCCTGGCCGACGCGGGCTGGCGCGACTACGACACGCTCACCGTGCTCGTGAACCCCGACGAAGAGGTGGGCTCGGTGGGCTCGGGCGAACTCATCGCCACCACGGCCGACCTGCACGACACGGTGCTGTCCTTCGAGCCGACGGCCGCCAAGGCGGTGGCCAAGGGCGAGTCGCTGTTGCTCGGCGCGGCCGGCATCGCGCAGGCCACGCTCGAGGTGAAGGGCCGTGCGGCGCACGCCGGCGCCGCGCCCGAGCTGGGCCGCAACGCGCTGTACGAGCTGTCGTACCAGATGCTGCAGACCAAGGACCTGGCCAAGGACATCCCCGGCGTGACGCTGAACTGGACCGTGGCGCGCGCCACCGGCCCGATCAACCAGATCACCGAGAAGGCGCAGGCGCTGGGCGACATCCGCATCACGCAACCCGGCGCCGAGAAGAAACTCACCGAAGCGCTGCAGGCCAAGATCGCCAGCGGCAAGCTGATTCCCGACACCGAGACCACGGTGAAGGTCGAGGTGGGCCGCCCGGCCTTCGTCGCGGGCGCCAAGGGCCGCGCGCTGGCTGAGAAGGCGCAGGCGATCTACAAGGAACTCGACCGCGAACTGGCGCTGACGCCAATGACCGGCGGCGGCACCGACGCGGGCTTCGCGGGCCGCTCGGGCAAGGCCACGGTGGTCGAGAGCTTCGGCCTCGCGGGCTTCGGCTACCACGCACGCGACGAGTACATCGAGGTCGACTCGATCGTGCCGCGCCTGTACCTCGTGACGCGGCTGCTGACCGAGATCGGCAAGAACTGAGCCTGTAGCGCGCAGTGCGCCCGCGGCAGGGGCCGCGGGTTCACTGCGGTGCGTTGGGATCGCCCGGGCGGCGGCGATGGGCGGCGGCAGCCGCCGCTTGAGCCTGCGCTTGCGCCTGCTGCTGCATCTGTTGCTGCTGCGCCTGCTGGTGCCGCATCTGTTCCTGTTGTTGCTGCTGTTGCTGGCGCGCCTGGTTCTGCGCCGCCTGCTGCATCTGCTGCTGTTGCTGCATCTGTTGCCGGTGCATCTGCTCCTGCTGCTGGCGCAGCTGGGCCTGGGCGGCTTGCTGCTGTTGCATCTGCATCTGGCGCGCCTGTTCCATCTGGGCCTGGCGTTGCTGTTGTGCGGCCTGGGCCTGCGCCTGTTGTTGCTGTTGCAACTGCTGCTGGCGACGGGCCTGCTCCTGCTGAGCCTGCTGAGCCTGCTGAGCCTGCTGAGCTTGTTGCTGCATCTGCTGCGCACGCCGGGCCTGTTCCTGCTGCGCCTGCTGCTGTTGCTGCTGCCGCTGCGCCGCCTGGGCCTGCTGCTGTTCCTGCTGGCGCCGTAGCTGTTCCTGTTGCGCCTGTTGCTGCTGCATCTGTTGGCGGCGGCCCTGCTCCTGCTGAGCCTGTTGTTGACGTTGCGAGTCCTGCGCGGCCTGCTGTTGCTGCATCTGTTGGCGACGGGCTTGTTCCTGTTGCGCTTGCTGCTGACGTCGTGTCTGCTCTTGTTGGGCCTGCTGCTGACGCTGCGGATCCTGCGCGGCCTGCTGTTGTTGCATCTGTTGGCGACGGGCTTGTTCCTGCTGCGCTTGCTGCTGACGCCGTGCCTGCTCCTGCTGGGCCTGTTGTTGACGCTGCGGGTCCTGCGCGGCCTGCTGTGGCTGCATCTGCTGGCGACGGGCCTGTTCCTGCTGATCCTGCCGTTGACGCAGGGCCTGGTCCTGCTGCATCTGCTGCTGACGCCGTGCCTGTTCCTGCTGCGCCTGCTGTTGGCGTTGCTGGTTCTGCGCGGCCTGTTGCTGCTGCATCTGCTGGCGTCGTGCCTGCTCCTGCTGGTCCTGGCGTTGGCGCAAGGCCTGTTCCTGCTGCACCTGCTGCTGGCGCCGAGCCTGTTCCTGTTGGGCCTGCTGTTGCTCGCGCAACTGGTTCTGGGCCGCCTGCTGCTGCATCAGCGCCTGTTGCTGTTGTTGCTGCTGGGCACGCGCCTGTTGTTGCAGCAGCTGTTGCTGCTGCGCTGCCTGCCACGCCGGTGCGCCGGGTGGCGGGCCGTTGCGATCGCCCGCGTAGTTGTTGGTGTAGACGTTGCGCACGTTGTTGACCACCGTGGTCGAGCGCGAGACATACGTGCTGTTGTTGTAGACCACCGCGGGCCGGTAGGCCGGTGGCGGCGGCGCCGCGCGGTCGCGCCAGCGCGGCGCGCCCCAGTTCATGTTCCAGGCGTTCCAGCCCCAGCCGTGGCGCTCCAGCGCCGAGCCGACGATCACGCCGCTGCCGAAGGCGAGGGCGCCCACGGCGGCCACCTGGCCGGGGCTGTAGCCGGGCTCGACCACCACCGGCGGCGGTGCATAGGCATAGCCGGGGTAGACGGGCATGGGCGCGTCGTACACCACCTGCGGGTCGTAGCGCGGCACGTACACCACGTCGGGCTGCACGGGCTCGATGGTGATGAGCTCCTCGGGCGGCTCGATCACCGTGGGGCCCGCGTACATCGGCTGCATGTCGGGCGCGGGCGTGTAGTTGGGCGGCGTCGCGGCGCGCGCGATGCGCAGCTTGTCGTTGTTCTTGAGGCGACCGGCCTTCGACGCGCGCTGGCGCATCACCTGGATCGCGTTCATCACGTCGGCCGGGTCGTTGTAGTAGGCCTTGCCCAGCGAGGTGGTCCACGCGATGTTGCCGGCCATCTGGTCGATCACGGGGCGGAACGCGGTGAGCGACTTCACGCTCGGGTCCCAGGGCTGCTGGTTGGCGGCGTCGGCGAGCGGGCCGGCCTTGAGCGTGGGGTTCTGCTGCAGCCAGCCGTGGGCCGCGGTGATCTGCTCGGGGTAGGTGGCGCCGGCCAGGATCTGCGCGACGAGCTTGTCGGGGTACAGCGCGATGGGTGCGACCAGCTGGTAGAGCTGTTCGGCCGAGGGCGGCGTGTAGGCGGCGGGCACCGGTGCGGCGACGGGCGCGGGCGCTGGTGCCTGGGTGGCCGGTGCTTCAGCGGCTGGAGGCTGTGGTGCGGGCTTGTCGCAGCCCGCCACGAACAACGCTGCGACGCACAGCGAAGCCATGAGGCGCCGCTGAAGAAGGGGGCGGTGGGGAGAGGGTGTCATCTGGCATGTCCTGAAGACGCCGGCATGGTGCCCGGAACTCCTTCAACGGCGGGCCAGCGCAGGCGATGACACAGCCTGCGCCCCGGATGCAACGGTCTGTGTCGGCGGTGCGCCGTCTGTGCTGTCGGCGCAGGACCACGAGACCACCGGGCGACGCGGCTGTCGCCCGGGGAAGAACCTCTGTGTCGTTACTTGGCGCCGCCCGAGTACTTGGTGACGCTGCTGGCCTTCACGTGGTACCCACTCACGCCCATCATCGAGTCGTTGCGCAGCGTCTGCAGCTTGCCGGTGACCCACACGGTGTCCATGGCGCGGAACTTGGCGCCCTTTTGCGGAATGACGTGCAGGATCTGGTTGGCCGGCGGCGGCGGCGTGTGGATGCAGGCGCCGAAGTAGGGCACGAGCAGGAACTCGGTGACCTCGCCCTTGGCCTCTTCGAGCGGCACGATGAAGCCGGGGATCTTCACTTCCACGCCGTTGAGCGCGGGGTTGGTGGGCGCGTTGTTCGACACCTCCTGCATCTTCATCAGCAGCTCGTTGGCGCGCGGGTCGCCGTCGTCGAGCGTGCTCAGGTCGATGCCCTTGAAGGCCTTGGCCGGGTCCCAGTCCTTGGGCACCAGCTCTTCCCAGCTGATCTGGCGCGGCTGGCCCGCCGCGGCCTGCGGCGCGGTGGCGGCCGGCTTGCCGCCCAGCGGGTTGGTCGCGGTGGTGTCCTTCGGTGCGGGCTCGGCGGCCCAGGCGGCGGCTGCGAGGCCGGCGCCGGCCAGCAGCATCGACAGGGCGGTGAGCACGCGGGGTGTGGAGGTCTTCGTCATGGTCAGATTCTCGGAGAAAGGCCGTCGGCCAGCGACAGGCGGTAGGCCCGGATGCCGGGCAGCAGGCTCGCGAGCCAGCCGGCGACCAGCAGGCTCGCCGTCAGCAGCCATTCGTTCAGTGTAGGTTCGGACAGGCTCAGCGTCAGCCCGAACTGCGCCTGCAGCCATGGCGAGAGCAGGGCGATGCCGAGCACCGCCATCGTCACGCCCAGCAGCACGCCCAGCACGGTGACCAGCGCGCCTTCGAGCGCCAGCAGCGCCAGCACATGGCGCAGGCCCGCGCCCACGGCGCGCAGCACGGCGAGCTCGCGGCGGCGTTCGTTCAGGCCCGCCATCACCACCGACACCAGCCCCGCCAGGCTCACGAGCGCGACCAGGGCCGACATCAGCAGCAGCGCGTTCTCGCCGATGCCGATCACGCTCCACAGCTCGTCGAGTGCCACGCCGGGCAGGATGGCCATCAGCGGTTCGCCGGTGTAGGTGGAGATCCAGCGCTGCACACCGAACACGGCGGCGCGGTTCTTCAGGCCCACGAGCGCGGCTGTCACGTTCTTGGGCGTGAGGTCGAACTTGCGCACCTGCTCGGCCGGAATCTTCACGCCCGGCATCGGCGCGCCGCCCACCCATTCGAGGTGGATGGCTTCCATCGCTGCGAGGCCGATGTGCACCGTGCGGTCGACCGGCGTGCCGGTGCGCGCGAGCACGCCCACCACGGTGAAGGGCTTGTCGGCATGCTCGGCCACGTTGAGCTCGCCGCTGCCGTGCGCCAGCGTGATCTTCTGGCCCACGTGGTAGCCGAGCTTGTCGGCCACCTCGGCGCCGACCACGGCATCGAACAGCGCGTCGAAGGGCTTGCCTTCGCGCAGCTTCAAGGTCTGGCGGTCGCCGTAGCGAAAGTGTGTGAAGTACTCGGGCGTGGTGGCGAGCACCGAGAAGCCGCGGTGCGAATCGCCCAGCGACAGCGGCACCACCCAGTCGACACCGGGGTGGGCCTGCAGCGCCTGCACGCTCTTCCACGAGATGTTGTTGGTGGCCGCGCCGATGCGGAACACCGAGTACAGCAGGAGCTGCGTGGAGCCGGTGCGCGCGCCTACGATGAGGTCGGTGCCCGACACCGACGACGCGAAGTTCTCGCGCAGCTCGGTGCGGATGCGCTCGACGCCCAGCAGCAGGAAGGTCGACAGCGCAATCGAGAACACGGTGAGCGCGAGCGTGAAGCGGCGGTTCCAGGCGCTGCGCCATGCAATGGAGAACAACGCTTTCATGCGTCCACCGCCATCGCGCTGCTCGCCGCACGGTTGATCTCCGGCAGCAGCACATGCCGGGCAAAGCGCTGCGCGATGCGCTGGTCGTGGCTCACGAACACGAGCGCGCTGTGGTTCACGGCGCAGGCCGTGAGCAGCACGTCGAGAAAGGCTTCGCGCCGGTCTTCGTCGAGCGCGGAGGTGGGCTCGTCAGCGATGACGACCTCGGGCTGGCCGATGAGCGCGCGCGCCGCGGCCACGCGCTGCTGCTGGCCCACGGACAGCTGCAGCGCCTGGCGCTTCCACAGCGCGCGGTCCAGGCCCATCTGGTCGAGCAGGTGCTCCGCTTCGTCGCGCGAGCTGCCGTTGCGCGCCGCCTGCGCCTCGCGCCGCGCCGAGAAGCGGCAGGGCAGCAGCACGTTGTCGAGCACGCTCAGGTAGGGCAGCAGGTTGAACTGCTGAAAGATGTAGCCCACGTGCGCCACGCGGGCGCGGTCGCGCTGCGTGCCCGAGAGCTTCGACCAGTCGTGGCCCAGCAGCGTGACGCGGCCTTCGTCGGCCACCAGCACGCCAGCCAGCAGCGACAGCAAAGTGCTCTTGCCGCAGCCGCTCGGGCCGTGCAGGAACACGGATTCACCCGCCGTGATGCGCAGGGCCTCGATGTCGATGCACGGTGTCTTCACGCCGGGCCAGGTGAAGCGCAGGGCTTCGGCGGCGAGCACGGCGCGCAAGGGCGTGGTCTCGGCCTGCGGGGTGGTGCTCACGCTGTCACTTGCCCAGCGTCAGGCGGGAAGGCTGCGCCGCCTGCGCGCCGCTCGGGCGCTTCAGCTGGCGCTTGAACTGGCCTTGCGCGGAGGCGATCTGCACGTCGATCTGGCGTGCGCCCTTGAAGGCCGTGAACAGGTTCAGGTCGATGAACTTCGCGGCGGCGGCCTGCGTGCAGTTGAAGGAGAAAGAGGCGTCGAGGTCGGCATGGCCGCTCGATTCGGCGGGGTCGGGGTTGCCCAGGCCGAGCGCACCGGAGCGCAGATCGACGGGGCCGAGCTTGCAGTTGGCGGCGGGGTCGATGGTGAAGAGCTTGTCGGCCGCGCGCAGCTGGGCGATGGCGGCTTCGACGGTCTTCTTCTCGGCGTCGGTCTTGGGCGCGCGCTCGAAGCCGACGATGTTGTCCAGCGGCGATTCCATGGCGATCACGATGGTGGGCCCGTCGATGGCCACGTCGAGCTTGAGCTGGCCGTGCACATGCGCGTGCTGTTGCTGGGCGTGTGCGGGAAGGGCGGCGGCCGCGAACAGCGCGGCGGCGGTCAGTGCGAAGCCGGACGAGGTGCGTCGAAGTCGGGTGTGCAGGGTGTGCATCATGGTTCTGCGCCTTGCCGGGTCGGCAGCCCCGGCGTGTTGCTCCATTCGCTCCAGCTGCCGGCATAGAGCGCGGTCGTCCCGAACCCCGCGATCTGCATCGCGAGCAGGTTGGGCACGGCGCTCACGCCGCTGCCGCACTGGTGGACGACGGTCGCCGCATCGCGCCCCGCGAGCAGCGCTTCGAACTCGGCGCGCAGTTGCGCGGCGGGCTTGAACTTGCCGTCGGGACCGATGTTGTCGGCGAAGGGCCGGTTCAGGGCCCCGGGGATGTGACCCGCGATCGGGTCCAGAGGTTCCACCTCGCCGCGGTAACGTGCACCGGCACGCGCGTCGATCAGCTGCTGGTCAGGTTGACCGAGCCGGCGCACCACGGTGTCAGTGGTCACGAGCTTGGCAATCGGCTCGCCCTGTACGAAATTCGACTGGAAGCGCGCGGGCTCCTCGCGGTCGGTCACTTCGCCGCCCGCGGCCTGCCAGGCCTGCAGGCCGCCGTCGAGCACGGCCACGGCGTCGTGGCCCATCCACTTGAGCATCCACCACAGGCGCCCGCAGTAGTTGGCGCCGTTGCGGTCGTACACCACGGCCTGCATCGTGTTGGAGAAACCCACGGACGACAGCCAGGCCGCGAACTTCTCGCGGCTGGGCAGCGGATGGCGTCCGCCCGAGGCGGGCACGCCGTCGTCCTGCGCCACCACCACGTCGCCGCGCGCGCCGGGCAGGCCGTGCTTGGCGCTGAGGTCGGTGTCGAGGTTGGCGTACTGCGCGCCCGGGATGTGCACGGCGGCGTACAGCTGCGCGCCGGCCTCGGGCTTCATGAGGTCGAAGCTGCAGTCGAAAACCATGAGGGGCGAGTCGCCCTCGCGCAGCTGCCTGAGTTGTTCGACGGAGATGAGGGTGGTGTACATGGTGAGAGCTCCTTCGAAAAATGGTTCGGCGACAAGTGCCGTGGCTGCTGCGTTCAGTGTTCCTCGGCCGGCGCCTTCGGCACGGCCCGCTGCCGCAGCACGGTGGCCGCGATGCCGCTGGCGATGATCAGCGCCATGCCGCCCCAGCCGGCCGCGTCGATGCGGTCGTCGAACAGCACCACGCTGTAGAAGGCCGCGAACACGATGCCCGAATATTGCAGGTTCGCCACCACCAGTGTGCCGGCCTGGGTCTTGGCGGTGGCGTAGGCGCGGGTCATGCACAGCTGTCCGAGGGCGGCCAAGAGGCCGATCGGCAGCAGCCACAGCGCATGCTGCCACGTCCACGAACTGCCGCCCGAAAACCCGGTCGCGGCCGTGGCGAAGGCGCCGGCCACGGCCGAGCCGACCGCGAAGTAGAAGACCGTGCGCAGCTCGGGCTCACCGATGCGCGACAGCGCCACCACCTGCATGTAGGCAAAGGCGGCCGTGACGCCCGACAGCAGGCCCAGCATGCCCGCGAAGCCGTCGCCGCCGCCCACCGTGGGCTTGAGCATGAGCACCACGCCGGCAAAGCCCGCGAGCACGGTCATCACCAGCGGGCCCTGCAGCGGCGGGCGCTCGATGCGGCCGTCGCGCCCGGGCACCGGCACCCAGGCCAGCAGCGCGCCGCCGACCAGGAAGGCCGCGACCCACACGCTGCTCATGTAGTTGAGCGTGACGGCCGTGGCCAGCGGCATGTGGGCGATGGCGTAGAACCACGCGCCCAGCGACACCACGCCGATGGTGCTGCGCCAGGCGTGCATGCCGGGGTACTTGGTGGCGAGCGAGGTGCCGCGGTTGCGCGCCAGCAGCCAGAGAAACACGATGCCGATGAGGCCGCGCCCCAGGACCATCTCACCGCTGTTGAACCATTGCGAGGCCACCTTCACGACCACGCTCATGGTAGCGAACAGAAAGGCCCCGAGCACCATCCACAGCGCTTGCATCGATTGACATCCAGATCAGAAAAAAGAAAGCCCCGGCGGGTGCGGGGCGGGGCGGCGTTCAGGCGCGTGGTTGTTGCATCGCGTTGCGGTACCACTCGTGGAACTGCTGCATGCCGTCTTCCATGGGGCTCTGGTAGGGGCCGGTTTCGTTGTCGCCGCGCAGCATGAGCGCGCGGCGCCCGGCGTCCATGCGCTCGGCGATCTCGTCGTCCTCCACGCAGGTCTCCATGTAGGCGGCCTGCTGGGCCTCGACGAACTCGCGCTCGAAGGCGACGATTTCCTCGGGGTAGAAGAACTCGACCATGTTGAGCGTCTTGGTCGGGCTCACCGGGTGCAGCGTCGACACCGTGAGCACGTGCGGGTACCACTCGATCATCACGTGCGGGTAGTAGGTGAGCCAGATCGCGCCGTACTTCGGCGGCTTGCCGTCGCGGTACTTGAGCAGCTGCTCCTGCCACTTCTGGTAGACCGGGCTGCCCGCACGGCCCAGGCGGTTGGCCACGCCCACCGTCTGCACCGAGAACTCGGGCTTGAACTCCCAGCGCAGGTCGTCGCAGGTGACGAAGCTGCCCAGGCCGGGGTGGAACGGGCCGACGTGGTAGTCCTCGAGGTAGACCTCGATGAAGGTCTTCCAGTTGTAGTTGCACTCGTGCAGCTCGACGCGGTCGAGCGCGTAGCCCGAGAAGTCGAGGTCGGCCTGCGGGCCCAGGCCCGCCATGTCGGCCGCCACGTCACGGCCGCTGCCGTCGGCGTTCTTCTCGAACAGAAGACCGTTCCATTCGGTGAGCGGGTAGTTGTGCAGGTTCAGGCACGGGTCCTGGTCGAAATGCGGGGCGCCGATCAGCGTGCCGGTGGTGCGCGCATCTTTCGCGGCGTAGGTCCAGCGGTGCAGGGGGCAGACGATGTTGCCGCCGGTCTGGGTGTCGAGCTGGCCCCGGCCCTGCAGGATGAGGGCCTGGCGGTGGCGGCAGACGTTCGAGATGAGCTCCACGCCCTTGGGCGTGTGGACCAGCGCGCGGCCCTGGTGTTCTTGCGGCAGGGTGTGGAAGTCACCCGGCTCGGGCACGGCCAGTCGGTGCCCGACGTAGCGGGGCCCTCGCGCGAAAAGGTTCTGCATTTCGCGGGCGTACAAGGCCTCGTCGAAATACGCGGTAACTGGAAGTTGGCTCGCGGCCTGCTGCAGTTGAAGACTTAAATCAGACATGGAGGACCTGACCAAGCTCCCCACAGGGAGAAAAAAAGAAAAAAACGGAAGGCGCCGTCTGCAAGGGTGACGGCCCGAAGAGGTGTGCCGGTGTGACCGGCGGGGGAAGCGGGGATTGTACCCGGGGGGCATTTTTGCGCCCGCCGGGTTTTTGCCTCGCATGGCCGGGCGTCCTACAGGGTGTTGCAAAGGGTCGCGCACAGGTGCACAGGCTGCCCGGCGGTTCGTTGCGCCCCGCCCTAAAATGCTTCGTTTCATCCACGATTCGTTGCATGCCCAAGGTGCCTTCTCCTTCCACGACCAGCCCGGCGGCGACGCCCGACACCGGGCCGCTGCCCGCCAGCTACGAAGCCGGGCTCCAGGAACTGGAACAACTGGTTGCAGAACTCGAATCGGGCCAGCTGCCGCTGGACCAGCTGCTGGGCAGCTACCAGCGCGGCGCCGCATTGCTCGGCTTCTGCCGCGACAAGCTGCAGGCGGTCGAGGACCAGATCAAGGTGCTCGACGCAGGCAGCCTCAAGCCCTGGACGGCCGAATGAGCGCCGTCCCGATGACCTCCACTGCCACCACCCCCTGGGACGCGAAGACGCTGGCCGGCTGGGCCGAGCCCCACCTGGCCACGGTCGAAGCGGCGCTGTCGCGCTGGGTCGGCGTCGATGCGCCGGTGCTGCTGGGCGACGCCATGCGCTATGCCGTGCTCGACGGCGGCAAGCGGCTGCGGCCGCTGCTGGTGCTTGCGGCCAACGAAGCGGTCGGCGGCAACGCCCACGCCGCGCTGCGTGCGGCCTGCGCCACCGAACTCATCCACGCCTATTCGCTGGTGCACGACGACCTGCCGTGCATGGACAACGACGTGCTGCGCCGCGGCAAGCCCACCGTGCACGTGAAGTTCGGCGAAGCCGACGCGCTGCTCGCGGGCGACGCGCTGCAGGCGCTGGCCTTCGAACTGCTCACGCCCGAGGGCGACGAGGTGCCCGCGGCCATGCAGGCCCTGTTGTGCCGCCTGCTGGCGCGCGCCGCCGGCAGCCAGGGCATGGCCGGCGGCCAGGCCATCGACCTGGCCAGCGTCGGCATCGCACTGAACGAAACCCAGCTGCGCGAAATGCACCGCCTGAAGACCGGCGCGCTGCTGCAGGGCAGCGTCGAGATGGGCGCCGCCTGCGGCACCGTGTCGCCGGCCGCGCTGGCGGCGCTGCGCGACTACGGCGCCGCCATCGGCCTGGCGTTCCAGGTGGTCGACGACATCCTCGACGTCACCGCCGACTCGCAAACCCTGGGCAAGACCGCCGGCAAGGACGCCGCGGCCGACAAGCCCACCTACGTGTCGCTGCTCGGCCTGGACGGCGCGCGCGCGCAGGCGAGCCAGCTTCTTGCCGATGCCATCGCCGCACTGAACAAGAGCGGCCTGGCCGACACCTCGGCACTGCGCGCCCTGGCCCACATGGTGGTCGACCGCGACCGCTAGGATGAAACTTACCCCCAGTCTTCGCGCACTTCGTGTCGCTTCGCCAACCCCCTTTCAGGGGGCGACACCAGCAGCCCGGCAAAGCCGGTTCTGCGGTGTCTCCCCGACTGAATCGCGGCAGTTTCGTGCGCCGCGCGTCATGCGTGCGTGATGGAACACTGAGAAAAGAAAAACCATGGCTCCGCTGCTTCCCACTCTCCACGACCCTTCGCCGATCCGCCAGTACGACCGGGCCCAGCTCAAGCAGCTGTCCGACGAGGTGCGCGCCTGCGTGCTCGACAACGTCTCGCGCACCGGCGGCCACCTGAGCTCCAACCTCGGCACGGTCGAGCTGACGGTGGCGCTGCACCATGTGTTCAACACGCCGCACGACCGGCTGGTGTGGGACGTGGGCCACCAGACCTACCCGCACAAGATCCTCACGGGCCGGCGCGAGCGCATGCCCACGCTGCGCCAGCTCGGCGGCATCTCGGGCTTTCCGCAGCGCACCGAAAGCGAGTACGACACCTTCGGCACCGCCCACTCGTCGACCAGCATCTCGGCCGCGCTCGGCATGGCCATGGCCGCCAAGCAAAAGGGCGAGAAGCGCCATGCCGTGGCCATCATCGGCGACGGCGCGCTCACGGCCGGCATGGCCTTCGAGGCGCTCAACAACGCGGGCGTGTGCGACTGCAAGCTGCTGGTCATCCTGAACGACAACGACATGTCGATCAGCCCGCCGGTGGGCGCGCTCAACCGCTACCTCGCGCAGCTCATGAGCGGCAACTTCTACGCCGCCGCCAAGAGCGTCGGCAAGAGCGTGCTGCGCAATGCGCCGCCGCTGTTCGAGCTGGCCAAGCGCCTGGAGCAGCATGCCAAGGGCATGGTCGTGCCGGCCACGCTGTTCGAGCAGTTCGGCTTCAACTACGTCGGCCCCATCGACGGCCACGACATCGACTCGCTGGTGCCCACGCTCGAGAACCTCAAGCACCTGGACGGCCCGCAGTTCCTGCACGTGGTCACGAAAAAAGGGCAGGGCTACAAGCTGGCCGAGGCCGACCCGGTGGCCTACCACGGCCCGGGCAAGTTCGATCCGCAGGTGGGGCTGGTCAAGTCGACCACGGCCGCCAAGCAGACCTTCACGCAGGTCTTCGGCCAGTGGCTGTGCGACACGGCCGCGCACGACGGCCGCCTCGTGGGCATCACGCCCGCGATGCGCGAAGGCTCGGGGCTCGTGGAGTTCGAAAAGCGCTTTCCCGACCGCTACTACGACGTCGGCATCGCCGAGCAGCACGCCGTCACCTTCGCGGCCGGCCTGGCCTGCGAGGGCCTGAAGCCCGTGGTGGCGATCTACTCGACCTTCCTGCAGCGCGCCTACGACCAGCTGATCCACGACGTGGCGATCCAGAACCTGCCCGTGGTGTTCGCGCTCGACCGCGCGGGCCTCGTGGGCGCCGACGGCGCCACGCACGCGGGTGCGTACGACATCCCGTTCCTGCGCTGCATTCCCAACATGAGCATCGCCTGCCCGGCCGACGAGCGCGAGTGCCGCCAGCTGCTGACGAGCGCCTACGAGCAGAACCACCCGGTGGCCGTGCGCTACCCGCGCGGCGCGGGCGCCGGCACCACGCCGCATCTCACGCTCGACGCGCTGCCCTTCGGCAAGGGCGAGGTCCGCCGCGAAGGCCAGCGCATCGCCATCCTCGCGTTCGGCACCCTGCTGTACCCGGCGCTCACGGCGGCCGAGTCGCTCGACGCCACCGTGGTCAACATGCGCTGGGCCAAGCCGCTCGACGTCGAGTTGCTGCTTCAAGTGGCGGGCACGCACGACGCGCTCGTCACGCTCGAAGAGGGCGCCGTCATGGGCGGCGCGGGCAGTGCGGTGGTCGAGGCCCTGCAGGCTGCGGGCGTGCAGAAGCCGGTGCTGCAACTGGGCCTGCCCGACCGCTTCATCGAGCACGGCGATCCGGCCAAGCTGCTTGCATCGATCGGTCTCGATGCCGACGGCATTGCTGCCGCGATCAAGAAACGCTTCGTTTGACAAGAGGTCGCAGGGTAAACCCCCGCCGACCGCGTGTAAGCGCGTTTTTACAATCAAAAGGACTCACAAAAGTCCCTGACGCGGTCACAAGCCGCGTTTTGTTTTTTCCAAAGCACTCGGAGTGAATTCAATGGATCGTCGTTCCCTCATCAAAAACGCGGGCATCGCCGGCGTTCTGGCTGCCGGCATCGCGCCCGCGGTTCACGCGCAAGCCACCGTTCGCTGGCGTCTCGCATCGAGCTTTCCCAAGTCTCTGGACACCATCTTCGGCACCGCCGAGGTGTTCTCGAAGAGCGTGAGCGACATGACGGGCGGCAAGTTCCAGATCTCCGTGCATGCAGGCGGCGAGCTGATGCCCGCCTTCGGCGTGGTCGACGGCATCCAGAGCGGCGCGGTCGAAATGGCGCACACGGCGCCTTACTACTTCTACGGCAAGGACCCGACCTTCTGCCTGGGTTGCGCCGTGCCCTTCGGCATGAACACCCGCCAGCAGAACGCCTGGATGTACGAAGGCAACGGCCTGAAGCTGATGCGCGCCTTCTACGCCAAGTACAACATCATCAACCTGCCGGGCGGCAACACGGGCGCGCAGATGGGCGGCTGGTTCCGCAAGGAAATCAAGTCGGTCGCCGACCTGAAGGGCCTGAAGTTCCGCACCAACCCGTTCGCCGGCAAGGTGCTCGAGCCCTTCGGCGTGATCCCGCAATCGATCCCCGGCGCCGACCTGTACCCCGCGCTCGAAAAGGGCACGCTCGACGGTCTGGAATGGGTCGGCCCGTACGACGACCAGAAGCTGGGCTTCAACAAGATCGCCCCGTTCTACTACTACCCCGGCTGGTGGGAAGGCGGCCCCGAGCTCGACTTCTACATCAACACCAAGGCATGGGAAGGCCTGTCGGCCGATTTCAAGGCGGTGGTCGAAGCGGCTGCCGCGCACGCCAACATCACGATGACGGCCAAGTACGACGCCAAGAACCCGATCGCGCTCAAGCAGCTCGTGGGCTCGGGCACCAAGCTGCGTCCGTTCTCGCAGGACGTGATGAACGCGGCCTTCAAGTCGGCCCAGCAGATCTACTCGGACCTGAACAACAGCAACCCCGAGTGGAAGAAGATCTACAGCGACTGGTCCAAGTTCCTGGCCGACCAGAACGCCTGGTTCCGCTACACCGAAGGCACCTTCGACCGCTTCATGCAACAGCAGAAGCTGTAAGGCACGCGGCGCCGCAACCCGGCGCTTCGCACCTCACAAGAAAAAGCCCCGCCGGTTTCGGCGGGGCTTTTTTCATTTGGACGCGGGGTCGGGTTCGGGGGAGGGCGGCGGCGCGGAGGGCAGCGTGCGCATCGCCACCTGTTCGCCGAACGCGATCAGCACCTGCGGATCGTAGGCATGGAACCAGGTGATGCCGCCGAAGCGCCGGCGCACCAGCAGGCGCGGCGCGATCACGCGCTCGAGCATGCGGATGTGCACCAGCTTGAGCTGCGCCACGTCCTGCGCGCTCACGCGCTTGTTCCACAGCCAGGTCTGCGTCAGCACGTCGCCTTCGAGGCGGGTGCGGCTGTAGACGATCCAGTAGCCGACCCAGATCACGCACAGGCCCGCCACGCCGAAGACGAACAGGCTGGTGGCCGACCAGCTGGTGGTGCGCAGCGACGGCAGGCTCCACAGCGCGAAGGCGAAGAGATCGACCACCAGCACCACCGCCAGCGTGCGCAGCAGCGGCGGGAAGGCGGCGCTTTCGAGCGGGTCGCCTTCTGTCGTCGCGGGGTGGTCGTTCGGGGCGTCGCCGGGGCGGGCGTCGCTCACGGCTTGGAGGCTTCGCCCGCCGCCGGGGCCGCCGGCGCCGGCGTTTCCTCGGGCGTCTTCTGGTTGCCGAACGGGTCTTCCATGTTCACGCCGTTGTCGGTGGCGGGCGGCGCGTTCGGGTCCACCGGCATGTCGAGGTTGACCTTGTCGATGTCGACGACCTTTTCCTTCTCGAGGAACACGGTCACCGTCTGCGGGAAGAAGATCACGATGGCCACCAGCAGCAGCTGCATCGCGACCCAGGGCACGGCACCCAGGTAGATGTCGCGCGACTCCACCTTCTTGGGCAACGCCCCGTTCTTGAACAGGGTGTCGGCGATGCCCCGCAAGTAGAACAGCGCGAAGCCGAACGGCGGGTGCATGAACGAGGTCTGCATGTTCACGCACAGCAGCACGCCGAACCACACCATGTCGATGCCCAGCTTGTGGGCCACGGGGCCCAGCAGCGGCAGGATGATGAAGGCGATCTCGAAGAAGTCGAGGAAGAACGCCAGGAAGAACACGAAGATGTTGACCGCGATCAGGAAGCCGATCTGGCCGCCCGGCAGGCCCGAGAGCATGTGCTCGATCCACTTGGCGCCGTCCACGCCCTGGAACACCAGCGAGAACACGCGCGAGCCGATCAGGATGAACACCACCATCGCCGTGAGGCGCATGGTGCCTTCCATCGCGTCCTTCATCAGCGCCCAGTTCAGGCGCCGGTGAATGAGCGCCAGCACCAGCGCGCCCACCGCGCCCATGGCGCCGGCCTCGGTCGGCGTGGCGATGGCCTTGTCCATGAAGGGCAGGCCGCCCATCGAGCCGAGCACCGCGAAGATCAGGATGGCCGAGGGGATGATGCCGCGCAGGCACTTGCCCCACAGCGCCCAGCCGTGCAGCGTGCGCGCCGTGGCGGGCAGGCCGGGCACGTAGTGCGGGCGGATGCGCGAGACCAGGAAGGTGTAGATCGCGAAGATCACCACCTGCAGGATCGACGGACCCCAGGCGCCCTTGTACATCTGGCCGACGTCGGTGCCGAGCTGGTCGGCCATGACGATCAGCACCAGCGAGGGCGGCACCAGCTGCGTGATGGTTCCCGAGGCGGCGAGCACGCCGGTCGAGTAACGCATGTTGTAGCCGTAGCGCATCATGACCGGCAGCGAGATCATCGCCATCGCGATCACCTGGCCAGCCACGGTGCCGGTGATGGCGCCGAGGATGAAGCCCACGATGATCACCGAGTAGCCCAGGCCGCCGCGGATCGGGCCGAAGAGCTGGCCCATCGAGTCGAGCATGTCCTCGGCGAGCCCGCATTTCTCTAACACCGCTCCCATGAGCGTGAAGAACGGAATGGCGAGCAGCGTCTCGTTCGACAGGATGCCGAACACATTGAGCGGCAGGTTGGCCATGAAGCCGGCCGGGAACCAGCCCATCTCGATGGCGAAGAAGCCGCAGATCAGGCCGAGGGCCGAGAGCGAAAACGCGACCGGAAACCCGATCAGCATGATCACCACGAGCCCCGCGAACATGATCGGGGCGAAATTTTCCATGTGCATGATGTCTACTTGTCCTGCGGTGCGGGCGGTGTCGGGGCGGTCTGGCGAAGCGCGACGAACGCCATCACTGCACCGGCTTCTCGTAGTGCGTGTTCATCTCGATCAGTCCGCGCAGGTAGGCGATGCGCTTGATGATCTCGGCGACACCTTGCAGGAACATCGTGCAGAAACCCACGGGCATCAGCAGCGCGGCGGGCCAGCGGATCAGCCCGCCGATGTTGCCCGACATCTCGCCCGACACCCAGGTGTTCCAGAAGAACGGCCAGGTGAGGTAGGTCATGAGGCCCATCACCGGCAGCAGGAAGAAGGTCAGGCCGAACAGGTCGACATACACCGGCCCGTGGCCCTTGAGCTTGCCGTAGAGGATGTCCACGCGCACATGCTCGTTGTAGCGCAGCACCACCGGCGCACCGAGCATCACGGTGGCGGCGAACAGGTACCACTGGATCTCGAGGAAGGCGTTGTTGCTGAAGTCGAAGCCGTACCGGACGAAGGCATTGGCGGCCGAGATGAGCGACGCGGCCAGAACCGCATAGCCGGCAAATTTGCCGAATTTTTCGCTGATCCAGTCCATGACGGCCGCGAATTTGAGGAATACAGACAAGGGGTGTCTCCCGCGAAGCCCAAGGTGAAGCGCCGGCCCCTGGTGGGGGCTGCGCGCAAAGCCCGCAATGGTATCTCGGTGAACCTTAGTATTGCCTTGACACAAACTCGGGTTTACCCGGAATCCGCGTCGCCAGAGGGCCTGTCGGGCGGTCGCCATAATGGCCCATGTCTTCGAGCCCGCCGCCTTCGACGCCCTTCGGTGCGGCGAGCCCGCCTTTGTCGATCGACTCCCCCGACATGCGCCGCGCCGGCCGCGACCTGCTCTCGCTGGCCCTCATCGACGCGCGCAACCACACGCTGCACCTGCTGTCCCTGTTCGAACAGGCGCTGGGCGAAAGCATGCGCGTGATGCAGCAGCCGGCCGTGCTGCCGCCGGTCTGGCTGGCCGGCCACATCGGCTGGTTCGCCGAATGGTGGATCGGGCGCAACACCCAGCGCGCCTTCGGCATCGACTGCCCCGTGCGCCCCACGCGGCTGGCCGCCATCGACCCCGACGCCGACGACTGGTGGAACCCGGCCCAGGGCGCGGCCGAGCGCTGCTGGTCGCCCGACCTGCCGGGCCTGGGCCAGACCAAGGCCTACCTGCTCGAAACCCTCGAAAGCACGCTCGAGCTGCTCGAGAACGCCGCCGAGACCGATGCCGGCCTGTACTTCTACCGGCTCGCGCTGTTCCATGAAGACCTGCGCGGCGAACAGCTCGTGGTGCTGGCGCAGACGCTGGGCCTGCCGCTGAACATCGAGCAGCCGCCCACCGCCGTCACGCGCGAGCCGCTGCTGCTGCCGGCCACGCGCTGGGAGCTCGGCCTGCCCGAGCACAGCGGCTTCCTGTTCGCGCAGGAAGGCGCGGCGCACCGCGTCGACGTGCCCGAGTTCGAGATCGACGCCCAGCCTGTCACCTGGGACCAGTACATCGAGTTCGTCGACGACGGCGGCTACGACCGCGAGGAGCTGTGGCACGGCGACGGCTGGCGCTGGCTCGCTGCGCAGACCGAAGGCCGGCGCGGGCCGCGCCATGTGGAGCAGATCGGCGTGGCGCGCAACGGCACCGGCGGCTCGGTGCTGCAGCAGCGCTTCGGCGTCACCGTGCGCGCGGCCGGGCACCACAGCGCCGTGCACCTGAGCTGGTGGGAGGCCGACGCCTGGGCGCGCTGGGCCGGCCGGCGCATCGCGACCGAGGTCGAATGGGAAATCGCGGCCCACACGGCCGCGCGGCGCGGCTTCCGCTGGGCCGACGTGCACGAGTGGACAGCGGGCACGCTGCAACCCTGGCCGGGCTTCCGGGCCGATCCGTGGAGCGCCGGCGGCGAGTTCGATCCGGTGGCCGCCTTCGGCCGTGCGCGCGTGCTGCGCGGCGCCTCGTTCGCGACGCGTGCGCGCCTGCGTTCGCCGCGTCGCCGTGGCTTTGCGCTGCCAGACAGCGACGACGGCTTCTTCGGCTTTCGCACCTGCGCGCTGTAGCCGCCTTCAGGGCCGCTCGCCGCCGGCCTCCGACGACAGCGGCGGCGCCACTTCCTCCAGCGGCTTGCGTTCCGCATCGGCCGCGTGGCGCAACGCCAGCAGCCCCGCGACGATGACCAGCGCGGCGCCGATCAGGTAGCCCACCATCACCGCGCCCCGGCTGCCGGTCTCGATCAGCATCCCGAACAGCACCGGCGCCGCGAAGCCGCCCGCGCCCATGCCGATGGCGTAGAAGATCGCGATGGCCATGGCGCGCATCTCCAGCGGGAACACCTCGCTCACGGTCAGGTAGGCCGAGCTGGCCGCCGCCGACGCCAGGAAGAACACCGCCGACCAGCACAGCGCCTGGCTGCGCGCGTCGAGCCAGCCCTGCATGAAGGCCCAGCCCGTGAGCGCCAGGCCCACGCCGGCCAGCACATAGGTCAGCGCGATCATCCTGCGCCGGCCCACGCTGTCGAACAGCGGGCCCAGCAGCAGCGGCCCCATCACATTGCCCAGCGCGAACGGAAAGATGTACAGCGCCACGCGGCCTTCGGCCACGCCGTAGAAGCGCGTGAGCACCAGCGCGTAGGTGAAGAAGATCGCGTTGTAGAAAAAGGCCTGCGACACCATCAGCGCCGTCGCCACCACGCTGCGCGCCGGGTAGCGCCGCAGCAGCACGCGCGCCACCTCGCGCATCGGCGGGCTGTTCTGGCGGGCGGCGGTGTACATGACGTGGCCTTGCGCGGCGGGCAGCGGGCCGTGCTGCACTTCGACTTCGCGCTCGATGTCCGCGACGATGCGCTCGGCCTCATCCGCGCGTCCGTGCGCGATGAGCCAGCGCGGGCTCTCGGGCACGTGGCGTCGCACCAGCAGGATCGCCACCGCCAGCACCGCGCCCAGCGCGAAGCCCGCGCGCCAGCCCCACACGGGGCCGATCACGCGCGCATCGAGCAGCACCAGGCTCAGCGCCGCGCCGAGCGCCGCACCGATCCAGAAGCTGCCGTTGATGGCGAGGTTGACGCGCCCGCGCACGCGCGCCGGAATGAGCTCGTCGATGGCCGAGTTGATGGCTGCGTACTCGCCGCCGATGCCCAGCCCCGTGACGAAGCGGCACAGCGCGAAGAAGGCGAAGTTGGGGGAGAAGGCTGTGGCCAGCGTGCCCAGCGTGTAGACCACGAGCGTGAGCAGGAACAGCTTCTTGCGCCCGAGCCGGTCGGTGAGCCGGCCGAAGACCAGCGCGCCGATCACCGCGCCCGCGATGTAGATCGAGCCCGACCAGCCGATCTCTGCGGCCGTGAGCCCGAGCGTGTCGGGCCGCTCCAGCACCGCGCCGATGGAGCCCACCAGCGTGACCTCGAGGCCGTCGAGGATCCAGGCCACGCCCAGCGCGATCACCACGCGCCAGTGCCAGCGCGACCACGGCAGGCGGTCCAGGCGGACAGGGATGTCGCTGCGCAGAACCGTCATGCGGGGCATTATGCGAAGCGCATCACCCCCGCGTTGTAGGACCGGCGCTGCAATGCGCCGGTCTGCTCAGAGGTGCTTCAGGCCGCGACGGCCGCGGTCACCTGCCGGATGCCCATGGCTTTCAGCGTGTCGGCAATGGCCGCCACCGCGCCCGGGATGCCCGCGTCGCCGAAGTGCCCCATGCAGCCCACGCGGAAGGTCTCAACCTGCGTCAGCTTGCCGGGGTAGAGGATGTAGCCGCGCTTCTTCACCTCCTGGTAGAAGGTCTTGAAGTTGTAGTTGGCATCGTCGGGCGCGTGGAAGGTGACGATGATCGGCGCCTGGATGGCCGGGTCGAGGAAGCTGCGAAAACCCAGCGTGGCGAGGCCGTCGACCAGCGCCTTGCAGTTGCGCGTGTAGCGCCCGCCGCGCGCGGGCAGGCCGCCTTCCTCGATGTACTGCGCGATGGCGGTGTCGAGCGCGGCCACCACGTGCGTGGGCGGCGTGAAGCGCCACTGCGTGGTCTTCTCCATGTAGACCCACTGGTCGTACAGGTCCATGCTCAGCGAGTGGCAGTTGCCTTCGCACTTTTCGAGCGTGCTGCGCTTGATGACCACGAAGCCCATGCCCGGCACGCCTTCGAGGCACTTGCCCGAGGCGGCGACCACGGCGTCGAAGGGGGTCTTGCGCGCGTCGATCTCCAGGGCGCCGAAAGAACTCATCGCGTCGATGATCAGGCCGCGCCCGTGCTTGGCGACCACCAGCGCGATCTCGTGCAGCGGGTTGAGCACGCCCGCGCCGGTTTCGCAGTGCACCACCGCGACGTGGGTGATGCTGGGGTCGGCCGCGAGCGCGCGGTCGACGTCGGCGGGCGAGACCTGTTTCTCTTCGGTGTAGTCGATGGTGGTGAGCTTGCGGCCCAGCACCTTGCAGATCTTGGCCAGGCGCTGGCAGTAGGCGCCGTTGCTCGGCACCAGCACATGGCCGTTGCGCGGCACGATCGTGCCGATGGCCGCTTCCACCGAGAAGGTGCCGCTGCCTTGCAAAGGCACGCATTCGTGCGTGCCCGTGCCGTGCACGATGTTGAGCACTTCCTTGCGGATGCGCGCCGTGATCTGGTTGAAGTCGGCGTCCCATGAGCCCCAATCGCGCAGCATCGCTTGGCGGGTGCGGTCCGAGGTGGTCAGGGGGCCGGGCGTGAGCAGGATGGGGTGGGCGGCTTGACTCATGGTGTCTCCAGGCAGGGAAAGGAAATGAGGGGCGAGAGGTAAAGGATTCGTTCAGCTGCGGCCGAGGTTGCGCCAGGCCTGCGTGCGTGCGAGCAGCACGCGCGTGAGCAGTGCGTAGGCGATGCACACCAGCGTCGAGGTGACGACGATCAGGCTGGCCAGCGCGGCGGCCGGGCCGATGTCGCCGGCGTCGTCCAGGTGCATGATCGCGACCGACGCGAGGATGGTCTCCGGCGTGTACAGGAAGATGGCGCACGACAGGCTGGCCATCGACACCACGAAGAAGTAGCGCCCGATGTCCAGGATGGCCGGCAGGCACACCGGCACCGTCACGCGCAGGAAGGTCTTGAAGAACGGCACCTTGAGCGACGCCGACACGGCCTCGAACTCGTTGTCGATCTGCTTGAGCGCCGTCACCGCCGTGAGGTGGCTCGAGGTGTAGTAGTGCACCACCATCGAGATGACCAGGATCGCCATCGTCTGATAGAGAAAGTTCAGCGGGTTGGCCGGATGGTTGAAGAACATCACGTAGCCCAGGCCCAGCACCAGGCCCGGCACCGCCATCGACAGCACCGCCATCAGGTGCATGCCCTTGCGCATGAGGCCCAGGTTGCGCGTCTTCTCGATCAGGTAGGCGCCCACGAACACGATGAGCGAGCCCGCCACCGCGGTGACCATGGCCACCAACAGGCTGTTGCCGTAGGCGGCGGCCATGTCGCTTTCGACCAGCACGAAGTGGTAGTGCTTGAGCGTGAACGACAGGTCGTAGGGCCACAGCGAGATGGCCGAGGTGTAGATCGCCATGCCGATGGTGGCCAGCAGTAGGCTGCAGACCACGGTGCAGAACAGCGTGAGCAGTGCATCGGCCACCTTGCGGGGCTTGGGCGTGTAGGGCACCGAGCGCGCCGTGAGCTGCGCCTTCAGCTTGCGTCGCACCACGTAGTCGATCACGAAGGAAATGATCGACGGAATGAGCAGCAGCATGCCCACCACCGCGCCGATGGAGAAGTTGTGCTGGCCCACCACCTGCTTGAACACGTCGACCGACAGCACGTTGAAGTTGCCGCCGATGACCTTGGGCGCGCCGAAGTCGCTCACCACGTAGGTGAAGACCACGGTGGCCGCGCTGATCAGGCCGTACTTGCACGAGGGCAGGGTGATCGTCATGAACTGACGCAGGGGCCGCGTGCGCAGGGCGGTGGCCGCCTCGTACAGCCGGCCGTCGGCCAGCGACAGCGCGGTGACCAGGATCATCAGCGCATGCGGAAAGGTGTTGTAGACCTCGGCCAGGATGATCCCGGGCGCGCCGTAGATCGAGGCGCCGCCCAGCAGGAACTTGAGCGCGCCCTGGTTGCCGAACCACTGCACGAACGAAATGGCCGACAGCAGCGAGGGCGCGAGCAGCGGAATGAGCGCGATGAGCCGGAACACCGCCTTCAGCGGCGCCGGCATGCGGCTGCGCGTGAGCGCGTAGGCGAACACGAAGGCCGTGGGCACCGAGATCATCACCACCGCGGCCGACACCCAGATCGAGTTCCACGCCGCGCGCAGCAGGCTCGGCGTCTGGAAGTAGGTGATGAAGTGGGTCAGGCCGACGAAGCGGCCGTTCTTGTCCTGCACCGCGTGGGCCAGGATGGTCAGCAGCGGCGCGATGAGGAACACGAACAGCATCGCCATCACCACGAACAGGATGGCGCGCGCGATGGTCTCGTCGCGGCTCCAGCGCAGGGCGGGGCGTGCAGCGAGCACAGGCCGGGGATGTGCCAGCGTGTTCATGGCTTGGCGGTGCGCGCGGCAAAGGCGCGGATGCGGTTGGCGCGCAGCGCGATGTCGATCGTGTTGCCTTCGCGGATGTCCAGGTCGTGCAGCTGGTTCAGCGAGAAGTGCAGGCCCAGTGTCTGGCCGTGCAGCGCGTCGGCCGTCACTTCGGCAATGCACAGGCCGCCCAGGAACTCGACCTTCGTGACCTTGGCCTGCAGGCGATTCGGCGTGTCCTCGCGCAGGTGTTCCACCGCGCGGTCTTCGGGCCGCAGGTACAGGTTGACCGCGTCGCCGGGCTCGAAGGCGCCGTCGCAGGCGTCGCACTGCAGTTCCATGTCGCCGACCTGGAAGCGCTGGTTGCCCAGCGCCATCGCGCGCAGCACGTTGACCTTGCCCACGAAGTCGGCCACGAAGGGCGTGGCCGGCTGTTCGTAGATTTCCATCGGCGTGCCGACCTGCTCGATCACGCCGTGGTTCATCACCACGATGCGGTCGGCCATCGAGAGCGCTTCTTCCTGGTCGTGCGTGACCATGATGGTCGTGATGCCGACCTGCTTCTGCAGCCGGCGGATCTCGCCGCGCAGGCGGATGCGCTCCAGCGCGTCGAGCGCCGACAGCGGCTCGTCCAGCAGCAGCAGGCCCGGGCGCGTGGCCAGCGCGCGGGCCAGGGCCACGCGCTGTTGCTGGCCACCCGAGAGCTGGCTCGGGTACTTGGCGCCCGAGGTCGGCAGGCCGACCAGCTTCAGCAGCTCGTCGACGCGCGACTTGATCTCGCCCCGCTTCGCACGGCTGTTGACGAGGCCGTAGCCCACGTTCTCGGCGATCGACAGGTTGGGAAAGAGCGCATACGACTGGAACACGATGCCGTAGTCGCGCTTGTCCGGCGAGAGCCACGAGACGTCCTTGCCGTTCTGCAGGATCTGTCCGGCGGTCTGCGTTTCGAGGCCCGCGATGATGCGCAGCAGCGTGGTCTTGCCGCAGCCCGAGGGGCCGAGAAAGCACAGCATCTCGCCCGGGTTCACGCGCAGGTGCACGTCGCGCAGCGCGCTGAAGGTTTCGAAGTCCTTGCGAACGCCGACGATCTCGAGGGCCGCGGGCGGGGCCGAAGTGGGAGTCAACTGGCTGGCGATGAAGCGGGTGTCGGTCATGTCCATTTTTCGCACTCGTCGTTGGAGGGCGTCACCAGCTGCGGCGGCACCCTTGAATTGAAAACCGGGGGATGCCGTCGGGCTTACTTGGGTTCGGCCTTGCCTTCGTAGCGCTTGCTCCACTCCGCGAGGATGCGTTCGCGGTTCTTGGCGGCCCAGTTCAGGTCGTTCTTGGCCAGCAGCTTCTCGTAGTTCTCGGGAATGCCTTCGAGCTTGGAGACCACACCCGGGTAGGCCACCACGGCCCACCAGCGTGCGCTGATCTGGTTGGCTTCCTTGCTCGCCATCCAGTCGGCAAAGCGCTTGCCTTGGGCCAGCTTCGTGCTGGTCTTCATGAGGCTGGTGGCCTCGATGTCCCAGCCCAGGCCTTCCTTCGGGAAGATCAGGTCGACCGGCGCGCCCGACTTCTTCACCTGGTGCGCGCGGAACTCGAACGAGATGCCGATGGGGAACTCGCCCGCGCCCGCCTGCTTGCAGGGCTTGGAGCCCGAGTGCACGTACTGCGCGATGTTCTGGTGCAGCGCGTCCATGTACTTCCAGCCTTCGGCGTCGCCCATGTTCTGCAGCCAGTACGACACGTCGAGGTAGCCGGTGCCGCTGGAGGCGGGGTGCGGCATCGAGATCGTGCCCTTGTAGACGGGCTTGGTCAGGTCCTTCCAGCTCTCGGGCTTGGGCAGGCCGAGCTTCTTGGCCTCGACCGTGTTGAAGCAGATGGTGGCGGCCCACACGTCCATGCCGACCCAGGCGGGCGGGCGCGCGGCGTCGGAGTACGCGGGGTTCAGCTCCTTGAAGCCCTTGGGCTCATAAGGAAGCAGCATGCCTTCCTGCTGCAGCAGCGCCAGGCTGCTGGCGGCCAGGCCGGCCACCACGTCGGCCTGTGGGTTGGCTTTTTCGGCCAGCAACTTGGCGGTGACGATGCCGGTGGAGTCGCGCACCCACTTCACCTCGATGTCGGGGTTGGCCTTCTCGAATGCGTCCTTGTACAGCTTCATGGCGTCGGTCTCGAGCGCCGTGTAGACCAGGAGCGGCGTCTTTTGCGCCCACGCACTGCCGGACATGAGGCCGAGGGCCGCAACACACAGGGCGGCCGTGAGACGGCACGTGCTTTGTTTCATCGTCATCTGTTTCTCCTGAAAGGCTGGCTGTCACTGAAGAAGGGTGAGGGCTGGCGCCGGCGCGAGGGTGGGCAACGCCATCCGGTGTTTGCAATGTAGGTTGCTGATTGATGACTGTCAATAAAAAATTGTTGACAGTTGACGATCCTTCGGGAAAATACGCCCCATGGTCACCAGCAATCACTCCGCCGCCCTCGCGTTCCTCCAGTCCAGCTCGCTGCCGATGCTGATGCAGGAAGAAATCGAGCGTTTGATCATGACGGGCGAGCTCCCCGTGGGCAGCCGCATCAACGAGAGCGAGCTTTCGCAGCGCTTCAACACCAGCCGCGGCCCGATCCGCGAGGCGTTGCGTGCCCTGGAAGAAGCCGGCCTCGTGCGCAACGAGAAGAACCGCGGCGTCTTCGTGCGCGAGATCGCGTTCGAGGAGGCTGACGAGATCTACGAACTGCGCGAGGCGCTGGAAGAAATCATCGGCCGGCGCGTGGCCCTGGCCATCCAGTCCGACGCCGTGGAGCGCCTGCGCGCCATGGTCGATGCCATGCGCTCGGCGGCCCAGGCGCAGGACGTGGAGCAGTACGCGCAGCTCAACCTGCAGTTCCACGAGATCCTGCTCGACACCGCCGGCAGCAAGAAGCTCACCGAAACCTACAAGCGGCTCGTCAAGGAGCTGCACCTTTTCAGAATGCGCGCGCTCGACAGCGGCGGCGGCCTGCGGGTTTCGGCCGACGAGCACAGCCACATCGTCGACGCCATCGCCAGCGGCAACCCCGACACGGCAGGGCGCGCACTGCGCGAACACGTGGCCGGCAGCCGCGCACGCATGCACAAGGCCTTCGGCCGCATCGACGCCGATGCGGCTACCTCCAGCAACACCACCGCTACCCCGAACCACCCACCCCAAAAGGAAGTCTGAAATGACACCGGAGACACTTGAAGTCAATGCCAGGAGCTATCGCTGGATGGCGCGTCCGATCGTGGTCGTGTGCGTGGACGGCTGCGAGCCGGCCTACCTCGACGCGGCCATTGCGGCCGGCGTGGCGCCCTACATCGCCCGCATGCGCAAGGACGGTGCCGACCTGCTCGCCGACTGCGTCGTGCCTTCGTTCACCAACCCCAACAACCTGTCGATCGTGACCGGCGCACCGCCCGCGGTGCATGGCATCTGCGGCAACTACTTCTTCGACCGCGAGCTGGGCCAGGAAGTGATGATGAACGACCCCAAGTACCTGCGCGCCGGCACCGTGCTCGCGGCCTTTGCCGATGCGGGCGCGAAGCTCGCGGTGGTCACGGCCAAGGACAAGCTGCGCAAGCTGCTGGGCCACAAGATGAAGGGCATCTGCTTCTCGTCCGAGAAGTCGGACCAGGTGACGATGGAAGAGAACGGCATCGACAACGTGCTCGACATGGTTGGCATGCCGGTGCCGTCGGTGTACAGCGCGGAGCTGTCGGAGTTCGTGTTCGCCGCCGGCGTAAAGCTGATGGAATCGCAGCGTCCTGACCTGATGTACCTGTCGACCACCGACTACGTGCAGCACAAGGCCGCGCCGGGCAGCCCAGCAGCGAATGCCTTCTACCAAATGATGGACGGCTACCTCGCGCAACTCGACGCACTCGGCGCCACCATCGTGCTCACGGCCGACCACGGCATGAACGACAAGCACGGCGCGGACGGCTCGCCGAACGTCATCTACCTGCAGGACGTGCTCGACAGCTGGTACGGCGCTGAAAAGGCCCGCGTGATCCTGCCGATCACCGACCCTTACGTCGTGCATCACGGCGCGCTCGGCTCCTTCGCCACGGTGTACGCCCCCGACGAAGCCAGCGTGCCGGGCTGGATCGAACGCATCAAGGGCATCCCTGGCATGGAGCTCGTGCTCTCGCGCGCCGAAGCCGCCAAGCGCTTCGAGCTGCCGCCGGACCGCATCGGCGACATCGTGGTGGTGAGCGAGCAGAGCACCGTCATCGGCACCGCCGCCAGCCGCCATGACCTGTCGGCGCTCGAAGTGCCGCTGCGCTCGCACGGTGGTGTGTCGGAGCAGAAGGTGCCGCTGATCTGCAACCGCCCAGTCGAAGGCATCGCCCCCGGCCGCCGGCTGCGCAACTTCGATGCGCTCGACCTCGCACTGAACCACGCACGCTGAAGCCACACGGAGCAAGCACCCATGAGCCAAGCCATCCTGAAGCCAGGCACCGTCCACCGCGAGGCCCTGCGCATCGCGGGCGAGAAAGTCCACCGCGACCGCACCATCGAGGTCACCTACCCGTACACCGGCGAAGTGATCGCCACCGTGCCCAAGGCCACACTGGACGACGTGCGCCATGCCCTGCGCATCGCCCGCGACTACAAGCCCACGCTCACGCGCTACGAGCGCTACAAGATCCTCATGCGCGCCGGCGAGATCATCGCCTCGCGCCTGGACGAGATGTCGCGCACCATCACGCTCGAGTCGGGCCTGTCGCGCAAGGACTCGCTGTACGAAGTGGGCCGCGCCTCCGACGTGCTGCTGTTCGCCGCCAACCAGGCGCTGGTGGACGACGGTCAGGTGTTCTCCTGCGACCTCACGCACCACGGCAAGAGCCGCAAGGTCTACACGATGCGCGAGCCCCTGCTGGGCGCCATCACCGCCATCACGCCGTTCAACCACCCGCTGAACCAGGTGATCCACAAGGTGGCGCCGGCCATTGCGACCAACAACCGCATCGTGCTCAAACCCAGCGAGAAGACGCCGCTCACGGCCTTCCTGCTGGCCGACATCCTGTACGAAGCCGGCCTGCCGCCGCAGATGCTGTCGGTGCTCACCGGCGACCCGAAGGAGATCGCCGACGAGCTGCTGACCAATGCCGACGTCGACCTCGTCACCTTCACCGGCGGTGTGCCCATCGGCAAGTACATCGCGGGCAAGGCCACCTACAAGCGCCAGATCCTGGAGCTGGGCGGCAACGACCCGATCATCGTGATGGAAGACGCGGACATCGAGGAGGCGGCGACGCTCGCTGCCAACGGGTCTTACAAGAACTCGGGGCAGCGCTGCACGGCGGTGAAGCGCATGCTGGTGCATGAGTCGGTCGCAGATCGCTTCGTCGAGCTGCTGGTCGAGAAGACCCGCGCGCTGAAGTACGGCGACCCGATGGACCCCGACACCGACATGGGCACCGTGATCGACGAAGCGGCTGCGAAGCAGTTCGAAGCCGTGGTCAACGAAGCCATCGCCGCCGGCGCCAAGCTCCTGTACGGCAACGAGCGTCGCGGCGCGCTGTACTCGCCCACCGTGCTCGACCATGTCGACCCCGAGATGACCGTTGCCAAGCACGAGACCTTCGGCCCCGTGTCGCCCGTCATCCGCTTCAGGAACATCGACGAGGCGATCCGCATCTCCAACGGCACAGCCTACGGTTTGTCGTCGTCGATCTGCACCAACCGCCTGGACTACATCACGCGCTTCATCCGCGAGCTGAACGTGGGCAGCGTCAACGTGCGCGAAGTGCCCGGCTACCGCCTGGAGCTCACGCCCTTCGGCGGCATCAAGGACTCGGGCCTGGGCTACAAGGAAGGCGTGCTCGAGGCGATGAAGAGCTTCACCAACACCAAGACCTACTCGCTGCCCTGGTAACCATGAGCCTCAGCATCCCCGACATCGTCGGCCTCTTCGAAACCAAGGGCCATGCGCAGTACGACGGCGAGCCGGTCACGCAGCTGGAGCACGCGCTGCAGTCGGCGCACCTGGCCGAGCAGGAGGGCGCGGACAGCGCGCTGATCGCCGCCGCCCTGCTGCACGACCTGGGCCACCTGCTGCACGACTTCGGCGGCACGCCGACGCAGCAGGGACTGGACGACCTGCACCAGTACCGCTGCCTGCCGTTCCTGCGCGCGCTGTTCGGCCCGGCCACGCTGGAGCCGATCCGGCTGCATGTGGACGCCAAGCGCTTCCTGTGCGCGCGCGTGCCGGGCTACCTGGAGGCGCTGTCGCCCGACTCGAAGCGCAGCCTGCAACTGCAGGGCGGCGTGTTCGACGAGGCACAGGCCCAGGCTTTCGAGACGCTGCCATATGCAATGGACGCAGTGCGCCTGCGGCAGTGGGACGACACGGCCAAGCTGGCCGACGCCGACATGCCCGGCCTCGCGCACTTCGTGCGCCACCTCGAGATCAGTTCCGCCGAACACCGGCAAGCCCTCACCACCGCTTAAGGCACACGGATGCGCCCCTTCTGGATCGAACAAGCGCTCTTCAACGACGGCGATCTGGCACCGGCGCTGCAAGGTGAAACCACCGCCGACGTCTGCATCGTCGGCGGCGGCTTCACCGGCCTGTGGACGGCCATCCAGGCCAAGCTGCAGGCGCCCGCGCTCGACATCGTCATTCTCGAAAGCGACCTGTGCGGCGCCGGCGCGAGCGGGCGCAACGGCGGTTGCCTGCTCACCTGGTCGGCCAAGTTCCTGACCCTGCGGCGGCTGTTCGGCGAAGACGAGGCAGTGCGCCTCGTGAAGGCGTCGGAAGCGGCGGTGGGGCACATCGCCGACTTCTGCGCGGCGCACGGCATCGACGCCGAACTGCGGCGCGACGGCACGCTCTACACCGCGACCTCGCAGGCGCAGATCGGCACGCTCGATCCGATGATGCAGGCGCTGGAGGCGCGCGGCATCCACTCGTACCACGCGCTGCCGCCCGACGAGGTGGCGCGGCGCTCGGGCTCGGCGCGCAACCTGGCCGGCGTGTACTCGCCGATCGCCGCCACCGTGCACCCGGGCAAGCTGGTGCGCGGGCTGCGGCGCGTGGCACTGGCGATGGGCATCCGCATCCACGAGCGCACGCCGATGCTCGACTTCAGCACCGACCAGCCCGTGCTGGTGCACACGCCTACCGGGCGCGTGCGCGCGAAGAAACTGGTGCTCGCGATGAACGCGTGGATGGCCAGCCGCTTCCCGCAGTTCGAGCGGACCATCGCCATCGTGTCGAGCGACATGATCATCACCGAGCGCTGCCCCGAGCTGCTGCAGCAGATCGGGCTGACCGACGGCGTGTCGGTGCTCGACTCGCGCACCTTCGTGTACTACTACCGCAGCACGGTCGACGGCCGCATCATGCTGGGCAAGGGCGGCAACACCTTCGCGTGGGGCGGCCGCATGGCCAAGGTGTTCGACGAGCGCTCGCCCTACGAGGGTGAGCTCACGCAGGCCCTGCATTCCTTCTTCCCGGCCTTGCGCGACACGCCGATCACCGCCAGCTGGAACGGCCCGTCCGACCGCTCGGTGACGGGATTTCCGTTCTTCGGCAAGCTCGATGGCGCGCCGCACATCTACTACGGCTTCGGCTACTCGGGCAACGGGGTGGGGCCGACCTACATGGGCGGGCAGATCCTGTCGTCGCTGGTGCTCGACCAGGACAACGCATGGACGCGCAGCCCGATCACGAACGGACCGCTGGGCTACTTTCCGCCGGAGCCCATGCGCTATGTGGGCTCGATCGTCGTGCGCAACGCGATCCGCCGCAAGGAACGCGCTGAGGATGAGGACCGCCAGCCGTGGCTGGTGGACCGCATGCTCAGCAAGCTCGCCAACGCCGCAGGCAAGGCCGACAAAGCCTGACCTGCGGGTGCTGCGATATCAGCGGTTCGACGGGAACGAGAACATCGTCCCCTCACGCACGCCGGCCGAGGGCCAACGCTGCGTGACGGTCTTGCGCTTGGTGTAGAAGCGCACGGCGTCGGGGCCGTAGGCGTGCAGGTCGCCGAACAGCGAACGCTTCCAGCCGCCGAACGAGTGGTAGGCCACGGGCACCGGCAGCGGCACGTTGATGCCGACCATGCCGACCTGGATGTTGTCGCTGAACCAGCGCGCGGCCTCGCCGTCGCGCGTGAAGATGCAGGTGCCGTTGCCGTACTCGTGCGCGTCAATCAGGTCCATCGCCTCTTGCAGCGTCTTCACGCGCACCACGCCGAGCACCGGGCCGAAGATCTCTTCCTGGTAGATCGTCATGCCGGGCTTCACATGGTCGAACAGGCAGGCGCCCAGGTAGTAGCCGCCTTCGTGGCCCTCGACCTGGATGCCGCGGCCGTCGACCACCAGCTTGGCGCCGGCGGCCACGCCCGCGTCGACGAAGGCCTTGACCTTCTCGAAGTGCGGCTGGGTGACCAGCGGGCCCATGTCGTTGCCGTTGTCGGTGCCGGGGCCGACCTTCATCTTGGCGATCTCGACCTTCAGGCCCTCGACCACCGCGTCGGCCGTGGCATCGCCCACGGCCACCACCAGCGGGATCGCCATGCAGCGCTCGCCGCACGAGCCGTAGGCCGCGCCCATGAGCGCGCTCACGGCGTTGCCGATGTCGGCATCAGGCATCACCACCGCGTGGTTCTTGGCGCCGCCCAGCGCCTGCACGCGCTTGCCGTGGGCCGTGCCCGTGGTGTAGATGTATTCGGCGATGGGCGTGGAGCCCACGAAGCTCACGGCCTTCACGCGGCGGTCGGTCAACAGTGTGTCGACCGCTTCCTTGTCGCCGTTGACCACGTTCAGCACGCCCGGCGGCAGGCCGGCCTGCAGCGCGAGTTCGGCCATGAACAGCGTGGAGGAGGGCGTGCGCTCCGAGGGCTTGAGCACGAAGGTGTTGCCGCAGGCCACGGCCATCGGCCACATCCACAGCGGCACCATGACGGGGAAGTTGAACGGCGTGATGCCGGCCGCGACGCCCATGGCCTGGAACTCGCTCCACGAGTCGATCGACGGACCGACGTTCTTGCTGTGCTCGCCCTTGAGCAGCTCGGGCACGTAGCTGGCGTACTCGACGTTCTCGATGCCGCGCTGCAGCTCGCCGTGCGCGTCGGCCAGCACCTTGCCGTGCTCGGCGGTGATCAGCGCGGCGATGGTGTCGGCGTTTTCTTCGAGCAGCGTCTTCAGGCGGCTCATCACGCGGGCGCGCTTGAGCGGCGGCGTGTTGCGCCAGTCCGGGAAGGCGGCCTGCGCCGAGGCGATGGCCTGCTCGACCGTGAGCTTGTCGGCGAGCGCGACGCTCTTGGCCGACAGGCCGGTGGCGGGGTCGAACACCGGCTGCACGCGGCTGCCGCCGCCGACGTGCTTGCCGTCGATGAAGTGGCCGATGGTGGCGGTGACGTTCTTGTCGTGTTGCATGTCTTCAGGTCTCGAAAGGGGATCAGTTGGTTTCGGCCAGAGCGTCGGCGAGGGCGTTGACCATGCGGTCGATCTCGGCCTTCTCGGCGATGAACGGGGGGGCGAGCTGGATCGTGTCGCCGCCGTAGCGCACGTAGAAGCCCTTCTTCCAGCAGTTCATCGCGATCTCGTAGGGGCGGCGTGCGGGCTCGCCGGGCAGCGCGGCGATGGTGATGCCGGCGGCCAGGCCGTAGTTGCGGATGTCGGCGACGTGCTTGCTGCCCTTCAGGCTGTGCACGGCGTTCTCGAAGTGCGGGGCCAGCGTCTGCACGCGGCCGATCATGTCTTCCTTCTGGAGCACGTCGAGTGCGGCGATGCCGGCGGCGCAGGCCACGGGGTGCGCGCCGTAGGTGTAGCCGTGCGGGAACTCGAGCATGTACTCGGGGCCGCCGGCGGCCATGAAGGTGTCGTAGATGTCCTTGCTGGCCACCACGGCGCCCAGCGGCTGCGCGCCATTGGTGACCTGCTTGGCGATGTTCATGATGTCGGGCGTGACGCCGAAGGCATCGGCGCCCGTGAGCGCGCCGCAGCGGCCGAACCCGGTGATCACTTCGTCAAAGATCAGCAGGATGTTGTTCGCCGTGCAGATGTCGCGCAGGCGCTTCAGGTAGCCCTTGGGCGGAATCACCACGCCGGCCGAACCCGCGAAGGGCTCGACGATCACGGCTGCGATGGTCGAGGCGTCGTGCAGCGCAATGAGGTCGAGCAGGCGGTCGGCCAGCTCGGCGCCGCTTTCGGGCATGCCGCGCGAGAAGGCATTGCTGGCCAGCTGCGTGTGCGGCAGGTGGTCGGCCTCGACGCCCTGGCCGAACAGCTTGCGGTTGGCCGCGATGCCGCCCACCGAGATGCCGCCGTAGTTCACGCCGTGGTAGCCCTTCTCGCGGCCGATCAGGCGCGTCTTGCCGGCCTGGCCCTTGGTGCGCCAGTAGGCGCGCGCCATCTTCAGCGAGGTGTCGGCGGCTTCGGAGCCCGAGCCGGTGAAGAACACGTAGTCCAGGCCGGCGGGCGTCAGTTCCTTGATCTTGTTGGCCAGCTCGAACGAGAGCGGGTGGCCGAACTGGAAGGCGGGCGAGTAGTCGAGCTTGGCGATCTGGCGGCTCACCGCCTCGGTGATCTCGGGGCGGCCGTGGCCCAGGCCCGAGCACCACAGGCCCGACAGGCCGTCGAAGATCTTGCGGCCGTCGTTGTCGGTGAAGTAGGCGCCCTTGGCCTCCACGATGATCCGCGGATCGGCCTTGAAGTTGCGGTTGCCGGTGTAGGGCATCCAGTGCGCCTCGAGCCAGGCGGCGTCGGTGCGCGCGGTGGGCGTGGGTTCGATGGCGGGTGTGGCGAGGGTCATGGCGCATCCCGCGCAAGGCGGGCTCCGGGGGTGAAGGGATGCGCCGATTGTTCGCAACGCCTTCAGTGTGGAGAATGGCGCAATATCAATGTTCACTTGACGATCCATGCAAGTAAAGGCCAAGGCCTCGCCCGCCGACGAAACCGCTGCCCAGGGCACCCGCAACCGCGCCGTGCTGGGGCAACTCAGCGACATGGACCTGCGCCTGCTCAAGGTGTTCAAGAGCGTGGTCGACTGCGGCGGCATGGCGGCGGCGGAGCTGGAGCTGAACATCGGCACCTCCACCGTGAGCCGCCACGTCAAAGACCTGGAAACCCGCCTGGGCCTCGTGCTGTGCCGGCGCGGCCGGGCGGGCTTTGCGCTCACGGCCGAGGGCCAGCGCGTGTACGACGAGACGCTGCGCCTGCTGGCCTCGGTCGACGCCTTTCGCGGCAGCATCGACGACATCCACAACCGCATGGGTGGGCAGCTCGACGTGGCGCTGTTCGACAAGACCGCGACCAACCCGAAGGCGCGCATCGGCGAGGCCATTGCGCGCTTCACCGAGATCGCGCCCGAGGTGAACCTGGCGGTGCACGTGGGCTCCATCAACGCCATCGAGCAGGGCGTGCTGGAGGGCAACTTCCAGATCGGCATCATCCCGGCGCACCGCAGCTCGAAGAGCCTGGTGTATGCCGACCTGTTCGACGAGACCATGCTGCTGTACTGCGGCCAGGGGCATCCGCTGTTCGACAGCCCGCACGGCAAGCTCACGTGGTCGAAGCTGGGCGAGCACCATTTCGCGGGGCTGGGGTATCACTCGCCGAACATGGAGCTGAGCCACCGGGCGAGGCTGTCGCGCAAGGCGACGGGGTTCGACCAGGAGGCGATCGCAACCTTGATCCTGTCGGGGCGCTTCCTGGGCTTCCTGCCCGACCACTACGCGCAGGTGTTCGAGCAGCGCGGGTTGATGAAGGCGGTGCTGCCGGCGCGCTTCAACTATGCGTGCCGGTTCGTGAGCCTGCTGCGGCGGTCGCCGAAGCCTTCACGGGCGGTGCTGGCGTTTCAGGCGTGCCTGGAGCAGGCGCATGGCGGTGCGAAGATCTGAAGGCACTGAAACCACCCCAGATGACCGAAACACCACTGCGTATTCGCCCTGCACTTGCGTCGGAACACCGGGCACTCGAAGACTTGCAGCGGCGCGCATCGCTCGCGAACCCTGGCGATCGCGAGGCGATTCAGTCCGACCCGGACGCCATCGAACTGCCTCTGGCCCAGATCGTCGATGGCCGGGTGTTCGTGGCAGAGTCCCATGGCGTGACGGCGGGATTCGCTGTCGTGCTGCCCAACGATGACGGCAGCGCCGAACTCGATGGATTGTTCGTCGAGCCCGAGGCATGGCGTCGCGGCATCGGCAAGGCATTGGTCGCGCACTGTGTCGGGCTTTCCCGGCGCCAGGGTGCGTCGGCACTCCACGTCACCGGCAATCCGCACGCCGGGTCGTTCTACCTTCGATGCGGATTCGAGGCGAACGGCACTGTCGCCGTGCGTTTCGGCAGGGCCGAGCGGTTCCGCAAGGTCTTCTAGACCTTTGTGGTGCTATCGCTGCCCGCTGGGCAGCAACAAATGCTTAGCGCCAATGTGCGCTTCCATCTCATGCATGTGGTGCTCCGCATCCACCATGTGCTCCGCCATCAGCCGCCGCACCTCGTCCGCATCTTCCTTGCGGTAGGCCGCCAGCAACTGCGTGTGGTAGTCCACGTTGGTCTCGCCGAAGTGGTGGTGATCCAGCGCCTTCTTGTAGACGACGAGGTCGCGCAGCAGGTCGTTGAGAAAGCGGCACATGAAGGACAGCACCGGATTGGGGCAGGCCTCGGCCAGCATCGTGTGAAAGGCCAGCTCGGCCTCGCGCTGCGTGCGCAGTTCGTCTTCGTTGGTCGGCTCGACGGTGCACAGGCGCACGTTCTCTTCGAGCCGCGCAAACTGCTCGGGCGTGAGACGCCCGACCACGCTCACGGCCAACTCGGGCTCCAGCGCCTTGCGCAGCTGGTAGATGTGGTGGCCGTCCAGGTGGTGAAAGTGCAGGAAGTTGCGCAGCGGCTCCGACGCATGGTCGACCGACACCTGCTGCAGGTACGCGCCGCCGCCGGGGCCGGTGCGGATCGAGATCAGCCCGCGCACCTCGAGCGCCTTCAGTGCCTCGCGCACCGTGCTCTTCGAATAGCCGAAGAGCTCGATCAGTTCCTTCTCGTTCGGTAGCCGGTCGCCAGGCTGCTTGCGCTCGGCAACGATCCACCGCTTGACGTCTTCGACGATGACGTCCGAGAGCTTTTGCCGCTTCGGAGGGTTGTGCCCCACTCTCATCAAAACGCTCCATCCATGCACATCGGGAGATGCGCGGGATGCGCAACAGCGCGCGATCTTAACGGCGTCATCGGCAGGGTCGGGTTGGGTTTGGGCACGGGGCTTGCTAACGGGTTTTTACCAACATATTAATCCTATTTATCCGCTTAAATTGCCGGCGATCGCAGGCACTGTGTTTTCTTCCCCACTTCCCACACCACGACCGGAGAACCCCATGCAACGCAGACAACTCCTTCAGCTCGCCGCCCTGTCGGCCGCCCCGGCCTCGCTCCTGATGAGCCGCTCGGCCATCGCCCAGGCCACCGACGTGATCCGCTTCGGTGCACCGGTGCCCATGTCGGGTGCCTTCGCAGCCAACGGCAAGTTCGCCGACCTGGGCACCAAGCTGGCGATCGAGCAGTACGGCAAGGTGCTGAACCGTCCGCTGGCCTACACGCTGCTGGACACCGAAGGCAAGCCGGCCACCGCCGTGCGCAAGGTGCAGGAAGCCTCGCAGCAGCAGGGCGCCAAGTTCTTCGCGGGCGGCATCCTGTCGTCGGAAGCCCTGGCCATGGGCAAGGAGGCCGAGAAGGCCGGGGGCCTGTTCATCACCACCGCGGGCGCCGACGAGATCACGGGCAAGGACTGCAACCCCGCCACCTTCCGCTGGTCGGTGCCCACCTTCGGTGCGATCGAGCAGACGGTGCGCCCGCTGATCGCGGCCATGCCCAAGGCCAAGCGCTGGTACACGATCACGCCGCAGTACGTGTTCGGCGACGGCCTGCTGAGCGCAGCCAAGACCATCTTCCAGGAGAAGGGCATCGAGCACGTGGGCAACAGCTACCACTCGCTCAACGACAAGGAGTTCAGCGGCTACCTCACCAACGCCATGGCCGCCAAGCCCGACGTGCTGCTGCTGCTGAACTTCGGCGCGCAGTCGTCGGCCGCGCTGCGCCAGGCGGTGAGCTTCGGCATGCACAAGAACATGACGATCCTCATGGCCTGGGCCTCGGGCCTGGAGCAGTTCGACGAGCTGGGGGCCGACCTGTGCGACGGCGTCTACTTCGGTGCGCAGTACTGGCACACGGTCGACACGCCGCTCAACAAGGACCTGGTGAAGCGCACCGCCGACAAGCTGAAGATCGTGCCCAACTACAGCCTGGCCGGTTCGTACATCTGCACCAAGATCCTCATCGACGGCATCGTCAAGGCCGGCACGGTCGACCAGAAGGCCGTGATCGCGGCGCTCGAAGGCATGAAGTTCGACGGCCTCACGGGCGTGGAAGAAATCCGCAAGGCCGACCACCAAGTCATCAAGGACTACTACCTGCTCAAGGGCAAGGCGAAGTCGAAGATGGCCAACCCGGCCGACTACGTGGACGTGGTGAGTTCCGGCAAGTCGTTCCTGCCCGTCGACAAGACCGGCTGCAAGCTGGCCTGACGCCGCCCGGGTTCGCGCCGCGCCCGTGCCGTTTCGAGGCGCGGGCAGGGCGCGTGCCGCCTGCACGTTTGCCACCCCCACGACACCTATGTCCGTCTACCTGCTCCAGACCATCAACGGAATCGGCATCGGCATGCTGTATTTCCTGCTGGCCGTTGGCTTGTCCATCGTGTTCGGCCTGCTGCGCTTCGTGAACTTCGCGCACGGCGCTTTCTACCTGCTGGGCGCCTACCTGTGCTTCCAGGCCATGCAGTGGGGGCTCAATTTCTGGGCCGCGCTCGTGCTGGTGCCGCTGTTCGTCGGCGCGCTCGGCTGGCTGGCCGAGAAGCTGCTGCTGCGCCGCGTGTACGCCAAGCCGCACGAGTTCCACATCCTCGTGACCGTGGGCCTGGCGCTCGCGGTGCAGGAGATCGTCATCGTGTTCTGGGGCCCGCTGGGCAACAGCGTGCCCACGCCCGACCTGCTGCAGGGCGTGGTGATGTGGGGCAGCTTCATCTACCCGAAGTACCGGCTCTTCGTGATCGGCTTCACCGCCGTGCTCGCGGTGGGGTTGTGGTGGGTGCTCGAAGGCACGCGCCTGGGCAGCGCGGTGCGTGCGGGCAGCGAATCGACCGAGATGGTCTCGCTGCTGGGCATCAACGTGTTCCGCGTGTTCAGCCTGGTGTTCGCGCTCGGCGCGGCCACGGCGGCGCTGGCCGGCGTGCTGGCCGCGCCCATCCGCGGGGCCGAGCCCTTCATGGGCGTCGAGGCGCTGGGCGTGGCCTTCGTGGTCGTGGTGATCGGCGGGCTCGGCAGCTTCAGCGGGGCGCTGGTCGGCGGCGTGCTGATCGGCATCGTGCAAAGCCTCATGAGCACCATCTGGCCGCCCGGGGCGAGCCTGATGATCTACATCGCGATGGGCGCCGTGCTGCTGCTGCGCCCGCATGGCCTGCTCGGCCGCAGAGGATGAACGCGCCATGCCAAAGAAATACACCTTCCTTCTGGCGCTGATCGTCGCGCTCGCGCTGCCGCTGTTCATGCGCTCGGGCTCGCTCGCGAGCGAAGTGCTCATCTACGCGCTCGCGGCCCTGGGCTGCAACCTGCTGCTGGGCTACACGGGGCTGCTCTCGTTCGGCCAGGGCATCTTCTTCGGGCTGGGCAGCTACACCATTGCGATCCTGCTCACGCGGCTGCAGCTGCCGATGCCGCTCGCACTGTTGGCGGCCATCGCCATGGGCGCGCTGGGCGCGGCGGTGGTCGGCTGGGTCGCCATCCGCCAGCGCGGCACCTACTTCGTGATGCTCACGCTGGCCTTCGCACAGATGTTCTATTTCATCGCCTACACGGCCTCGGGGCTCACGGGCGGCGACAACGGCCTGCTCGACGTGCCGCGCCCGGCGTTCATGGACACGCCGTGGAAGTACTACGCCTTCGTGGCGGTGATCTTCCTGGCCGCGTTCGCGCTGCTGCTGAAGGTGACCGACTCGGTCTTCGGCCGCACGCTGCTCGCCATCCGCGACAACGAGGACCGCGCCGCCGCCGTGGGCTACGACCTGAAGCGCTTCAAGCTGCTGGCCTTCGTGATCTCGGGCGCCGTCACCGGCCTGGCCGGCGGCCTGCACGCGATGATGACCGGCATCGCACCGCTGTCCAACGCCGAATACCACACGAGCGAGATGATCCTGGTCATCACCGTGATCGGCGGCACCGGCAACCTGTTTGCCTCGGTGCTCGGCTCGGCCTTCTACGTGCTGCTGGCCGACTGGCTTTCCACGCTGTGGCCGCGCTGGCTGCTGTTGTTGGGCCTGCTCCTGATCGGCGTGAGCATCGGCATGCAACGCGGCCTCTGGGGCCTGGGCGAAAGCGCCTGGCGCCGGGTGTTCCGCAAGACGTCGCCTGCGGACAAGGCGCCGCTGGCGCAGGGAGAAAAAGCATGAGCGACATCCTCATCGAAGCCATCGGCGTCACCAAGCACTACGGCAAGTTCGCCGCACTCGGCGGGGTCGACCTGAAGATCAAGCGCAACACCGTGCACTCGGTGATCGGGCCCAACGGCGCGGGCAAGACCACGCTGTTCCACATGCTCACGGGCACTGGCACCACCACGGGCGGGCGCATCCTGTTCGACGGCCACGACGTGACGCGCGAGCCTGACCACAAACGCGTGCAGCGCGGCATGGCGCGCTCGTTCCAGGTCACGAGCCTATTTCCCAGCCTGTCGGTGCGCGAGAACCTGCGCGTGGCGGCGCAGGGCATTGCGCCGCGCCAGGCCATGAACTGCTGGCGCGCACCCATCGGCGAGCGCGCCTGCGCCGACACGGTGGCCGAGGTGCTCGCGCGCGTCGGCCTCGAACGGCTGGCAGACACACCCGCCAGCGTGCTCTCGCACGGCCAGCAGCGCCGCCTTGAGGTGGGCATGGCGCTGGCCGCAAAGCCCAAGGCCATCTTCCTGGACGAGCCGACCTCGGGCATGGGCATCGACGACCTCGACGACATGAAGCAGCTCATTCGCGGCCTGCGCGACGCGCACACCGTGGTGCTGATCGAGCACAACATGAACATCGTGATGGACATCTCCGACACCGTGACCGTCATGCAACTGGGCCGCGTGCTGGCCGAGGGGCTGCCGGGCGACATCCGGTCCGACGCGCGCGTGCGCACGGCGTACCTGGGCAACATGATCACCGGAGGCAAGGCATGAGCAACATCCTCGAAGTCGAAGGCCTGCACGCGCACTACGGCAAGAGCCATGTGCTGCAGGGCGTGTCGCTCACGGTGGGCGAGGCCGAACTGGTCACGCTGCTGGGGCGCAACGGCGCGGGCAAGTCGACCACGCTCAAGAGCATTGCCGGCGCCGTCACGCCCACGAAAGGGCGCGTGCGCTTCCAGGGCGCGGACATCGCGGGCCAGCCGCCGCACCGCATCGCCACGCGCGGCGTGTGCCTGGTGCCGGAGCACCGCGGCATCTTCAAGCTGCTCACGGTGGAAGAGAACCTGCTGCTCGGCCTGCGGCGCGATTCGCCCTGGCAGCTGGCCGACATCTACCGCATCTTTCCACGTCTGAAGGAGCGCCGGCGCAACGGCGGCGGACAGCTGTCGGGCGGCGAGCAGCAGATGCTGGCCATCGGCCGCGCGCTCATGAACCACCCGCGCCTGCTGATCCTGGACGAGCCCGTCGAAGGCCTGGCGCCGGTGATCGTGGAAGAGATCGTCGCGCAGCTCAAGACCATCAAGGCCGCGGGCGTGGCCATCCTGCTGGTCGAGCAGAACCTCGAGGTCTGCGTGCAGCTGGCAGACCGCCACTACATCGTGGAGCAGGGCGTGATCGTGCACGAGGCCGGCAACGCCGCCTTCATGGCCGACCACGACGTGAAAGACCGCTATCTCGGCGTCGGTCTCGCCTGACCCCGCCCTTCATTCGTCGCAAAAATCATGAACACAACGAACGAACTTTCCACCGCAACGGATGTGCACGCCCTGCGCGTGAACGGCCAGCGCCTCTGGGACTCGCTGATGCAGCTGGCGCAGCTCGGCGCCACCGAGAAGGGCGGCGTGTGCCGCATCGCGCTCACCGACCTGGACCGCCAGGGCCGCGACCTCTTCACGCGCTGGGCGCGCGAAGCGGGCTGCGAGGTGCGCGTGGATGCCATCGGCAACATCTTTGCGCGCCGTGCGGGCCGCAACAACGCGCTGCCACCCATCACCACCGGCAGCCACATCGACACGCAGCCCACGGGCGGCAAGTTCGACGGCAACTACGGCGTGCTCGCGGGGCTCGAAGTGATCCGCAGCCTGAACGACGCCGGCATCGCCACCGAAGCGCCGATCGAGGTGGCGGTGTGGACCAACGAGGAAGGCTCGCGCTTCGTGCCCGTGATGATGGGCTCGGGCGTGTTCGCCGGCGCCTTCACGCTGGAGCATGCGCTTGCGCAGCGCGACACCGAGGGCGTGAGCGTGGCCGAGGCACTGTCGGCCATCGGCTACGACGGCGCCGTGCCCGCCTCGGCGGCGGCGTCGCCGGTCGGCGCCTACTTCGAGGCGCACATCGAACAGGGGCCGGTGCTCGAAGCCAACGAACGCGTCATCGGCGTGGTCGAGGGCGCGCTGGGCCAGCGCTGGTACGACGTGGTGGTGCAGGGCATGGAAGCCCACGCCGGCCCCACGCCGATGGAGCTGCGCAAGGACGCGCTGCTGGCCGCCGCCGAACTCGTGGTCGAGGTGAACCGCATCGCGCTCGCGCATGCGCCGCACGGGCGCGGTACGATCGGCTGGATCGACAACTACCCGAACTCGCGCAACGTGATCCCGGGCCGCGTGAAGCTCAGCGTCGACCTGCGCGCGGCCGACGACGTGGTGCTGTCGGCCATGGACGCGGCGCTGAAAGAAGCCGTGCAGCGCATCGCCACCAAAGGCAAGGTCGAGGCGACGGCCGAGCAGGTCGTGTACTTCCCACCGCAGCCGTTCACGCCCGCGCTGGTGTCGGCCGTGCGCGAGGCCGCGCAGGACCAGGGCATGACATGGATGAACGTGATCAGCGGCGCCGGCCACGACGCGGTGTACCTCGCGCGCGTGTGCCCCGCGGCGATGATCTTCGTGCCCTGCCTGGACGGCATCAGCCACAACGAGATCGAGGACGCGCAGCCCGACCACCTCGAAGCCGGCTGCAACGTGCTGCTGCAGGCGATGCTGCAGAGCGCGGGAGTGGCCGCGTGAAGGCGGCGTTTCGCCACATCGGCCTGCACTGCGTGCTGGCGATGGGCATGGTCGCGGCGTCGACGGCCGCCCTCGCTGCAGGTGAGCCGATCCTGGTCGGCCAGTCCGCGGTGCTCACCGGCCCGTTCACGCCGAACAGCCTCGCGTTCATGGAAGGCCAGACGCTGTTCCTCGACCAGTTGAACAAGGCGGGCGGCGTCGGGGGCCGGCCCGTCAAGATGATCACCTACGACGACGCCTACATCCCCGAGAAGGCCGCGGCCAATGCCGAGAAGCTGCTCGGCACGGACCGCGTCGTCTGCTTGTTCGGAACCATGGGCACGGGCATCGGCGCGGCCATGGTGCCGGTGGCGGCGAAGTACGACAGCTTCATCTTCGGCGGGCTGACCGGTGCGGCGGTGCTGCGCGGGCCGAAGGTGCCGATCTTCCACGTGCGGGAGTCGTACGCCGACGAGGTCTCGCGTGTGATGAACCACCTGACGACCGTGGGCCTGACGCGCATCGCCATCGTCTCCAGCGATGACGCCTACGGCAAGGGCATCGAGAAGGACGCGGTGGCCGCGCTCGAGAAGAACAAGCGGCCGGCCCTGCTGTCGCTGCGCTTCGATCCGAAGGAAAAGGACCATCCCGCCATCGCGCAGCAGGTCATCGCGAGCGGGGCGCAGGCGGTGTACGTCATCGCGGCCGGCACGCCGGCCATCAACATCATCCGCTCGCTGGTGGCTGCGCCCATCCATCCGCAGATCTACACGAACTCGGTGGCGAGCTCGTTCCTTCTGTACAAGGAACTCGGCGACAAGAGCCGCGGCATCGTGCTGTCGCAGGTGGTGCCGCCGTTCTGGAAGACCCGCTTTCCCATCGTCGACGAATACCAGCGCGCGCGGAAGGCCGCGGGCAGCGAAGGCGAAGGCTCCTACCTGGGGCTGGAGGGCTACATCACGGCCAAGGCCTTTGCGGAATCGCTGCAGCGCGTGAAGGGGCCGATCACCACCGAATCGCTGCGCCGCAGCATCGAGAACTCGCCGCCCATGAACCTGAACGGCTTCACGGTCGCGTTCCGTCCCGACAACCGCAACGGCTCCAGCTTCGGTGACATCACCATGCTGGGCAGCGCCGGAAAGTTTGCCCAATGAAAGTCCTGATCGCCCGTCTCAACCACGAGACCAACACCTTCTCGCCCGTGTCCACGCCGCTCGCGGCCTTCGGGCCCGACGGCCCGACCTTCGGCGCGCAGGCCTACGCCGACAACAAGGGCATGCGCACCGCGATGTCGGCCTTCATCGACCTGGCCGAAGCGGCGGGCGCGCAGCTCGTCACGCCGGTGTCGGCCTCGGCCAACCCGAGCGGGCCGGTCGATGCACAGGCCTACACCACGCTCACGCAGTGCATCGTCGATGCGGCGCCGGGCTGCGACGCGATCCTGCTCGACCTGCACGGCGCGATGGTGGCGCAGAACAGCACCGACGGCGAAGGCGACCTGCTGGTGCGCCTGCGCGCCGCGGCGCCCGGCGTGCCGATCGGCGTGGCGCTGGACCTGCATGCCAACGTGACGCCCGCGATGGTGGAGAACGCCGACGTGATCGTCGGCTTCAAGACTTACCCGCACGTCGACATGTACGAGACCGGCGAGCACGCCGGCCGCCTGCTGTTCGACCTGCTGGCCGGGCGCAGCCAGCCGCACATGCGCTGGCGCCAGCTGCCGCTCATGGCGCACACGCTGCGCAGCGCCTCGTTCACGGGCGCGATGCAGCGGGCCATCGAGGCGGCGCGCGCGGCGGAAGTCTCCGAGTCGCTGGCGGTGTCGATCCTGGCGGGTTTCTCGCTGTCGGACATCACGGCGCCGTGCATGAGCGTGATCGTGGTCGATGCGCAATCGCCCGCGCGCGCGCAGGCCACGGCCGACCGCATCGCGGCGCAGATGTGGGCCGAGCGCGAAGCCTTCATCTACCGCAGCGAGCCGCTGGCTGCATCGGTCGCGCGCGCGAAGCTCATCGCGGGCGGCGCGACGCGCCCGGTGCTGCTGCTCGACCACGGCGACAACTGCATGTCGGGCGGCAGCTGCGACACCATGGACGTGCTGCAGGAGGCGCTGGCGCAGGGCCTGGACGGCATCGGCGTCGGGCCGCTGTGCGACCCCGAGGCGGTGGCCGCGCTGGTCGCGGCGGGCGAGGGCGCCGAGGTGACGGTGGCGCTGGGCAACAAGGTGTCGCTGGAAGGCATCGGCCTGAAAAAAACGCCCGTGCGGCTGACCGGCATGGTGCGAACGGTCAGCGACGGCGAGTACGTGATCACCGGCCCCACCTACACCGGCCAGCGCAGCAGCATGGGACGCACCGTGCTGTTCGACATCGGCGCGGCGCGCATCGTCGTCACCGAGCGCACGCAGGAGCCGTGGGACATCGGCGTGTTCGAGTGCGCCGGGCTCGACCCGCGCAAGGAGCGCTTCCTGCTGCTGAAGTCGCGCATGTACTGCCGGCCGGTGTTCGAGCCGCTGTCGGCGGCGCTGGTGGAGTGCGACAGCCCGGGCGTGACGAGCTCGGACTACAGCCTGTTCCCGTTCAGCCAGGTGCGCCGGCCGGTGTTTCCGCTCGACGCGAACGCGGCGATGGACGCGCCGGCATAACCTGCCACGTCATCGACGCGCGGCGCGTGCCCCGCGACCATTCCTTCACCCCGCGCTGTTGCGGGTCGAACCCTCGAAAGGAACAGTCGCCATGAACACCGCCGCCCACGACGCCCATGCCATCGCCACGGGCTACATCGCCGTCTGGAACGAGACCGACGCCGCGCGCCGGGCCGCGCTCATCGACGCCGGCTGGACCGCCGACGCCCGCTATGTCGACCCGATGGCGCAGGCCAGCGGCCGCGAGCAGATCAGCGCGCTGGTCGGCGCTGTGCACCAGCGCTATCCGGGCTTTCGTTTTCACCTGCTGGGCAAGGCCGAGGCGCACGGCGACAACCTGCGCTTCTCGTGGACCCTGGGCCCGAGCGGCGCCGACGACCTGATCCAGGGCACTGACTTCGCCCAGCTCGATGCGGGCAAGCTGCGCGCGGTGACGGGTTTTCTCGACCGCGTGCCCGCAGGCGCGTGATTAAGCAGGCGGGTCAGTCGCCCGCGGGCCGGCCGCGCCAGAGCTTGCGGTAGACCGTGGCGCGGCTGATGCCCAGCGTGCGCGCCGCCTCGGCCACATTGCCGCGTGCGTCGCTCACCGCCTTGCGGATCAGCGCGGTTTCCACGTCGCGCAGGCGGGGGCGGCCGTCGGTCGCGGCGCCGGGTACGTCGCCGTGCTCGCTGCCGCCGCGCTGGGCCCGCACCTGCACCCGCAGGCCCGACCACAGCGGCACCTCGAGCATGGCGTCGCCGCGCCGGGCGGCGTCGAACATCATGTGCAGCGGCAGCGCGAACAGGTCGTTGAAATGCAGGCCGCCGGCATGGCAGGCCAGCGGCTGGTGCAGCATCTGCCGCGCCGCCGCGTTGGCGCCGGTGACGTGGCCGGCGGCGTCGATGCACAGCAGGCCTTCGGTGGTCTCGCTGCTCGGACAACCGGGCCAGAGCAGCCGCAGCAGCAGCTCGCAGGGCTCGCGCTGCACCAGCAGGTTCTCGATGCTGCGCGCCGACAGGGTGGCCAGGTGGCGCAGCTCGGGCCGCTCGACCACCTGCACGCCCGTGAGGTCGAGCATGCCGATGCAGTCGCCCCGGGGCCCGAAGAGCGGGGCGCCGGCGCAGCTGTACACACTGGTGTCGTCAAAGAAGTGTTCACCCCGGTGCAGCCACACCGATTCCTGCTCGGCCAGCGCCGTGCCGATGGCGCTGGTGCCGATGGCGTTTTCGGACAGGTCGACGCCGATGCGCCCGATGTCGCGCGCATAGCGGGCGGCGGGGTCGGTGCCGTCGGGCAGGGTACCCACGTCGACCACGATGCCGCGGGCGTCGGTCAGGATGGCGAAATAGCGGGTGTCGGCAATGGCGCGCGAGAGCCTTTCGATCACCGGACGCGCCGCCGTGACCAGGGCCCGGTTGCATTCCGTGACCTCGCGGCTGGCGGTGCGGCTCACGGGCTCGAAGCTCACGCGCTGCTGGGGCCGGCGGCCGGCCTCCAGGCAGCGCTGCCAGGAGCGCGTGATGCCCGGGTCGACCCGCGCGCCGGTGCGCGGACGCGGGCCGTCGCCTTCGATCAGGTCGCGGCGCGCCTGCGCAATGGCCAACGAACGCTCGACGGGAGGTGGGGCGGCGGAAGCGGACATCATCATGTGGATTCTTCTTCGCGCGGGGAGGGCGGGCGGCTTTTCCGGGCTCGCGGGACGACAAGCTGTTTCATTTTGAGAATTTCCAGCGGTCTGTGCAAGTGTCAAGGGTTTTGCCTAGGATAGTGCGAAAGGGTGGCATCCAAGATGCCTCGCAGAACCAGCCATCACCTTCCACGGAGACAGCCACATGCAGGTCGCTTTCAAGGTCAACGGCCGCCCGGTCACGGTCGACGCCCCACCGAACACCTTCCTTGTGCACGCGATCCGCGAGCACCTCCACCTCACCGGAACCCACGTCGGCTGCGACACCGCCCAGTGCGGCGCCTGCACGGTCCACCTGAACGGCCGCGCGGTCAAGTCGTGCAACATCCTGGTCGCGCAGGCGGCCGGCGCCGATGTCACCACCATCGAGGGCATCGCCGAGGCCGACGGCACCATGCACCCCATGCAGGCGGCCTTCAAGGAGTGCCACGGCCTGCAGTGCGGTTTCTGCACCCCGGGCATGGTCATGAGCGCCATCGACCTGTGCACCCACCACCCCAAATCGAGCGAATCGGAAATCCGCGAGCTGCTCGAGGGCAACCTGTGCCGTTGCACGGGCTACCAGAACATCGTGAAGGCCGTGAAGATGGGCGGCGAGGCCATGGCCTCGGGCACCCCGGTCAAGACCACCGTCGCAGCCTGAAGGGAGCCGCATCATGGGTGCTTCCGACTTCTCCAACCTGCCGCACATCGGCGAGGCCCTGCGGCGCAAGGAAGACTATCGCTTCCTGACCGGCGCGGGCAACTACACCGACGACATCACGCTGGCCAACCAGAGCCATGCGGTCTTCGTGCGCTCGCCGCACGCCCACGCCGTCATCAAGTCGATCGACATCACCGAGGCCTCGAAGATGCCCGGCGTGGTCGGCATCTTCAGCGGCAAGGACATCGAAGGAAAGATGGGCGGGCTGCCCTGCGGCTGGCTCATCAACAACCCCGACGGCACCCCCATGAAGGAGCCGATGCACCCGATCCTGGCGATCAAGAAGGTGCGCTACGTGGGTGACCACGTCGCCATGGTGGTGGCCGAGACGGTCGAGCAGGCCAAGAACGCGGCCGAGGCCGTGGTGGTCGACTACGACGTGCTGCCCGCCCTGGTGAGCGTGGCCGACGCCGCCAAGAAGACCGGCAGCACCACGCTGCACGACGAAGCGCCCGACAACCAGTGCTACAAGTGGGTGCTGGGCGACAAGGCGGCGGTCGACAACGTGTTCACCACGGCGGCGCATGTCACCCAACTCGACCTCGTCAACAACCGCCTGATTCCCAACCCGATCGAGCCGCGCGTGGCCATCGGCAGCTACAGCCGCGGCACCGACGACTACACGCTCTACGTGTCGAACCAGAATCCGCACGTCGAGCGCCTGCTGATGACGGCCTTCGTGCTGGGCCTGCCCGAGCACAAGGTGCGCGTGATCGCGCCCGACGTGGGCGGCGGCTTCGGCTCCAAGATCTTCCTGTACGCCGAAGACGTGTGCCTGACCTGGGCCGCCAAGCAGCTCAACCGCAACATCAAGTGGACGGCGGAGCGCTCGGAGTGCTTCCTGTCCGACGCGCACGGCCGCGACCACGTGAGCCACGCCGAGATGGCCATGGACAAGGACGGCAAGTTCCTGGCCATGCGCGTGCACACCGACGCCAACCTCGGCGCCTACCTGTCGACCTTCTCGACCGCGGTGCCGACCATCCTGTATGCCACGCTGCTGGCGGGCCAGTACACCACGCCGCAGATCTACGTCGAGGTCGATGCCTGGTTCACCAACACCTCGCCGGTCGATGCGTACCGCGGGGCCGGGCGGCCCGAAGCCACCTACCTGCTGGAGCGCCTGGTGTCGCGCTGCGCCTGGGAAATGAACCTGGGCCAGGACGAGATCCGCAAGCGCAACTTCATCACCAGCTTCCCGTACCAGACGCCCGTGGCGCTGCAGTACGACACCGGCGACTTCCATGCCTGCATGGACAAGGCGCGGGTGCTGGCCGAGGTCGACGGTTATGCCGCGCGCAAGGCCGCGACCGAAGCCAAGGGCAAGCTGCGCGGCATGGGCTATTCGAGCTACATCGAGGCCTGCGGCATCGCGCCGTCGAACATCGCGGGGGCGCTCGGCGCGCGCGCGGGCCTGTTCGAGTGCGGCGAGATTCGCGTGCACCCGACCGGCAGCGTGACGGTGTTCACCGGTTCGCACAGCCACGGCCAGGGCCATGAAACCACCTTCGCGCAGGTCGTGGCCGCGCGCCTGGGCATTCCGGTCGAGAACGTCGACGTGGTGCACGGCGACACCGGCCGCGTGCCCTTCGGCATGGGCACCTACGGCTCGCGCTCCATCTCGGTGGGCGGCGCGGCCATCATGAAGGCGCTCGACAAGATCGAGACCAAGGCCAAGAAGATCGCCGCGCACCTCATGGAGGCGAGCGACGCCGACATCGAGTTCGCCAACGGCGAGTTCACGGTCAAGGGCACCGACAAGAAGATCCCGTTCGGCCAGGTGGCGCTCACGGCCTACGTGCCGCACAACTACCCGCTCGACAAGCTCGAGCCCGGCCTGAACGAAACCGCCTTCTACGACCCGACCAACTTCACCTTCCCGGGCGGCACCTACATCTGCGAGGTCGAGATCGACAAAGAGACCGGCGAGGTCAAGGTCGACCGCTTCACCGCGGTGGACGACTTCGGCACCATCATCAACCCGATGATCGTCGAGGGCCAGGTGCACGGCGGGCTGGTGCAGGGCATCGGGCAGGCGCTGCTCGAGAACTGCGTCTACGACAACGAAACCGGCCAGCTGCTCACCGGCAGCTTCATGGACTACGCGATGCCGCGCGCCGGCGACTTCCCGCAGTTCAAGCTCGACACCGTCTGCACCCCCTGCACCCACAACCCGCTGGGCACCAAGGGCTGCGGCGAGGCGGGCGCCATCGGGTCGCCGCCGGCCGTCATCAACGCCGTGCTCGACGCGCTGGCGCCGCTGGGCGTCAAGGATTTCGACATGCCCGCTTCGTCCAGCCGCGTCTGGGAAGCCATGCAGGCCGCCGCCAAGCCCTGAACCGACACAAGAAATAACAGAGAAGGAATCACCCCATGTATGCCTTCACACTCGAACGGCCCGCCAGCGTGGCAGATGCCACCCGGCTGATTGCCGCGGGCGGCAAGCCACTGGCCGGCGGACAGACCCTGCTGGCCTCGATGAAGCTGCGGCTCTCGGCGCCTGAACAGCTCGTCGACCTCAGCGGCATCAAGGAACTCACCGGCATCAAGAAGGATGGCGGCGCGATCACCGTCGGCGCCATGTCGCGCCACCTCGACGTGGCGAACAACGCCGACGTGAAGGCCGCGTACCCGGCGCTGGCCGACCTCGCGTCGCGCATCGGCGACCGGCAGGTGCGCGCGATGGGCACCGTCGGCGGCTCGGTGGCCAACAACGACCCGGCGGCGTGCTACCCGAGCGCGGTGCTGGCCTCGGGCGCGACCATCGTCACCTCGAAGCGTGAGATTGCGGCCGACGACTTCTTCCAGGGCCTGTTCACCACGGCGCTCGAAGAAGACGAGCTGATCGTCGCCATCCGCTTCCCGATCCCGACGCGCGCGGTGTACGAGAAGCTGCGCCAGAAGGCCTCCAACTTCCCGCTGGTCGGCATCTTCCTGGCGCAGTACGACAGCGGCGTGCGCGTGGCCGTCACCGGCGCGGGCAACGGCGTGTTCCGCCATGCCGGGCTCGAAGACGCGCTCAACAAGAGCTTCACCGCCGCGTCCGCCGCGGCCGTGAAGATCGACGCGAGCGACCTGAACAGCGACCTGCATGCCTCGGCCGCCTACCGCGCGAACCTGATCAGCGTGCTGACGCAGCGCGCCGTGACCAAAGCACTCGGCTGAAGCAGCCCAGCGCCGCCGCCCACCGGAAGGCGCGACAGCCTCGCGTCTTCCGCTACGCTTGCCCATGATCTTCCCGACCATCGACGCCCTTTCCGACGGCTTGCGGCAGGCCGGCTACTTTGCCGACCGCCGCCTGGCCACCGCGGTGTTCCTCGCGCTCAAGCTGCAGCGTCCGCTGCTGCTCGAAGGCGAGCCCGGCGTCGGCAAGACCGAGCTGGCCAAGGCGCTGTCGACGGCCCTGAACCGCGAGCTGCTGCGCCTGCAGTGCTACGACGGCATGGAGCAGCGCGAGGCGCTCTATGAATGGAACTACGCCGCGCAGCTGCTGCACATGCGCGCGGCCGAAGCCACAGGGGCGGCACGCGACGTGGAGGCCGAGGTCTACCAGCCGCACTACCTGATCCGCCGCCCGCTGCTGCAGGCGCTGCAGACGCCGGCCCCCGGCTCGGTGCTGCTGATCGATGAGGTCGACCGCGCCGACGAGCCCTTCGAAGCCTTCCTGCTCGAGTACCTGGGCGAGTACCAGGTCAGCATTCCCGAGCTGGGCACCGTGCGCGCCGTGGTGCCGCCGGTCACCTTGCTCACCAGCAACCGCACGCGCGAGCTCAACGACGCCGTGAAGCGGCGCTGCCTCTACCACTGGCTCGACTACCCCGAGCGCGAGCGCGAACTCGCCATCGTGCGCGCGCAGGTGCCGCAGGCCGGCGAGGTGCTGTCGGCGCAGGTGGCGGCGTTTGTCGCGCGGCTGCGCTCGGCGCCGTTCGTCAACGCCTTCCAGCGCGCGCCCGGCATCGCCGAAAGCGTGGAGTGGGCGCGGGCGCTCATTGCGCTCGACACCGTCGAACTCGACCCCGAGGTGGTCGTCGACACCGCCGGTATCCTGTTCAAGCAGCGCGACGACGTGGCGGCGCTGACGCACGAGCTGGCCTCCGATCTGCTGAGGCCCGAGGAACCGCTCGCGAGCTGAGCGAGGCCGAGGCACCGACATGGCCGGCATCCAGCAACTCGGCGACGTGCGCAGCGGCAAGCTGGCGGGCAACATCGCCGCCTTCGGCCGCGCATTGCGCCGCGCCGGCGTGCGCACCGATGCCATGCGCATCGCGCTCGCGACCGAGGCGGTCACGCTGGTCGGCGTCGAAGACAAGCTCGACCTGGGCGCCGCGATGGAAGCCGTGATGGTCAGCCGCGAGCAGGACCGCCTGGTGTTCCGTGAACTCTTCGACGCGTGGTTCCGCGACCCCGAGCTGGCCAACAAGCTGCTCGCCCAGATGCTGCCCAGCGCCGAGGGCAAGGCCGAGCCCTCCAAGCGCCGCCCGCGCGTGCGCGAGGCGCTGAGCCCGCCGCGCGATGCCGTGAAGCCCGCAGCGCCGACGAAGCCCGACGAGGAGATCAAGTTCGACGCCGCCATGACGGCCAGCGACCGCCAGCGGCTGCAGCATGCCGACTTCAACGCGCTCGGCGCGGCCGAGTACCGGTTGGTCGAGCGGCTGGCGCGCGACATCACGCTGCCGGTGCCCCGGCTGCCCACGCGCCGCCTGCGCCCGGCCGGCGATGCGGGCAGCGCGCACGCCCGCATGCACTGGCCCGGTGTGCTGCACGAGGCGGCCCGCACGGGTGGCGAGATCCTGCGCCTGCCCCGGCTGTCGCGGCGCGAGCAGCCCTTGCCGCTGCTGGTGCTGGTCGACGTGTCGGGCTCGATGGAGCGCTATGCGCGCCTGTTGCTGGCCTTCCTGCATGCCGCGACGCGGCGGGCCGGCCGGCGCGACGTGTTCGCCTTCGGCACGCGGCTGACCGACCTCACGCCGGCCTTCCGGCTGGCCGACACCGACGCCATGCTGGGGGCCGCGAGCATGGCCATCGACGACTTCGCGGGCGGCACGCGGCTGGGCGGCTCGCTGGCCGAGCTGCGCCAGTCGCACGCGCGCCGGCTCATCGGCCGCCGTACGCTGGTGCTGGTGATCAGCGACGGCCTCGACACGGGCGAGCCCGCGCAGCTCGAGACCGAGCTGCAGTGGCTCCAGCGGCATTCGCGCCGGCTGCTGTGGCTCAACCCGCTGCTGCGCTTCGAGGGCTACGCCCCTCTGGCGCGTGGGGCTGCCGTGCTGCACCGCCATGCGGACGCGATGCTGGCGGTCCACAATCTGAATGCACTCGAACAGCTGGCCGCCAGCCTGGCCGCGCTGATGCGCGCCAGTCGCTAGGACTGGACTCAGGAAGGAACAAAGGAAAACCACCATGGAAATGCTCGGAAACCGCCGCCTCGGCGTCACCCAACAACAGGCCTGGGACGCGCTCAACGACCCCGAGACGCTCAAGAAGTGCATCCCCGGCTGCGACAAGTTCGAGCTCACGGGCGACAACACCTACAGCGTGGCGCTGGCCGTGAAGATCGGCCCGGTGTCGGCCAAGTTCAGCGGCAAGGTGATGCTGTCGGACATCGTCGCGCCCGACGGCTACAAGCTCACTTTCGAGGGGCAGGGCGGCGTGGCGGGGTTTGCCAAGGGCTCGTCGAGCGTGTCGCTCAAGCCGGTGGCCGGCGCATTGGACGCGGCGCCCGCCGTGGCCGTGACCGACAGCGCGCCTGCCGCCGAAGCCGCCCCCGTCGCCGCGGCACCCACCGGCTGCGAACTCGACTACACCGTGCAGGCCCAGGTCGGCGGCAAGATCGCCCAGCTCGGCCAGCGCCTGATCGACGGCGCGGCCAAGTCCACCGCCGACGATTTCTTCAAGCGCTTCGAGGCCGAGATGCAAAGCCGCTACGGCCCGCCGCCCGCACCGCCCGCGGAAGCGGCGGCCGAGGCGCCCGCCGAGAAGGCCGGCGTGATGTCGGGCCTCATGAAGAAGATGGGCTTCGGCAAGAAGGACGGCGACGACGCCGCCACCCCGGGTGACGCCGCCTGACGCACAGGGTCCTGCCATGGAAAACCTCGACGTCATGGTGCTGCGCACGCTGCGCGACTGGCGGCGTGCCGGCAAGCGCGCGCTGCTGACCACCGTGGTGCGCACCTGGGGCTCGTCGCCGCGGCCCGTGGGCTCGATCATGGCGCTGGCCGAGGACTGCGCCGTGGTCGGCTCGGTCTCGGGCGGCTGCATCGAGGACGACCTGATCGCGCGCTATAGCCACGCCCACGGCAAGGGCGAAGACGTGCCGCTGGGCGCGCCGCCCGCGCTCGTCAAGTACGGCATCACGGCCGACGAGGCGCACCGCTTCGGGCTGCCCTGCGGCGGCACGCTCGAGCTGCTGCTCGAATACGCGCCCGACGCCGACGCGCTCGACACGCTGGTCGCCGAACTCGAACGCGGCAAGCTCATGCGCCGCACGGTGACGCTGGCCACCGGCGCGGTGCGGCTGGCCGAGGCGACCGCGCCCGACGAGCTCACGGTGAACGACACCGAGCTCACCAACACCTTCGGCCCCGAGTACCGCATGCTGCTGATCGGTGCCGGCCAGCTCGCCGAGTACCTGGCGACCATGGCCAAGTTCAGCGGCTTCGCCGTGACGCTGTGCGACCCGCGCGCCGAGTACCGCACCGCGTGGACGCTGTCCGGCGTGACGATCACCACCGAGATGCCCGACGACGCCGTGCTGGCCTTCAAGCCCGACCGCCGCAGCTGCGTGGTTGCGCTCACGCACGACCCCAAGCTGGACGACCTCGCGCTGCTCGAGGCATTGCAGAGCGAGGCCTTCTATGTGGGCGCCATCGGTTCGCGCCGCAACGCCGACGCGCGGCGCGACCGCATGATCGAGCACTTCGACCAGACGACCGAGTCGCTCGCGCGCCTGCGCGGGCCCATCGGCATCTTCATCGGCAGCAAGACACCGCCCGAGATCGCGGTGAGCGTGATGGCCGAGATCCTGGCCGTGAAGAACGCGGTGACCTTGCCGCGCGAAGTGGAAGTGGCGCGCGCCAAGGAAATCCAGCAGCTGCAACCCAGCTGAGCTGAACCGGCCTGCTGCGCGAGGCTCAGTCCACGCCCAGCAGGTCGTAGATGCGGCGCACGTACTCGCCGAACTCGGGGCTGGTCTTCACGTGCAGCTTGCGCGGCTCGGGCAGTTCGATGCGAAAGAAGTCGGCCATGCGCGCCGGCCCGGCCGTGAGCACGGCGCAGTGCGAGCCCAGGAACACCGCCTCCTGGATGCTGTGCGTGACCACGATGAAGGTCTTGCGGCTGCGCTCCCAGATGCGCAGCATCTCCAGGTTCATCTTCTCGCGCGTGAGCGCATCGAGCGCGCCGAAGGGCTCGTCCATCAGCACCAGCTTCGGGTCGTGGATGAGCGCACGCGCGATGGCCGCACGCTGCTGCATCCCGCCCGAGAGTTCGTAAGGCAGCTTGTCGGCGAAGCCCGTGAGGCCGACCATGTCGAGCAGTTCGTGCGCGCGCGCCTTGGCGGCCTTGCGGTCCAGCCCGAGGATGTCGGCGGGCAGCAGCACGTTCTCCAGGATGGTGCGCCACTTCAGCAGCAGCGGCTGCTGGAACACCATGCCGACGTCGCGGCCCGGGTTGAAGCCCGCGCCGCCAGGGCCGCCGATCTCGAGCGTGCCGCCGTCGTGGCCGTGCAGACCCGACAGAATCTTCAGCAGCGTCGACTTGCCGCAGCCCGAGGGGCCGACCAGCGAGATCATGTCGCCCGCGTGCACGTCCATCGTGACGTCGGAGACGGCGAGGAACTCCTCGTTGCGCTTGCGGTAGACCTTGCGCAGCTGCCGCATGCAGATCAGCGGCGCCTCCTGTGCGGGCGCGAGTACCGCGCTCATGCCAGCCACCGTGCGAGGTTGTCGCGCACGAAGGCGTCGTCGGACAGGTCGCCATGCTGGCGGTAGACGCGGTCGATTTCCGCCGACTGGCCCTTGCCCAAGCCTTCTTCGGGGTCGAGGCACCAGATGCCTTCGAGCAGGCCCTGGCGCCGCAGCACCTCGTGGCAGCCCGCGATGCAGCCGTGGAAGTTGTTCGCCACGTCGAAGAAGGCGGCGTTGCAGTCGGTCACGCGCGAATCGAGTGCGAGCAGGGCGGGGCTCAGCGCGCCGCCGCTGGCGGCCAGCTCGGCCTTGATCTGCTGCAGCTGGTGTACCGCACTCGATGTCCACACCGACCAGTGGCCCAGCAGGCCGCCGCGAAAGCGCACCTGCACGGGCGCGCCGTCGCGCATCGCGGCAAAGGGCAGCGCGAGGTCGAGCACGATGTGGTCGTCGTTGCCGGTGTAGAGGAACACGCGCTCCTCGGCGCGCGCATCGACCAGCCCGCGCACCACGTCGATGCTGCGGTAGCGGTTGAAGGGCGCGACCTTGATGGCGAGCGCGTTGGGAATGAGCGCGAAGCGGCGCCAGAAGTCGCTCGACAGGATCGGGCCGCCGACCACGGTCTGCAGGTAGAAGCCGATCAGCGGAATCTCCTGCGCCACCGCCTCGCAATGGGCGATGAGCGCGTCTTCCGACGAGCTGGCCAGCGCCGCGAGGCTCAGCAGCCCCGCGTGATAGCCGAGAGCCACGGCGGTGCGCGCCTCGGCCTGCGCCTGCGCGGTCGGGCCGCACAGGCCCGCGATCATCGCCATCGGGCGGTCGTTCCAGGCCAGGCGGTCCTGCATCGCGGCTTCGAGCACGGTGGCGTACAGGCCGCGCTCGCGGATCGCGAACTGCGTGGTGTGCACGCCCACCGCGAGGCCGCCCACGCCGGCATCGACGTAGTAGCGCGTGAGCGCGCGCTGGCGCTTGCGGTCGAACTGGCGGTCGGCTTCGAGCGCGAGCGGGTGCGCCGGGATGACGGTGCCTTGCGACAGCAGCGCAAGCACGTCGGCGGGAAGGTCGGAGCGGTTCAGTGGCATGGGCGAAGGTCCTCAGGCGAACTCGGGGCCGGCGATGGCGTGGATGAAGGCGGGGTGTCCGGTGGGCGGCTGCGCGCCCTCGCGCGTGGCCAGCGCCATGCGTGCGAAGCTGCGCTGCGGTGTGAAGCCGGCGGCGCGCAGTGCAGCGGTCATGGCCTTGCGGTCGTCGGGCACGTCGACATAGATGCGGCCGTCGATGCCGCGTGCGGCCTGCGTCAGCAGCGCGGCGGCCGTGGCCTCATCGGACGACAGCAGCGGCCCGATGTGGTGCGCGGTGCGGCCCGCGCGCACGAGGCCGAAGCCCAGACCGTTGCGCACGCAGCGGGTGTCGTCGCGGCCGAGCAGGTCGGCGAGCACGGCGGGGCGCGCGAAGCCCAGCGCCTGTGCGTCGAGCGCGGCGAGGCTGTCGAGGGCCGGCTTGTCGGTGCTGAGCGATGCAGTGGCGGGCGTGGCCTCGCGCTGCCAGCGCGTGAGCCGCCGCAGCGGCGTGAAGCCGAAGCTCGCATAGAGCGGCTCGCCCTGCGGCGTGGCGTCGAGCATCGCGACGAGGCCGACGGCTTTCACCTGGTCGAGGCAGTGTGCGAACACCGCGCGGCCCAGGCCTTGTCCGCGCGCGGCGGGCATCACGAGGATCATGCTGATCCAGGCGACGCCTTCCATCGGCAGCACCGCGCCGCTGGCGATGAGCTGGCCCGCCTCGTCACGCACGCCATGCAGCGTGCCGAGCCGCTCGAACAGCCGCCAGTCGTGCGCGGTCTGGTTCCAGCCGCTCGCGGCAACCAGCGCGTCGAGCATCGGGGCGATGCCGGGCGTGATCGACGTGAGGGCTTCGACGGCGGGCATGGTCATGGGCTCAGTACTTGCCGTCGCGCGATTCGAATTTGGTGGGCTTGCCGTACTGGCGCTGCTCGCGCGAGATCCAGTCGGCCACCCAACGGATCTGCTGCGCCAGCGGCACGCGCGGGTAGCCGAACAGGCGCTCGGCTTCGCCGGTGTTCATCAGCCACGCGGTCGGGGCCTCCTGCCCAGCGATCGTCACGGGCTTGCCGAACTGGCGCGCGAACTCCTCGGCGAGCCAGCGGATCGACGTCGTCTCGGGCCCGCTCACGTTCAGCGGCGAGGTCGGCACGGTGGCCGCCGCGAGGCAGCGCAGCGCCTGCGCGTTCGCGTCGCCCTGCCAGATCACGTTGACGTGGCCCATGGTCACGTCGACCGGCTCGCCGCGCCACACCTTGAGCGCCACGTCGGCCAGCACGCCGTAGCGCAGGTCGATGGCGTAGCTCAGGCGGAACAGGCGCCCGGGCGTGCCGTGGCGCTGCGAGAAGTACTCGAACATGCGCTCGCGGCCCACGCACGAGTTGGCGTACTCGCCGGGCGGGTTGGGGGCGTCGCTCTCGCTCGCGCCCTGGCTGGTCACGGGCACGAAGGGGTACACGCAGGCGGTCGAGAAGGCGACGATGCGCGAGGCGTGGAAATGCTCGGCCACCAGCGCCGGCACGTGCGCGTTCATGGCCCAGGTCAGCGGGTTGTCGGCGTCGGCGCCGAACTTGCGCCCGGCCATGAAGACCACGTTGGCGCACGGCGGCAGCGCGGCGATGGCGGCGCGGTCGAGCAGGTCGCAGGCGATGGTCTCGATGCCGTGCGCCTCGAGCGCTTCGCGCACGCCGGCCTCGCTGAAGCGGGCGACGGCGATCACGCGGCGACCGGGCATCGCGTTCTTGGCGAGGCGGGCCAGCGTGGGGCCCATCTTGCCGCCCACGCCGAGGATCATCAGGTCGCCGTCGAGGCGGGCCATGTCGCGCACGAGGTCGCGCGAAGGGGTGGCCAGGTAGTCTTCAAGCGCGGCTTCGCTCTCGAAGCGCTCGGGAAAGGGCAGGTCGTCGAGGACAGGCGTGGAGGTCATTGGATTCTTGCGTCCTGGGTAATGAAGAGGCGCTCCAGCAGAAGCACCAGCAGATAGAGCAGCACGCCCAGGCCCGTGATGAGCAGCACGGCCATGAAGACCGCGGGCGTGTCCAGCGAGGCCTGGACCTGGATCATCAGATAGCCCAGGCCGCGTTCCGAGGCGATGAACTCGCCCACCACCGCGCCCGCCACGGCGAGGATGGTGGCGACCTTCATGCCCGAGAACACGTACGGCAGCGAGCCCGGCAGCTGGATGTAGCGAAACAGCTGCCAGCGCGAGCCCTTGAGCGCGCGCACGAGGTCGAGCAGCTCGGGCTCGGTCTCGTTCAGGCCGCGGATGGTGGTCAGCAGGATGGGGAAGAAGCACAGGCTGAACGTGATGAGGATGTTCGGCCCGATGCCGTAGCTGAACCACACGATCACCAGCGGCCCCATCGCCACCTTGGGAATCATGTTGAGCGTGACCAGCAGCGGAAACACCAGCAGCATCAGCCGCTTGCTGGTGATGAAGAGCAGCGCGCAAAGAATGCCAAGCACCAGCCCCAGCGCGTAGCCGCCGAACACCTCGAGCGCGGTGACGCCGGTGTTCTTGAGCCAGCTGTAGTTCGGGTTGGCCAGCGTGGCCAGCACCTTCGAGGGCGCCGGCAGGATGAAAGGCTGGATCGCGAAGATCCGCACCGCCAGCTCCCACAGCGCGATGCCCGCCAGATGCACCGCGACCACGAGGGCCCAGCGCTGCCATTCGGGGCGCTCGCCCGACAAGGGCGCAGGTGCGGGGGGCGCCAGAGCGCCATCAGGTGCCGTCATCTCAATTCCTGGGTCTAGGAAGCAATGCGGCGAATCATAGGAGTCGCCGCGACCCGAGTCAACCAACTAGTTGATAATTTTCATGCGGCGGCCTTGTCGGGCCGCAAGGCGTTGAGCGCGAACTCGATCACGTGCCGGCGCCGCTGCAGCAGCGCGCCGCGTGCATCGAGCGGCTTGCCGAAGATGGCCGACAGCGTGTGGTTGTTGGAGAAGAAGAAATACGAGATGCCGGCGATCGAGATGTAGAGGTTGATCGCATCGAAGTCGGGCCGGAACACACCGGCCGCCACGCCGCGCTTGAGCGTGGCTTCGAGCATCTCGATGAAGGGCGAGTGCATCTTCTGCAGCCGCTCCGACTCGCGCAGGTGCGCGCCGTGGTTGCGGTTCTCGTCGGCCAGCAGCGCGATGAACTCGGGGTGCTCGGCCAGGTAGTCGAACGAGAAGGCCACCAGCTGCTTCATGGCTTCCAGCGGCTCGAGTTCGTCGAGCGTGAGCTTCTGTTCCTTCTCGCGGATCTCGGCATAGACCGATTCGAGCGCGACCAGGTACAGCCCCTGCTTGCTGTCGAAGTAGTGGTACACGAGCTGCTTGTTGACCCCGGCGTTGGCGGCGATCTCGTCGACGCGCGCGCCCGCGAAGCCCTTGGTGGCGAACTCGGCCACCGCAGCAGCAATGAGTGCCTGCTTGGCGGCGACGGGGTCGCGCTCGCGTTTCGTGGAAACGGTGCTGCGGGCGGTGCGGATAGGGCTGGTGGCGGTCATGGTGTTTTGATTCTCCCGGCAGTGGCAACGCGGTTTGGATGATCTGTATTGCTTGTCAACCAAACAGTTGGTAATATAAATTTCAGGACCTGTTTTTACCTTCTTTTGGAGTGATCCGCATGAAAAAGCTGTTGTCGGCCGCCGGCGCCACCGCCCTGCTGATGGCCTCGGCCCCTGCCGCGTTCGCGGCCGATGCCATGAGCCTGATGCTCAACTGGACACCCACGGCCGATCATGCGCCGATCTATTTCGCGAAGGCCAAGGGCTGGTACACCGAGGCGGGCATCGACCTGAACATCGAGGCCGGCAAGGGCTCGGCCGTGTCGGCGCAGCGCGTGGGCACCGGCGGCAGCGACCTGGGCATTTCCGACCTGCCCACCACGATCCAGGCCAAGGGCAAGGGCGCCGACGTGAAGGCCGTGATGGTCATCTACGCCAACAGCCCGCAGGGCTTCTACTGGCTCAAGTCCTCGGGCATCAACGGCCCGAAGGACTTCGCGGGCCGCAAGATCGGCAACCCGCCGGGCGACGCCGCGCGCCTCATGTGGCCGGCTTTCGCCAAGAAGGTGGGGCTCGACCCGGCCAGCGTGACCTTCGTCAACGTGAGCCCGCAGGCCAAGGTGGCGGCGCTGAAGAGCAAGTCGGTCGACATCATCAGCGACTTCTACAACGAGCACGACCTGAAGGCGCGCGAGTTCGGCGCCGACCTGGGCTTCCAGCCGTGGCGCGACGCGGGTGTGAACGTGTACGGCAACTCGCTGATCGTGAATGGCCCCTACCTCGCGAAGAACCCCGGCCAGGTGAAGAAGTTCGTGGCCGTGACGCAGCGTGCCTACGAGGCCTGCGTGAAGAGCTTCGAGCCCTGCTTGCAGGCGCTGCAGGCCAGCGTGAGCGGCCTCACGCCCGACAACCAGCGCGACCAGTGGAACCGCATCAAGCAGCTGATGCGTGACGACACCACGACCAAGGTGGCACTCGGCGCCTTCGACGGTGCGCGCGTGAAGGCCGACTACGAGCTCGTGTCCTCGCTGATCGGCATCGACAAGGCCTACGACCCCGCGACGCTCTTCACCAACGAGTTTCTCGACAAGGGCGTGCGCATGGCGCCCAACTGATGGGAAGAAGCCGCTTCAGCGCGACTCGGAGGAGGGCGGCACCTTCGTGTTGCCCTTCTGCCGTTCGCGGAAGAGGGCAGCACGCATCAGGAAGATGGTGGTGATCGGCGCCGTCAGCACGATGAACAGCACGATCAGCATCGCGTGCAGGAACAGGCTGAAGCCCTGCACCGAGAAGTAGGCGATGGTGGCCACCGTCAGGCACCACGCGCCCACCGTGGCGCCCAGCGTGGGCGCATGGATGCGGCGGAAGAAGGTGGGCAGGCGCACCAGGCCGAAGGAGCCGATGGCCGCGAAGGCCGCGCCGAGCACCGCGAATATGGCAGTAATGATCTCGGCCCACAGGGGCAGGGCAGTGCCACTCATTCGATGACCTCCCCGCGCAGCAGGAACTTGGCGATCGAGGTCGATCCCACGAAGCCGAACAGCGCCACCAGCATCGCCGCCTCGAAGTACACGCTGCTCGCGTAGTTGATGCCCAGCACCAGCATCATCAGCATGCCGTTGATGTAGAGGCAGTCCAGCGCCATCACGCGGTCTTGCGCGGACGGACCGGCCAGCAGGCGAAAGAGCGCGCACAGCATGGCCACGGCCAGCAGGAAGAGCGCGGCCTTCAGGGCCCAGAAGAGAACAGGCGTCATGATTCGAAAATCTCCATCAGCGGACGTTCGTAGCGGGTCTTGATCAGGGCGATGAAGGCCGCGTCGTCCTCGAGGTCGAACACGTGGATCAGCAGCGTGGTGCGATCGAACGAGACTTCGCCCCAGGCCGTGCCGGGCGTGAGGCACATGATCATCGCGAGCACGGCGAGGCCGTTGGGGTCGCGCATGTCGAGCGGGATCTGAACGAAGTGCGACGAGATGTCGGCGGTGCGGTGCGTGAGCAGCAGCCGCGCCACGTCGTACGCCGACTTCAGCATGTCGAAGGTGACGAGGAACGACAGCCGCAGCGCCACGCCGGGCCGGCGCATGCGCACCCTGGCGGGCCGCAGGCCCTTGGTGATCAGCGGCACGGCAATGGCGAGCACCGCGGCCGACAGCAGCGTGGCCGCTTCGAGCGACTGGTTGAGCAGCAGCCAGATGACGAACAGCGCGAACGACAGCGGTGGGGAAGGCATCAAGCGCTTCATGGCTTGGCCTCCTCTTTCTTCGCGGGCACCGGGTTGGGCTTCTGCTTGGCGCCGAGCACGGCCTCGCGGTACGCGGTGGGCGTGCGCAGCCCGCCGGCGGTGGCCTGGGCGTGCTGCATCACGGGCTCGGCCCAGACGGTGAGCGCGACGCAGGCTGCGAGCAGGGCCGCCACCGGCAGCACCTCGAGCGCGGGCAGCGAGGGCATGGTGGCGTGGGGCTGCGTCCAGAAATGGCGGATGCCGGTGCGGCTCAGTGCGATCAGCGAGAGAAAGCCCGAGACGATCAGCAGCCCGAGGAAGGTCCAGCCCACCGTGGTGACGACCTTGCTGTCGAGCAGGCCCGAGAGCATCGCGAACTTGCCGACAAAGCCCGACAGCGGCGGCAGGCCCGCCAGCAGCAGCGTGCACAGCATGAAGCTCAGGCCCAGGAAGGCCACGCCGGCGGGAATGGCGCGACCGTAGAGCGCCTGCGCGTCGTCGTCGAGGTTCACGTCGTCGAGCGCGCGCAGGTCTTCGGCCAGGAAGGGTGCGTTGCCCGCCGCCTCGTGCGGCGCGACGCTCATGCCCGCGTTGCGCCAGCGCTCGATCATGTCGATCAGCAGGAAGAAGGCCGCCACGGCGAGCGTGGAACTCAGCATGTAGTAGAGCGCGCCGGCCCACACGGCCGGCTCGCCCAGCCCGATGGCGGCCAGCAGCGTGCCCGCCGACACCAGCACGCTGTAGCCCGCGAGGTTCGACAGCCGTTGCGTGCCGACGATGCCGATGGCGCCGACGAACAGCGTGGCCAGCCCGACGCTCACCAGCGCAGCCTGCCCGAAGGCGGCCGAGGCGCCGGTGTCGGGCGCGAACAGCACGGTCCACAGCCGCAGCACGGTGTACACGCCGAGCTTGGTGAGCAGCGCAAACACCGCCCCTACCGGCGACACGGCCGCGCTGTAGGCCGGCACCAGCCAGAAGTTGAGCGGCCACGCGCCCGCCTTGGCGAAGAACGCGGTGGCCAGGATGGCCGCCGCCGCATGCACGAGGCCGCGGTCGCCCGGTGCCAGCTCGGCGATGCGCGCGCCCAGGTCGGCCATGTTGAGCGTGCCGGTCACGCCGTACAGGATGGCCGCGCCGATCAGGAAGAGCGACGAGGCCGCGAGGTTGATCGCGATGTAGTGCAGCCCGGCGCGCACGCGCAGCCGGCCCGAGCCGTGCAGCAGCAGGCCGTACGAGGCGGCGAGCATCACCTCGAAGAACACGAACAGGTTGAACAGGTCGCCCGTGAGGAAGGCGCCGTTCAGGCCCATGAGCTGCAGCTGCAGCAGCGGATGAAAGTGCACGCCCGCGCGGTCCCAGCGCGAGGTCGAATAGATCGAGGCCGCGAAGGCCACCACGCCCGTGAGCGCGACCATCATGGTCGAGAGCCGGTCGGCCACCAGCGTGATGCCGAAGGGCGCGCGCCAGTTGCCCGGCAGGTACACGCCGATGGAGCCCGGGCCGCCGCCGGTGTCGGCCGCGTTCACCCATCGCAGCAATGCGAGCGCGGCCAGCAGGCCGATCAGGCCCGAGACCACGCTGAGGAAGGACTTGGTGCGCCGGTGGTTCTCGTTCATCAGCAGCATCAGCGCTGCCGTGAGCATGGGCACGAGGATGGGCACCGCCACCAGGTGGGGCATGCTGAATTCGAGGAAGCGGTCGAGCAGGTGCAAGAGGTCGTTCATTCGACCGCCTCCCGCTCTTCACCGTCCACGTGGTCGGTGCCTGACAGGCCGCGCGAGGCGAGCATCACGACCAGGAACAGGGCGGTCATCGCAAAGCCGATCACGATGGCCGTGAGCACCAGCGCCTGCGGCATCGGATCGGCCGTGTTGGCCAGCGTGGCCTTGAAGCCTTCGAGCAGCACCGGCTCGCTGTCGACCTTGAGCCGACCCATGCTGAAGATGAACAGGTTGACCGCGTACGAGATGAGCGTCAGGCCCATGATGACCTGGAAGGTACGGGGGCGCAGCAGCAGGTACACGCCCGACCCGGTGAGCACGCCGATGGCGATGGCCAGCACGATTTCCATCAGCGGGCCCCCCCGGTGGTGGCCGCCGCTTCTTCGGCTTCGGCGGCGGCGCGCGCCTGCGCTTCTTTCTCTTCTTGTTCGTCGGCCCAGCGATGGCTTCGGATGGACTGGTGGGCCAGCGCGGTCAGGATCAGCATGGTGGCGCCGAGCACCAGCGCGAACACGCCGATGTCGAAGAAGAGGGCGCTGGGCACGTGCATGTCGCCCAGCAGCGGCACGTGCAGGTGCGCGGTGTGCGTGGTGAGGAACGGGTAGCCGAACGCGATCGCACCGCCGCCGGTGGCCAGCGCGAACAGCAGGCCGATGGCGATCCAGCGGCGCGGGTAGATGCGCAGGTGCTCTTCCACCCACTCGGTGCCCGAGACGATGAACTGCAGCACCAGCGCGACCGACATCACCAGCCCCGCGACAAAACCGCCGCCGGGCGCGTTGTGGCCGCGCATGAAGAAATACACCGACACCAGCGCAGCCACCGGCAGCACCAGGCGCACCAGCACGGCCGGCACCATCAGGTAGCCGATGGCGGAGTCGGTGGCGCGGCGCGGGTTCAGCAGGTCGCTGCTGCCGTCGTCGACCTGCAGGCGCTGCTGGATCGGCAGCGCCATCGATTCGATGGCCGGGCGGAAGCGCCGCAGCAGCGCATACACGGTGAGCGCCACGATGCCCAGCACGGTGATCTCGCCGAAGGTGTCGAAGCCGCGGAAGTCGACCAGCATCACGTTGACCACGTTGGTGCCGCCGCCTTCGGTGAGCGCGCGTTCAAGGAAGAAGGGCGAGATGCTCTGCGGGAAGGTGCGCGTCATCAGGGCCCAGGCCAGCGCCGCCATGCCGCAGCCGGCGACGGTGGCCACCAGCAGGTCGCGCCCGCGCCGGCCCCAGGGCCGCAGCCGCATGCGCGCGGGCTGCACCACGTCCTTGCTGCGCATCGGCAGCCAGCGCAGGCCCAGCAGGATGAGCACCGTGGTCACGGCCTCGACCACCAGCTGCGTGAGCGCGAGGTCGGGGGCCGAGAACCAGATGTACGTGACGCACGAGACAAGCCCGGCGCCCGAGGCCAGCATCAGCGCCGCGAGCCGGTGGAACTTGGCCTGCCAGGCGGCGGCCACGGCGCAGGTGCAGCCGATGAGCCAGGTCATCGCGAACATCGGCGAGAACGGCAGCAGCTCGCGCGTCCCGCGATCGGCCGGCGTGGCCCACAGCGACGCCGCGGCGCCGGCCACGGCCACCACCACCAGCCACAGCAGCTGCCATTGCAGGCGCCGCGTGCCGAAGAGGCGGCGGCTGCGCCGGCCGGCTTCGCTCAGCAGCGCGATCAGGTGTTCGAAGACGACCTGCCCGTCGAAACGGTGCAGCAGCGGCGTGTGCTCCAGGCGCCCGCTGCCCAGCGGGCGACGCAGCAGCAGGTAGAGCACGGCGCCGCCTGCCAGCGCGACGAAGCTCATCATCAGCGGCAGGTTGAAACCGTGCCACACGGCCAGGCTGTAGGCGGGCAGCGTGCCGCCGACCACCGGCGTGGCCGCCGCCGCGAGCATCGGGCCGACCGACCAGGCCGGCGCCACGCCCACCACCAGGCACACCAGCACCAGCAGCTCGACCGGCACGCGCATCCAGTGCGGCGGCTCGTGCGGGGGCTTGGGCACGTCGGGGCCGCAGGGCGGGCCGAAGAACACGTCGAACACGAAGCGCGCCGAGTACGCCACGCTGAAGATGCCCGCGAGGGTGGCGATGACCGGCAGGCTGAAATCGATCCAGGGCGTGGCCTGGATGAAGACCGTCTCGGCGAAGAACATTTCCTTCGAGAGAAAACCGTTGAGCAGCGGCACGCCGGCCATCGAGGCGCTGGCGATGATGGCCAGCGTGCCCGTGATGGGCATGAGCCGCATCAGGCCGCTGAGCTTGCGGATGTCGCGCGTGCCGGTCTCGTGGTCGATGATGCCGGCCGCCATGAACAGCGAGGCCTTGAAGGTCGCGTGGTTCATCACATGGAAGACTGCCGCCACCGCCGCCAGCGGGCTGTTCAGGCCCAGCAGCAGCGTGATGAGGCCCAGGTGCGAGATGGTCGAGTAGGCCAGCAGCGCCTTCAGGTCGCGCTGGAACATGGCCGCGAAGCCGCCCAGCAGCAGCGTGATGGCGCCCGCGCCGCCCACCATCCAGAACCACTGCTCGGTGCCCGAGAGCACGGGCCACAACCGCGCCATCAGGAACACGCCCAGCTTCACCATGGTGGCCGAGTGCAGGTAGGCCGACACCGGCGTGGGCGCGGCCATGGCGCGCGGCAGCCAGAAGTGGAACGGGAACTGCGCGCTCTTGGTGAATGCGCCGAGCAGGATCAGCACCAGCGCCACCGGGTACAGCGCGTGCGCGCGGATGATGTCGCCCGAGGCCAGCACGATGTCGAGCTCGTAGCTGCCGACGATGCGGCCCAGCACCAGCACGCCGGCCAGCAGGCACAGCCCGCCGGCACCGGTGACGGTGAGCGCCATGCGCGCCCCGCGCCGCGCGTCGCGCCGGTGGTGCCAGTAGCCGATGAGCAGGAAGGAGAAGAGGCTGGTGAGCTCCCAGAACAGCACCATCTGGATCAGGTTGCCCGAGAGCACCACACCCATCATCGCGCCCATGAACGCGAGGAAGAACGAGAAGAAGCGCGGCACCGGGTCGGAGGCCGACATGTAGTAGCGCGCATAGAGCACCACCAGCGCGCCGATGCCCAGCACCAGCATGCAGAACAGCCACGCGAAGCCGTCGAGGCGGAACACGAGGTTCAGGCCGAGGGCGGGGAGCCACTCGATTTCCTGGCGCAGCACGTTGCCGTGTGCGATCTGCGGAAAGAGCCAGGCGACCTGGATCGCGCAGCCCAATGCGACGAGCCCTGCAAGGGTCGACTCCCGGTTGCGCGCGTTGGACGGCATCAACGCGGCCAGCACGCTGGCAAGAAAGGGGAGTGCGACGAGAAGGGCGAGGGGCATTGGGGTCGATTCTATCGACCGACCCTCTGAAGAACCCCTGTCTATAACCGCAGGAGGTCGAGCAGTTTTTTCGCTGTCACGAAGCCAGCACGAGCTGCACGCTGCGAATGCCCAGCCAGGTCAGCACCAGCGAACCGCACAGGTGCAGCAGGCCGGTGCCCAGCGCCAGCAAGGGGCGTCCGCCGAGCAGCAGCGCGACCACTTCGGCCGAGAAGCTCGAGAAGGTCGTCAGGCCGCCGAGGAAGCCGGTGATGAGCAGCAGGCGCCACACCGGGTCGAGCTGCGGCAGCGCCTGGAAGATGGCCACCGCCACGCCGACGAGGTAGCCGCCCACGAGGTTGGCGGCCAGCGTGCCGTAGGGCACGGGGCCGCCGGTGTTGAGCCACAGGCCCAGGCCCCAGCGGGCGAGGGCGCCGCACGAGGCGCCCACGCAGATCGCTAGTACCGGCAGCAGAGGAGGCATCCGTTCCTTTGTCGTCGTCGCACTGTCATTTCTCCTTGCCCATCACCAGATCGGGCAGGATCGTGACGATACCCGGGAACAGCGTGATCAGCGCGATGCACAGCACGAGGCAGAAGAAGAACGGGATGGCCGCCTTGGCGATCACGTTGCTGTCCTTGCCTGTCATGTTCTGCAGCACGAACAGGTTGAAGCCCACGGGCGGCGTGACCTCGGCGATCTCGACCAGCAGCACGATGAAGATGCCGAACCAGACCAGGTCGAAGCCCGCCTTCTGGATCATCGGCAGCACCACCGCGCTGGTCAGCACGATCATCGAGATGCCGTCCAGCGCCGTGCCCAGCACCAGGTACACCACCACCAGCGCGCCGATCAGCGCATAGGGCGACAGCTGCATGCTGTCGACCCACTCGGCCAGCTCGCGCGGGATGCCGGTGAAGGCCATGGTCTTGGTGAGGAATGCGGCGCCGGCCAGGATGAACATGATCATGCAGCTGGTGCGCGTGGCGCCCATGATCCCGTCCTTGAAGTTCTTCCAGGTCAGGCTCTTGCCGTAGGCGGCGATGGCCAGCGAGCCCAGCACCCCGAAGGCCGCGCACTCAGTGGCCGTGGCCCAGCCGGCCACCAGCACCCAGACGATGAACACGATCAGCAGCGCGCAGGGAATGAGGTTGCCCGACAGCCGGATCTTCTGCATGAAGGTGGTGGGCGGGTCGGCCGGCGGCACCTTGTCGGGATGGCGCAGGCTCCACCAGGCGATGTAGCCCGAGAACAGCAGCATCAACAAAAAGCCCGGCAGGAAGCCGGCCAGGAAGATGCGGATGATCGAGGCGTCGGCCGCCACGGCATACACCACCATCGTGATCGACGGCGGGATCAGGATGCCCAGTGTGCCGGCCGTGGCCAGCGAGCCGATGGCCAGCTTCTCGTCGTAGCCGCGGCGCTTGAGTTCGGGCAGCGCCACCTTGGCGATGGTGGCGCAGGTGGCGGCCGACGAGCCCGAGACCGAGCCGAACACGCCGCAGCCGAGGATGGTGGTGTGCATGAGCCGGCCGGGCACGCGGTTGAGCCACGGGCGCAGGCCTTCGAACATCTCCTCGCTGAGCTTGGTTCTGAAGAGAATTTCTCCCATCCAGATGAACAGCGGCAGGGCCGCCAGCTCCCAGCTCGCGTTGCTTTCCCAGAAGGCCGAGAACAGGTTCTTGCCGGGCAGGGTGTTGGTGAAGAAGGCCTGGCCGACCCAGCCGACGATGGCCAGAGTCATGGCGATCCAGACGCCACCGGCGAGCAGCAACAGCATGATGCCGAGCAGCAGCGCGCCCATCAGAAGGGTTTCGAGCATCGGGTGTCTTGGTTGTTGTTGTTGTTGTCGTTGTCGTTCAGACGTCGGAAGAGAAGTCGCCCGCTGCGTGGCGCTCTTCGACCGCGCGCTGGTAGCTGGGCTTCTCGCCGCGCACCACGCCGACGAGTTCGTCGACCATGGCGATCAAGAGCAGCCAGCAGCCGATCACGAAGCTCGATTGCGGAATCCAGATCGGGATCACGAGCAGGCCCGTGGCCATCTCCTTGAACTCGTAGCTCTCGTACGTGAAGCTGGTGGCCCAGTACGTCAGGTAGGCCACCGAGACGGCGGCGACCAGCAGGCAGGCGACGTCGAGCACGCGGCGCACCTTCGGCGGCACGGCATCAAGCAGCAGCGTCACGCGAACGAAGTCACCATGCCGGAACGCATGTGCCATCGCAAAGAAGGCCGCCGCCGCGCACAG